>JBBIIM010000019.1:11265-20744 GCA_037446475.1 Crocinitomicaceae bacterium | reverse complement strand
GCTTCGTCCAAAATGGATTCCACATATTTCACCTGATAATCCTTTGGCGGATTTTCGTGGATGTTTAAAACAATGCCGGTTTGAAATTTTGTCTTTCCGAATGGCACGACCACGCGAACGCCTTTTTGAATGTGTTCATTCAACTCAAAAGGCACTCGATAAGTAAATAGACGATCCACCGCCAGCGGAAGAACAACATCAACAAACCAAGTAGTGCGTGAACTCATTGCTGCAAAGGTAGAGATTTTGTTGCGCGAGCGAGGAAGTAAACGTATGGAGTATTAGCGAATGGTTATGCAGCGTGTAAGGTCATTAACTCATGGAATTCTAGCGATCTTCCAGTAATTCACCGATCAAATTGGGATAATCGGTAATAATTCCATTCACGCCCATTTCAAGCAAGGATTTCATGTCCTCTTTGTCGTTAACCGTCCATGGAATTACGCGAATTTTCATTTTTTGCAATTGCACTACCTCCTCTGAATTGATGTTTTTGAAATAAGGACTGTAGATTTGAGGCAATTTGTCCAAAACCTCCATCTGAACCAATGGCTTGCCTGTTTCTTCCGTTAAAAAGGCAAATTGCAATTGGGTCTGCATGGCCATGAACGTATTCATAACTCTTGGGTCGAAGGATTGAATGGTTGTGTTTTCTTCGATGCCCAGGCCGCGAATGGTTTGATACACCCGTTCTACAAAGGTTCGCGTGCCCGGTAAATATACACCATCCCATTCCGGTTGCGATTTTAGCTCAATATTGAAAGCTGGAAAAGGTAAATTTTCTTTTTCGCAGTGTTTGCGTACTGCCGTAACCACCTCAATAAGTGAGGGTTTGTGCGTTTTCAATTTGCTCTGGTTGGGAAATCTTGGATGCGGTTTCGAGCCGCAATCCACTTTTTTGATTTCATCGTAGTTCATCTCGAAGATGTTTTTGGTCTCCAGGCCTTCACAGGCGCAAATTTCTTCGGAAAACCAAGGTTCATGCGACACAATGACTACCTCATCCCGACTCAATACCACATCCAATTCAAGGGTTTGGATAGGGAATTGTAATGCATGTATAAATCCCTCGATGCTGTTCTCCGGCATCAGTCCGCGACAGCCTCTGTGACCTTGCCAATCGAAGTGATCTGGTACGTGCATGACTTTCCCTGTATTGTTGGCGTTTGTGCAAGAATTCATGACGAAAATAGCCAGAATCAGGGTGAGGTTTGCAAAATAGAAAATCAAATTTTTCATGCTCAAGTATTGTTCATTAGAACGCTACTTGAACCAAAAAACTTCCTCCCAAAATTTGTCCGGCATTTGGAAATGTAGTCCTTGAAAATGCCGCCTGAACCTTGACATTGTTTCGATCAAAATATTTACTCAAACCCAAGGTGAGGCTGTTGAATTCATGAAGCAGTGAGTTTGCGTTCTTTTGGAATTCAGGATTGGCCTTGTCGTAGCGCAGGTCAAAACTATAACCTTTTTTGGTAACATAGCCCAATTGGCCGGTAAGTCCAGTTCCCAGAATTAGGTACTCACTAATTTGTGTGGGTGCGAGAATAATGGTCGAGGCATCGTTGGTGAAAAGCATATCCAATCCAGAGGCCGTGGCATTGGTGTATTCCAAGAGCATAGAGAATCCGCGGTATTTCATCAAAGCATCGGCAACAATTTTGTTGTAATTGGGTAATTGAATTTTGCCATCGCGGTCATACATGAAAAAATTGCCGTGACCTTCTCCAACAGCGTCACTCGCTCCGAAATTTCGACTTGCCGCAGCACCAATCAATAGTTTTGGCGACTCCTCGTGCATCAAATCAGGGGTGTACAAATCATTGCCTTCGCTGAAAAAACCCAAAGGAAAAAGATCGAGACGACCGCCAAATTTCAGACCGCCGTAGTCTGTGTCTCTGGAATCTACGCCGAATGAGTTGCGACCGTCTCCGGATGTCATCGATAATTTGGGGGCGATGCCGAATTTCTTACCAAACTTACTTTCCACAAACAAACCAAATTCCCGGCCTGTGCGGTTGAAGGTTTGGTTATTCAAACTCCTGTCCGTGAACTGCAAACGGTCTTCGCGATAGAGCATTTCTCGCGTATTTACAAAGTTTTGCTTCTGTCCACCAGTGATGGTTAGCCAGGAAGTTGGGTGGTAGGCAATCCAAGCATCCATCATGGGCGATCGCGCACTGAAATCTGTTTGCACCAAGAAACTTAGTTTTTGCTTAACTGCTCTTCCTCCAATCATAAAGAAGGCTCTTCCCACATTGAGTCTGCTTTCCAAAGGACCGTTCTCAGGGTAGGTCAAAATCACGTTGGGTTGAATGAATCCTCCAATATTGAACAGGTAATCTCCATTGTTCAACTTGAATGTGAATCCCTGACCGGCTTGAAAACTTGCGCTGTTCTTTGCTTCTTCCTCCTCTTGTCCAAAAGTGGTAAGTGAAAGTAGCGGTAATATGATTACGAGTAATTTTTTCATGAGGTGAAAATTTTAATTCTTCGAATAGCGATAAATAGGAAGCTCTTGGTGGAGAGCGGTTTTTAATACACCAAAACTTACGAAGCTATTTGGCGCTTCGGGCTCCAATACTTCGTACAGTAAACCTTTGTTTTTTTGGTCGGTATAAATGATAAATGTGCCTTTCGGGAAAGTTATCTTGCGCTTTATCAATTCAGTTTCGACGTTTTGGAGTTGCATTTTTTCGTAGATCTCCGGCTCTTTTTGGTAAGAAGTGACGCGATATACTTCCACATCGTACTCGCTATCTTCTTGTATTGCCTGTACCTCCAAGCCCAAAACGCGCAACTTTTGGGCTAGTTCCGAAAGTTCTTTCGATAAAATGTAGGCATCCGGTTTAGGGCGGGTCAATTTGGCTTGCACATTTTTCACGTTGCGAACGGTAATGGGAAGGCGCAGCAAATCGTATTTATCCATGTCAATCACAGTAATCGTATCGACTGTAGGCTTTATGGTGGAGGTAACGACTACTTTTTGCTGTGACTTAGCAGCTATTTCGATTTGTTTGTAAATGAGTTCTGTGTTTTTGTAGGCGGTTTCCAAAAACGAAAGTCCAACCAAAAACGTGGTGTTGATGCGCCTTTTGAACGAGGTGCGTCCTAAATTTACTCCCCGAACTTCAATCAGTGCTGCGATGCAACTGGTTAATGCGTATGAAGTTGCGCTGGATCGTGAACTGGTGGACCCTTGACGAAAGTGTATTTCCCCGCAATCGTTCTGCGTAGAGATGTAGTCGTGGTGGCGCAACTCATGCTTGTCCATCGTTTTTCTGGCCTCTTCAACGAAACAGGTATCAATCACTTTTCGGATGTTTTCAGGCACGTTGAGGTTATTGCTATACAAAAACATCACGTCGTAGGCGGAAGTGATTCCGAACGAGGCAAGTTTGGCAAAATCACGGCGGTAGGGGTTGTATTCGTGGAAGTCAAGTGCCACATGGGCTTTGTAATCGGAGAAGGCTTGTTTCAAAGAAACGCTTTCCGGTGCCATTAGTTTGGTTTGATCGCGGTTCAAATCCAAACCATTGGCTGCGAAGCGGTCTTGTTTCAAATAACCGTCGATGTTGGCCATAGGCACTATTGCAAACTCCAACTTTTCAAAAAGATACTGGTAGGCTTGGTTGTTGAGCAATTGATGAATCAAATACAACACGCCCTCTGTGCTGCCGGGTTCGTTGCCGTGCAATCCGCCTTGCATCCAAACGCGGATTTTATGGGTCTGCTGGATCTTTTTTTCCAGGCGAATTAACGGAATCGCCAATCCTTTTTGAGATTTTCCGATGAATTGAATGTCCACTAAATCCGGATGCTTGCGCTTTTCCTCGTTCAGGAAGGCCATAAATTCTTCATAATTGGTGAAGCCTTTACTCTTCTTCAAAGCAGGAGTTACATCCGGGATCGTATTGTTGTCCGGAAAATACCGATCAGTAATTTTCTTGGGTTCAGGATTGAACTGTGCAACAGAGCAACCTGTGCTGAAAATGAGAAATGCTATGTAGTTAAGTATTCTCATTTTACAAGGCAAACGTGAGCATAATTCTACCGATAAGTTCATTTCCGCCGATGAAATTTCCTTGGTTGTTGTTGATGTTTTTGCCCTCAACAAAAGTGAAATCTGCTTGTATTTTCGCGCCGTAATTGCGGTCCAGGTATTTGCTGACGCCCAGCGTATAATAATTGGGTCGGCTGTAAAAAGTGGCGTTGTTCAAAAAGGAGTGTTCATCTGCTCGGATATGGGTGTAGCGCGCATCAATGGAAATGCCCGATTTAAAAATGTAACCCATCTGGATGTTGTAGCCTTCGCCGAGCATCATGCGACCTTTCACGTAATTTTCCATATTGTCGGTATCTCCAACCGGGAACGTAGTTGCAATAGAGCCGTCGTTGCGGATGCGCTTGGTAATTTCCCCGGGCACAGTGGCTGCGGTTTTTACAAATTCGCCCAGCATTGAAAAGCCTTTGTACTTGAATAAAAAATCAAAGCCGTATTTGGTAAAATTGGGAAGCACGATTTCGTCGAGGTCATTCAAATACAAAATTGCTCCACTTTCACGTCCGCGGCGACTGCTCATACCGTAGTTTTGGCTGAAATTTCCCCCCACCACAAGTTTAGGCGTCAATTCGCGCATGATGTCGCCTTGTCTGAACTGACCGAAATTGGTAAACAACCCAAAAGGTAGGTAATCGAGTCGCCCGCCTACTTTCAATCCGCCATAGTCTTTGTTGAACACATTGCCGCCATCGCCGTTGGTAAGCACAAAATACGGTTTCAAAAATGAGGTGCGTCCGGTTTTGATTCTTCCGTCCAGAAAAAAACCGAATTCGCGTATGGATGCAAAAGCAGAAGTTACCCTACTTCGATCCACCAATTGTAAGGTATTGGATAGCATCAGCAATTCTCGGTTATCGGTATAGGTTGCCCGTTGTCCGAAAGAAAGACTCCAGTTTTTTATAAAATTGTAACTCACCACAGCATCGTTGAGGTATTGGCCGTTTTGTTCCTCAAATTCGCCGTTACCCGTAAGGTCGAATTGGAAACGGTAACTGAATTTTTTACTTGCTGTTTCACCATCTATGCGCACACGCGCCCGACGCATTCGGAAACGATTCTCAGCACCTTCATCGCCTTCAGTGTAAAATTTGGTTTCCAAGGTTGGCTGAATGTAGCTTGTTATTTTCAAACTGTTCCCATCCTTGGTTTTGAAATTCAGTCCCTCTCCGAATGAATAAGTGTCCATTTTGACCTCTTGCGCAAGCAGTGGCAAGAGGGTAGATAGAATGGCGATTTGGGTGTAGAGCAGTTTTTTCATGGCTTTCCTCTTATTCGAAGTTTCCTTTAACCAGAATCTCCTTTCGATGCATCATTCTGCGGCCTCTTGCAAATACATCCAGCAATTCAAAGTCTTGGTCGAAAATGCACAAGTCAGCATCTGAACCAATTTCAATTTTCCCTTTTTTAGGTAAACCCAGGTTGCGTGCAGGATTGCTCGTGACGAGTTTGATTGCCTCTTCAATGGGTACTTTTCCGGTTTGAATCAGTTTGCGTACTTCTCCATAATTTTGATCAAAAGGAGCACTTTTCACCCCAATGGCTTTGCCGTTGCTATCCGTTTTGGTCAACCCGGCGTGTCCGTCTGAACTGAAGGTCATGTTTTCCATAGGCACATTGTTTTCTAGGGCATAAAGGACGGATAGATGCGGGTCGGTGTATTTCGACGCACCTGTGGTGATGTCGATGATGCCACCCATTTTAGCAAATTCCATGGCTTGCTCGAACAAGGGTTTTGTGCGCCCGACGTGTGTTGGAGAGAGTGATTGAATAGGAAATCCGTAGTCTTTAACGAGTTCAAAAAGGACATCCATTTTTGAATCCAGATTGCCCAAATGGATGTGTAAAATGCCTTTTTTGTTGGCAATACCACCACCCACGCGCACGTCACGCAGCTTGCGGGCCAATTCCAAGGCTGTCGGGTAGGAGGAGCGAATGTCACTGATGGCAATCTTGCACCCCAACACCTTGTCGATGAAAATCATATCGCTTTGCAAATTGTCGGTGATGGTCACAGAATCAAGCCCGTAATATCCTGTAAACATATACGCACTTATGCCTTCTTGATCGAGCGCTTTGGCCTTGGCATATAAAGATTTAATGCTTCGCACGGTGCCGTCTGTTCCTAAGAGTCCAACTACAGTGGTGGTGCCGCATGCAATCAGTTCGCTCAACTGAATTTCCGGGGTCATGGATGAAAAACCATCTTTGCCGCCGGCGCCGGTGATGTGTATGTGTTGGTCTATAAAACCGGGTGTAGCGATGTGGTTGGCGTAGTCAAAAACTTCAGCGTGATCAGCAAATGCATCTAAATTTTCACCGATTGCAACGACTGTTTCATGAGCAACCAGCAGGTCCTTTTTGCCTTGATAAGCAGGCGCGTAGAGTTCTATGTTTTTTAATAACTTAAGCATCTCAGACAAAATGATAGATTAACATCGTTAATAAGGAAATACACAAGGGAATTAAATTTCTTTTGACCAATTGCACAGCAGAGACTCCCGCCAGTTCGGATACCGCAATGAGTACACCTGACACAGGAGATACAGTCCTACCCATCGACGCAGAAAATTGCATGGGTAGTATCATAGTTGTGCTGGATACACCCAACTTTGTGGCGATGTTGGGCACGAGCGGTCCAAAGGCGAAAAATGCAGCGTTTCCACTGCCCATGAGCATCGCGGCGAGAAAGATCAACACAGTCATCACGATACCAATCCCCGTTGCGTTGAGGCCCAAGTTCTGTGATAGTTGAATCAGATTGTCGATGAAGCCCATGCTGATGAGTCCTTGTGCGAAAATATCTGCTGCGATAATCAACGTAACCACTGTTTTGAAAATGTTACCCATGCCGTTCCAAAAGGTTTTCAGTGAATCAAGTACTTCCGGCAAGTTACGCTTCCGAATGGCCTCAAAAAGCAGGGCCACAATGAGGCTCAGGAACATGGCTGTTGTGGTGTCGAGCTGAATTGGAGTGTCGAAAAAGCTGAACAATTCGGAAAATACAAGCAACAGCACGATGGGCAGCAGCGGAATAATAGCATAAATGGAAGGAGCCTTTGGTTCATCATCTTTTTGCTCATGCACTACAGCTTCATGGTTTTCTTTCTTGTCGTAATATCTGTTGACGAAATAGAATGAAATCATTAGTGCCAGGTTGAGCGGAATAGCCAAGGCGATTTGATGATCGATAAAGTAGTTCACAGACTCGATACCGATAATATCACTTGCACTAGCAACAATAGCGGAGGCAGGCCCCAAACAAAAGGCCGTGGTGGAACTGATCACAGCGGCTGCAGATAATCGACTAACGCCCAGCTGGGTGAGAATCGGGTAGAGGGACGCCATCAACAAAAGGGATAAGCCTGCTGCCGATGGTATGGCGATAAATAAAATTTGACCGATCGGAATCACCAAGGATGCTGCCAAATAGGGTTGAGATTTGAATAAGGAAAGGGGTTTCATGGCTGCCAAAACCAAAGCCCTTGAAGCACCAATTTTGTCGATGTAGGATACAAAGCCACCAATGGCCATAATCATCAAACCAACGCCTGCCAAGGTCTCAGAGAAAGACTCAGTAATCATTTTTACCAAGTCAAATCCAATAAATCCACTCGGCTTTTTGAGTTCGACCGGTGTCTTGGTAACCCATAAGGACAGCGTCATCATGAGCAATCCGGCCAGCAAAAGCACCGCTTGAGCGTTGTACTTTTTGATGAGTAAACGCGTTGCAAGGGCGATAATCAGAACTGCTATAATTAATCCGGTGAGGTTCATGATCGGGATTTAGAAAGAGGTGCCATTGATTTTCGTTCCCGGAGAATGAATTCTGCCTTGAGCCGCTTGAATGGTGGAGTGGCGCGCAAAGTCCTGATAGATATCCCTGTTTCTGGTGTAGGATTCATTCGGGTTGCCGGATAAACCGTTGACGTCAAAAGTGAGAATGGTTGTGCCTTGGGCATTGCGCACGGTCACAAAATCACCTGCGTTGTTCATGTTCAACTGACCTCCGCTTGCCGTTTGCACAATGGAGCCACCAAAAGTTCCAGTTGGCGTACCACCGCCGAAAACAACGATGGCTTTATTCGAAGGTACGATTGTTCCTGAAGGAAAAATATGACGCGGTTCGTTGTTGGTGAGTGCTGAAGCATCGAAAATGCGATAACCGCTGATGTCCAAATCTTGCCCCGTGGAGTTGAAGAATTCAATAAATTCATCTGCGTTAGGGTCTCTAACTCCATCGCCGTTTGCGTCCCCTGCAGTACCATCAGCCGGATCATAAAGAACCTCGTTGATGATGAAACCCATGAAGGGACAGCCGTTGTTTTCAGCCACGCCTGGGATGTCCGGACAGGCATCATCAGAATCCGGAATGCCGTCTTCGTCGGTATCCACGTCGCCGTCTAGTAGGGTAATGAAAATGGGTGCATCATCGAGAATGATTACGCCGTCAATACTCACAATATTGATTTCAATAATTTCCGATCCTTCCACCAAAGCGTCATCTAGACCGGTCATAATAATACTTCCTGAAGTCACTCCGGGTTGAATGATGATCTCCGGTGCGCTTACAGTGTAGTCTTCATTGTTGATCGCAGTTCCGGAAAAACTCAATTGGATTTTTACCGCACGAACCGGCTCTCCGTTCAATGTCGCTTTCAATTCAACAGTACCGCCATTTTCACTCAAGGTTGTAGCGCTCAAGGTCAAATCTGCTTTGGGCAAGATGTCTTGTGTTTTACAGCCTGCAAGCAGCAGAATTGCCCCCAAGAAATAGCTTATTTTTTTAGAAATAAAATCCATGCTCAAGTTTTTTGAGTGAGACGAATGTGGAAATATGGATTGAGGGAATTACTCTACAGAGAATTTCTTCACGGCGCGCTCTTGCGATGCGTTGATTAATTCTACAAAGTAAATACCGGCGTTTAAATCAAGCTCTACTGCAGTTGAAGCACCTGTAATTTGTGTTTGCGCAAAGACCAGTTGACCTACGGCATTGAAAATATTCAATGCAACTGTTTCTTCCTTGTTCCATGTTAATTGGAACGAGCCCTTGTTCGGGTTTGGATGCACTGAGATTTGATTGCTCCAATTCAAATCTTCGAGTCCGACAACAGTTACGGAAACGCACTCGCTCGTCGCGCTGCAACCACTTTGAGTCACTTGCACTGCGTATTGACCTGAAACTGTCGCGGTATAGGATGCATTGGTAGCACCAGGGATAGGTGTGTTGCCCGCGCAGTTGATCCATTGGTATGTAGCCCCTGTTGCAGAGCTGGTAAGTGTCGCTCCATTCAGGGTGACGTTGGTGTTTACATTCACGATGGTCAGGTTCAGCGTTACAAGACTGTCGCAGCCATTTTCAGCACCGCCTACAATGAGGTGTGTTGCAGTGTTGTTGGATTGGTTGTACGTATTC
>JBBIIM010000019.1:0-11249 GCA_037446475.1 Crocinitomicaceae bacterium | reverse complement strand
GAAACCGGGGCATTCAGTGCGCGTGTCAGTTCCGGTTACAGGAATACATGCTTCGAAGTCCCATCCGTTTTTAACGAAAATACCATCCACGATTACATTTTGCTCAATGCTGTATTGTCTCAAGCACACCGCTTGAAGCGCCGCCGCGTCTGCTGCTGTTCCTGTAAGAGGCCCTATGTGTGGTGTGCTCGGTTCTTGGGCAATATTCGCTCCTTGGGGAAAGACAAAAAGACTAACCAAATCGTTTAAGTCACCCTCAATAAACTGGTATTTCACCACGACGAGATAGGTTTCTCCAATATTCAAATCTCCGGTTTCGCCGGATGTTGTTGTTGCATTGAATGCCAAGCCTAATTTGAATTGTGTTGAAGGATTGGTGCCTTGCAAAACAAAAGTTCTTGCTCTAAATGCAGTAGAGATGTTGTCGTATTCCGGGGTTGGTGTCAAAGCATTGTATGATCCAAAGTGAAAGAAAAATCCAGCGCCTTCTGCGGCAAACGGCGCGTCGATTTTTAAAAGGAAGGATGCGTAGGCAGCACCTGAATTGATGTTCGCATTGAAAGGTTTATTGATGTCTTGGCCGTTTTCAGTTACGTTGGCTGCATTGCCAACTTCACTACCGATGTAGCCCGGCCATGATAAACCAGGTGAAGAAACTAAGATTGGACTGGTCGCAGGAGCACTGTGTGCGTACCAACCGTGAGCAGTTAGTGCATCGCCTGCAGGATAATCAAATTGATCGGATAAAAATGTGGTTTGCGCTGAAGCATAAGACAATCCAGCAATAGCCGTTATTGTAAAAATCTGTTTCATGGTAGTTGCGTTGAATGTTGGTGTAAAATTAGCAGGATTGCAAAACAGGGGAAAATACCAGTTTGTCTAAAAATTGAATACCAATTATTTTCATCTGGACTCTTGCCTTTGGGTTTGAAAGAGTTTTGGTCTTGTTCAAATGCGGTTTATCGGACGCTCAGCCCACCCATAATCTGTATTTTTTGTCTTATTATGGAGGGTCGAGCCGCAGAATAGCCAAGAATTAGACCGGTGTTGTAATGGTCACCGATGTAACACTTGCTTAATGAAAGAGCCTTGATTCCATGGTTTTGTAGTTTGTCTAAAAAAGCGAGTTCCTCTTTTTGTGTGATCTCTGAATTGAATTTTGCAATGATGTGAAAACTGGAAAAAGGCTTTTCCTCCAAGGTCATGTATTTCACGTGCCGGGCGAACTCTTCTTTGAACAACTGATAACGTTCTTGGGCTATTTCAATACACTGGTTGATGTGCTGGTACAGGTAGTTTTTTTCTATAAATTGTTGCATCACGACTTGCATGGATGGCGGCACAAAACGGTGAGAATGTTCTTGAAGAGCTTCAACCACGGGTTTCAAGTAGCGCGGCACAATCATGTAGCCAAGGCGAATGGAAGGATGCAGCAAGCGATTGAATGTGCCCATGTAGATCGTTCTGTCTTGGCTGTCCAAGGAATAAATTGTTGTGGTTGAATCGCCGAGGTTCGCGATTTCATGTTCATAATCATTTTCAATAATCAGGGCTCCGGTTTTGTTGGCATATTCCAATAAATCTTTGCGTCGGTTGAGCGACATTTTGATTCCCAATGGGTAGTGATTGGAGGGTGTTACATGAATCAATTTGGGTTGAAACTCTGCCTTTACCTCAAGATGTGTGATGTTGATGCCTTCATGATCGAGGGCAATAGGCGTTATAGCGGCCCGTGAGCTTTTGAAAACGGAGTGCACATTAGGAAACAAGGGATTTTCGACCACAACATCGTCGCCGGGATTGATGAGCGTATTGGCAATTAAATACAGAGATTGAAGCGAACCCGATACAATCACGATTTGGTCCGGATGACATTTGATGTTGCGCGAAACATTCAGATAACTGCAAATGGCCTTTTTCAATTCTTTTAATCCTGAGGACTGCGAATAACCCAAACCTGAGGTTTTCACGTGTCGCCAATACATGTTGATTAAGTTTTTCCAACGATTTATTGGGAATGCATCGAGTGGAGGAAGTCCGGGGCGAAAAGCAATTTCATCCGTTTTGTCTCGGTTGATCAAGGAGATGTTTTGGTAATAAGATGCACCCTTCTCAGAGATTTTTGGATAGATGAATGTTTGCGCTGCCGGAGTGGTCGGTTTGTCGATAAATTCTTGTTCGGGCAAATAATTGGTGCTGTAACCGCTTCCGGGTCTGGAAATTATGAGTTTCTCCAGAAGCAACAGTTCATACGCTCTCAAAATAGTGGTTCGGGAAAGTTTGAGGTGCTCTGCCAATTCACGCGTACTCGGTAGCAGCCATCCATGCGGTAATTCCATTGCAGTGATACAATTTTTGATGGCTTCATACAGCACGTTGTAGACGCTTTTCCGCTCTTCTAAGCGCGAATTTTCTTTGAGATAATTCGTGCTGATTCGTTGCAATGCCAATTGTGAATTCTTGCCCATATTTTGTTCACAAAATCTTCCTATGCTTTGTGAAGTTTCAAAGTAAGCCAGAATTTTTGAACCAGAAAGAAACTGGCGTTTAATTTTTTTGTAAACTGGTATCTAAAGCAGCGCGCCATTTGTTGGAATTTTGACAAAAATTAATTTCAAACCAAAATTTACAGTTATGAGAAGTTTTATGATATTTTGCTCTGTTCTGTTTGCATCGGTGACTTTGGCGCAGGTCACTTATTTGACAGACAATTTCAGCAACACTGCGGGCAGTCCCCTGACCAGCAACGGTTGGTATGCGCACAGTGGAGGCGGCACCAATCCAATTCTTACAACGAGCTCAGGCCTGTCTTGGGATGGTTACTATTTGAGTGGTCAAGGCAATGCGGCTGCAATAACCAATACCGGAGAGGATGTGAATCGTCCGTTTACAGCAGTGAATAGCGGAGCACTTTATGCTTCATTCTTGGTGAATGTGAGTGCACCAATACCGGCAGCTGGAGAGGGTTTTTTCTTCCATTTTGGTTTTTATGGATCCAACCTTGTCGCGGCAGCACCCAACGGGTCATTTTCCAACGTGAGTACGGCTTTCAGAGGTCGTACTTTCCTAATGCAAGGTAGTAATGCTTCAACATTTAAGCTCGGTTTATCCTTTAACGCTACTTCTGCGACCGGCACAACTGCTGATTTGAACATAGGCCAGACCTATCTTGTGGTTGTAAAATACAACTTCGTCAGCGGCGCTGACAACGACCAGGTTTCTATGTTCGTATTTGCTGAAGGTGATGTGGCTACTTATGAGCCTGCAACACCGACTCTTGGGCCATTTACTCCTACTGCCTCGGCTGGAGATGCGCCTGAATTGCGCAATGTATGCCTGAGACAGTACAGCGCCGATCAAAACGTGGTTGTGGACGGTATCGCCGTAAGAAACTTCTGGTCTATCAGAAACAGCACCTTGATGGTAGAGAATTTCGACTACCCTGCCGGAAATGCTTTAACCAGCCACGGCTGGAACGCACACAGTGCTGCAGCAACAAGTCCAATTTTAGTGAACACCACAGGCTTGGTTTTGGCAGAATATGCGGCAAACGCGGTAGGTCGCGCAGCGGCGGTTGTAAACAACGGTCAGGACATCAATAGACCTCTTTCTCAATACGCCACTTCAGGTAATGTTTACGCTTCTTTCTTAATGCGCGTGACCAGCCCGGTAACGGCTGAAACTGAAGGATTCTTTTTCCACTTGGGACAGTATGCAAACGTAGCAAACCCGGTGTTTACCGCACTCAATACCGGTTTTAGAGGACGAACGCATGTTTTGCAGGGTTCAACTTCCGACAAGTTCAAATTGGGACTTTCATTCAATGCCAATTTGACAACTGATGTTTCCGGAGACTTGAACGTGGGTCAAACATATATGGTTGTCGTAAAATATGAAATAATCCCCGGTGCTACGAATGACCGCGTAAGTTTGTATGCTTTTGCACAAGGTGACAACTTCACCACCGAACCGGTAACCCCAACCATCGGACCTTTGACAGCTACTTTAACGGATCCATTGAACCCATTGAGCCCGCTTGCTGCTGATGCTGCTGCAATTCAGTGCGCCGTTTTGAGACAATATGCAACCAATCAAAATGTGCTCGTGGATGGTATCATTGTTAGAAATCACTGGGACATGTTTGTGCCATGCGTTACTGCACAGGGAACGGATGTAGTGAGCGCATGTCAGCCATACACTTGGATTGACGGCAATACGTACACTGCTTCAAATAACACAGCAACACATTTGCTTCCCGGTGCTGCATTCAACGGTTGTGACAGTTTGGTAACCTTGAATTTGACCTACTGGCCTTGTACGCAATTGCAGCTAGGTGATTGCGGTGCGACCAATGTGAGCATGGATCAAAATCTTCGCGCGGTGAATGTAAATGCTCCGGCATACCGCTTCCGCATCACTGGTCCGAACAACGGTGGAGCTGGATGGATTTCGAATACCTTCATTCTTGATCGTCCGAGCCGTGCAATGAAATTTTCTCTTGTTCCCGGCTCCTATTGGGGTTCAAGCTACAACATTGAGGTTGCCGTAGGTGATGGTATGGGCAACTTTGGTCCTTATGGCAATGCTTGTACCGTTTCCCTTTCCAACAGCATACCTACCACACAACTTCAGGCGAGTGATTGTGGTGCAGTGAATGTGAATCCGGGCACTAACTTGTTAGCAATCAATGTGACTGGAGCAACAGGCTACCGCTACCGTGTGAACGGTGCCAACGTCAATAATGTTGTGGTAGAAAAAACAATGGGCGGCGGTGCGATGCGCAAGTTGAAAATGAATCAAGTAGCCGGTATCTTATCTGGTGAGACTTACGCTGTCCAAGTGGCTATTCGCGATGCAGCAGGAAACTGGGGCGCCTACGGTCCAATTTGCGAAGTAACCTTGATGGGCGCTCCGGATATGGTTATCAACAACAACATTGAAATGGTGAACACGAAAACCCTTGCAGAAACTGCTTTTGCGGTGAAAGCAAGTTTGAATCCGTTCACAACTGACTTTGGTATTCAGGTACTGAACGCTAACGACACTGAAACGATTGCAGTGGTAGTTTACGACATGAGCGGCAAGATGATTGAGCGCTATGCTGTAAATCCTATGGATATTGAAAATGCTAGATTTGGTAAGAGCTTGTCTTCCGGTATGTACATGGTAGAGGTACGTGAAGGAAATCGTCAAGCGGTAATTCGCCAAATCAAGCAGTAGTTTTTTCAGATAAATTTATTGAGAAGGGTGTGACTGTGTAGTTGCACCCTTTTTTTGTGGATTTACACAAGAGAACAATTTCATGCCCTACCTATGACGTTCCTAAAATTTAAGACTCATTGGGAAAGCTCTTAGATACTTTCTGTTCTGCTCATTGCTTTGATTCCGAGGATTAGCCGTTCAATTCCTTCAAATCAATGGCCACGCTTTCCGCAAAATGTTCTATACGAGCGGTGCGTTCATTGGCCAGACAAATTAGTTGTGTTTTTCCAAAACCATCGATAAACCTTTTGATTTCCATCGCTTTGCCTTGTGCGAGCACTTCTTCAAAATCGTCAATGATGCAATAGTCCAGCAGCTTGATGTTGATGCCGTTTTGAACATACAAGTCAAACACGCGCTTCATTGTTCCGACAATGATTTCTGTTCCATTGAAGATGTCGTTGCGCTGTTTGACCATATCGCCTTTGTCGTGTGCAAGATCGACTGTAACATCCAAGGGATTTGCTATGGATGTCATGAGTTCGTGCATTTTCCCTGCTGATTCAACCGAGCTACAGATGTAAATCACACGTGGCGAACCGTCGAGCTCTTTGTTCACTTTGCTGAATGTTGCAACGACAGCGACAGTTGTTTTTCCTGATTTTTTAGGAGCTATAGCAAGCAAATGACTCCCAGATTTTATAGCACTGAATACTCGCGCGCCAAACTCAGAAACTCCAACAATTCCAGCAGCACCCAATGCCTGTGCAACTTCCGGGAGTAATTTTTTAAATGACATGCGGCGAAGTTAGGGATTTCGTTTGTGCACAAGTGAATTGATTCTTTTATTCCCTTGCCAGTTTATTACTGATTGATGAACTTTGACTGTTGGGCTTATACAAATCAAGAGTCAAACCTGTGTGTCAGTTGACTAGATTTGACTCGCTAAAAAGGATTTTTACGGCAGGGAATCTATCTTGGATATGAAATCTTTAAGTTCCTTTTGTGTATTGAACTCGAGTTTGTTTTTTAGCCTCAACAGGTTTTTTTTGACCGAGTCTTGAGATACACCCAACATAGTTGCCATGTGATTGGTGTTCAAATTGAGCCGAAGCAGACACGCCATTCTAATTTCTCCGGTTGTGATGGATGGATTACGATTTTGAAGTTCTGCAATAAAATTGGGGTAAACTTGAGTGAATGTGTTTTTGAAATCTTTCCACGCCTCTTCTGTGTGAATTCTGGCATCCGATAATTTTTGACTCAACGTGTCGTCATCTTCGGATTTGTTTTCAGATTTTTTCTTCTCCAACACGCGGTCATTCATCAGTTCAAGAGAATTTATCAAATTGCTCTTGTCCTTGATGTTTTCAATAAGTTGTTCTATGGTATCTTTTTGCTTGGCTAGTTCCTTCTCAACTTGTTGGTTTTTAATTTTCTCTAATCGTTGATTGTTGTAATATCTATACAAAACGAACAGAAACATGACGACGGAAATTGTTCCTAACAGAAAAAGTACAATATTCGAAACTCTGTAAATCCTAAGGTTGTTAGAATATTTGTCAGCATCGATTTTTATTCTAGCTTGGCTAATGCTTTCCTTTAATTGGATGATTTCATTAAAAAAAAGGACTTGACTATGTTCAAAGGTTTGTTCCCTGGAGTCTTTCAAATCGAGGTGATAAAGCACAGAATCAATTTTATTGATTTTGGAAAAATACTTTGATTTGACGTCATGAAAATAAATGCTGGTTTCGAATTTTGCACAGTTGAAATAATAATATGCGCTGTCTAAATATTTATTCGCTAAAGTTACACTATCCTCAATCAAGGCAATTTCCGCAAGTATACAATAGCATCTGGAGATATTTGTGCTGCCACAGTTATCAGATGGTGTTACTTCAATCTCTTTTCGAACGTAACTTTTTGTTTTTTTGTATTGACCCTTTTTGAAATACAAATTCCCTAAATTTGAGTAGATGATTCCTGCCCAGACAGCATCGTTTTGTTTTATGGCAAAATGTAAAGCCATTTTAAAATACTTCTCAGCTTTTGAGGATTCATTCATTTTTTTGTGAATTAATCCCAGGGTGTTATAGGCGACGTAAATTTGATTCGCGATTTTGTTATTCTTAGTCAACCAAATGTTGAATATATTGAGCGCGGTTTCGAAGTCATCAATGCGATAATGGATTTCTCCTAACTTTTCGAGACTTAGACAATAAATTGGATTGTCAGTGAGTCCTTGCTCTTCAAGTTTCTCTTGGACATAATATAGGTGTGGATACGCGTAGCGATAACTGGCGTGATAATGGTCATTTTTGCCTTGAATTGCATGTGCCAGAATGTCGGGAGTTAGAGGCAGGCTTTTCAGTTTTTTGTGGTATTGCAAGGTGTCTCGTGGCTCAGTACGTGCAATTGTTGTTGAAAAACAACTGAAAAAACAAAGGAATGCACAAACACAAAATCTCATAGAAAAACCGCTTAAAATCTCAAAAAATCAATGATAAACTGACGGGTCACAAACATAACCAAATTAACAAAATTTGAAGTCTTAATTTAAAAAAAACTGTACATACAATTCGGTTTTTTATTTAGACATTACGCGTTGAATTTCAGCATGTTGAGATCTAAATCAACTAGTTTAAACCGGAAATCAACCATTCTTTCGATTTTTTCTCCAAGTAAATCACCGTTGGAGTCCCCCTGGGTTTATAATCTTGATATTTTTCTATATCCGATGGGTAATAGAATTCAATATTTGGATATTTGTCTGCTTGCACAAAAGACGCTGATTCTTCAGCCAATTTTACGCGAATGGCAATCCGTTTTCCTAGATTCTTGGATGAATTAAATTTTTCCAATGCCTCTGCGCAACTACCACAGGACTCTGAGTAAAGAATAAGACAAAGTTTTTCCTCTTTTGTCCGACTTGCATTCTCAGGCAATAAATACTTTGGAAAAACTTGACCAATTTTTAAATGCTGCCCGTTTTGTACGATTTCATTCCAAAGTTTCTTTTGTTCAGCGCTTGCTGCCGATGATTTTGCGAGTTGCTCAAAAAAGAAAAGATACAAATCGTGCTTGCTGTTTAAATCATAATAAACATCAGCCCAACTAAGCAAGTAATTTATGCCTTCTGAATTATTAGCCAGTTTGTCAACTATTAGGCTTAAGAATTTCTTTTCTGAATCCAACGTACCTTCTTTTATGAAGGGTTGCGACAGGTATTCTATATATTGACTTACAATTGAAGTATGGTAGTCTCGTGCAATTAAAGTTTTTGAAAAATCCGGCTTTTCGAATGCATGTGTTTTTTGTACTGAAAACAAAAGTGGACGCATGTAAAGTGTCTTATTCAGTTCTAATTGATTCGAAATGTTATGAAGTCGTTGTTCAAAAGAATCTAAGTTGTGTGTCCACTGCTTCACCAGAGCCTCTGGTGCGGTTAAGAAATTTTGTTTTGCTGCGAGATATTTTTCTAGTTCAGTTTGTAAGTCTGAAATTTCTTTTTTCCGCTTGTGGTATTCTTTGTTGATTGGGGAACCGTAAAAGTCCAAAAAAGGCCAGCCTGGAGCCCAAAAAACATCGAATGATGATTCGTCTTTTGTGATCCAAAGATCAATGAACGGAGCTCCTTGGATGCTGTTGTTATTCGTATAATAAAGCGAGTACATGCCATCCTTCAGGTTTTTGTAATCCATGGTTAGGGTACATGTGCCATTTACAATCTCACCCACGGTTGCGGGCATTTTAGCCGGATAGTAACTGTATAATACTAAAGTGCCTGATGCAATGTTGGGTAGGTTCACACGAATTTGAGCGTACGAATACGCAAACCAAAGATGGGTGGTCAGAAATAAGAGTATTCGATTCATTAAAAGCATGTGAATAATTTGTTTGTGTTATCTCCTTTTAATAGTCATAGAGGAAAAAGTAATATTCGATGAGCGAGCGTGATTTGGTTTAAATCGAATCGCTGTAAGGTGCACCATTCTTATTTCGGGGATTTTTAAATTTTCCTTTAAGACTGACGGTGACCTTATAAAACCAGAAACAAGGGTGCCCAATGAACACCCTTGTTTTCTTGTATTAATATGTTAAGAGTTCTAGATAACTACCTGAAAAGCGAAGTGCTATCAAGGTGTTTCATCACGGACAAGTGTATGTTACTCTGACATAGCCTTCTGATCCCCAGCCTCCTTTTCGGCCGGCAGCTAAACCACCACCGGCTCCACCGCCTCCACCTCCATAATTGGAGTTATTATTGTTGCCATCGTTTCCATTACCTACCCCGTTAACTCCTGCGCCACCGTAAGGTCCTACACCTGCTGCTCCGCCACCGCTAAATCCTATGGTCGCCCCATAACCATTGATTCCATTGATGTTCGTTGTGCCACCGGTAGCAGTTCCGCCAACTCCATGACCACCACTAGATTTACCTCCTTCACCTCCATTGGCAGTAATGGTGATTCCACCGTAAGTAAAATAAGATGGTTCTCCATTGGTTCCATTATTAGAACCAGGGTCACCCCCCAAGCCATGACCGCCACTAACCAATGTATACGTCTGATATTCAGTAACAGAATAGAGTCTTGACGTGAAGGCTCCACTGCCGCCACCGCCTGCCAATCCATTGAGACTTCTTGCGCCTCCGCCTCCGCCTCCGCCGCCTGTGCACTCTGCCAAAAGCTGGGTAACCCCTTGTGGTACCTGTCTTGTTTGGATACCACCAGACCATAAGTCCAAGTAGTTTTGACCTCTAACTGCAATGTTATTTCTTCGGATAAAATAATTCGTTCCGGAAACCCTTGCGCGAACTGATACACTGGCAATTTCGTATGAGCCGACTGTCGTTAGAGCACCCGTTGAGGAATTAATGGTGATTTCACTACCTGCAGCGATATTCCATGAATCGAAAGAACCAACTGTCACGGGGCTTACAGCAGGACAAGTAGTAAGCACTGCTTTTGTGTACCAAAAATCATTGTTCATGTTTAAGGTCATCGAACAAGTCAACGACAAACGAGACCAAGTGGCTGTAACCACACCTGTGGCAGGAACCGTTCCTCCTAAAGTGTAAATGATATCCAAGAAACCTCCCGCCGGAACAACTGTATTCACATTTGGCGAAACGCTGGCAATGGTTAATCCTGAAGCGCCACTCAAGGTGATATCCGTAATAGCCGGAGTAATGCCACCTTGGAAGAAAGTTTCATTCAAAAGCCTCACGCGAATGGTGGTTGCACCATCGGCATTGGCTGCTCCGCCAGGCACAAAATTACCTGTAAATCCTGTATTTCCTCCACTGCATTGCAGTGATAACGTTTGTTGTTGTATCCCCAAACAACCTGACCATGCACCGTTTTGGTACACTTTTGAGCAATTGGAACTGATGTCGTAAATCATAAGTCCATTGGTCGGGCTTGTGATGGCTGCCGTATTGGCTACGCGAGGCATCAAAAAGCCTTTGTTAGAACTCGTAACATCCAAAGCTGCTGAGGCATTTGGCGTAGCAGTACCCACACCCATGCTTCCGTTGATTTTGCTCAAGTTACCCGCACCGTCAAAGGTCAAGTTGTTGCTGCCTTGTGTTACAGTGGTGTTGCCACTCAAACTGCCGCTGCCTTTGTAAATACCGCCTGTTCCGTTGGCCAAGTCCGCATTTTGAATGGTGCCATCCAAGATTTTAGCACTGGTAACCGCATTGTTTGAAATCGTAGTCGTTAAACCTGATCCAGTTGTAGTTACGTCGCCGCTAAGTGCAGCAGGTGTTTGAAGTACACCGCCGTTCACAGTTACAATACCCGTACCTGCCGGTGCCGGACCCGCTGGGCCTTGCGCTCCTTGTGGTCCTGTAGCCCCCGTGGCACCAGTGGCTCCTGTAGCTCCCGTAGGCCCAACCAAACTCACACCACTTGGCCATACACCACCGGCTTTTGGTCCGAACAAAGTGTTTGTCGCTGTATTGATGTAGAAATCTCCATCTGTTCCTTGAGCACCCGTTGGGTTAGAAGCGCCATTCAAAACTGTTTTTCCATTCGTTC
>JBBIIM010000018.1:0-51345 GCA_037446475.1 Crocinitomicaceae bacterium | reverse complement strand
ACCCTTTTGTTCCGGCGCGATAATTCCTGCCTTGCCGACAACTTCGCAAAACAACATCAGTGGAACTTGGTCACCGGCAATCAACAATACGACTACCACAACCTATACGTTCACACCGAATGCAGGTCAGTGTGCCACAACCACCACAATGTTGATTACAGTGAATCCAAACATTACCCCGACTTTCGCGCAAGTTGGTCCGTACTGCTCGGGATCAAATATTCCTGCTTTACCTACCACCTCTCAGAACAACATAACAGGAACATGGTCGCCTGCCATAAATAATTCGGCTACAACAATTTATACATTTACCCCGGCTCCGGGCTTGTGCGCAACCACCACAACTACTACGATTGCCATTACCGTGACTCAAGTTCAAATGACTTGTCCACCTCCGCAAACCATAACTTGCAACATCAACAATTTCCCGGCTTATGCCAATCTCAATGCGTTTTTGAATGCCGGTGGAACTGCAACTTCGATTGGTGGCACCATTGTTCCGGGCAGCTTCAGTATGTTGTCACAAAGCACGCCATCAGGTCCATGTCCTCAGGTGGTTACGAGAACGTACATCGTTTCAGACGACTGTGGAAACAGCGCTACCTGTACCCAACAAATTACCATCACGGATGATGTCAGTCCAACGGGAACAGCCCCTGCGAATTTGAATCTCCAGTGCATTACTCAGGTTCCCAACCCGAATATAAATTCGGTGACCAATGTTTCTGACAACTGCTCCACGCCTGTGGTGACACATTTGAATGATGTATCGAATAATCAAACCTGTCCGCAAATTATTACCCGAACCTACAGAATTACAGACGCCTGTGGCAATTTCACCGATGTGGTGCAAACCATTACCATAAACGATAATACGCCCCCATCCGGCAATGCACCGGCTAATGTCAATGTGCAATGTGCTGGGGCAATTCCTCCGCCGAATGTGAATGGCTTAATCGGTGTCTCGGACAACTGCTCCACACCTGTAGTTACGCATTTGAGCGACGTATCCAACAATCAGACTTGTCCTCAAATCATAACCCGAACATATCGAATTACGGATGCTTGTGGCAATTTTACGGATGTTGCACAAACGATAACTGTGAATGACAACACACCGCCTACAGGGTCTGCACCGGCAAACATCACGGTTTTGTGTGCCAACGCAGTTCCTGCTCCGAATGTTAACAATGTCACCAATGTGTCGGACAATTGCTCCACACCCGTGGTTGCTTTCGTGAGTGACGTGAGCAACGGAAACGTCTGCAACCAAGAAGTAATTACGCGTACCTATTCGATTACGGATTTATGTGGCAATCAAACTTTGGTAACGCAGAACATCACGATCAGTGCGGTAACGCCGAACGCGACTCTATCTTCCACCAACCCGAGTACCTGTCAAGGCAGTGATGGGCAAATTTTGATTTCCGGATTGTTGCCGAATCAATCGGTGACCATTGTTGTCAACAACCAGAGCACCAATCATTTAGCAAATGCTCAAGGTCAAGTCATTTTGGGTGGTCTCACACAGGGCAACTATACGATCGATCAAATTACGCCTTTGAGCTGTCCAACCTGTACCCAAATACTCAATCAAACTCTCACTTTGTCTGACCCGCCAAATCCTGAGGTGAACGCCGGCCAAGATTTCAATATTTGTGAGGGAGAGTCGATAACCGTGACGGCATTCAACCCGAATAATGCGAATGTTTCCTGGTCAGGAGGGGTAACGGATGGTGTAGCATTCACTCCACCGGTGGGCAATAATGTGTACACGGTAACGGCGGAGTTGTTGAACTGTATCAGCACAGATCAAGTGGTGGTGAACGTCAATCCCTTGCCTGTTGTCAATCCGGGTCCGATGCAAAGTATATGTAATGGAAACACGGTGGTGCTTAATGCTTCCGGTGCATTGATTTATGAATGGAGCAACGGTGTAGAGAATGGAGTGCCTTTTCAACAGAATGAGCCGACTGTGGTTTACAGCGTGATTGGTACAACAGCTGCGGGCTGTAAGGACACCGCCTATGTTTTGGTAAATATTTTTGAAAATCCTGTGCCACAAATTGCCCTGAGTCAAAACAGTGCCTGTGGTGTTCCGGCTACTGTTCAGTTTACTGCGACGAGTGCAGTGCAACCCGTTATTTGCTACTGGAATTTCGGCGATGGCTTGGTGAGTGGCGAATGCGACAATGTCAGTCATACCTACACCGAACCTGGATGTTTTGACGTTTTATTCAATGTAACTTACGGTAATGGTTGTCAGAATACTGTAACCATGACCGAAGCGATTTGTATCACTGAAGGACCAACGGCTGCTTTTGTCATGAATCCCGAACAAGCCAATGCCGGAGACCCGATTCAATTCATCAATCTTTCTCAAAATGCTACAAATTACCGCTGGGATTTGGGCGTGAATGCCGGGTTTGTGAATCAAACCAATGTCAATTTCTCTTATGAAAATCCGGGTGTTTATGACATTGTATTGGTTGCCATCGACGAGTTGGGCTGCACGGATACAGCCCGAATGGAGATCCAAATTGAAGACGGATTGGTGATGTATGTGCCCAATTCCTTCACTCCGGATGGTGACTTTTACAACAATACGTTTAAACCCATCTTAACTGCTGGTTTTGATCCGTACAACTATGAGCTCCTAATCTTCAACCGCTGGGGAGAAATCTTGTTTGAATCCAAAAATTCCTTGGTAGGCTGGGATGGCACGTATGGAGGTAAAATGTGTCCGGAAGGCACTTATGTTTGGCAAATTCGGGTCAAGAATGGCAACGGAACTTTTGAGATGCATCGCGGTTTTGTTAATCTCCTGAAATAAAACAAGGTATAGCGCTTTTATCAACTTGTTTCCTGTTTTCATGAAGGAAATGACCGGGTTCAAAAAAAGGAACTGGGTTATGGTATATAACAAACAACCATTTGAGTTAATTTTCGTTAAATTAGCACCCCTCATCAGGAACCTAAACTGTTGTGTGACCAATATTTGTGAAAACTTTGAGCCGAACATACATGAGTATTTTCTGCCGCATTCGGTGTGGCTCTTTGTTTGTTCTATTTTTCATTGCATTCCTAACTTTTTGGAAGAGCAATTTCTGGGCTCAAGGCGTTGTTGTCGACGTAACTCCCAATATGGCCTGCAATGGAATTCCGTGTGGAATTCCGGGTCCAAAAATTTTGATCAATGAAATCATGGTTTCCCCCGGGATCAACGATGGGTCAATTTCGGGCCCTGGACCCAGTGGTGGACGTGGAGAATGGGTTGAATTGTACAATCCCGACGCGTGCAATGCCGTGGATATTTCATGTTATATTTTAGGGAACAACACTTTTGAAGGAACCGGTGCTTTCAGAATACCTCCCAATACGATTATTCCTCCACTTGGTTTTGCAATTATTCGAGGTGTTGATGCTCCTGTGATTCCTGCGGCTTCATTGGTAAGCAACGGAGGCAATGTGGTGAACATAACGGCTCCTCCGGAAGTAAATCTTCCGGGTCTATGCGTGGTGGGTAATCCCGGAAATCGTTTTTGGTTCCCGAACTCAGGGGGCTGGGTGGCTATTTATGACCCGAGTGGTGTTGTTCAAGATGCCATTCGTTGGGGTACGGCGAACATCTCCTCCTTGGCTGTTGGTCCTTGTGTGCCCGGCTTTTCAGGATGCACCAATCCTTCCTCATTGGCAAGCTACAACAATATTCCACTGAATCGCAAGTCTTGGGCGTCAACAGCCAACGGGAACAATCACCTCGGCGAGACCATTAGACGTCTTCCGGATGGTGGAGTATGGAGCAGTTTTGCTCCTCCAACTTTCGCTCAATGCAATGGTCCATGCTATACTACAGCCCAAAGTGTTTGCACGGGCACCGCTACGGTAATCTCAGCGCCGGGCACTGCACCGCATACTTATCAGTGGAATGATCCGTTCAACCAAACTTTGCAACATGCGATAGGTTTGTGTCCTGGCAATTACACCGTTACGGTTACTTCTTCAGACAATGTGGTGAGCACGCAAACGATTACCATCGGGCAATTTCAACCTGCAGTAAGTTTTAATGCACAAACCTTTTGTACCAACAGTGGCATTCAAGCCATTTCTGGTTACAGCCCCATCCCGACTTCCGGGCAAACCGGCACTTTCTCCGGTCCGGGCGTGAACAACAGCAATTTCAATCCCAACAGTGCCGGGGTGGGCAGCCACAACATCACGTATACCTTCACCAACCAAAACGGTTGCAGCAACAGCATGCAGGCTATTTTTACGGTCAATCCTGTGCCAAGTATTACCTTGAGTTCGATTGCACCGCTGTGCGTGACTGCTGCTCCTGTCCCGATAGTTTACTCTCCTGCAAGCGCAACCCTGAGTGGTCCGGGCGTGGTTGGCAATATGTTCAATCCAGGTTTGGCAGGACCCGGAACACACCAAATAACGTTGACATTTACGGATCCAAACAACTGCACCAATCCCGCGACCACAGTGTTAACCACAAATGTCACGGTCAATGCTCAGGCAATACCTCAGTTTCCTGCGCCGCCCAATTATTGTGTTGGTGACGCTGTACCCAATTTGCCCACCACATCCAACCAAGGCATCACCGGAACTTGGTCTCCGGCGATTAACAACCAGCAAACCACCACCTACACTTTCACGCCCAATCCGAATCAGTGTGCCTTACCGACCACTTACACCATTCCGATTAATCCGGGTGTAACACCTGCTTTTAATCCGGTCGGTCCCTTCTGCGCGGGAGCGTCAATAGCTGCTTTGCCCAATGTCTCTACCAATGGAATTACAGGTTTATGGACCCCCGCAATAAACAATCAGACCACCACAACCTACACTTTTACCCCAGTTGCAGGTCAGTGTGCCGCTACTGTGACTCAAACCATCACCATCAATCCGATATTGACCCCGAGTTTCAACGCGATGGGCCCATTCTGTGCAGGGGCAGCCATCAGTCCTTTACCGACTGTTTCCAACAACGGTGTTTCCGGGGCTTGGTCGCCTCCTTTGAACAACCAAACCACAACTGCTTACTTGTTTACGCCGAATCCGGGTCAATGTGCCGTGAGCAGTAGCATCGCGGTTACCATTGTTGGCGGTCCGATTTCCTTAACCTGCCCGGCCAACCAAACGGCAAGTTGCTTTGCGAACATCAGTCCTGCTTACTCAACGTGGAACGAGTTTCAAAGCGCAGGAGGATCATTATCATCGACTGAATCATTTCTGGTGTTCAATACATTTACGCTGCAATCTCAAAATGCGAACGGACAATCTTGTAACGCACAAATGTTGCGCGTGTACAATTTCAGCAACATTTGCGGGCAAACTGCCTCTTGTACGCAAACGATTGCTATCAACGACAATATTCCCCCACAAGGTACAGCCCCCGCCAATTTTACTGTGGACTGCATTCAAAATATTCCTGCGGCTAATGCGGGCAGTGTGACGAATTTGAGCGACAATTGTTCTACTCCGACCGTGAGTCACCTGAGTGATGTTACAGTGGGGTCCTGTCCTTCGGTGGTTCATCGCACCTATCGCATTCAGGATGCCTGCGGTAATTTCAACGATGTGGTTCAGTTGATTACGGTTTTGGACACCATTCCTCCGACCGGAACAGCACCTCCGGATTTAACCTTTGGCTGTATTCTACAGGTTCCGGCTCCAAATGTGAACGCGGTGAGCAATGTAAGTGATAATTGTTCAACGCCCGTGGTGACGCATTTGTCGGATGTATTTTCAGGTTCTTGTCCTCAGATTATTTCGCGCACCTACCGTGTTCAGGACGCATGTGGTAATTTTACGGATCTTGTGCAGCTCATAACGGTTTTCGATAGCATTTTTCCTGTCGGAAATCCGCCTGCAAACATCACCGTAAATTGTATTGAACAAGTACCTGCACCCAATATTAACCTGGTGACCAATGTCAGTGACAATTGTGGTCAGCCAACCGTTTCCTTTCTTTCAGATACTGGTTCCGGAAGCTGCCCTCAGATAATTACACGAACATACAGAATTCAGGATGATTGTGGGAATTTCACCGATGTGAATCAACTTATCACTGTATTGGATTCCATTCCTCCAACGGCAACGGCTCCGGCAAACATCGTTGTGAATTGTCCTGCAAACATACCTCCGACCAACCCGGGTCTCGTAACAAACGCGATTGACAACTGCGGCATTCCAACAGTTTCATTTTTTGCCGATGTTTCAGACAACAACCTTTGCAACAATGAAGTAATCACTCGAACTTACGTGGTAGAAGACGCTTGTGGCAATCAGTCTTTTGTTTCGCATACGATTACGATTGCGTTAATTATACCCACAGCTACGTTAAGTTTTACCAACCCTACCACGTGTCAGGGGAGTGAAGGTGTGATTACAATTTCGGGACTGATTCCGAATACAGCTTACGTTATTAGCTACAACAATCAAACGTTCTCATCCACTTGCAATGCGCAGGGTCAGTTGCAAATTACAAATTTGACGCAGGGTACCTACTCCAATTTTCAAGTCGCTTATGCAGCGTGCAATTCATGTGCTCAGACAATTAATCAAACCATAATCCTGAGCGATCCACCAAACCCTCAGGTGAGTGCGGGTCCGGACGTGGCATTTTGTGAGGGCAATCAATATTTCATCGAAGCGTATAATCCTGAAAATGCGCTCATTTCTTGGTCTGATAATATCGTAGATGGCTCACTGATTACCCCACCGATTGGCGGTAATGTTTACACAGTTACCGCCTTATTGAACAATTGTACCGGCACCGACCAAATTACAGTCACCGTGCACCCGCTTCCCATGGTCAACGCAGGAACCGATTTAACCGTTTGTGCCAACACACCTATCGTAGTCAATGCAACTGGAGCACAGACTTATTTTTGGAGCAGTGGCGTTCAAAATGGAGTTCCTTTCTACCAAAGCGATGTCACGCAAACGTACACCGTTGTTGGGGTAGACCAGTATGGTTGTTTTGACGAAGACGAACTGACGATCACCTTGACGGAAAATCCATTTCCAAGTTTTACACCCACGCAAATGAGTTCTTGTGAAAGACCTTTTGTAGTGAATTTTGGAGGATCTTCCCCTTTGCCTGCGGTCAATTGTGTCTGGGATTTCGGCATTGCCGGGCAGCAAAGTGGCAACTGTGATTTTGCCCAAGCTACTTTTGAGTATGTTGGTTTTTACGGGGTTACGTTTACAGTTCAGTACCAAAACGGCTGTTCAAACTTCATCCATTTGGATAGTGTGGTTCAGGTTTATCCTGTGCCTACTGCTCAGTTTTTCTCATCACCAACGCAGCCCGTCGTTGAAACGGACGTGCTTTTCTTCAACACTTCTCAGCAGGCAGAAAATTACATGTGGTATTTGGTGCCGAATGAGCCCCCAATCCTTGCTCAGGATTTGACCTACAATTTTGCAAACAGTGGTGTTTACGATATTACGTTGGTGGCCATCAACGAATATGGCTGCACGGACACCACCAAACAAACCATGGAGGTAACCAACCCAATCATCCTCTACGTCCCGAATACTTTCACGCCTGACGGTGACCAGTACAACAACGAATTCAAACCCATACTTGCCGGAGGTTATGATCCTTACAACTATGAATTGACTATCTTCAACCGTTGGGGTGAGGTGCTCTTTGTGTCACAAAATGCGTCTGTTGGATGGTCGGGAACTTATGGCGGTCATTTGGTGCAACAAGGAACTTATATTTGGCAAATTGAGGTCAAAAATGAAAAAGGCATCCGTGAAAGGCACCGAGGATTTTTCAACTTGCTGAAGTGAGTTGAAGGATGTATTTTTCTGAATTACAGAGAAACTCCTATAAAACTTGATTCACTTTCAGCTAAAGAAATTGCAAAAGTGAAGCCCGTACTCAAAGAATCTTATGTGGATTAAAGTTGATAAATCACCCCTGAGTCAACTCCTTGAACACTTGCTCCAGTGATTTTTCCTCCGCGCGCATGCTGAGTACGAGCCATGAATTTTTGAGTGCCGCCTGAGAGATAATTTTCCGCAAATCGGTGCCGCTCTGAGATTCAATCAACCAAGTGGCGGCGGCTTCGAGTTTTTTAACATTGCTCACGCCCGGGATGGCTCTCAATTGTTTATCCGACACTTTCGTTTCTGCATCAAACTCCACGATAACCACTTGCTTTTTGTCGTTGCGCTGCAAGGTTTTTGAAGTGTCGTCTGCTACCAAAACACCATTGTTGATGATGATCACGCGGTCGCAAATCGCCTCCACCTCTTGCATGATGTGGGTGGACAGCATCACCGTTTTGGTCTTTCCAATTTCTTTGATGAGGTCGCGAATTTCAATCAACTGGTTGGGATCCAGTCCTGAAGTTGGTTCGTCCAAAATCAACACTTCCGGGTTGTGGATGATGGCCTGAGCCAAACCCACGCGCTGTCTGTATCCTTTTGAAAGCGCACCGATTTTTTTGTTGCGCTCGCGTTCTAAGCCTACTAAACTGATCATTTCTTCAACGCGCGCTTTCAGATTTGGTATTTTGTAAACCCCACCGACAAATTGCAGGTATTCACGCACATACATGTCTAGGTACAAGGGATTGTGTTCCGGCAAATAACCAATGCGCTTGCGGGTTTCTATGGAGTTTTCCTCCACATCAAAACCGCACACTTTTGCACTTCCTGAAGTTGCAGGCAAAAAGCCCGTGAGTATTTTCATCGTTGTTGACTTGCCGGCACCGTTGGGCCCGAGAAACCCTACAATTTCTCCCGTATTGATCTTGAATGAAATGCCTCCCACTGCGGCTTGCTCACCGTAGTACTTTTTTAAATCAACAACTTCTATGGACATGGCACGAATTATACTTTCATGATATCCGCCTCTTTCAAGACGATGATATCATCAATTTTGGCGACGTAAGTCTTGGTGATGTCTTCCACTTTGGTTTCACCTACTTTGATCAAATCTTCCGGCATGCCGTCGTTTTTCAAATCTTTAAGCATATCCATACCGTCTTTGCGGTTGTTGCGAATGGCTACTTTGGCACTCTCGCCTTCGGCTTTTGACTTTTTTACCAAGTCTTTTCTGCGCTCTTCAGTGAGGGCAGGTACATTGATAATCAATACTTCACCATTATTTTGAGGAGAAAATCCCAGGTTGGAATTGATGATGCCTTTGGCGATTTCGTCCAACATTTTGCGCTCCCAAGGTTGAACAGTGATAGTTCGGGCATCTGTGGTGGTGACGTTTGCCACTTGGTTGATGGGTGTCATGGCACCGTAATATTCTACCATCACGCTGTCCAACATCGATGGCGTGGCTTTGCCGGCTCTAATTTTTTCTAATTCAGACTTTAAGTGGTTTAGCGATTTCTCATTGGCCTTCTGCAATTCTTCCAAAACCATTTGAATTTCCTCTGTCATAATCGAAATTTGATGCGCAAAAATAATGAAATACAAGGCGAAAGTGAACAACACCTCCTTTTTTTGACAAGACGTTTCAACAAAGTTTAAGGTTTGCGTGAAGTAAAAAAACTTTTGAACGCTAAAGAAATGACACTTTGGAATTTCAGCACTTTTGATTCGGAATGACTGAAATAGCTTATCTTAATACGGTGTTGCTCGGCTTTGCATTACGTTGAATACATTACCTTTGCAGCCTCAATTGGGAATATCATGTATAGAACACATACTTGCGGTGAACTGAGGTTGGAAAACGCCGGCACAACGGTAACATTAGCCGGATGGATTCAGAGAAATAGAGATTTGGGCGGCTTAACGTTTGTTGATTTGCGCGACCGTTATGGCATCACGCAATTGTCGTTCAACATGGAGGAGAATCCTGAATTGTGTTTGCAAGCCCGAACACTCGGCCGCGAATTTGTAGTTCAAGCTACAGGTGTTGTGGTTGAACGTTCCAGTAAAAATAAAAACATTCCAACAGGTGAAATTGAAATCAAAGTAACAGAATTGACGGTGTTGAATCAAGCCAAAACGCCTCCTTTCACCATTGAGGATGAAACAGATGGCGGTGAGGAAATTCGTGCTCAATTCCGTTATTTGGACTTGAGAAGAAGTCCGATTCAGAAAAACATCATGCTGCGCAACAAGGTGGCTTTGGAAACCAGAAAATACATGGATTCGCAGAATTTTGTGGACGTAGAAACCCCATTTCTAATCAAATCCACACCTGAGGGAGCGCGCGATTTCGTGGTGCCTAGTCGAATGAATGAAGGCGAATTTTATGCTTTACCACAGTCTCCACAAACATTCAAGCAATTGTTGATGGTGGCCGGATTGGATCGCTATTATCAGATTGTGAAATGTTTCCGCGACGAAGATTTACGTGCAGACCGCCAGCCGGAGTTTACGCAAATCGACTGCGAAATGGCCTTCGTCGAACAAGAAGATATTTTGAACACCTTTGAGGGCTTAATCAAGCAACTTTTCAAACAGGTGAAAGGTATTGATTTGGGTGATTTCCCACGAATGACTTATGCCGAGGCTATGGAACGCTATGGTTCAGACAAACCGGATATCCGTTTTGGAATGGAATTCAGCTACCTCAATGATTTGGCCCAGGGCAAAGGATTCCCTATTTTCGACCAGGCTGAAACGATTATTGGTATTGCTGCGCCGGGATGTTCTGAATTTACCAGAAAACAATTAGATGCATTGACCGATTGGGTAAAACGCCCGCAAATCGGAGCTAAAGGTTTGGTGTATGTGAAATTCAACTTGGATGGTTCGGTGAAATCGTCCGTTGATAAATTCTATGATGAAGCAACCTTAAAAACTTGGGGCGAACGCTCAGGGGCCAGAGCCGGCGATTTGATGTTGGTACTTTCAGGCGACTTGCAGGCCACAAGAAAACAAATGAACGAATTGCGTTTGCACCTAGCCGCTGAGTTAGGTTTGCGCAATCCAGAGGTGTTTAAACCTTTGTGGGTGTTGGATTTTCCACTACTCGAATGGGATGAAGATTCTCAACGGTGGCATGCGATGCACCACCCGTTTACTTCGCCAAAACCGGAAGACTTTGAATTGATTAAAACGGATCCAGGTGCAGTAAGGGCCAATGCTTACGACCTAGCCATGAACGGTGTGGAATTGGGTGGAGGCTCAATTCGTATTCACGATAAAGATCTACAAGCCCGTATGTTTGAACTACTCGGTTTCTCCGAAGAAGAAGCACAAGCACAATTCGGATTTTTGATGAATGCCTTTGAGTATGGTGCACCGCCACACGGAGGAATTGCATTTGGTCTGGATCGTTTGGTGGCGACCATGAGCGGAGCTGAATCTATCCGTGAATTTATCGCTTTCCCGAAAAACAACCGCGGTCGCGACGTGATGATTGATGCTCCGGCACCATTAACTTCAGAGCAGAAAAAGGAATTGGGGATTTAGATTTTCAAAGCAAGTCTTTTTCAATATAAGCCAAGGAAAATGCTTTGGTCAGATATCTTTTATTTTTCAGACTAATTCTCGTTGAGAATCTGAGCTGATAACCCCGTCTAAACCTGCAACGCTCTGTAAAGGAGATATGACGCATGAAGTTCGAAACGAATGTGATAAAACTAGTTTATAGTCAATTTCATGCGCTATAATTTTGTATATAAGCTGAATTTTGAATCTAGTGGTGAAATTCTGCTTTTCGTGAAATAAATTTGACCAATCCAAGTTTCTATTCTAAATTTATCAAAAATTAAATTTATGACGAGTATTCTCACCCCGCCCCTCGTGTCTGCCCAAAGACCCATTTGTTCAGTTAGAAGAAGGCGGAAAAGCCAGTATCCTGAACTACAATTTACCCCAATCTGCGTGTTATCAAATTGATGTGTCCATGGGTATTGGAATTCCAGTAAGTTATTTCGGAACAATTGCACCTCCAGCTAATAACTTTTGGGATCAGGTTGATAGATTAACCAAAGAAGAAATTGTTAGCCGTCTTTTGGATGAAATGCAATTTGCCGTGAAAAACCCAATTTTTGGAAACCGAGATGTTTTAATGAAAGATGGTGTAATTCGAATGAATCGAGACCATAAATCATTAGAACGAATGCAAATCACCAAAGAAGCCAGACAAATTGACAAATTGAATCTGGAAATTGAGAAAGTTGTGATGGAACCTTCAATAGCTGGTGTTGGCGTTAGCGAAATTGCTGATAAAATCACCAAAGGTTTCAAACCTGTGCTCGAGAGAAATATTGTCGGTACGGTGAAAGTAGTATATGTGCCAAAACCAATTCAGCTCACTCCTGAAATAATTCTAACTCTAAAATTAAAATCATGCTCTTATCTCGGTGATTATGGCGCTGGTCAAACTTTGGAAACTTTTAGTTTACTACCTGGCGAAAAAACTACCATCACCATCCGCAATTGGGAACGTAACGAAGCAACAAAAAGAGAGGCTTCGAGCGTTTTGGATACTATTTCAGAAAGCAGTGCCAATGAACTTCAAATCATCGTGAATCAAGAAGCTTCGAGTTCGATGAGTCAAGGTACGACGAGCACTACTGAATATGAAGTAAATGCAGATGTGAAAATGAAATTTCCGAAACTGGAGAAAATAAATTTAGGTATTGATGTTTCCGGAGGTTTTTCCAATAGCAACACCTTTAGTTCAGCAATGGAGGCGAGTGTTTCGAGTTTAGTAAATTCTACATCAACACAGGTATTTGTTTTAGCCGCCAATTTGGACTTTGGTCGACGTAAAACAAGTCGGAATATTAGAAAGTTTATCTCTTCGAGAAATCAATTGAATCGAAACGCGAGCTCATCACAGCGCACTTTTAACGACAATTTGTGCTTGAAAAAAGACAGAACTTTCTTCTCAGTAACTAGGATACGCGTAAGTTTGGGGAATTTTTTGACAAATGCCATACAAAAACATCTTTTTCGACCTCGGCGGCGTGATTCTCGATATCGACTACCAAAAAACGGTGGATGCGTTCATCGCATTAGGATTTGAGGACTTTGATCAGCACTACACACAAGCCAAGCAAAGCGGAATTTTTGACGCCTTGGAAATTGGACAAATGAACGAGGATGAGTTTGTGGCTGCCATGAAAAAATATTTGCCCGAAACGGTTTCAGACCAGCAAATAATTGACGCGTGGAATGCCCTGTTATTGCCTTGGAAAAAAGACAGAATTGATTTCATTCTCGAATTGCAATCGCGCTACAATTTGTATTTATTTAGCAACACCAACGCCATTCACAAAGCACATTTCGACCGTACTTTTCAAGAAAAAATTGGCAAATATTCCTTGGATGATTTGTTCATCAAGGCTTATTACTCGCACATTTTTGGCAAGCGAAAGCCACACCCGGAGAGTTTTGAAGCGCTGTTGAAAGAAAACAATTTAAACCCTGAAGAGACTTTATTTGTTGACGATTCCATACAACACGTTGAAGGTGCCCGAAAAGCAGGAATCCATGCGATTCATCTTGTTGGCACAGACATACGTGACCTTAAACTATAAATGAAGTTGAACTAAAATCGAACGACTATGAGTGACTTATTAAAATCCCTTAGAGACGACCACCGCGATTTTATCAACGGTGCTCTGGACATTGTTCCTGAAGGTATCAACCCCTACGATTTCTTTTGTGTTTGGTTTGAAGAAGCCGTGCAATCCGGTGCTGTTGAACCCAACGCCATGAGTGTGGCTACAGTGGACAAAAAAACCATGCAACCGAGTTCGCGCATTGTTTATTTGAAAGAATTCTATGAGCAAGGCTTGGTGTTTTACACCAATTACAACAGCCAAAAAGCACAAGAAATCTCGGGAAACCCCAATGTGGCATTGCATTTCTTTTGGCCAAATTTGGAACGACAAGTACGCATTTGTGGAAAAGCCGTAAAGGCCCCCGCTGTCCTCAGCGACAAATATTTTGAATCGCGACCACGTGCCAGTCAAATTGGCGCATGGGCTTCCGAACAGAGTGCTGTAATTGAAGACCGCAGTGCCTTGGTTTTGAAGGCCGAGCTGGTAGAAAAAGAATTTGGCGGAACCATTCCCCGCCCGGAATTTTGGGGTGGATTTGTGGTGTATCCTTCGTTTTATGAATTTTGGCAAGGTCGCCCCAATCGTTTGCACGACAGAATTTGCTTTGAAAAAACTCACGCCGACACCGATGTTTGGCGTGTATTTAGAAAGAACCCTTAAACATGAAGGAAAAAAGTCCTGAGTTTTTTACCCTACCTAATGGTTTGCGCATCGTGCACCTTCCTGTGAAAAGTGAGGTGGCCCATATTGGTATTACGGTCATGGCAGGCTCGCGTTTTGAAGAAGCGCATGAGGTGGGTTTGGCGCATTTCCTTGAACATTCCATTTTTAAAGGAACAAAAAAGCGCAGAGCATTCCATATTTTGAGTCGTTTGGACGCTGTTGGCGGAGAATTGAACGCTTTCACCAGTAAAGAAGAAATGTGTGTTTACGCCTCTTTCACTAAGCGTTATATCAACAGAGGCATGGAGCTGCTGGCCGATATCATCATGAATTCTACCTTTCCGGAGAAAGAAATTGAAAAGGAAAAGGATGTGGTCATCGATGAGATCAATTCCTACATGGACAACCCGAGTGAGCATATTTTTGATGAATTCGAAGCGCAAATTTTCGCCAACCACCCGCTTGGAAACAACATTTTGGGCACCAAAAAAACCGTGGAGTCATTTCGCCGCGAGGACTTACTGAATTTCACAAAAAAACATTACTTCCCTGAAAACATGGTGCTTTCAGTGGTTGGGCCTTATACTTTAAAGCGCATTGTGGAGGCGGCATCCAAATATTTCGTGGATTTCACCAATCAGGGAAACACCATACAACCTAAGGCATTTACGAGCTACTCAGCTTCGGAGCGCAAAGTGAGTTATTCCAATTATCAATCGCATGTGGTTTTGGGCGGACTGGCCTACGACATCCACCACGAAAAACGCCTGGGCATGGCTTTTTTGACAAACATCATTGGCGGAACCGCGTTGAATTCACGGTTGTCACTAGCGATTCGCGAAAAACACGGCATCGCTTACAGCGTGGAGTCTAACTTCTCTCCGTTTATCGATACAGGCTATCACAGCATTTATTTCGGAACGGATCAAAAATGGGTGAATAAGGCACTTGGACTCATTTACAAGGAACTGGACAAGTTGAAAAATGTGCCGATGGGAAGAATTCAGTTTTCCATGGCCAAAGAGCAATTGAAAGGGCACTTGGCTTTGGCAGGAGAAAGTAATGCCAACCTCATGATTGGCTTGGGAAAGAGTGTTTTGTTCTTCGACAAAATAGAAACCACCAAAGAACTGTACGCGAAAATTGACGCCCTTACTACCACGGATTTGATGGACATCGCCAATGAAGTTTACAACGAAAAACAACTTTCCACCTTGATTTTTGTTCCGGAAAAAGAAGATTAACAACTCACATTTATCATGCAAAATAACCACGCGCTTGTTCTCGGTGCATCCGGATTGATTGGTTCCCAATTGGTCGAACAGTTGATTAACGACCCAAATTTTTCGAAAATCACCTTGTTGTTGAGAAAAGAACTCCACATCAAATCGGAAAAAATCGAACAGAAAATTGTTGATTTTCAGCGACCGAACAGCTGGAAGGTTTACTTTGAAAATGTTGATGTGGTTTTCTGTGCTGTGGGAACAACCCGAAGCAAAACCCCTGATTTGGATGCCTACAGGAAAATAGACTTCGATATTCCCGTTGTGGCGTTGTTTTTCGCAGAAGAAAATCGCGTTGATCGATTCATGCTTGTCTCTTCCATTGGTGCAGATTCAAAATCGAAAAACTTCTACTTGAAAATAAAGGGTGAAGTTGAGGACGAACTGAATCAGCGAAAAATCAAAATTCGAGGTGTTTTTCAACCTTCTTTGTTGTTGGGCAAGCGCCAGGAAAAACGCTTTGGGGAAGGACTGGCCCGCGTCATAATGCCTCTGTTCAATTTCTTGATTCCGTTCAAATATAAAGCAGTTGAGGCGAAAGTTGTCGCACGTGCAATGGTGCAAGCATCAAAGAGCCAAATCGAAAAATTCAAGGTTTATCAATACAAGGAAATGACCGAACTTTGAGTTCTATCGGCATAAATTTTGCCCTGAGCACATGACGTCGTAATAACTACTAATTTTGCCCACCTTTTAGTTACCGAAACTGTATGAGAAACTTCCTTCTAGCATTATCCTTTTTCACTGTTCATCAATGGGTTATGGCACAAGATACGGTCAGCGTTTTGTTTATTGGTAACAGTTTCACTTTCATGAATGACATGCCAATCACCTTCCGTGAGATTGCCAAAAGCAAAGGCAAGACGGTGCATGTGGAACGCGTTACTGAGGGGGGTAAATCTTTGGATTGGCACAGCAAACAGGATATTACTTACGCAACCATCAAATCCCGCAAGTGGGACTACGTGATTCTACAAGAGTTGAGCAATACCCCGGCCCAACCGGACTCTAAAACGGAGAAGATTTCTCTGCCTTTCTTCCGACAGTTGGCCGATAGCATTCGCGAAAATGCTGAATGCACGCAAATCATGCTCTACATGACCTGGGGCTATAAAAATGGCAACAGCCAATGGTCTGAAATCAACACGTATGAGACCATGCAGACGCGCATCACCAACACGTATATGCGCTACACGGATCTGCTTGGCGCTCAAGTTTCTCCGGTGGGCGCCGTGTGGAGTCAGGTAAGAAAAAGCTACCCGGCGTTGGAGTTGTATGACCCCGACAATTTTCACCCCAGTCCTCTCGGGTCTTACTTGTCGGCTTCTACTTTTTATGCGGCCATTTTTGGAGATTCTCCCTATGGCTCGAAGTATTACGCAGGTTTAGACCCTTACACGGTTGAGATGATTCAACTCACGGCCTCACAAACGGTGTTGAACAATTTGAACCAATGGCGCCTGGCTTACAACAACACCTTTTTGTATCCAGCTTTTGACGTGGTAATCAAAGGAAATCAGGTGCGTTTTGAGAATCGCTCGGAAGGCTACACAGAGGTGGAATGGGATTTTGGCAACGGTGTGGTATCCAGAGAGTTGAATCCATCTATCCGTATGGCCAAAGGAAAATATTTGGTCAAACTGACCGTGAAGAACAAGTGCAAGTCGCGTGTGCTCTACCGCAACATTGTAATTGACTAAGTCCTGGCAAGCGCTTTTTGAAGCGCCCGAAGCCCCAGTTTTCCTACCACAAATGCGGTATTTAAACTCATTTTAAATTAGTGGTTCTGACAATTGTATGACAGAGCAAGCAGGCAAAATAGCGATTTTTGTGGCCGAATTCAGTCTTTCCGCACAAGATGAATAACATCAAAGTAATCGCTTTTACACACAAAAACCTAGAGGTCAGCCAGATAGGTGTGCTGCATATCAGCGATGAGCAAGTGTCTGAGCGCTTGTCCGCTTTAAAGCAAAAGATGAAAATCGAGGAATTGATGTTCCTCTCCACTTGCAACCGCGTAGAATTTATCCTCGTTACTCAAGAATTGGTGGACAAAAACTATGTGTTGTTTTTCTTGAGCGCGCTTTATCCTGAGTTGAACGACGAAAGCAAAGCGGTTCTGGTTCAAGGAGCCGAATTGTATGAGGGCGCGGAGGCGGTTGCACACATTTTGCGTGTTGCCACTTCCATCGACTCCATGGTGGTTGGTGAGCGCGAAATCATTACGCAAGTCCGCTCGGCTTTTGAAAATAATCGTTCCATGGGTTTGACCGGAGATACCATCCGTATCCTGTTGCGACACACCATCGAAACAGCTAAAAAGGTGTACACCCATACCGCAATTGCGACAAACCCTGTCTCTATCGTTTCGCTGGCTTATTCCCGTTTGAAAGAAACCAACGCGAGCCTGAATTCACGCATTTTGATTGTGGGCGCCGGCAGTACGAACACAACCTTCAGCAAGTTTTTGCTCAAACATGGCTTCAACAATTTCGCGGTTTTTAACAGAACTTTGGAAAATGCCCACATGTTGGCCGACGAAATCGGTGGAACGGCTTATGGCTTGCAAGACTTGACAACCTACAACAAAGGATTTGACATCTTGATAACTTGTACAGGAGCTGAGGACCCTGTGATTACGGAGGCTATTTATCAGCAATTGCTTCAAGGAGAAACCAATAAGAAAATCATCGTCGATTTGGCCATTCCATTTGATACTGAGGCTGTAATTTTTGAAAAGTATCCGGTAAAACACATCACGGTTTCTGATTTGAAAGAAATTTCTGAAATCAATTTGCAGCGCAGAATTCAAGAGGTGCATCATGTGCAACAGCTTTTGGACGATGCCTTGGCTGAATTCAACAAGATTTACAAAAGCCGTCAGGTTGAACTGGCCATGCGCGCAGTGCCTGAAAAAGTGAAGGAAATTCGCCAAACCACGCAGGCCGTATTTGCCAAGGATTTGGAAAAGCTGGACGCTGAGTCGGCAGCGCTCGTGGCAAAGATGATGGACTTCATGGAGAAAAAATATTTGTCCGTACCGATGAAAATGGCCAAAGAGATTTTGGTTCAACAATAAGACTTCAAGCAAAAACGTATGAAAAGTATTGTAATTGGCTCACGCGGCAGTGACTTGGCATTGTGGCAAGCACACCATGTGAAAAATCAACTTGAAGCCATGGGTTGTGAGGTGAGTCTCAAAATCATCAAAACACAAGGCGATCAAATTCAGCACTTGAGTTTTGACAAAATGGAAGGCAAGGGCTTTTTCACCAAAGAAATCGAGGCTGCCTTGTTGGATGGTAATATAGATTTGGCAGTTCACTCGCACAAAGATTTGGAAACCACCTCACCTGATGGATTGGTTGTGGCTGCTGTGTCTGAAAGAGAGAATCCGGCCGACATTATGTTGATTCACCGCAGCGCTTACGATGCTTCAATGCCTTATCAGTTGAAAGCCAATGCCAGCGTCGGTACCTCGTCGGCGAGAAGAAGAACACAGTTGCTTCGTTTGTTTGAGCATATTCAGGTTGCAGATTTGCGGGGCAACGTGCCCACGCGTATCCAAAAATTGCGTGATGGTCAGTACGATGCAATACTTTTGGCGCGTGCCGGGGTGCAGCGTCTGGATATCAATTTGTCTGAATTTCATGTCGTGGAGTTCGACCCAACGGTTTTCGTGCCTTGTCCTGCACAGGGTGTTTTGGCTTTACAAATTCGTGAATCCGACGTCGAACTCATGCACATTGTGGGCCGCTTGAATCAACCTGAGGTCAAAAACAAAATTGCCGTGGAGCGCAAGGTTTTGAATCGACTACAAGGCGGCTGCCAATTACCACTTGGGGCTTTTTGTCCGAATGAATCTGAGCTTCACGTGAGTTTTACCAAGGACAACAGCAAGCCGGCGAAGAAATTTGAATTCGATTTCCCGAATACCGAGGAGGAAGTACAAAACATCGTTAACACCTTGCTTGCGCATTGATGCACGTTTTTTATTCCAGAAATGCGGATCAGGCTGTGGCGCTCGCAAAGTTCTGTGCCGAGCGAAATATTCAATTGACAGCACAGTCGCTCATTGCCTTTGAGGCGCTCGATTTTAGTTTGCCTGAAAAATCTTTTGATGTCGTTTTTTTTACCTCTCCGCGCGCTGTTGACTATTTTTTGGACAAGGCACAAATCAAGTCCAATGTGTCTATTGCTTGTATAGGTGAATCGACAAAGTTGCATCTCCAAAAATTAGGTTACATCGTTCATTTTTTTGGTTCAAACGGCGGTCATCCGGATCTGGTATCCGAAGAATTTCAGCGTTGGGCAGGGGAGAGCATAGTTCTATTCCCGATTTCCAACTTGTCTAACAAAAGTATTCAACGCAAACTTAAAGCAGCGCAAATACTGGAGGTTGTGGTTTATCAAACCATCGAACTTTCATTACTGGCCCCTGATGCGTATGATGTATTAATTTTTTCAAGTCCCTCGAATGCGCGTGCTTATTTGGCGTGCAACACCATATCTGAGTCGCAACAAGTAGCCGCTTTCGGACAAACAACACATCATTTTCTTGCAGAAAAAGGGATAACATCGACAATCTTGGAAACGCCTTCAGAGCATGCCGTAATTGAATATTTAAAGTATCTGCTCACATTTTGATTGGCAATTGCTTTGATATTTCTTGAATGTTTTCTACTTTTCGCCTGATTTTCAAGCACCGTTCATGGGTCATAAACCGTTTTACCGTTTTGTTTTCTCCTTGTTTGTGAGTTTAAACATATTGGTTTACCTTGCCAAAACAGGTTATTCTCCTTTGCACTACAGTTCAGCGGCCTTATTAACTTTTGGCCTGTCTTACATCTTTGCCATGCTGGTGTTCAAGCGCTTGGGTTGGCGAAAAAGCGATATTCAGGAATAATCCAATTTCACATCCGGCGACCGATCTACTCTCGTAAATTTCCGAGATGATTTATCATTTACCACTCATCCCAACACAAGAAAATACCTACTTTTGCGCACTAAAATTATAAAGCACTATGAATATTCCGGCAGATTTGAAGTACACCAAAGACCACGAGTGGATTCGCGTTGAAGGTGATGTAGCTACCGTAGGTATTACCGATTTCGCTCAAGGAGAATTGGGTGACATTGTTTATGTAGAAATTGAAACGGTTGGCGAAAACTTGGATAAAGAGGAGGTTTTTGGTTCCGTAGAAGCAGTAAAAACAGTTTCTGATTTGTTCATGCCTGTGAGCGGTGAGATTTTAGAGTTCAACGACGAACTTGAAGGCAATCCTGAAGCGGTGAATAACGATCCTTATGGTTCTGGTTGGATGATCAAAATCAAACTTTCCAATCCTGCCGAATTGGAGGAACTTTTGGATGCTTCTGCCTATGCTGACTTGGTGTCTTAAATTTGATGTTATTTAAGGTATTGGCTTCGGCTTGGACATGCACCGTGCTTTTTCTGAGTCTGTATCCTTTCAAGACCCACCCCGACGAAATTCAATTTTGGGAGCACAGCGACAAGTTGGTGCACATCGGAATGCACGGCTTGAACGCTTTTTTTTGGCTGCTTGCTACAAAACCAAAAATTAGGTCGAAAAAAGTAGTCTCTGTGCTACTCATTTTGATTGTTTATGGTATAATTCTTGAGGCGTTTCAGGAGTGGATGGGATTGGGTAGAAGTTTTGATTTACGGGATATTCTTGCCAACATTTTAGGCGTGATGCTCGGTTTGACAAGTTATTTTGTTTTCGAAAACTTCAAGACAACTGCCGTTCAAAGAAATTAGTTTTAATTTAGCACACAATTTTTAAAGATGGAAATTAAGAAAAACCCCCATGTAGACGCTGAGAGAACCAGACTACCTTTCACTTTGGTAGGCTTGTTTTTTACGGCATCCATCATCTTCATGGCTTTTACCTACAGTTCGGGTAAAATCGAGAAAAAAGGTGATGACGCAGGTGATAACAAAAAGGATATCGCCTTCGACCCTACTGAAATTGAAGATGTTCCGCCACCGGAGGATACGCCTCCACCACCGGACACACCTGAAGTTCCTCCACCGCCATCGGATGAGGTGAAGGAAAGTGAGAAAGAAGAAGAGCAAACCAAAGTATCGATTGCTCCACCTGACACGCCTCCACCACCACCGTCAACCGCTCCTCCGGCACCTGTGCAAGAGGAAATCTTCGACGTGGTAGAAGATGAGCCTGCTTACCCGGGCGGTGAAGCAGAAATGCAAAAGTTCATCAAATCAAACATCAAATATCCCGAGATGTCTATCCAAATGGGGGATCAGGGTAAAGTGTATGTACGATTCGTAGTTGAAAAAGACGGAAGCATCAGCAACGTGAGTATCGCAAGAAGTGTGACTCCTGAATTGGACAAAGAAGCGATTCGCGTGGTTAGAATGATGCCAAGCTGGTCTCCCGGTAAACAACGTGGACGTCCTGTAAGAACGAATGTGGTTATTCCAATTGTATTCAAGTTGGGATAAACCAAAAGATTAATACAAGCCAAAAGCCCCGAGAAGAAACTCATCTCGGGGCTTTTTTTATGACGTGAATTCCCATTAGAGTAGGCAACGCTTGTACAGTTGAATGGTATTTTCCAAGCCCCAGTATAAAGCGTCTGAAATAAGTGCATGTCCGATGGATACCTCGAGCAGGTTTGGGATGTTTTGTTTGAAGTAGGCCAAGTTCTCCGTACTCAAATCATGACCTGCATTGATTCCCAATCCCAGTTCCTCGGCCAGCTTAGCGGCACGTACATAATCAGCAAGGGCTTTCTGACGGTCTTGAAGATAATCATGGGCATAAGGTCCGGTGTAGAATTCGATGCGGTCCACCCCGGTTTGGGCGGCATATTCGATATTGACTGGATTGGTGTCTACGAAAATCGAAGTGCGAATGCCCATAGATTTTATTGTTCCAATCAAAGATTTTAATTCCTCCAAATGCTTTTTCGTGTCCCATCCGGCGTTGGAGGTGAGCACATGCGGCGGGTCAGGAACGAGTGTGGCTTGATGTGGTTTTACTTCTTTGAGCAAACGGAGGTAGCGCTCGTCCGGGTATCCTTCAATGTTAAATTCTGTGGTTACTGCATCTGCCAGTTCATACACGTCTCGGGTGGTGATGTGGCGTTCGTCGGGCCTCGGGTGGATGGTAATCCCGTCTGCACCAAAACGTTCGCAGTCTTTCGCCACTTGAACGACGTTGGGCACATCGCCACCACGCGCATTTCGAAGGGTTGCAATTTTATTTATATTAACACTCAGTTTAGTCATTATGGAGTTATTTTTGCTGCTTGCAAATGTAGAATTAATACGCGCAACTCATGAAAGCTTCAGACCTCATTTCCGATTACATTCCACCGCTTCTCCATACCGACAGCGGCGATAAAGCGCTACGTTGGATGGACGAGTTCCGCGTTTCTCATTTGCCTGTAATCAAGCAGAATAATTTTGTAGGAATCGTTTCCGAATCGGATATCCTGGACAAAACAGATACATCGAAATCTCTCGACGAGTTGTTTGATGTGTTGCCAAGACCTTACGTGTTCGAGAACAATCACTTGTACGACATGATGCGTTTGTTCTCTGAAACCAAGTGCACTATATTGCCGGTGTTGAATGAGTCCGAGGTTTATATGGGCAGTGCAGCATTGATTGATGTGATGTCTTACATTGCAACCATGGCCGGCTTCTCAGACCAAGGTTCAGTTTTGGTGATTGAAGTAAGTGAGCGCGACTATTCCCTGGCGCATATCGCGCAGTGTGTGGAAACCAATAATGCCCGGTTACTCAGCGCATTCATTACTTCTTCACCGAATTCTGCGATGATTGAGGTAACCTTGAAGATCAACCAGAATGACCTGTCGCGAATCATTCCTACGTTTGAGCGATTCAAATACACCATTGTGGGTACATTCCACAAAGATTCCTTCTACGACGATTTGCAGCGACGCTATGATGAATTGATGAAATTCATAAACATATAGTCATGCGCATCGGTTTGGTTTTTTCCTCCGTCAAGGAGCAATATTTTGAGCATTTGGCATTGCTTTTTGAGGCATTTGAACACAATCAGGTGACTCCTGCCTTTGAGGAGGAATATGCACAATCGTTAATTGAGCATTTTCCCCAACTCGCGCATGCGCCGACATTTAGGGACACTGAGTCCTTGAAAGCATGCGCAGATTTGGTGTTGAGCATTGGTGGTGACGGCACTTTCTTGAAAACAGTTCTTTACGTGCGCGACAGTCAAATTCCGATTCTGGGTATTAACATGGGTCGCTTGGGCTTTTTGGCCAATGTTAACAAAGAAAAAATACGCGATGCCGTCGAGTTGTTGGTACTCAAGAAATACCAAACCAACGTTCGCACTTTGATTCAAGTTGATTCCAGACAAGGTTTTTTCGGTCAAAACAATTTTGCCCTGAACGAATTGGCCATCCACAAAAAGGACTCGGCTTCGATGATTTCTGTCGAAGTATATGTGGGAAAAGAGTATTTGAACACCTATTGGGCTGATGGATTAATTATTGCGACTCCCACGGGATCAACGGGTTATTCGCTCAGTTGCGGCGGACCTATTGTCAGCCCGGAAACGCCCGTTTTTGTGATTACGCCGATTTCTCCCCACAACCTCAATGTGCGACCCATCATCATTCAAGACAATTTGGATATTCGCATTCGGGTGAATGACCGCGACTATTCGCATTTACTGACGCTTGATTCCCGTTTTGAACAAATCAACGACTCGACGGAGATCATGGTGCGCAAAGCTCCTTTCACGATTCACACCGTAAAGTTTAACAAATCGTCGTTTTTTGACACCATTCGCGACAAACTACTTTGGGGATTAGACAGACGCAATTGATTTTCTTGTTTTCGTAATACATTGGATGCACAAAATCTGAATCGGCATCGCACGACGAAACCAGAAAGTTTGAATGCGTGATAATGCGCAGACACACGAACAAATCGACGATTAACTTTGTACTTACTGCTTCCTGCAATGAATCCATGAGAGCACGAGTGATTTCTCTTTTTTTGCCGCGTTGCTATGTGGAAACTGCTATTTCGGCGGCTTTTCTGGCATGGGTGCATGGTACCTTGGTGGGCATGACGACGTCAGTGGTTTATGCTGCTTTTGTGTTTTTTGGAACATGGTCGATTTACAATTTGCTGCGCGTTGTTTCGTTGTTTCGTCGTGTGCAAGGAGCTGTAAATTGGCGTCAAGTGCCTGACCTTTATTTCGTTCCATTACACCTTGTCCTTGCTGCAGTTTCGGGTATTACCGCCATCGTAATGCTGTTTTTTCAGGAATTCATCATGAGTCAAATGTTGTTTCTTGGTTTCTTATTGTTTTTGACCCTTTCTTATCGATTTCGCTGGTTTAAGATTCGGGGTGTAAAATTGGCGCTGATTGATTTGCCGCATGCCAAGTCGCTACTGGTCGCCGGGATATGGACAATTATCTGTGTATGGATTCCTACGGGCTATGATCAGTTGCACTGGCCCGTTGTATTGGCGTTTTTTCTCTATTTTTTCGGTTTAAGCATACCTTTCGACATCAGGGATATGCGCCAGGATGCATGGTCTCGAAGAACGATTCCACAGGTTTTTGGCGCATCAAGAGCCAGGGTCATGAGTTTGGTTTTGATATTGATTGCGCATGTAATTCTTGTTTTTTTGATTCCTTGTTCCTTGCCCGTTTTTGGATTGAGCGCCTTTGTTCATGCTTATTTGATCAGCCTAACCACCAATTCTAAAAGCAGACCCTTTGTGTATCGCTTCTTGGATGCTTCACCCATACTGCTTGCACTGGGCTTGATGCTATAGTTTTCCCCCAATACTCCTTTCGCTGGGCGAATTCTTTTCGGTTTTCATTTGTACCATGATGAATGCTACGAGGCTGGGTGTGTTTACGTAATACCATTCACCGCCGTAATTCACCTGATAGCGGTTGTCTTTGATTTCTGTGAGTAGGTAATACCTGTTGTTGTCTTGTTTTTTGAATTTCAACACTTTATCTTTTCCTTCTTCAAAACGCACGTAGAAAACACCCTCTTTGTCTATTTTCTCCACCCGGCAAGGCGCATTGCGTTTGATTCTGATTTTTTCCGTAATGCCCTCGCCGGATTTTACAACAACATCCCCTTGTTTGTTGAATTCTTGATTGGATTTTACTTTAAACATCAGAATTTCCTCCGATAAGTAAAATTGTACGGTTTTGATGTTCTTGGTATCGAGCTTAAATTCCTGCAACATGGGCTCTGTGAATGGCGTGTAAGTGGCACAGGCATGGAAAATCATTAAGCCGAGAACGAGAAGAGCAGCAGAGAAAAGTCTCATAGTTGGGTATTTTTACAAAATTGTCAATTCGCCTTTGGATGAATAAGAAAATTAAGAATTTTTAGCAGTCTGAACGTTGTGTTACTCGAAAACAGGGCAAATGGTTCTTCCTGTTTTTCTCGCTTTGCAGGCGCTGATGCTCAAGGAAATTTCGTGGGAGTGATACATTCCTCCGCGCAGTCTGTTATAGACCCAATCGAAGGAATATCCTACTTTGAAATAGTCTAATATACGGATTCGAGCAAGAAACATGACCGCCTCCTGATTTCTAAAGCCTGAGCCGATGTAGTAGGCTTGATCATAGTCGAACAAGGCGTAGAGGTCAATCGCTGTCGGCGTTCTGGCAGCAAAGCGCATATTCATCATGGGCGAAATATTCCAACCGCTTTTCTTGATAGGAAATTGAGCCCCTGCTGTGAAATTCGCGTGAAATACTCTTTTCGCCTGGTCTCCAATCGGGTATTGCAGCGGCACAAAATTTTGGAGCGTGAGTCCAAGGAAGAACTTGTCAGAATTGTACTTAGAGCCGAAGCTGAGATCTGGAGCCATGAACGAGTAACGCGATTGTTGCACCAAAGGGTCTCCTTGAATGGGTCTCAGGTTGCTGTTGTCGAAAGTGATGTTGTCAAATCCTGCGTAGGTTCCGAATGAAAAAAAGTGTTCGTTTTTGAAAGGTAAGTGAATGGCGTATCCACCATGCAGTCGGTTGTGTTGGAAAGGCCCGATTCTATCATTTTCGAAGCGAACAGCGAAACCATGAAACACGGTGAGCTCGTTGGTCGGTTTACCTAATCGACCTGAAAGTACAACAGCTGTGGTTTGTGGCGCACCGGCAATTCCCACCCATTGAGCGCGGTGAACGCTACGGATTTCGGAGCATTTTGCGTTTCCCGCATAAGCCGGATTGATCATCAGTTGCATGAAAGGCTGTTGGCTGTAATGGGCAAGTTGTTGGGCAAATGTTCGCCCAAAACACACCAAAAAAAATATCACTATTCTGTATTTCAATTGATTATCGTTACGGAGCCTTTAAGTACTTTTTCTTTGTCGGAATTTCTATCCAACACAATGACATAAAAATAGGTGCTTACGGGCAGTGGTTTATTTCTATGCGTGCCATTCCAAAAGCGCAGCGGGTTGTAATTAACGGATTCGAGCACGCGCTGTCCGCTTCGGTCATAAACCTGAACGTACACATCTTCGTAGTTTTCTGTACCCAAAATTTCCCATACGTCATTGATGCCGTCGTTGTTGGGTGAGAATACGTTGGGTACGACCAAGTCCGAAATTACCGTGATGGTCACGCTATCCACGAGTTCACAAATACCGTTGCTCGAAGTCAAATAATACATCGTTGTAATTTCGGGTGATGCAACGGGGTTTAGCATGTTCGGGTTGGTCAAGCCAACAGGCGGCGACCAAAAAAAACTCGTTTCTGTGGTAGAACCATTCAACTGTGTTCCCTCGCCTTGGAGGATGGTCACGTCATTTCCGGCATCTACAATAAAGTCATGTACCACCAGGGTCAAGGTATTGGTTTGGATGGTTTCAATACACACGTCGTAGCAGGTAGTTTGGGCATAGAATTGATCCCCGTTTTCTGCATCATCGATGGTGATTGCTCCGATGGATGAGGTAAACCAAAACTGATTGTTTCTGTACCAATCGATGGCGGTGTTGTTGGGACAAAGATTCAAATCTGCGATCAGGGTGACAGGAGCACCTTTGCAAACCTCCGTCGGGCTTGCTCCAATGGACACTTGAGCTGCAGGGCGCGTTACGGCTTGCCCGGTGATGCGAACATCCAACTGAACTTCACTCGGCGCATTGGCGGTGGGGCCATTTTGTGTGCCTGAAAACACAACATAGTAGTTGGTGTTGGGGAGCAAACCGGACAGTGGTAAGGTCGTGTTGCTGTTGATGTCCGCCAAGCATTCAAATAACGTGTAGGATTGAGAGAAACACGGCACGTCTGCTTGAAAAATAGCGATGCTGAAACTATTGTTCAAATTGTCAACATTCGGGTTGAATTGAAGATTTTGCATGCGCAGCGACGCATTTCCTCCGGCGTAGGTTGTAAAACTGAACCAAGCGGTGTTCAACGGTGTGAAACAGGCGGTGAAATCATCTTGACAAGACAAACACGTGTTCACCGTTGTGTTGAGATTATTGACCGTTTCGAAAATTCCCGGACACAATACGCCTGCAGCGTTACAGTTGTCGTTGCTGATTTGCGCCCGAACAGCGCCTAAAGAAATGAAGAAAATAAGGAACAGCGCTGAACGCATGTGGGATAGCTTTTCTCAGAGTTCAAAAGTAGCTAAAAAGCTGATTCTTTGGTTATCTTTGCCGACTTTGTCCGAATTGGCACAATCTATGCTCTGGGCGATTTCAATTAAAACTTTTTCAATTATGAACCGTTTGTTACTCTTGATTTTTGCGATTGTTTTGGGTGGTGCTGTGCATGCACAAACCTCACGATACAACGGCTATGGAACGCACTCCAATTGGTTTTTTGGTTTGAATTATGGTGGCACTTGGCACACTACGGATGTTCAAAATGATTTTCGCAGTGCGGGTGGATTTGTTTTGGGCCGTTCTTATGGATACCGCCCGAACAGTCCCTTGGTGTTTGACCTCCGCGGTCGCTTTCTTATTGGTGGTTGGCAAGGCATTGACTCTCGTCTTTCCACCGTTAGTGAAAACGACGATGTGCTGAATGGAAACTATTATCCCGAACTCAATTATTTCCAAGATTCCAGCGGTGTTTTGAGAAATTTCAGAACCGGTCAGGCGGAAGCCAATCTGGAACTGGTGATGCACTTGAACCGTCTGCGCGAGCAAACGCGTTGGGATGTGTACCTCTTCGGTGGTTTGGGATTCACGTTTTGGAATGCGCGTGGAAATTATTTCAACGACATGACCGATTCGAAATACGATTTTGAATTGGCACAAACCAATCCACTCAATGAATTGGATGGCTCCTTTGAAACCGATATGGAAGGCAGCCGCGACGGACTGAATGTGAATTGGATGCCGCATGCCGGATTCGGTATCGGATATCAACTCGGACCTCGCGTGACTTTCGGTTTGGAGCACAAAACCACCTGGGCGAGAACAGATTTGTGGGATGGTTTGGCAAAAGAAAACACCGGTGTGGTTAAGGGCTTCAACGATATTTACCACTATTCCAGCCTTTATCTGCGTTGGTATTTGAGAGGTCATGCGCATGCAAATGTATCTGGCAGCGCAACGACGAACCAACCTGCACCATGCTTTGCACCAACACTGACCATCACTGACCCGATCAACACGCACCACACGGTTGCTACGCAGTCGATTATGTTGAGCGCTGATATTCGCAATGTGACCAACAACAATCAAATCACGATGCGCATCAATGGTCAGTATAACTCTAATTTCTCTTACAACAGAAACAATGGACAATTCATCAGCCAAGTGCTTTTGAATCCGGGTCAAAACTTGATTGAAATTGCTGTGGCAAACAGTTGTGGAACAGTTACTGCGAACAGAGTAGTGGTATTCATGCCGCCATACAATCAGCCATCTCCTCAACCAACACCGCAGCCTCAGTCATTCCCGCCGTTGGTAACTTACGACAACCCGATGTTCTCTCCAGAAACTGTAAACCAACAGTTCTACAACTTGGAGGCTCACGTCATGAATGTGGTAAACCGCTCTCAAATTCAAATGACGGTGAATGGAATGGCATTTACCAATTTCAACTTCAATCCGCAAAGTGGACAATTATTTGCCAATCTGAATTTGGTTCAAGGTTCGAACACGGTAATTATCACTGCCAACAACCAGGCGGGAATGGATAGCGAACAAGCTGTAATCATCTACAATCAGCCGCAAACTCTCCCTCCGCCAACCGTTCAGTTTACCAACCCTGCGGCCGCGACTTCGCAAATCGACAGTCCCAATGCACAGATTACGGCAAACGTTTTCCATATTACCGGCAAACAAAACTTAACCGTTGTGGTGAACGGACAGACTTTGTCTCCAAATAACTTTAACTACAACGCATCTAATGCTACAGTTTCATTCAATACTGTATTGCAACAAGGCGCAAATGCGATTCAAATCACAGCGATGAATACCGTGGGAACGGATTCAAAAATCGTGACCCTGATCTATGCTCCGGTTGCTCCTCAGTTGCCTCCAGTAGTATCTTACATTAATCCGGCATCGAATCCTGCGACAACATTTATTCCTTCTATGCAAGTTTCGGCTGTTGTACAAAATGTTCAAAATGCCTCGCAGCTGCAAGTATGGATGAATGGCGTTCAGGTGAATAATTTTGCTTTCAATCCTTCATCAGGCATGGTTGAGTTCACAACGGGCTTGACGCCGGGTACGAACAACATCCGAATCAGAGCAACGAATAATGTAGGTTTTGATGATGAGTCTACATTGGTGGTTTACACACCGCACAATCCGGTAATGCCGCCGGTTGTTACCATCACTGAGCCATTGGGCAATCCTGCTTTGGCTATTGAAAGTTCTATTGCCGTTGAAGCTACCGTGTTGAACGTGGAAACCGCTTCAGGTATTCAGGTTACTGTGAATGGGCAGAACATTACCAACTTCGTATTTAATTCAACCACGCATGAGGTAAATTTTGTGGCCAATTTGAATTCAGGGATGAACACAGTGGTTGTGAAAGGCACCAACTCCGCAGGTCAAGCCCAAGCTGCACAGCAGATCAACTACAAGCAACCTGCTCAGTTAAATCCGCCGGTGGTTACTTTTGTTCAGCCAGCAGCAGCCGGACAAACAGTGAATAATCCATCTTACGAAATGATTGCGACCGTAACGAACGTTGTGAATAGCAGCCAAATACAGGTCAAGTTTAATGGTCAAACGGTTGCCGGAAATCTTTGGACGTACAACCCAAGCAATGGTACGGTGACTTACCATACTTCTTTGATTTCCGGATTGAACTTGTTTACCGTGACTGCTTCAAACACTGCAGGTGTGGATAGCAAAACCCTTTCAATTACTTATCAAGCGCTGGTAACACCGTGCAACAAACCAACTGTGGTATTGAATGTGCCTGCAAATCCGAACAACGTTGTGAATGCTGCTTCAGCTAACTATGAAGCGACAGTGAATAATGTCTCCGGAGCAAGCGAGATCACCGTGTTCTTGAATGGCGATGCCGTAAGTGGTTGGAATTACAACGCGACCACCAAAAAGGTAAGCGGCACTGTGACTTTGAATGAAGGAAACAATGTGGTTGAAATCTTGGCGAAAAATGCATGTGGCAAAGAGCGTGTTACGATCTTGTTCAACTACCTGCCTCCGGCTCCTTGTCATGCTCCTGTAATTACTGCGGTTGCTCCAGCGGCTCAAGTGCAAACACAAGAAACGAGCATCACTGTTACCGCAACTACGCTGCACATTGCCAACGCCTCTGAAGTTCAGTTCTATGTGAACGGTACATCAACGCCTTTCACCTTCGATGCGGCAACCAAAGTATTGACTGCGAATGCAAACTTGCTGATGGGATCAAACGTGATGCGTTTTGAATCCATCAATAACTGCGGCAAAGGAATTGCCCAGTGGACCGTGGTTCGCGTGGCATGTAACAAACCTGTGATTAACCTCTCCAGCAATGTGGCGGATGGTGCTACGGTTTACTCTCCTGAGTTTAATCTTACCGGAACCATCCTTAATGTGAACAGCATGCAAGATATCACGGTAACGAAAAACGGGACTCCTGTAAACTTTACATTCAACGCGGCTACCGGTGCATTCAACATGAATCTCAACCTCACCGAAGGGAACAAAACGTTCTTGGTAACTGCTACGAACTCTTGTGGCTCAGAGTCTTTCACCATGAAAATCACTTATCAGAAGCCGGTGGTGGTGAATCCTCCTGTGGTTGACATCACGAATCCTGAAGCGAATCCTTTCAATACGCAGCAAGCGACCATGACTGTCTCGGCTCAGGTAATGCATGTGACCAGTCCAAACCAAATTGTTGCGCAAATCAATAACAGCAATGTTCCTTTTGTCTATAACCCGGCAACCAACACGGTGACGCTGGAAGCAACTTGGACATCGGGACAAAACAATTTGGTGATAACTGCTACAACACCGGACGGTTCATCGAGCGATTCAAAAGTGATTGTTTACACACAACCAGTTACTATTGTGCGTCCATTGGTGGTATTTACTAACCCCACAACACCTCAGTTTAACACGCAGAATCCTAACTTTACGTTCACCGGCCATGTCAATAACTTGTCTAGTGTAAGTCAGGTGACTGCGAAGTTGAATGGTGCTCCTTTGGAGAACTTCGGTGGACAAGTTGTCGATGGGAAAGTATTGTTTAATGTTCCTGTGACCTTCGACAACAACAATACTGTTTTCAAACTCGAAATCAAAGGTCAAAACAGTGCAGGGGTAAGCGTTCAAACGCGTGAGGTTTATTACGAGGCGCTTTCTACCGACGACCCTGTGAATTGTATGCCATCTGTGGGAGCTGTATTTGCACCCAACTTCAAGTCTGTTGTGGTAAGTAGTACCAAAGATTTGAGCAATGTCGTATTGAAGTTCCAGGACAACAGCACGCAGAAATTCGACAACTTGAACGGATTGTCCGGCACCTTCCAACCTTCTGGAGCCAATGCAGAGAAATGCATCATCGGTGTTTGGATTAAGTCAGGTTGCAACCAAAGCAACGACGGTCCGGGTTATGGCGAATTCGTTGCGAACAATGCCTATTTAGGTACTTGTGCTTCAGCGGAAACCAACACCGACGAGGACAACTCCAGTTCTCAAATTGGTGGTGGCGGCAATGATTGCATGCCAACGATTTCAACGACCTACTCGAATGGACAAAAAACGATTTCCATCACCAGCAGCTTGACTTTGAACAACGTTGTATTAAAGTTCCACGACAATACAGTACAACAATTCAACAACTTGTTCGGCAAGACGCGCACGTTATCAGGAACCGGCTCCAATGCGGGTAAATGCATCATTGGTGCGTATATCAAGTCCGGTTGCAACAGCAGCCCTGATGGCCCGAACTATGGAGCGTATTTTGAAAACACGAGCTACAACAATGAATGTTCTGTTCCTGCGCCGTGTGGTCCATTCTTCAGTTTGGGTACGGCTTCTTGGGAGTTCTGCATGCTTACCCCCAGCGGAACCATCAACAGAAACAATTTGTCTTTGAACAGTAATTTCAGTTATGAAGGTTCTGCTTCTTCCGTGTACTTCTTGGCAAGCGGTGGTGGTGGTAACATAACCGTGAACGGTGCTCCGATAGCTGTACAGGCGGGAAATTATTACTCATTTAGTGGTAATTTGCAGGTCAAAGTGAGTAAAAACGACCCAAGTGCTCCCGGTCAATGGATGATTTGTATCACTTCGAACACGCCACCATTGTATGGCTCCGGTGCCAACAGACCGATGAGTCCGTGTGAGGAAGGACAAAACATGCCGAAGCCTCAAAACACGCAGCCTAAGCCACAGAACACGCCTGGTGGAAGAAACACACCTGTGAACACGAAACCCACACCCGGAACTACGCAAGGCACAAATAGTGCGCCCTCAAACCAAGGTGGTTCATCAACGCCAAGCAAAGAAACCAAACCTAATGGTGGTGGTCAACCCAATGCGACACCCGCACCTGAAAAACCGGGAGGTAGAGCGAATGGTGCTGCTCAAGAAGCAAAACCCCAACCACAAGGAGGAAGATCGGGCGGTGCTTCTCCGGGTAAAGAAGGGAGACCGAATTAGAATGATACAATGAAATTAGGATCCCTCGGTTGGCAACAGCCGAGGGATTTTTATGTCGTGAGGTTTTTATTAGCGACCTGAAGCCATACCAAAGCGAGTATTAACCACCCTCCGCTGCTAATCATTAGCGTCATCAACGATCCAGAGGTGAGCATCAACAAAGGAAATGTGAACAGACTCCAAGCGATGATTTTGTATTTACCGAGGGAAAGTGCGTTCAACAGGAGGAATAAAATACTCAAAAGCGCAGCAGCGATAACCAATCCCAGCTGTCCGAAATTGGCGTATGAGCGCATGAAATGGGCAGCGTTTACAGTGCCTGTCAATCCTCGTGCTGCATAATCGGGGTAAATTAATGGGTAAAGGGTTTTGGAATAGTCTTCGTGGCTTTTTCCGGTAAGTTTGCAATACAAGTTGAAGTCTCGTCCATACAAAAATGGCTTCTCGGAAGGGATGATGCGATACCATTCACCAACCATGTGACCTGGAACGAGAAAAATTCTACGCGCAAGACTCTGAGAAATCAGTGTGTTCGTCGAAGTATTTGAGTCAAATTCTACAGCAGATGCGTCATTGGTTCCTCCGCGAAGGGCGGCATTCGTGGACCATACCAGAACAAACAATAGGGCAAGAACTCCTAAACTTCCTACGCATAGTGAGACCCATTTTTTGGAGAACATAAAATAGAGAAGCAACGGGGCGAATATCCACAACACATTCGCTTTTTGCATGAATGCTAGTGAAAGCACAATGCCGATTGCAACGAGAAGTATGAACGTTTTTCGCAGTTTGTTTCCGTATGAGAAAATCAACAGAAATGGCACGAGTGCTCTGATGTTCCAATTTTGTAGATAGGTTAAAAGAAGAGGTGTTTGTGTTGCAATTTCAAGTCGTGTGGCATGCACTGCTGTTTGTTGGCTTTCTAGCAAAGCGTCCCATAAGGGTATCTTTTGCAGCACAATGAAGTGAATTCCTGTGAGAATCACACTGTAACCGGCCAGGTAAGGAATGACGGGTTCGATGTTGAACGCATGCTTCGGAATATGGAAGTGCATCCGGTTCAAGAGGACATACAGCAAAACCAAAGGCAGGTAAAAATAGATGAATGTGGTCTTGACATTTGTGAATCCAGAATGAACAAATAGACCCACCATCAGGAGCAAAAACATGCCGCTGTAAGCAATAATATAGAGATGGCGATGCAGAAAACTCATGAACCCACTGGCAGTGAAACGCAGCTAAAGTAATCAATTCCGAATTGTTTCTTAGCAGCCTCGAAACAATTCAAATCTTACCGGAATTTAAAAACAACGATTTGAACTAATCAGAAATCCAAAAAGTTATCCCAGAATTCGTCCAGATCTCTGCGGTCTTTTTTTGTGGGTTTGCCATCACCAAAGCTGCGGTAAATTTTCTGAGATTCGAGATAGAGTTCAAATTTATTGCGCTCTTCTGTTGTGGTAATGTCAGTGATGTAATCTTGGACAAGTTTTGCGCCCAAGCGAGAGGTCGGAAACCCCAGAACTTTGTATTCGAATTTGGCATTATGACGCATGATGGCGATAACATCGTTTGTCTTGATTTCACGGGAAGGTTTTATCTCCGAGTCGTTGATGCGCACCTTGCCTTTTTTCACCAAATCAGTGGCAAGAGATCGCGTTTTGGACAAACGCACACACCACAAAAACTTATCAATACGCATAGATTACCACATGAAAAGTTCTTTCAATACCCGGCTGGCCCAAGGTGACCCTTTCATTTTTTCAATCAGCATGTTTCGGGTTTCCTCTTCGGTGAGGGCTTTGTTGGTTTTGTATTTGGGAATGAGCGTCTTGAAGTCAGGTTGAAGCGCCTCTACTTTCGTAGCGAAATAGACCACGCCACCGTCTTCAGTGGCTAATCCCAAAATGGCTCCGGGCAATCCGAGATAGGTTTCAGGACCTACTCCGGGAAGAATAGCGTCGGTGTACCAGGCATAAAGTCGCGTGGAATCGTCCTGGTCAAAACGCACCATTTGACATTTGTAGCCGGCGATCTCGCGTTTTTTCCCCAAGCGCTTGAATTCCCGAATTTTTAGGCTATCAATCACCACGACTTCTTCTCCCATAATGTTCAACAAACTATGACGCATTTGCTGGTTGTGGAAAGTAACGTGGGTGTTTTTCACTGTGGCCCAATCCGCACGACCCTGATTCGGCGCTTCTTGTACCGTAAAAAAACTCATGGTGTCGTTGAAGTACAAATCAAAGGCATCCACGCGGTATTTTTCTTTGCCAATCCACCGTCTTGTTTCTTCATCGGGAAATTTTTTGTGCAGATTGGTTTTCCGTTCGTAGGTTATTTTGCCGGCATTGATGAATTGTGCCTGTGCCACCCCTACCAGAAGCAGCATGGCCATGAGACTAGTTAAACGTTTCATCTTTATCTCTTTCTTTAGCTTTGTTCTTGAAATTGTAGGTCAGTTTGAGCAAGAAGTAGCGGTTGATAATTTGCGTTCTTGAATCGATTATCATGTTTGTCGTGATGTTGCGCGAAATGGTGGTGTTTTGATTGAGAATATCATGGGCCGTAAAGCGCAATACGAGATTTTCACCTTTCAGGAAGCGCTTACTCACACTCACATTCCAAATCAAATAATTCAAATTGTATCCATCGGCACGTTGCGTAAGGATGTTGTAGTTTGCATCCGTTTCCAGTCGAATTTTGTAGGGCAATTCGTAATACGCATCTACGTCAAAAGTGTGCTGCCAGAAAGGTTGGTTGGACCCCATGCCCAAGGTGCTTTTCGGACGGTTGTAATTTGAATTGGCTGAAACTTCGAAGTAAAGCGTGTCGTTGTGGTTGTAAATTAAACTCATTCCACTGCCGGTACCTAGATTCTTTGTGGTGTTGTCCAGGCCGTTGATGCGGTTGTTGGTGTTGCGGTAGTTTGCGTTGGCATTCACACGCATCGTCAAACGCTCGCCCTTCAGCGGAAAACCAAGTCCTGAGTACATGTTACCCGAGTAGTTGCCGTTCACGTTGATGGTTTCGCTTACCGTTTGTCCATCGCTGTTGAAAGTAATTGAATTCGAAAAGGCATTGTTGGTCTGATTTGCGTTGATGCCCGCGTACACATACGTCGATTTTAAACCATTCCAGTTGTTAAAACTAAGGTTGATGTCGTTTTTGTAAGAAGGCACCAAATTCGCATTTCCTTTGGAGATTTGATTCGGATTCGTGTTGTCTTGCAGAGGTTGCAATTGACTGATTGACGGTAGCTGGGCATCAGTGGAATAGGTGACGTTAAATCGTAGACTGGGCTTTGGCCGGAAACGATAAGTAATCCTTGGCAAAACATTATTCACATCTTGGTTGAAGCGGTCTGTGGTGTAGAGGTTGAAGTTTGACGTTTGGTTTTTGCGCACGCGTGTTCCAAATCGAACCATGTGTTTGCCTTTATCGAATCTTGCAAATGCACCAAACATGTTTACGATTTGTCGATTTTCGAAGCGGTTGGAAAAGACGGAATCGAGTAACGTATAACTCTCACCGTCCTTGTTGTAGGATTGTACCCCGTTCGTAGTTTCAACATAATTGAGTTGGTACTCAAACTCCATGCGCCAAAATTTCGACAAAGGTTCCCAATAAACTGCGCGAGCCAAGTGGCCAACGCCTTGCAGTGCACCCTCTTTTCTTTGGTCAAAAACACTGAATTGTGAACTGTCTATTTCTCGAATGTTGCGTGAATTTATGGATCCAAACGAACGGTTATTTTCAACGTCTATCTGGTGTGTCAGCTCCAATTTTCGGTTCTTTTTATCGAAGAGTCGGGTGAGTTTGGTAACGTTTGAAAAGCTCATTTCCTCCGATTCATTCTCGTTGTTCATGTAGCTCGTTGTAAATAAATTTCTGTCGTTGTCCAAAAAGCGGGAGGTGTTGTTCGCCTTTTGAACGGTTCTGGACATTTTGAATTGAGGCTTAACAGAAAGTGTGGTCAATGAGTCGATTTGGTATTCCAGATTCAAATTCACAGCATGATTGAAATTTCTGTTGGAGGCTCTGTTTTGGTCTAAAATGGCGTAAGAACTGTCGGCAAAGAAGAATTGTCGCGACACATCCGAGTTGGAGATCAAACTGTTGTCTTTGTAGCCGTAGTTGGCGCTCATGAAGAGTTTTTTGGTGATTTGATCCTGGAAAAAAACACCGGTCCTGAAAGAGCGAGGCAGACCTTCACGCGTGGGACTTCCAAACCACACCCAGTCTCCATCTTCGTCGATAATGTCTTGGCGTTCATTGTCAAATCCGTACTGACGCGAATCTTGCCAACTGAAGCCGGAGTTGGGTGTGTTCGTTCCCTGCGCATAGACCGAAACTTTTCTTTTTCCCTTGAACAAACTTGCCAAACCTTCTCCTTCATAAAACTTCCTGAAATCCGAGCCACCTGCCAAGCGTCCGAAGTAACCTTGTTTGGCGTCTTCCTTGAGTTTTAAGTTCATGATTTGGACGGTTTCTGTACTGCCATCCGAGGCGTTTTCAATTTCTTTTTCGTACACTTCAACATTCTGTACAGCGCGAGCATCTAAATTGCGCGTTGCAATGAGATGGTCAGAACCGAAAAACTCGTCGCCGTCAACAAGCACTTTGGCCACTTCTTTCCCCTGAAACTTGATGCCGCCGTTGCTTGCCACTTCAACCCCCGGCAATTTTTTGAGCAAATCCTCTACCACGGCATTGGTCTTCACGTCGAAAGAGTCCGCAACGAAAACCAAAGTGTCGCCGCGATAATAAACCGGATCTTTAGAAGCAAAAATGACAACTTCATTCATCGATTTGATGTTTTCTGATACAATGATGTTGTCAATTTTAAATTCGTATTCCTTGCTGCTGCCAATGATATAATAGGATAAGTCTGTGAATTTGGGGTGGGTGATGAGTACTTCAACAGTGTCTATTTTAAGCTTGTCAAATGAAAATTTACCATAAATATCCGTGCGCTGGTAGTCCACAATCACAGAATCTGAGAGGCGAATAATCACTACAGATGCGTCGCGCACCGGTTTGAAATTGGTAGTATCAATCACCTCACCTGAAATCTTCATGTTTTGAGTAAATGCTGTTGTTTTGAATGACAAAACGCAAACAGCAAGGAGAAAAAGTTGAAATACTTTGGTCATACGCGGTATTTTGTTTTACAAAGTAAGTCCTTAACACAACGCACAACTTTAGATTATGTTAAGCGGAAGTTCAAATTTGATAGTGGAAATTAGCTTTGGATGAATGGTTATAAGCAATATCACAGTATCCTAAAAAAAAGACTGCCCTCGCGTGAGAGCAGTCTAAGTATCCCGAATCCGATTTTGAATTGATAAGTCTTCCTGTTTATGGCGGGAATACTTTTAGTTGTGTGTGTGTTGTTCTATGTAGATTTCAATTAAAATGATTCGGGACAAAATCATTGGTCTATTGAACCTGTTACTCTTTTCATAAATTCATTCAACGCTTCACGTTGAGATTTTCCTTCTTTGATAGCCTGATGAACCTCAATCGCTCCTGCAAAGTTAGATAATAATTCTCCAATTACATCCAATTCTTCATCTTTTATTCCGGGTGCGTCCACCAAGTGCTCTAAAAGCTCAACTGCTTCATTAACATAATCCTCATCATTTTGTTCGATGAAGGAAACAACATGTTTAATTACCGGTAACCTCATGGATGATTTCTTCGATGATTTCTACTTTATTGCCTTGCGCTTGTTTCACCAATTTACCGTTTACAAAACCGGCAAATGTTGGTAAGTTCGACACATCTGCGAAGGCGCGTGAACCCGGCAATTTTTCTGCGTCCACATACAAAAATGGAATGTCAGGATGCGACTCAGAGAAACGCTTGAATTTAGGTTTGGTAATTTTACAATTGCCACACCATCCGGCGCCGTATTGCACCATGACCTTGCTGTTGTCTGCAAGGTATTGGCCTAAATTATCCTCTGTTAATTCTATGAACATTTTTTGGTCTATTGCTTAAAGGCTTAAGGCTGTGGGTTTTTGCAATAACTGCATAGACCAACAGCCTTAAGCCGATTTGTTATTAATGTGTTGCCAAGTACTCAGCAGTTGATTTTGGGTTCGCTTTCATTGCGTCTTTGCCTTCTTCCCAGTTTGCAGGACATACTTCACCATGTTTTTGAACGTGTGTGAATGCATCGATCAAACGTAGGTACTCGTGTACGTTTCTTCCTAGTGGCATGTGGTTCACGGATTCGTGGAATACTGTACCTGTCTCATCGATCAAGTATGTTGCACGATAGGTTACGTTGTCTCCTTCAGAACCTTCTTCGTCGAACATGTCGTAATCCAAGATACCCAATTCCATGGAAAGCGCACGTGTTGTGTCTGCCAACAAGGGGTAAGTTACGCCTTCGATACCACCTTGGTCTTTGGCTGTGGTCAACCAGGCAAAGTGAACTTGCGCTGAATCACAAGAAGCACCGATTACCAAGGTATTTCTTTTTTCAAATTCACCCATTGCTTCTTGGAAAGCATGCAATTCTGTCGGACAAACGAAAGTGAAATCTTTTGGATACCAGAAAAGAACTACTTTCTTGTTGTTCTTAATCGCTTGGTCAAACACGTTGATTTTGAATGTGTCGCCCATAGAATCCATTGCGTTTACTGTGATAGCCGGGAATTTTTTTCCTACAAATGTCATTTTCTTATTTTTTTGAGATTAATAATTCTTTATTGAACGGTACAAAGATAGGGCAGCTTTTTAATCGTTATCATCAATTTTTTCGATTTAACGATTGATAACATCGATGTTTTACAGCCCCAAGAGTTTTAGGAATTGTCCGGTTTCAATTTCTTTGGATTGATCCACCAATCGTTTTTGTGTAATGCCATATACGCTTCCTCTCACGAAGCCTTTAAAGCGCACAGTGATTGTTTTTTTTGTGGCCAATTCCATCAAGCTGCCAAGGCTTGAAAGCGCGATGTCTTTGAGTTTGGCTTCGATTGTGAGCGGGTAGCTGTTCGAGGTTTTTTTTCGGATTACCAAGGTTTCTTTCAATGAATTTCCCCCAACTCTTTGCCTCCTACGAACACTGTCAAATCCGAAGGTTTGATTTTGATTTTGTAATTATTCGGATTGTCGAGCTTGATGTTGAAGGATATTGGTGTTTTGCCTTCGTTGACTTTCCCAATTTTAATGTTCTCAATACCTTGATAAACTACGTCATCGTATTCAAAGCACCCGGTTAACACGAAGGTGATAATGAAAAAGCTGAAAAGTCTAATTTTCATTGTGGTCAAGACTTATTGTTGCGTTGCGAAATAATGGTAGAAGTAGGGAATAGTTTCAATGCCTTTGTAGAAATTGAACAATCCGTAGTGCTCGTTAGGGGAGTGGATGGCATCGCTGTCTAATCCGAAGCCGAGCAAAATGGTTTTCAGACCCAACTCTTTTTCAAACAGGGCGATGATGGGAATACTGCCACCGCTGCGCACCGGAATCGGTTTTTTACCAAAAGTTTTCTCAATGGCTTTTGAAGCTGCCAAATAAGCCGGCGAATCGATTGGGGTCACAGCAGCCTCTCCCCCATGGTGCGGGGTCACTTTTACGCGAACACTGCCAGGCGCAATAGCTTCGAAATGCTTGGTAAACAATTCCGTGATTTCATCGGGATTTTGATCCGGAACGAGACGCATCGAGATTTTTGCGTAAGCCTTAGAGGCAATTACGGTTTTTGCCCCTTCACCTGTGTAGCCGCCCCAGATTCCGTTCACATCCAAAGTGGGTCGGATGGAATTGCGTTCCATGGTTGTATAACCTGCTTCTCCGTGGGTGTCTTTCAAATCCAAGGCCTTGCAATATTCTTCGTGACTGAAAGGTGCTCGAGCCATTTCATCGCGCTCCTCCCGACTCAGTTCGATTACCTTGTCGTAAAATCCTGGAATGGTAATTCGGTTGTTTTCATCATGCAGCGAAGCAATCATTTGTGCCAAAATATTAATTGGATTGGCAACTGCACCGCCATAGAGTCCGGAGTGCAAATCTCTATGGGGTCCCGTCACTTCAACTTCCACGTAGCTTAAACCGCGTAGTCCTGTGGTGATGGAAGGGTGTTCATTGGACAACATCCCCGTATCAGAAACCAAAATAGCATCCGCTTTGAGTTTTTCGCGGTTGTTTTTTACGAAAATCGCGAGGTTTGGACTACCCACTTCTTCCTCGCCTTCTATCATGAACTTGACGTTGCAAGGCAATTCTCCTGTAGCCATCATGGCTTCAAAGGCTTTCAGGTGCATGAACATCTGTCCTTTGTCGTCGCAGGCACCACGGGCAAAAATTGCGCCTTCCGGGTGTATCGCTGTTTTCTTGATTACCGGTTCAAAGGCAGGTGAATCCCATAATTCAAGTGGGTCTGCAGGTTGTACGTCGTAGTGACCATAGACCAATACCGTTGGCAGTTTGTGATCGATTATTTTATCGCCATACACGATCGGATAACCGGCGGTTTGACAGATTTCCACGTTGTCTGCACCGGCTTGTTTCAACGAGTTTGCAATCCATTCAGCCGTGATATGTACATCTCCAGCATATGCCGGGTCGGCTGAAATGGAAGGAATTTTCAACAATTCGAAAAGTTCGTTTAAGAATTTCTCATTGTTCTTCTCAATATAGGTTTGGGTTTGATTCATCGGATAAATTTTGTTCGCAAAAGTAGTAAAAACGCATCCCGGTGCAACTTTAGCGTTTCGTGCCTCGTCAGAAAGACAATAAAGCACATGCTGACTCCATCTGATTTGATTATATTTGTCGGCACTTTTTAAACTAAAGTTATGCGTTTCACAAAAGTTTTATTTTCAACAGTGGTTGTGTTTTTACTCACTTTGAGTTTTGCGCAAATTACCTTGACTCCCGGACAGACCGTGGTTGACCTTACCCAAAACGTACTCACGGGCAATGGCTTGGAGGCTTTGAACATCACGTTTAACGGCAGTGCTCCCAATGCTCAGGTGGCTCAAAACGGGGTTCAGTTTTTTAGTATTGAACCAGGTACGGATTTTCCTTTCAACTCCGGTTTGATTTTGAGAACAGATGGTGCTCCTTCAGTGAACGCTGATCCGGATTTGAACGCATTGTCCAGCCCGTTCAACGTGACCAATGGTTCCATCATCGAATTTGATTTCGTTGCTACAGGAGATACGATGAATTTCAAGTACATTTTCGCATCATCAGAATATACGAGCTACACCTGCTCAGGTTTTAATGATGCTTTTGGCTTCTTTTTATCCGGACCGGGAATCAATGGGCCCTACACAAACAATGCGATTAATTTGGCTACAATTCCCGGAACCAATACGCCTGTCGCCATCAATACGGTAAACAGTGGTATTGCCACGGGTGGTTCTCCTCAAAATTGTTTGAATGCAAATCCACTCTGGCAAGAACATACCATCTATTTCACGACATCGTTTAATCAGCTCTTTTTGCCAATTGGAGGTGGGTACAACGGTGCAACAGTCGCCATGATTGCAGCAAGCGGTCTGGTGTGTAATGAAACCTATCACATCAAAATGGGTGTTGCGAATGTGGGTGACCAAGCGTTGAACTCTGCTGTATTCCTCGAAGCTGAGTCCTTTCAGGTTTTTGGTTATGACATCGTCGTTGAACCCAACATACAAGGCCCCACACAAGGTGGTTTGTTTGCTGAAAACTGTACGTTTGCCACTTTAATGGTTACGCGCCAGACAGACGGCACAGTTACTGACACCATCTGCGTCCCTGTTCAAACGCAAGGAACCATAGACCCTGCAACAGATTTGTTGAATTTCCCAACGGAGATTTGTTTCCCTCCAGGTGTGGATACGGTTTATTTCCAATTCAATCCTATTCAAGATAACGTAACTGAGGGTATTGAAACCTTGACGATAACCCTAACTTCAGTGAATGCTTGCGGTGTGGAAACACCAACTTCGGTTACCTTGAGCGTGATTGACTTCTACGATTTTAACTACAATTTGACGCCGGATCAAACCGTACAATGTTTAACCACTACTGCTCAAGCAGCCGTCACTAACGTAGCGGGTAGTATTGAGCCTTATACTTATCTATGGACACCTAACGGAGAGACCGGCCCTACGATCACGATGAGTCCAGGGACGAATCTCCAAGAGGTGATTCCTTATACGGTTACCGTGACAGATTTTTGCGGTCATAGTGTGACACAGACTGTGAATTTGATAGTCAACCAAACTTTGGACATCAATCCAAGCTCAGGACCAACGGCCTGTGGGCTTCAAACAGGATTCGTGACTTTCCCGGTTGTCGGACAAACCGGAACTGTGCAGTATGCGCTTACCGGACCCGGAATCAATGGCCCTTTGAACACCGCACAACAGAATAATGTGGGTTCAGGTTGGTATTACATGACCGTGACTGATGCCGTTTGTTCTTCACAAGACTCCGTGTTCGTGGGTGAGTTGGCAGGACCGACAGCTGCAATTACCGCAACGTCAATGTTTGATTTTTCTCCTTTTACGACAACCTTTTTGAATGGCAGTTCGAATGCTGATAGTTATCAGTGGGATTTCGGCAACGGTCAAACTTTGAATACGACTACATTAGAAAGTCAAACCATTACTTACGAAGGCGAAGGACCGTTGAACATCACGGTTTGCGTTACTGCTATTCAGCCGGGTTGTACGGATTCGGCTTGTGTGGTCGTAACGATTTTGGAATACATTCCACCACCGATATTCAACATTCCGAACGTGTTCTCACCGAACAACGACGGCGATAACGATTTCTGGAGTTTTACCAACTTACAATTCGTGGACAGTATTGAGATGACGATTGTGAATCGCTGGGGCAACGTGGTGTTTGAAGTAACCGACGGCAATCCAACTTGGGATGGAAAATTGCAAAATGGCAATGACGCGCCGGAGGGCATTTACTTCTACAAGTTCTTCCTGATGGGTAAAGATAAATTTACCAAACACGAGGGTCATGGATTTATTCACTTGATTCGAGAGTAAAACTTGGGCAACAGATTTTTGGAAACGGACGGCTTCGGAGCTGTCCGTTTTTTTTGTGCGTTGTTATCATTTTCAGCATACGAAGCTTTACCTAAGACGCACATGAAATGATCAAATGATTTTCAAACGATGCGCCGCGTTCTTGGCAGTTCAGTGCTACCGGCAAAGGGAGATGCTAAAGCGCTTTATTCATGTAGTAGGAAACCTTGTTATTTGGGCGAAGCATTAGCGCTTGTATAAGCCTAAGATTCTCAGGGCTGTGAGATAAAGCACATTGATGTCTTGCGACAAACCCGAACTTCTCAAGAATTTTTGATTGATTCGCAGTTTGTGCGGCATGATTTCCTCGATGTAGGCTTTTTCCGGATCGGCAGCATTTCCGAGAATTTCGTTTTCCTTGAAATATTCCAGCGATGCATAGTCTGTGATGCCCGGTTTGGCATTGAGGATTTTGCGTTGTTCCGGGGTGTAAAGATCCACATATTTTTTTACTTCAGGCCGAGGACCTACCAACGACATTTCACCCGAAAGCACGTTGATGAGCTGGGGAATTTCATCCAACTTATATTTTCTGAGAAAGGTGCCGAGTTTGGTTATGCGATTGTCTTTCATGCCAATGGTGAGTTGACCAAGCGCCTCGGAATTGCGCTTCATGGTTCTAAATTTCCATAAATAGAAGGGCTTGCCGTATTGTCCGACGCGTTCTTGCTTGAAAAAAACACCACCACCACATTCCAATAGAATCATGATGCTCACAATGAGCGCGATTGGGAATAGAAATATCCCGATGAAAAGCGTTACCACGATATCAAATATCCGCTTGCTCATAAAGTGCTTTCAACAGCTTCGAAAACCGTATTAATTATGCGTTCAACGTCCTCGTCACTCAAGTCGTAATAAACAGGCAGCGAGATTTCTTGTGCGTAGTTGAGGTAAGCCTGTCTGTAGTCGTCCATGCTATAGCCCATATTTTTGTAGGCTGTGAGTAAGGGCAAGGGTTGAAAATGAACATTCACCGTCACTTGTTCAGCGAAGATTTTGTTCATGATTTCATCCCGCTGCGACTCAGAGCATCCGGCGATGCGCAACAGGTAGGCGTGGTAAGACGATTCTCTGTTTTCGGACTTGTATTCGGGAATGATGGCCCAATTTTTTCCGGAAAAACTTTGCGTGTAAAGCTCAAAGATTCTTTTTCTTCTCGGTAAGTTTTCTCTATCATATCTGCCTAATTCGATTAGACCGATTGCCGCTTGGATATCCGTCATGTTGCATTTGTAACCGGGCTCAACGACATCATAGCGCCAGCCTCCCAATTGACTTTTGGCTAACGCATCTTTGGTTTGCCCATGCAGAATTTTGGCATACAGGTTTTTGTAAATTTCTTCACCGTTGAAGTCATCCGGAAGATGTAAACAAATGGCACCACCCTCAGCTGTTGTGAGGTTTTTTACCGCGTGAAACGAAAACACTGTAATGTCTGCGAGTTTACCGGTTTTCTGACCTTTGTAAGTGGCCCCAAAGCTATGCGCCGCGTCTGATAAAATGGCAATTCTACCCAATTTACGCTCGAACTCATTTTTTGGAGCAAACAATTTCTTGATTTCAGGATCATTCACCAAATCAAATAAAGCATCGTAGTCGCAAGGATAGCCTGCGATATCTACGCCCATGATGGCTTTTGTTTTTGATGTGATGGCTTTTTTTACAGCGTCTATTGAAATCAGGAAATCGTTATCATTCACATCGACCATCACCGGTTTTGCACCACAATGGATGATCACATTGGCACTGGCGCAATAGGTATAGGCAGGAATGATGATTTCATCACCCGGTTCAATGCCCATCCAACGCAACATAACCTCCATTCCGTTGGTCCATGCGTTAACCGCGATAACCGTTGTCAGCCCACAATATTTGGCTATTTCAGCTTCAAACAGTTTTGTTTTTGGACCCGTTGTGATCCATCCGCTTCTCAATACATCATTGACCGCTTGAATTGTTTTTTCATCAATTCTTGGTGGCGAAAACGGAATACTTTTCTTCATGTAAAAACGGCGGAATATCTTGAAATTAGTCTCGTGTTGAAAAACTGTGCAAAAGTACAATTATTCAAGTTATATTTTCATTACCAAACCATCATCGGCAAGTAATACGGGGCTAAAAATTTCCTTGGCCTCATTGTAGTGGGCATCTAGCGTATTGTAGCGTGGGGAGAAGTGACCGATTAACAACACTTTAACATTGGCAGCCTTGGCGATGGCAGCAGCATCGGCGGCGGTTGAGTGGAAAGTTTGCTTGGCTCGCGCTTTATGTTCGTCTATGAATGTGGCTTCATGATAGAGTAAATCTACACCACGAATATGTTCCAACATTGATTCGTTGTATTTTGTATCTGAACAGAAAGCGTATTTTCTTTCTGCTTTTTTGGGGAATACCAGTTCGTGGTTGGGTATGACTTGCCCATTGGGCGCAGTGATGTCTTCGCCTCGTTTTATTTTAGGAATATCTGTAAGACGCAATTGGTGCTCATCAAAAGCAGCTTTGTTGAGTTTGAATTCGGGTGCTTTTTCAGTAATGAGATAACCGTGAGTGGGTATCCGGTGTTTCAAAGGAAAACAGTGGATTTTAACTTTCTTATCTTCAAAGACCAAGCTGTGTTCCGGATAATTTAAACCAATAAATTCAAGTTCAAAATTCAAGGTATTGCCTCCAATGTCGAGCAATGGCCTGATGAGTCCTTCCAATTCTCTGGGGCCCACGATTTGTAGCTTTTTTTCACGACCGAGCAAATGCATGGATGAAATCAAACCGGGCAATCCGAAGAAGTGGTCGCCGTGAAGATGGGAGATGAGGATCACGTCGATCTTTTGAAATTTCACTTTGAATCGACGCAACTGTATCTGTGTTCCTTCTCCGCAGTCGATCAGGAAATATCGGTTGTTGCACTCGACAAACTGTGCGGTAGAATTTCTGTTGACAGTGGGTAGGGAAGAGCCCGAACCCAAGATAGTAACTTCGAACTTCATGCAGGGCTAAGCAACTTGGAAATTGAGCGCAGCCTCTTCATTTTCAGCAATGGCTAAAACTCTGTTCAATTGTGCAATGGTGATGATTTTCTGAACAGCCGGTTTTATGCCAAACAAAACGAACTGACCGTTGGTATCTCGACAGAGTCTGTGGCCTACGAGAATTGCACTCAATCCGGAGGAGTCTGCGTATTTGACTTTGGTGAGATCCAGAATGATAAAGTTGGTGTTCTCTTTGTTGAGTTCGATGAATTTTTCTTTCAATTCAGGTGCTGTTGAGCCGTCCAGCATTTCCACTTCAGCTCTTACGATGGCGTATTTTCCTTTGTTTTCTATGGGGTAAGGCATGGTCTTTTTTCTCTTGCTTCAAAAGTATAAATATTTTGCATTTGCAGTATTTTCAGAGTGCTTTAGTCGTTCGAATGGTCTTGGCTGTGAGAATTGGCTGGCTTCACCTTGCGTTTATCACCACAAAAAAAGCGCCGTCTCCGAAGAAACAGCGCTTTCAATGATTCGTTTTTTGAAGCTTAGAAACTTCCTATTTGTTCAAAAGGATTTTTTCCATTCTTGAAGAAGATGGCGTCGTGATGTTCAACATGTACATGCCATTTTCCAAATTGTCCAATTGTATGTTTTCATTCAGTTGACCTGCAGTTGTGTTAGACATTTCATACACCAAGCGACCGTTCAAATCCAGCACTTGAATGGTGTAACTGCTTGTTTCGATAGCGCCTTGGATAGAAACATTTCCGGTTGTAGGGTTTGGGTAGATGGAAAGAGCTTCCAAGTTGTTTTCCTCCACGGATACCACACAGGCCAAGCAGCTTCCCCAGCACACCACCGGTAACGTGGCGTCAGCAGATACGGTTAGGAATCGGTTGGTGAATTGGTCTGTTGTGATGGTGCAGGAAGAACCTTGTGTCAATTGCTCTTGTCCTGCCCAGTTGTCGTGAGAGAATTTGAACTCATAGTTGCCGTCCATCAATGGAATGGTAATCGTCCAGATGTTGTTTCCTGCGTTGGTCATAGGGGCGCAGTTACCGCACCAGTTGTTGAATGTACCGTTTACCTCAGGTGTTGTAAAAGTACCTGTGTATTCGCTCATATCCACTCTGAAAGTGATGTTGCGCGTTGCCGGACCTTGTCCGCAAGCCTGGCAGCTAGCAAAACAAACTACCGGAAGTGTGGCGTCTCCGGTAACGTTGTAGGAGCGATTGGTAAAACCAAAGTTTGTTACCGTACATGGCATGCCCTCAATCAAGTTTTCCTGTCCGGCCCAGTTGTCAAATGAGAATTTGTATTCAATCGGACCTGCCGGCAATTCTACTGTGATTTCCCAAATGTTGTTTCCTGTATTGGTCATTTGTGCGCAGTTACCGCACCAGTTATTGAATGTTCCATTCAACTCCATCGTATTGAAAGTTCCTGTGTATTGGCTCATGTCCACACGGAAAGTTACATTGAAGTTGCTTCCGCCGCCGCCACCTTGTCCTCCTGCCGTAGCTGTTGCAATCGCAGGCGTTGAAAACAACATGTCTGCGGTGTTGTATTGGTACAACCAGAAGGTGTAATTTACGCCCGGGTTTAAATCGGATAGCACAAAACCAAATGGTGCGATGCCGGCACCGTCGCCACCTGTAGAACCGAAATCGTATTCTGTTGCTGTTGTTGGGTCAGCAGGAACGCTGGCAGTTGGTGCGTAGAACAAACGATAGATAATTGTTCCGCCTACATTGTTCGGCCCTGAAGCCAAGAAAACTTGGCCTGAGCCTACGGGATTTTGTCCAATCATGTTGCTCGCCACAAATCCAACCGGTTGCGGTGGACCTTGTGGGCCGGGGTTTCCGGTTTGCGTAAGGGTAACATTGTCAATGATTACGTTTTCGTTGTTGGTACCCATTTCGAAGCCATACTTCATGGCGTCAAATGTTGCGTTCATCGTGAACACCACCTCATAGGTAGCCATGGATGTGGTCAAAGAAAAATCTGCCTGATGCACCATGGTAAATCCGCCGCCATTTTCACCGATCCAAAATTTCAATGGACGACCATTTACGTTGGAACGCGCTTGAAACGTGGCTGTGTAAGTTGCTCCTACTACCAAACTCGAAATTTGTGATGCTGTCAATTCTTGGTTCAATTGGATGTGCCATGAAGGTCCTCCTGCACCAACGATATTCGTCACGCTTGCTTCATTGTTTGGTGTTCCGAATGTGGCGTTGACACCGGCCCAGTCAGCGATGTACGTTGCCCATGAGTTGAGGCCGTTGCTAAAATCTCCATTGACAATCAGATTCTGAGCCATGCTCGAGAAGCTAAAAATCAGTAGAGGAAGTAATAAAAATCTATTTTTCATAACATTAAGTTTTTGGCAAATATATGTCTTTATGTAAAATTAACAATAAGTAATTTGTTAAAACTTGTGTAACGTGAGCGTTACGTTCAAATTGAATTATTCCATTTTCAATCCAAGCGGGGGCTTCGACTCCGCTCAACCGCCCGCCTCTACTGCCGAAAATCCAGAGCTTACCTTAAACGATACAGGTGTTTACCAAATCACGCTAGTTGCCTTCAACGATTTGGGTTGTTCGGATACCACCGTGCAAACCGTGCATGTTTTGGAGCAGTTGCAAGTGGTTATTCCGAATGTTTTTACACCGAATAATGATGGTGTGAATGACTGGTTTGGGATTACAAGTAACGTGGAAGCGAATGCATCAATCGTCATTCTCAACCGCTGGGGGAATGTCGTTTTTGAAAAGGAGTTTGTGACCACGCCGAATGTGTTTGAACCGCTGTGGGATGGCACTTCGGCAGGCTCGTCAAGCTCAGGAGTAGCGGCAGATGGGGTTTATTTTTATCGGGTGAAAGTTGGGGAGGAGGACCCGAAAGCGATTGTTTTTAGCGGTTTTGTGAGTTTGAGGAGGTAGTAAGTCCTCCCCCTAACCTCCCTGTCAGCTGACGGGGGAATCCACGTGCGGGCAATTCCTCTGAGAGTCCAATTGTCAGATATCCCCGACCACCAAAAACGGAATGTTTCCAGTGGCTACATTATTCTTTCCATCGAACACGTAAAGGAAAAGTCGGTATTGACCGGGTTTAGTAGGCGCTACAAATTTCACTTCGCTTTGTTTTTTTGTCGCATTGTCAGCATCACTGACTGCAAATCACAATGATACAAGGAGGTTTGGTTCGAGTTTTTGGTCTTCTTTGGGTCATGTGGGGCTGTAATCATCATCTTCATCATCACGTCACTTGGCGACATAACTATAGCCTTTTTTACCATATTTTCGCAAGAACCTAAAGATATTGAAATCTCTCTCAAAACGTATCGTTACAAAAATATCAAGCGTTGTTGGCTTAGGAATATCAGCATAGATAGCCAAAATATCAGTAAATGGATCCATGTAGGTACCATCTTTGGTAAATGCTTCTTTACTTCTGATGGTATCAATATTTTTGTAGGTGATATACGTAGGATCCTGTACAGCAATAGGATCAGTTATTTTGAGGTCAGATGTAGAATAATTTGCATAAAAAGTATTTTGAAAATAGTTGGAATAGTCTTTGGGAAGTTTGGCATACATTCTAATCATTGTCTGATTTCATCTGATGAGAAACGTCATTTCCTTCTTTTTCAAGCTAACCATGTTTTTAAGGATAGTATCTCGGTGATTGACTCCCTGTTCGTTTTCTCTAAAAGGTTTGATC
>JBBIIM010000017.1:37260-51637 GCA_037446475.1 Crocinitomicaceae bacterium | reverse complement strand
AAACAGAATCAAAATTTAACTTTTAGCAGTTTACACACTTAGAGGGATAGTGTCTGGAACTTATTGCAAAGGATTTTAACTTGGCGCTCTATGCGGAACAATGTTAAGCCAGCGACTTCGCAAACTATGTCAGCTATCATTCTCTGTGTTTATGTTTTCTTTCTCAAATGCCCATTTCAAAATATGGTTTTCCTGAAAATAAAAATCCCCCGAGAGCTAGACTTTCGAGGGATTGAAGTGATGTATTGAAAATCGATTAGTAATAAATCAATCGTTGCACTTTAGCTACATATTTAGCCAAACGAATTACCTGCTTGGTGTAGCCGAATTCGTTGTCATACCAAGTATATAAAACGACATTTTTACCGTCTTTGGATACAATTGTTGCCGGAGCGTCATAAACAGAACAGCAAGAGTTGCCGATGATGTCGCTCGACACCAATTCCTCGTCTACGGAGTAATAAATCTGGTTCACCAAGTCACCATTCAAAGCGGCATCACGAATCGCAGCGTTCACAGCATCTGTGGTAACATTTGTATTCAAAGTCAGGCTCAAAATTGCCAAGGAACCGTTTGGTGTTGGCACACGAACAGCATTGGCAGTAAGCTTATCTTGAAATTCAGGAATCACTTTAGTAACCGCTTTTCCTGCACCTGTTGAAGTTATTACCATGTTGATAGCAGCCGAACGACCTCTACGCGGTTTCTTGTGCATGTTATCCAACAAATTCTGGTCATTGGTATAGGCATGAACTGTTTCAATATGTCCTTTTTCCACACCAAATTGATCGTTAATCACTTTTAAAACCGGTGTAATTGCATTCGTTGTACACGATGCCGCGGAATAAATATTCTCGTTCTCCAAGTCCAATTCTTTATGGTTGATTCCATAAACGATGTTTGGAATCTCTTTTCCAGGTGCTGTCAAAATCACTTTGCTGGCTCCTTTGGATTGTAAGTGGCGACCAAGGGCCTCACGGGTAGTATAAACACCTGTGTTATCAATAATTAATGCATTGTTGATTCCATAAGCCGTGTAATCAACATCTTCAGGATTGGCAGCAGCAATCATCTGAACAATTTGTCCGTTGATGATTAAAGCGTTTCGCTCTTTGTCAACTGTTACTGTGCCTTTGAAAGCGCCGTGAACAGAATCATTCTTGAGCAATGCAGCACGCTTAATTAAGTCAGCCTCTGAATTCGAGCGCGTCACAATGGCTCTCAATCTCAACTGTTGACCTTTGCCTGCTTGTTTGATTAATTCACGAGCTGCCAAGCGACCGATACGACCAAAACCATAGAGCACAACATCTCTCGGTTCAATGCTTTTTGCACCTTCGGTCATGAATCCGGCCAATTTGTTTTTGAGGAAATCCACTTTAGCGATGGAAGTGTCTTCCAACCATTCGCTGGCCAATTTGCCGATATCCAATTTTGAAGGAGCGAGATCCAGGCTCAAAAGCGCCTCGGCCAAATCTGCGGTTGTGTACACATCCACGGGTTTGTGCACCACTTTTTTGGCGTAGTCATGCAAGTCCAAAATTTCTGATACTGTCGTATCAATCAAGTGATTTCTGAACAAAACCAATTCAATGCCTTTGTCGTAAAGCAATTGACCTGTTTTGCTCGCCAATTTCACAGCAGCGCGTTCTCTCTTCACGTGCTCCTGCAGTTCAGTTTCGTAGCCCAATTCTAACATCATACCAAACGTGTTTTAAAAAATTAATGGAAATAAAAAAGGGCACTTATCCCAAGTGCCCACGAATTTACTAACCTAAGTAGGATTTCAACAGCTTGTTGCGCGAGGTGTGGCGCAGCCTTCTGATTGCCTTTTCTTTGATTTGGCGAACCCGCTCTCGTGTGAGGTTGAATTTGCCGCCGATTTCTTCAAGCGTCAAACCGTGATTCATACCGATACCGAAGAACAAACGAATGATTTCACGCTCTTTATCGGTCAAAGTGGAAAGTGAACGCTCAATTTCGCGCTGCAATGATTCAGCCATCAAATCAGAGTCAGCCTTTGGAGAGTCTGTGTTCGGCATAACATCCATCAGAGTGCCACCGTCATCCGCAGATGAAAGAGGCGCGTCCATAGACACATGACGCCCAGATACGTTCAAACTTTCCTTGATTTTATCTTCCGGAACCTCCAATGCTTCGGCCAATTCCTCAGCGGATGGTGGGCGCTCAAATTCTTGTTCCAATCGGGAAAACGCCTTGTTGATTTTGTTCAATGAACCTACCTGATTCAAAGGCAAACGAACGATACGCGCTTGTTCTGCCAAAGCTTGTAAGATGGACTGACGAATCCACCAAACGGCATAAGAAATAAACTTAAAACCGCGTGTTTCATCAAATTTCTGAGCAGCTTTGATAAGCCCCAAGTTGCCTTCGTTGATCAAGTCCGGCAAGGTTAAACCTTGATTTTGATATTGTTTTGCCACAGAAACTACAAAGCGTAGGTTCGCACGTGTCAATTTTTCTAGAGCTTGCTGGTCGCCAGCTTTGATTCTTCTTGCTAGTTCAACTTCTTGTTCTGCTGTGATAAGTTCCTCACGACCAATATCTTGTAGATATTTATCTAATGATTGGCTTTCGCGGTTCGTGATGGATTTGGTGATTTTTAATTGTCTCATTTCGTGAATTAAAGTGCCATTTTTGAGGCTGCAAAGATACTACAAAAAAAGCGGTGTGAACAAATTTATTTTTAAACAATAGTTAATACTGGCTTGATGTTGCGTCAACTTTTAGAGTCCGAATCCGATGTATTCGCGGCGGTTTCTTCCCGTGGCCAATTCGAGCAACATTCCGCCATCTTCGCTGCCGATAATTTCACTGAAGTCATTGACAGAGCATACGGTTTTGTTGTTGAGTTTGGTGATGATCATGCCTTCTTTGATGCCCAAAGATTTCAACTTCCCGTTAGAGAGCGAAGCCACTTTGATGCCGCAGTCTACGTTGAAGTCATTTTTGTCTTTTTCAGACAACTCAGCAAAGCTGGCACCGAGCTTGGCAAGATTGGCTTCAGCATTCTTCTTGGCGATGAGTTTGGTGTCGCCGTCGCTGTTTTGCAAAACCAAATCCACGGTTTTTGTTTTACCGTTTTTGGTGCGCACTTCCAATTTTACAGATTTTCCCGGGCTGCCTTTGCCTACTTCTTCGAGTAACTCTGAGGAAGAATTCACCTCGCGACCGTTGTAGCTCAGAATAACGTCTCCGGCTTTTAATCCGGCTTTTTCCGCTGCTCCTCCCAGCAATACTTCGGCCACGTAAACGCCCTTGGTGTTGGGAAGATTTTCTGCATTAACCAATTCTTGAGTTATGCTTGAAATTTTCGCACCGATGAATCCGCGCTGTACGACTCCGAATTCAATCAAGTCGCCGACCACTTTGCGCATCAAATTGACCGGAATCGCGAATGAATATCCGGAATAAGAGCCGGTATTTGAGGCGATGGCCGTGTTGATGCCAATCAGTTCGCCACGAGAATTCACAAGTGCGCCTCCACTGTTTCCGGGATTTACCGCAGCATCGGTTTGGATAAATGATTCAATCGGGAACGCATCGCGGCGTGTTTTAGAACCAATGATGTTGATGTTTCTCGATTTGGCAGAAACAATACCAGCAGTTACTGTTGAGGTTAGATCGAAGGGATTGCCCACGGCTAATACCCATTCTCCGATGCGCACGTCGTCGCTGTTGCCCACCACAATTGGCTCGAGGTGTTTGGCCTCAATTTTAATTACTGCCAAATCGGTATTCAGGTCGGTGCCGATGAGTTTGGCGGTGTATTTTTCGTTGTTGTTGAGTGTAACTTCGATGGTTTGTGCTTTGTCAATCACGTGGTTGTTGGTTACAATGTAGCCATCCGTGTTGAGAATCACACCGGAGCCTGCTCCCATGCTGAATTGCTGATTCGGTTGTTGCGGACCGTAGAAAAATTCAAAGAAAGGATCGCGCTGCACTTGTCGGGGCACTTTGGTTGTAATGTGAACCACGCTGTGCACCGAACGGTCGCTGGCTAGGGTCAAGTCCGGGAGTGCAAGGTCTGAGCGATCTTCGCGAAGCGGGGCACTTGCTTCAACAAAAATGTTTTCCCTATTGGTATCTGAATAAGATGTTTTGTGAAAAAATGAACTGTAAACATACATGGAAAACACGGGAATAAGTCCTCCGAGAAAACCGAATGTGATAACCTGAAACTTTTTCATAATTCATGATCATTTTAGCTTATTACAGAACGCAAAATTAGAGCCTTCGGTACAGATCTGCTGTTAAACAATGTTAATGAGGAGCGGCGAATGGGAACTTTTTGGCTTGAAAAAAAATAACCTTTTGCGAAATAAAAAACTCCGGAAGAAATCTCAACCGGAGCTTTTAAGGATGTTTCATGGCGGAAACCCTTTTAACAAATAACAATAGCGAAAGCTAGTTTCAAAAGCGTAACGTGAAAAATTTAATTTTATTGCTTTAAATTAACATTTTTTAGCGCATAGGTACATCCATGAGTAAAATTCTGGTTTTGTCATCCAATACATTGAACGAAAATTTCTCTGTATCCCAAACGCCCAAACCGTCTCTTTCTTCCAGATTGATACCGTTTACCTGCACTTTGCCATGGATAACAAAAATATAGAGCCCATTGTTCGCGGATTTGATGTTATAGGTGCTTTGTTTTCCTTTGGCAAACTCACCCAGGTGGAACCATGCATTCTGGTGTATCCATACGCCCTCATCGTCAGGGTTGGGAGAAAGCACTTGAAGCCAATTGTTTTGCATTTTTTGTACGTTCATCACATACGAGTCATAGCGCGGTTTCACGTTGCGTTTGTTCGGAAAAACCCAAATTTGCAGCGTATTGATGGCTTTGTCTTTGAAATTGTTGAACTCCGAGTGTTGGATGCCCGTTCCTGCACTCATCACTTGTACTTCTCCCTCCCGGATCACTTCTGCATTGCCCATGGAGTCTTTGTGTGCAAGTTCACCGTGAATCGGAATGGTGATGATTTCCATGTTGTCGTGCGGGTGCGTGCCGAAGCCCATACCTCCTGCGATGATGTCGTCGTTCAATACGCGCAGTACACCGAATTGAACGCGCTCCGGATTGTAGTAATTGGCAAAACTGAATGTGTGGCGGGCTTTCAGCCAACCGTGGTCAGCACCCCCTCTGGTGTTTGCTTTGTGAAGCACCATGTTTTTCATAATGTTTGAATTTGTATTGGGTAAATGGTTGAAACCAACCAAATCTTGTTTTTCCTCCGATTGATCTTGAGCCAATCCGGTTTTCGCTACGGCAACAGCAGCCACACTGCCAAGCACGCCTTTTTTCAGAAAATCTTTGCGGTCCATAGTTCAAATTTTTATACAAATTTCATGATGAATGTCCTAAATCTCATTGACCTAGGTTAAGAAGTTCAAACAAAAAAGCAGGAACCTCGCAGTCCCCGCTTCTTATAATTATTGGGTTTTATAGATAACAATTCACTTGAGAGTATTCCGGATTACTGCTTAATGCTTCTTGTTTGTCATCGCATTTGCGGATTGCTTGTCTTCTAAACAATTCGCCCAATGGATAGGTTGTGTATTCGTCATGCGTGTGGTCTTCATGAGCCTCTTCATATTTGCATTTGCAGGTGTAAGAGCGTTTGCATGAGCCGAATAGTGTTAAGCCCAAGATTCCTAGCGATAGTAGTGTCATTGTTTTCATATTGCGAATAATTTTTTGAACAAAGACAAAACTTATTTGCAACTAAGTTGCATTTATACATGTTTTATTTCACCAGTCGTTGTCTTTTGATGCCCTTAGAATCTTTAATTTCTAAGAAATAAGTCCCCGGAGCCAATTCCTCCGCGTAGATTTTTCCTTGAACTAATTCCCCTGAGAGAACAACTTTTCCGCTGATGTTGTGCATATAAAACGGGCTTGTTGCATCCACGTTGCTTATGTGAATTTCGTTTGTAAAGGGATTTGGGTAAATGATGAAATCTTGGGCTAAGTCGGAATTGGTATTTCCCAGTGTAGAAATCGTCTCGGCCAGGAAGGGTCTGTAAATTTCCAACACGGAGCGCATCAAGTCGGCTTGTCCAAGCGTGAAAGAATTTTGACAGGTGCCCGAGGAATAATCCATGTAGTTTTCGACCATGTTGGGTAAATCCACACCGTTGATGTTGTCCGTGCAAGTATTTGCGTTGAGGTTGCAGCCCCAATTGCTGTGGTTGCTTGCGTTGGGTGTATCGGCGATGTAGTCGTCCATGGTGCAGTCGCCGTCGCCCCAAATGTGTCTCAGACCGAGGTAGTGTCCTACTTCATGTACCAGCACTTTTCCGCGCTTGATGGGGCTATTCAAATTTTGGTAAGGATTTGGAAAACTGTTCGGGTTGTTGTCGCCCACGGCTACGTAGTGCATCAGAACGCCTTGATTGAAGCCGATGAGAGGTTGGATCATGTCTTGCGGCCAGTTTTGGTGGTCGAGTGGAGGCGTAGCGAGACCAATGAAAACCAATTCCTCAAAATTGTTGATCAAAGGCTCTAAAATACGCAGGTCACCAATCCAAATGTTCAAATAGCGGTTTGGATCCCAAGGGTCGATGCCTCCAGAATTGCTGTCAGTAAGGCGGAACCAATTAATATACAAACTGTCATTGACCCATTGTTGAATTTCATTGGTTTGGTTTTGATTGTAGGGCAGTGTGCCCCCAAAATGAGTGATGTCGGTTTGCGTGCGTGTAATTCCGCTTGTTGGTTGGCCATTGGGGTCGAGTTCAGCCAATTTGAATTCAATCTTGGTATCGGCCACCAGATCCAGAAAAACCGGACGCGTTTGTGAAGCATTGGCGTTGTGTCGTCGGTATGCCTGATTTAAAATCTCCATTTGTTTGAGAATTACGGAATCGGCCAAGTTTTCTTGTTCGTTGTTATAAACCACATGAAAAACGACGGGGATGACATACAAGTCCTCATAATTTCGAGATGAATGGTGCTGGTTCGCTGCGTTTTGTATGGTTTCCAACATTTCATTCGAATATTCCAAAAGTGATTTATTTTCATGACGGTGGTGGTGCATCAAATGATGGCTGCCACAACTGGGCACGTCGTCACTTAAATCGGGGCTGTTGAGTAAACGGATAGCACCTTGCGACCAGGATTGAAACGAAATGAATATCATGATTCCAATCCATAATACCTTGGGTAACGTTTTCATAGCTGTATTCTTAAATTTCGAACAAATTTAGGGCTGAGGGAATGAGTGAAATTGGATTTTTGGGACAAGTTTTAAACAGAGGCTCGATTTATTTCACGCTGACATGGAGTGGTCGTTGAGCGTCATTGTGCAAATTTCTTAGATTTTGTGCTTTCCAGCACGCACTAGTCCACTGTTGAGATCTCAGATTTTTGGAATTGTCAAAAAAAATCATCTCAAGGTCCAGAAAGTACCTTGCTCGCTGACGATGGAAACGTTTTTGAAAAATGATTTTGGATTGAAACCCGTGAGTTTTTTGAAATGCTAGATGAAATCTGATTGATCGTAGTAGGCTGTGCTAAGCGCTAAATCGGTGAGTGTCGTTCTGTCTTTGGAATTTTGAAAAAGTTCGATTGATTTTCTGAATTGAATCAATTTGATATAGTCAATTGCCGAGCAGTTTTGGTGTTTTTTGAACATGCGCAACAAAGTTTTTCTGCTGATTTTCATTTTTTCTGCCAATGCTTCAACAGAGTATTTTACATCGTCTCTGAATAGTAAATCCACAGCTTCTTGCATTTTGCGGTCATAGAACCCTTTGTAAATTGATAAAAAGTAGTTGTCTAACATCTCGACTTTCGATTGGATGTTGTTGGTAGCAAAAACATCATCCAAAATTGGCAACATTGAATCTTTGAACACATTGAAATTGTTATTCACAGGAGCTTTTACAAAGTTTGACAAATCGCCTTCTACAAAGTGATTTAGGCCAAGTGGTAGAAAAACGACACCAATTCTTTTGAACGGGGCAAATAATTTCGCCTCTGCGGCACTAGAAATCAACTTGCTATATCCAAATGAGTAACAATTTAGTTTTGGTCGAGCGATTGATGAATAAGGATTGATTAGAACAATTTCGGAATCCTTGTAAATGGTAAGTGCGTTGTTGAAATGCGGATAATAAACAAAGGACTTGGCGAAGTTTTCCTCATCAGATTCATCGAAGTAATAGTATGCGATGCACGACTTTAAGCGCGACGATTCAGGTTTATGCGTTTGGAATTGGTTTGGCATACATCTAGCTTCAATTGTGAAATTGCGATGAAGAATTGGTTCGCTCCTTACTTCAATGAGGCTATTTTCTCTTCCAAAATTTTGATCTTATCCAAAGCATCTTGCTCTTTTTTGCGCTCGGCAGCTACTACGGCTTCCGGGGCACTTCCCACAAACTTTTCGTTCGACAATTTCTTTTGCACACTCATCAAGAATCCTTTGGTGTAGTTCAATTCCTCTTCCATCTTTTTAATTTCTGCCTCCACGTCGATGTCGTCTGTGAATGGGATGAAATATTCACTGCCATCTTGAACGAATGAATAAGCATTTCCGATTTTGTCGTTCACATAATCCAATTTGGACAAGTTGCAGATTTTCTTCAAAACCGCGTCCATACTTGAGTCGATTTGCGCTCCGGCTTTGATCATCAGCTCCAATTTAACTTTATTGGCGATGTTTTTTTCCTTGCGAATGGTGCGGATTTGCGTGATTACTTTCTCTGCTTTTTCGAAGGACTTCAAAATCTCAGGGTCAAATCCCTGCGCTTTCGGGAATGGTGCTACGATGATATCGTCGCCTTCCGCGCGGGTTTGCAACTCGTGCCACAATTCCTCAGTCAGGAATGGCATAAAAGGATGCAACAACGAAAGCAATTGCTCAAAGAAATAAATCGTTTTGTCGAAAGTGGCTTGGTCGATGGGTTGTCCGTATTCCGGTTTGATCAATTCCAAATACCACGAACAATAGTCGTCCCAAACCAATTTGTAAGTAGTCATCAAGGCATCGGAAATTCTGAATTTCTCAAACAAATCGTTGATTTCCATAATAGTACTTTGCATTTTTGCGTCAAACCAAGCTATTGATTTTGAAGCGTATTCAGGTTGGCCGATGGCTTGAACTTCCCAGGATTTCACCAAGCGGAAAGCATTCCAAATTTTGTTGGCAAAATTTCGTCCTTGCTCACATTGTGAAGTGTCGAAAGGCAAGTCGTTTCCTGCTGGGGATGAAATTAAAACCCCAACGCGAACGCCATCAGCCCCGTATTGTTCAATCAATTTTATCGGATCGGGAGAATTGCCCAAAGACTTTGACATTTTTCTACCCAATTTATCGCGAACGATACCCGTGAAATATACGTTTTTGAAAGGCAAATCGCCCATGTATTCGTAACCCGCAATAATCATTCTGGCCACCCAAAAGAACATAATTTCGGGAGCAGTCACCAAGTCGTTGGTCGGGTAATAGTACTTGATTTCTTCGTTTTCGGGCTGCGTCAGACAGTTGAAAACTGAAATGGGCCATAACCAGGAAGAGAACCAGGTATCTAAAGCGTCTTCATCTTGTCTGAGCTCAAACGGGTTAATGTTTCGACCCAGTTTTTCTGTCGCCAATTTTGCCGCTTCTTCTAGGGACAGGGCTACCACAAAATCATTCTGACCTTCGCCATAGTAGAACGCCGGAATGCGATGACCCCACCACAACTGGCGCGAGATACACCAATCCTTCACGTTTTCCATCCAGTGGCGGTAGGTGTTTTTCATTTTATCAGGATGAAATTGAATCTTGCCATTCATCACGTTTTCCAATGCTGGTGCCGACAGCTCTTTCATGCGCAAAAACCACTGCAAAGACAAGCGAGGTTCAATCACAGCATTCGTTCTTTCCGAAAAACCTACTTTATTAATGTGGTCTTCTGTTTTTACCAAATAGCCTTTGTCGTGCAATTCTTTCTCCATTTCCTTGCGCACCTCGAAGCGGTCTTTGCCTTGATAATGAAGTCCATGCTCGTTAAGAGTTCCGTCTGGATTCAACATGTCAATCACTTCCAAATTGTGCTTCAAGCCCAATTCGTAGTCGTTGATGTCGTTGGCAGGCGTCACTTTAAGGCAACCTGTACCAAACTCAGGGTCAACGTATTCGTCAAATATTACAGGCACGCTTCTGTTCACCAAAGGCACTATGATGCGTTTGCCTTTCAAGTGTGCGTAACGCTCGTCGTTTGGATTTACACAAACGGCAGTGTCGCCAAAAATTGTTTCCGGTCTGGTGGTCGCAATGATGATCCAAGAGTCCTCAGTTCCTTCCACTTTGTATCTCACATGGAAAAGCTTGGAATTCACCTCTTTGTGAATCACCTCTTCATCAGAAACGGCAGTCAGTGCGGATGGATCCCAATTGACCATGCGCGCGCCTCTGTAGATTTTTCCTTTGTTAAAGAGATCTACAAAAACTTGTAAAACGGATTGTGAATATTCTTCATCTAGCGTGAAATGTGTGCGGTCCCAATCGCAAGATGCACCCAGTTTTTTCAATTGTTCGAGAATGATGCCACCGTGTTTCTCCTTCCATTCCAAGGCATGTTTCATAAACTCATCACGGGTCAAATCACTTTTCTTGATGCCTTGTTCGCGGAGTTTATTCACCACTTTGGCTTCAGTAGCAATGGATGCATGGTCTGTTCCGGGAATCCAGCAGGCATTTTTTCCTTCCATTCTGGCTTTGCGCACCAAAACATCCTGAATGGTATTGTTGAGCATGTGTCCCATGTGCAAAACACCCGTAACATTCGGAGGAGGAATAACAACCGTGTAGGGTTCTCTGTGGTCAGGTGTTGAGTGAAAATATTTTTTCTCAAGCCAATATTGGTACCATTTGGCTTCGGCCTGAGCAGGATTGTAAGTTTTGGACAATTCCATAGGATGAATTTTGGGCTGCAAATTTAATGTTATTCAAGTAGCCTGAGGAGTTCTGATGCCTTCATGCTTGGAAAATGCGCTTGATTTTCGTGGAATTTTGAAATTCTAAGCGATGTTTTATACATTTGTAGCACCTAACTACTAACTACTACTACATTGAAAGCAGAAGAAAACATCTATTCTTTGGCGTTGTCGTTTGTGCCCAATATTGGCTGCGTCAGAGCAAAACAAATCATTGCAAACTTGGGAAGTGCAGCCGCTTTTTTTAAAGAAAAGCCCAAAAATCTGCGCAAATTGGCCGGCTTATCCAAACATACATTAACCCAAGAGCAATTGAAATTCGCTGTACTGGAAGCAGAAAGAATTTTGAATAACGCCTTTCGTCAACAATATCACGTTTTTCATTATTTGGACGAAAATTATCCGAGGCGCCTCAAGCAACTTGATGACGCCCCTTTGCTTTTGTTCGGAAAAGGCAATCTTGATGCGAATGGTAAGCGGATGCTCGGTATTGTAGGTACACGAAACGCTACGCACTACGGGAGACAAGTATGTGAAGACATTGTGGAACAAGTGGCTGATAAACAAGTTGCTGTAATCAGTGGTCTGGCCATGGGTATTGACGGAATTGCGCACAAGGCCTGTGTTCTAAAGCGGGTCCCTACAATTGGCATTTTGGGCCACGGTTTGGATTTAATTTATCCTTATCAACACCGAAAACTCGCCGAGGAAATGCTGGAGAATGGCGGACTGCTCACCGAATTTCCCGACGGCACCAAACCCGATGCCTGCAATTTTCCCATGAGAAACAGAATTGTTGCCGGTATGGTAGATGCACTCATTGTGGTTGAAAGCGATGTGCAGGGCGGGTCCTTGATTACCTGCAATCTGGCCAATGATTACGGCAAAGACGTTTTCGCGGTCCCCGGACCGATTTATTCAAAGTATTCTCGTGGTTGTCACAAGATTGTTGCTGAGAATAAAGCGCAAATTTTTACCGGTGTAGAAGACTTTTTGAAATCGATGTCGTGGATTGGTGACGCGAAAAGTGCTGCGGTACAGTTGAATTTGTTGCAAGAAATGGATGAACACGAAAAAGCAATTTTCAATTTTATTCGGGAGAAAAAGCAAGTGTCCGTTGATGTATTGAGTGTGGTGCATCAAATCCCTTTGGGGCAATTGAGTAGCGTGTTGCTTACCATGGAAATTACAGGGTTTCTGAAAGCTTTACCGGGTAAATTCTACGCACTGAGCGATCGATTTGCATACTGACTCTTGATGGTCCAAGACGAGCTTTTTCGCCTCGAAGAATGTTGGATAAACACCGGAAGAATTTAACCCTCCAATTCAGAGTCTATTCGGCCGATGAATCCGGCAATGTCTGCAATTAAAAAATCTTTCTCTTTGCTTCGACTGGGATGCTTTTCATAAGAACTCAGCAAAATTTGGCTTTCCAAAACATCAGATTCCTCGAAAGGGCCGTCCATATTTTCGATGATTGTGTGGCATTCCATGGCTACTTCAAAGCTGCCGTCGATGGCCAATTCAACGATATCGAGTAAAAATTCACTGAAATCCATGCGCGAATTCCAGATCACATTGAGCAATTCAATTTGGTGAGCCGCATTGTTCATGGATTGAATGATGCGCAACAATTCCGTTTTGGCCTCCGGTTGTTCGATATTCGCAAAAAACTCGGCAAGCCTGTGTTTGCGATTGCGATCTGTGGTTTTGAACATCACTTTAGCCATGGGTTCCATGACGGTGATGTCCCCGGAAGCAGAAAGTTCGTCCAGAGCAAGTCTGAATTTAACATCGCTTGAATCTGAGAGTTGTTTGACGAGGGCGTTGAGTTGTTCGGCTTTTTTCATGCAAAAGAATCTGTTTTGCAAAGGTAATGAAGATGTCACAGATGGAATTGGAGAATTCCTTTTAAACGGTAAGAATACAGAAGATTTTTCGGCTCAAAGAAACGCTTTACGATAAGGTTCCTTGTGCTCACACGCTGCGAAATACACTATCTTAGCGCCCCAAACCAATTTTCGAACTGCATGTTTTTAGAAAATTTTCCTTCAACAGACACAGGTCATGGGTGGATTGAGGTCATCTGTGGCTCGATGTTTTCAGGAAAAACGGAAGAATTGATTCGCCGCATGAGAAGGGCACAATTTGCCCAACAAGATTTAATTATTTACAAGCCAAAAATTGACAACCGTTATTCTTCCGAGGAGGTAGTGACGCACCGCGGGGAGAGAATTCCAGCCATGGTGGTACAAGATGCTTCAGAATTGCTTGCCCATTGGAGCCACCAAAAGGTCGTAGGTATTGATGAGGTTCAATTTTTTGATGAAAAGATTGTCTCTGTCTGTGTAGAATTGGCCAAAAACGGCGTTCGGGTGATTTGTGCGGGTTTGGATATGGATTTTTCGGGACAACCTTTTGGAGCAATGCCCAAGCTCTTGGCTGTTTCTGAATACGTGACTAAGGTGCATGCGATCTGCGTTTCCTGTGGGGCGCTTGCTCAATTCTCTCATCGCTTGGTGCAGCAACAAGATCAAGTGCTTCTGGGTGAAAAAAATCACTACGAGCCTTTGTGTCGCAAGTGTTACAACGATAAGGTGAACCCATAAAATGATTTCGCAAAGAGACCGAATACGCTTGTTGATTCTGATGGCCTTAGGCGTGTTGGGTGTTTTTCTATCCTTAGCTACCGGTGCGGTTCAAATTCCCCTGCATGATGTTTTTTCAGTTTTGCTAGGTGGGAAAACTGCTGAACCGGCCTGGTCGATATTGGTTGAAGAGCGTTTTTTTCGGACCTTGAATGCCTTTGTCGCGGGTGGCGCACTTGCTGTGGTTGGGGTGGTTTTACAATCCTATTTCAGAAATCCTTTGGCCGGTCCAGGTGTATTGGGAATCTCCAGTGGAGCCTCGCTTGGGGTGGCAGTTGCAGTGCTCTTGCCCTGGAGTTTTGCGGCGGGTTATTTGGTTCAGGTTCTTTTTGGACTCATCGGTTCTTTTACAATTATCGTATTCTTGATTTTCGTGAATCGGTGGAGCAAAGGCGTTACACTGTTGGTAATCGGCTTGATGATAGGCTATTTCACCTCTGCTTTCGTGAGCACCTTGTTGAATTCCAGTACGGATGCGATGATGCGGCGCTATGTAGAATGGGGATTTGGTAGTTTTGGTCTTATTCACCAAGATATTTTTTGGTATTACTTCTCGTTTTTGTTGCTGCTTTTGGCGTTTGTTCAAATCATTTTTCCCAAGATTTTGAATGTTTGGGTTTTGGGTGAGCAGATGCTTGTGGAATCAGGTTACAATACCAAGCGGGTGCGCTTGTTGATTTTGTTTTTTTTAGGTTTAATCATTGCTGTAGTAACGGTGAGTTGTGGCCCAATTGCGTTTCTTGGGATTGCCGTTCCACAAATTTCTCGTATGTTACTG
>JBBIIM010000017.1:28903-37250 GCA_037446475.1 Crocinitomicaceae bacterium | reverse complement strand
CCACGTCATTTTTTGTGGGGGCTTGTCTCGCTGTTTTGGCTGATATTTTGGTGCGCACCCTTCAAATTCCTATTCCGCTCAATGGAATATTGGCGCTTTTCGGTGCGCCTATTATCATTTACGTGATTGTGAAGGGCTCGAGAAAAGCCTCAATTTCGGCCTAACCCAGCAGATAACCAAGTGTGGATCCGGATACAATCAAGAGCAATTTGAGTAAGTTGAACTTGTGGCTTTCTGTCGATTCGAAAATGATTGTGGTAGAAATGTGTAGAAACATACCCACCACAACAGCCATAATAATTTGAGCAGTATTTTCATCGATAATGGTCGGGTTGAAATGTCCGATGGCAAAGCCGATGGGGGTCATCAAGGAAAAAAGAGCCAAAACGAGAAACGCTTTTCTTTTTTTCCAACCATTGTTCAACAGGAGGGTAGTGAGTGCGATGGATACGGGAATATTGTGCATAATAACGCCCCACAAAAGCGATTGCCCATGCCCGTGATGATGGTGATGCGCCTCATGGCTGTGGTTGGCTAAGTCGTGAAACTCCAGATTCATTGGAATACCCTCAATGATGGAGTGAATGCTCAAACTCACGAAAAGCGCAATCGGCACATTGCCCTTGAAACTGTGTGTGTGACCGTGCTCAATACCTCCCGAGAAATATTCGAGAATGAGTTGGACCAGAAATCCCAACATGATAAAAACGCCGATGTTGATTCCTTGATAGTCGTGGCTATGATAGAGCTCCGGTATGAAATGCAAAAAAGCGATGGCCACCAGAAAACCTCCGGATAAAGCCAAGGCATTTTTAATCAGTTTTTTACCATTGCGCTCTTCTAAAAAGAAAACAAGACCTCCTGAAATCCAAATAGTGATGATGAGCAGGGTTATTCCCCAAAGTTCTGAGATCATTGTTTTTGAGCGATTAGGATTAAGCGGTCGGAGTACTCCGGATCAAAACTGTTCAATTGAAAATCACCAAAAGTGTCTATTACCCTGAAATTTATAGTTTCCAAGAGTTTCTCGAAGTCGGCCAAATCAAGCAATTGCACGCGCTCTATATAATTAAATGTTTCATTGCCGTCAATTACTTCAATGTATTTGTAGACGTGTTGGTCATCTGTTTTTCGCGAAATGTTGAATTCGATGTTTTCGATTATTTTTTGCTCTTGTCGCACCAAAGTAGCGCGCACTTTTTGCGCATTCAAATAATCAAAAACAACAGTGCTTCCTTGGTTTGTCATGGCGTCTATGGCCTGCATCACCTTTTGATTTTCTGACAAGGAGTCGAAATAACCGAAACTGGTGAAGAGATTGAAGATGTGGCTGAATTTTTCATCCAAGGGTTCGCGCATGTCGTGAACCACGAATTTGAGTTGCTCATTTTCCCATTGTTTCGCCGACAAAATGCTGTTTTCAGCCAAATCTGCCCCGGTAACTTTAAATCCCATTTTGTTGAGGTAGTAACTGTGTCTCCCTTTACCACAGGCAAGGTCGAGGATGTGGGCTTGCTCGCGATTCGGATGCAAATGAGCCATTAAATTTCGTATAAAAAGTTCGGCTTCTTGCTCATTGCGATTGGCATACAACAGATGGTAATACTTGGTGTTGAACCAAGTTGCAAACCAATTTTGTTCTTCAGTTTTTGGGGTCATGGGGGTCAAATAAAAAATCCCTTAGAACTGCCAAGGGATTTAACGCAAGCTGAGAGTTAGTAAATTAAACAATTATGATATCGGTTTCAAAAATAGTATTATTTCCATTCGAATCTTCAGCCCAAATGCGGAAAAATATTTTTTCAGTGCCTGACGCTGGAATTGGAACTGAGATATTGCCGTCAGTCCATGTATTCCAAGTAGTTGTCGAAGGAGGAATGGTGTAGGTTTGTTCAATCAGGTTATTGCCGGTTTGCAGCGAGCGTACTCTAATTTTGACCGTTTTGAGGCTCGCGCCGCTCTGCGCCTGGATTTGTCCGTTGACTTCCAAATTGGAACCACTTGCAATACTTTGAGGAAGATTCATGGAAATCGTGGGCTGTTCGGGGCGGTAAATGCCAAAGTGGAAAATGCCTGCTTCTGAAATATTGCCTTCTGCATCTAAAACCCGAATGGTCCCGTGATACGTTCCGGAGGAAGCGTTTGCAGGAATTGTAAATTGTTCTTCAAGTTGGTATTGCGTTCCGCTGATGTTCTTGATGCGGATTTCTTTGAATTTTTCCGTGAGCGTTTTGTGGCTGTGTCCGTCAAAATCGTCGTGAATATCGATCTTAAATTGTCCGAGTTCAGTGTCGTCTGTCAAAATGGTGCGAACTGTGAAACTTGCTCCCGGTTGAAACACGAGATCTTGATCTACAATGTCATTCACGGAAATTTCGGCGAGTTCAGGCGGAATTGCATCGGATTTTCTACAAGCCGTTAGGAGAATAGCAATTAACAAGATGGAATAAAGGCTGCGCATCTTTACATTTTTTGCAAAGATACTCGTTTTTGCAACTTGGTTGCATTGTTGAATCCAAAAATGTTTAAAGTGCTAAATTTTCGCTTTAGATTTTTCCGGCCAAGGCTTCAGAAACATTGATGATATGGTCTCCGATGCGTTCGTAGCTTGAGAATAAATCGTTGTAAATCAAACCAGAGCGCATGTTGTAATCTTCGTTTTGAAGGCCTTGCAAGTGAATGTTTCTTAGCTCGTTGCGTTTCTCGTTGATTTGTTCTTCAAGGAGTTCAGCGCCCTTAATATCCACTTTGTCCATGGTTTTTTCGAAATTATCAATCATCTTATGGAAGGCTTTGTCGATGAGATCAGACATTTCCAACAAGCCTTGACGCTGTTCGGGCAAGAACCAAATTTTTTCCTCTTGTTTGCGCAGGATATTCAGGGACATTTGATAATAAATATCTCCAATGCGCTCTAAATCATTGGCAATACTGTTTAATGCGCGAACTTCCTCAGAGTTTTTGTCGGTCATGGTTGAGGAAGACACTTTGTTAAGGAAATTGGCGATTTCAACTTCATAACGGTCTGTAATCACCTCGTATTTTTCAATGCGTTCGAGAAGTTTTTTGAATTCTTTTTTGTCTTTGGACACCAACAATTTCTTCAGGAAACCATTCATTCTTGAAGTTACGTTGGCATATTTCAGCGTTTCTCTTCTGGCTTCGAAAATGGAAATATCTGCCGCAACGACATTTCCTCCAATGAATTCCAATCTAAATTCTTCATCGGCTGCGCCGCGAGATTTTACAGTTAATTCTGCAATTTTTTGCAGCTGAGGTACAAACCAAACCAAAAGAAGCACATTGAGTACATTGAACAACGAGTGCATCACAGCCAAACCTTCGTTGGCCATAGATGGGTCGAGTGGATTCCATGGGTCTCCGAACAACATCTCCACGGTCCAGCCAACCAGAGTTAGAAAGAAAGGATAAATCAAGAGCACCCAAAATACACCGAACACATTGAAAATGAAGTGTACGCGTGCTGCTCTTTTGGAGAATACGTTTCCAACAGTGGCAGCGAGTGTTGCGGTAATAGTCGTTCCAATATTTTCACCCAAGATGATGGATGCGGCAATTTCAAAGGGTAAAATTCCTTTGGCGACCAAAGCCATGGTCAGTGTCATTGCAGCGGATGAGGATTGGAGAATGATTGTAATTACTGTACCCACAAACACAAACATGATGCGGTTGAGAACAGTTGGTTCTTTGTATTTTACGAAAAATTGAACCAATTCTGAATTTACATCCAATTCCGGCACTGAGGATTTGAGGAAGCCCAAGCCCATAAACAGCAGTGCAAATCCCATCACTGACATCGCAATGGATTTGGATTTGCCTTTGGAAATGAACAATAAAGGGAATATTAATGCAATGAAAACCAGAGAGTAGCTATCAATACTAACTTTGAAGCCAACCAAAAGGACCAGCCAGGCGGTAATTGTGGTTCCAATATTGGCCCCGAGCAATACGCCGATGGATTCTCGCAAGGTCAATAAACCGGCATTCACGAAACTCACGGTCATTACCGATGTAACCGAAGAACTTTGTACCAAGGCTGTGATTCCTAAACCTGCCATTACACCTTTGAAGCGGTTTGAGGTGATTGCTTTCAACCAATTTCTCAATTTGCTTCCGGCAGCTTGTTGCAGACCATCGGACATGACTTTCATCCCGTAGATGAACAAGCCCAAGGAACCCATCAAAATCAAAAACTTAACAATACCCCAGCCACGCTCAGTGGTGGTCGGAATCTTTGGTGCGAACCATTCTTTGCCGGTTTCTTTGTTTACAACACCTACTTTTACGACATAATTCTCGTTATCCCTGAGTCCTTTGATTTCATAGTTCAGCGTGTTGATAGGCAATATTTCGGATCGAACCCAATCTGATGCGCTGAATTTTTTCTCCATGCGTTTTTCATCAATCGCCGTGTTGTATAGGACTACAATGCCGTAATTGCTGAGTTCTGAGAGGAGGTTGTAATCCAAAGTCCAACTTACCGTGATATTGGTTTCACCCGGCTTCACAAAGATGTTTTCAAGTACAGATTTGGAATGAAATTCAGACGACGCTGTGATCCAGAGTACCTTTTTCTCGTTGGAGATTTCAACGCTATCAGCAACCACTCCTATGCGATACAAGTAGTCCGTATTCAGTTTGAACTCGTCAATCAATAGAGCAGTACCATTGGAAAATTGAACAGGTTGAGTGACTTTCCAATCGGGTTCCAAAATTGACCCAGCCACAGGTTTGACGGCATATTCTGCAAAAGCAAAATAGCCATCAATTGTAGATGATGGTTTTCCGGTGTATTTGATTCTCAGACCGTTAAGATAATTTCCGGTCTTGAAGTCTTGAATTTTTAGGGATTCAGGCTGTAGATTGTCTTGCGAGAAAGTAATGTTGAGCGCGAGCTGCGATAAACAGAAAAAAACTGTAAAAAAAAGTTTGTGAATGTTGGTCATTTCCCTTGTTTAAAGTCGAGGGCAAAAGTATCTCTTACATATTAGACCTATTCGAATTGCATATTAAGTTAGTGTTAACACGGGCTATCTTCGCCCCCCTTCCAGGATGTTTTCGTCATTCACACGACTTCTGCTCGAGGTTCCGGTGCGGGAGACGTCTTGAAGCCAGCGGTTGTTGAACAATTCACCGGGCATATCAGAGTGCAACAGTACATATTCATTGCCCACACTTGTTGGGTTGAAAAACACGAAGCGTCTGTTGGAGAAATTCCCGATTTTATAGTATTGCCAAATCTCATAAGGATATTCACCGGGCTCATTCGGGCGTTGCACTTTTGCATTCGGAGGACCATATTGTAAAAATACCCTGCCTCGGTCGGATTTGTAGCCCGGAAGCAGCAGCGTTCCGTACTCTTTTTGAACGGCCATTACCGATTTTTTATACTTCAACCAAGCATCTGTAGCCTCTCTGGGGTGCGTACGGAGCCAATATGCCTGAAAGTATTTTTTGGCCAATTCCAGGTTTTTTTTGTCAATTAAGGTATAAATCTGGGTTACATCTGCGCGAGAGGAAATAGGAGTCAGGCTTTCAAGAAAGTAAAACAGCGAATCGTTGGGAAGAGATTCGAAAAATCTTGGATCCAAAACCACCCGGGAATAATCTTGCGTAACCTCCTCAACTGTTGGGTTAAAACGCTCGAAAGTGATGTCCTGTCTTTTGATTACGGTTTCATCAGCATCCAAAAACTCAAAAACCAAATCGTAAGTACCAGACAGGAGTTCAGTAATGTTCCAATTAATGAGAATGGGAATCACATCGGCCTTGTTGTACACCTTGGTCACCACAAAATTGTCCATTCTCCTGCCGTTTTGTAAATCTTTGAGGTAATAGCGCACGGCACACTTGGGTAGCTCGTCGTACAGGTTTGTATTGTAAAGTTCCACATATGCCACCAAACGCTCAGCATCCACGTTGTAATAATTCATCAAGCGCGGAATCATTTCATAGCCGTTACGAACAAAGGCATTTTGCGTATTGGTTTTGCTCAATTTTTCGAGCAGTAGAACCTCAGAAAAAAAGCCGGTTTGTGGTGCTTTTTTTACTTCGATATCCTGGGTAAACTGGATGGTATCTTTACTGTTGTTCAAGTCTATGAAATCGTATTCTATGGTGTAATTCCCCGGGGCAAGCGTAAATCTTTTCAGGCTGAAAACATCTTCTACGAAATCATTTTTCCCAAAACTCTGATCAATGCGGTATTTGTCGAATTGTACCACTTTATCATTTTGAAAAACAACAATTTGGGCAGAAATTGAGGCGCTAAAACCTTGAACAGAGTCTCCGGAAAAATGAATAGTTCGTGCCAAAAACTGCATATTCAACTCCACGTAAGTACCCGTTTTCGGCGCATAAAATTGTTTGGAGTCAATCATTACCCGAAGCGATTTTGCTTGAGCCAAACCTAGAAGCAGTGTAAGTACAATCGAGACGTTGAATTTCATTTACTTTTTTTTGCAAAATAACAAAATGCGTGCCCGGTTGAGCGCGCATTTGATTGATAGGTTATTTTAAGTGTTTAATCTGTTTACATCAACATGCCTCCACAAACGTGAAGCGTTTGTCCAGTGATGTAAGCCGACATATCTGAGGCCAAGAAAATAGTGACATTGGCAACATCATCCGGACTACCGCCACGTTTCAATGGAATGCTGTTTCTCCATTCTTCAACAACTTTTGGGTCGAGCACTTCGGTCATCTCGGTTTCGATGAATCCGGGCGCAATGGCATTGCAGCGGATGTTTCTCGATCCCAATTCTTGTGCAACAGATTTTGTGAAACCTATCATCCCGGCTTTGGAAGCGGCGTAGTTGGCTTGTCCGGCATTTCCAGATACTCCAACCACACTAGACATGTTGATGATTGATCCTGCTTTCGCTTTTAGCATCGGACGAATAACTGCTTTGGTCAGATTGAATGCGGATTTCAAATTGGTTTCAATCACTTCATCCCATTGCTGCTCACTCATCCGCATCAACAACGTGTCGCGCGTAATGCCTGCGTTGTTTACCAAAATATCTACCGTGCCAAATTCTTCTACAACTTCATCAACCAACGTTTGGGCTTCGTCAAATTTGGATGCGTCAGATTTAAATCCTTTCGCGATTCCACCTTGAGCCATCAACTCTTGCTCCAATTGGCGCGCTTTTTCTTCTGAAGATAAATAGGTAAAGGCCACTTTCGCACCTTCGGCTATGAAGCGCTCTGCGATTGATCTACCAATTCCTCGAGATGCGCCTGTGATGATTGCAACTTTGTTTGTCAATAAACCCATGATTTCAATTTTAGGTTGCAAAGATGCAAAAAAATCGGTGTTGCGCTTTCTCTGAATACATTGATGAACAGTGGTTCTTAAGAAGATATTGCCTTAAAGAAAAAAGGTGAACAACGCTCTGTCCACCTTTTCCCTAATCTAAATCCTTGCTTATGAAAAAACACTTTTGTCTTTCCTAATACCGTGCCAAAATATTCACGAACATCTTAAAAAAGTTTAATATTTCCCTTTCAAAAATTGCAAATAACCCACGGACAGCATGCACATGATAGCAGCGATATATAAACACCATTGCAGCGTCTCCATCGTGTTGTCATAAATAAGCAGTGTGGAAATTGACCCAAACATGATGCCCATTTCCAGAGCGATGAACATGGTTCCTGTGCCTCGACCTTTGTGCTCAGGGTCGCTCAAATCTGCAGTCCAGGCGAAAAGTGACGGACTCGACAAACCTGAGGCAATGCCAAATAGAACAGCCGCTAAAGCAAAAACAATGTGATTTTCCGCCATCGCCAAAACAATCACTGAACCCAGCAAGATTATCATCGCCAAAAGCAATACCTCTCTGCGTCCTCTGATGTCGGATATTTTTCCAAATCCAAGACGCATAATTATGGTAAAAACCACGTAATACATGAAAAATACGCCCTTGTTTTCGATACCCAAAAACCCTGATAAATCCGGGACTAGAACCAAAATTACGCCTGTGCAGTAGGCCGACAGAAACATGGTGATAGCAACCGGTTTGACCAAAGGGTCAAAAATCTCATGTTTTTTGACCAGTAACAATTTTCGTTTGAATACAATTTTGTTGTCCAAAGTTTCGCGCACAAAAATCATGAGCACACCGCTGATCAAGGCGCTTGATGCAGATAAAATGAAAGTGCCGTTCAGACTGAAGGCAGCGGTAAGAGGGGAACTGAGCGCTTGACCGGCGCCCAAACCAATAGACATAAAAGCGCCCAAAATACCCATGCCTTCTCCACGTCTGTTGTGGGGTAGGATATCCGTGGCCATGGCGGTGGAACCTGTGGGGAAGAACCCGGT
>JBBIIM010000017.1:0-28893 GCA_037446475.1 Crocinitomicaceae bacterium | reverse complement strand
AAAAACCATGGAAGAAACGCAAAACAAGAAACAACCACACCGCAGAAATCCAGATGTAGCTCAAGCTGGCAATGATGCAAACAACGAGTCCCACATACATCACCCTTTTCCGACCAATCGTGTCAGCAAGTTTTCCTGAAAAAGGACGCGCCAACCCGGCTGCAAGGGTAAACAGGGCAATTATTAATCCTTTGTATGATTCTCCGCCAAGTTGGGTGATGAATTGATTCAACTCCGGCATAATGAGATTGAAACTCAGCATGAAAAAAAACATGGCGGCGCTCAAAAGCCAGAAATTTCTTGAAAAACCCATAGACGGCGGCAAATGTAGTGGTTTAAGATGGATTGGAATTAACACCAAACCTGACTTTAAGTTTTCTGTTCCTGATTATTTTCAATCGGGGATTTCAAAAGCCTCTTGATTTGCTTTAATTTAGCCCCAAAATTTTCCGAATGCACCTCCGTTCTAAACTCCCCAACGTTGGAACCACCATATTCTCTGTCATGACAGCCCTCGCCAATGAGCATGGTGCGGTCAACCTTTCTCAAGGATTTCCTGATTTCCCATTGGATGAAGATTTCAAGGATATTCTCAATCAATCTCTTACTCAAAATGTGCATCAATATGCACCGATGATGGGGCTGCCCATGTTGCGAGAGCAGATCGTTCGTTTGGTGCGCGAGCAGCACCAAAGACAATTGTCTGTGGACGAGGTGCTGATTACAGCCGGCGCAACGCAAGCTATTTTTACGGCAATTCAAGCCTTGGTGCAGACCGGCGATGAGGTCGTGATTCTCGATCCCGCTTACGATTGTTATGCACCCGCGGTCGATTTGGTGGGAGCCAAAAGGATTCACGTGCCACTCAACGCAGCATTGGGATTGAATTTGGAAAAATTGGCCCAGGCAATCAACGAACATACCCGGATGTTGGTCATCAATAATCCGCACAATCCAACCGGTCGGGTTTTCTCGAATAGCGATTTATCTGGCTTGATTGAGATACTCGATAAATTTCCGAATTGTTTGATTCTTTCTGACGAAGTTTATGAATTTATCAATTTATCTGGGCGCGTGGTTACCATGCATCAATTTGAAACTATTCGCGACAGATTAATTACGGTGTCATCATTCGGCAAAACCTTGCACATCACAGGCTGGAAAGTAGGCTACCTTTGCGCTCCCACCGCCTTGATGAAGGAGATAACCAAAGTGCATCAATTTCTGGTGTTTAGTGTCAACCATTGCGCCCAATATGCCATTGCGAGATACCTGGAAAACTATCAAATCGAATCCATTCGTGAACTCTATCGACGCAAACGAAATTTAATACAGGATTTACTCGCACCTTCTCGCTTCAAAGTCTTATCGAGCGAAGGAACCTATTTTCAGTTGGTTGATTTCAGTGAAATTTCCGAACTCAGCGACGTAGAATTTTCAAAATGGCTAGTTCAGGAAGTTGGTGTAGCCACGATTCCGATTTCTGTATTTTTCAACGAACCTTTTCATAAAAAATATTTGAGATTATGCTTTGCTAAAAGCGACGAGGTACTCACTCAAGCAGCTGAAAAATTATGCAAAATTTAAAAGTAACTCTGGTCCAAACCGAACAGTTTTGGGAAGATAAATCCAAGAATCTGGAGCATTTCGAACGATTGCTCAGCGAGCAACTTCATGAATCTACGGATGTTTTGATTTTTCCGGAGATGTTTCACACCGGATTCACGATGAATGCAGCACCTCTGGCCGAAAAAATGGATAATTCTTTGGGAATTGGTTGGCTTCGTGAAACAGCCAAAAAGTACAATGCTTTGTGCCTGGCTTCATTGATTATCGTGGAGAACGGTGCGTTCTACAACCGCATGGTGGCTGTTGATGACAATGGGGTATTGGATTATTATGACAAAGTGCACCTATTCACCTTGGCCCAAGAGGACAATTACTACAAGGAGGGTCAAAATCGAAAAATAATATCCTACAAGAATTGGAAAATACTCTTGCAAGTGTGCTATGATCTCAGATTTCCGGAAAGTGCAAGAAATGCCATATCAGACAATGGAGACTTTGATTATGATTTGCTTGTTTATGTGGCGAATTGGCCTGAGCGTAGAACTGCACATTGGGACAAAATCCTTCCGGCAAGAGCCATTGAAAATCAATGTTGCGTGGTAGCTGTGAATAGGGTTGGGTCGGACAACAACCAACTGAGCTATGTAGGACACAGTCAAGTCCTCAGTGCCCTGGGAGATTATTATTTAGAACCCATGCACAACAGCTCTGGTATAAAGACTTGCACGCTCAATGCCGAAGATTTACTCCAAACTCGAGAAAAGCTACCTTTCTTAAAAGACCGAAAACAACCGTTTACTCAATAGTCTAGTTATTATCCTAGAAAAAGTTAAGTCAACATTAAGCCCAAAAGAAAATTCTTCTAATTTTGACCGTCAAAAAAAAATATCATGAAAAATAAACTAATGCTTCTCTCTGTATTTGTGTCTTCATTAGGAGTCTCAATTGCACAGAAAAACTTCCCAACGCTTCAACAAAAGCAAGCTGCTCCTGAAAAGTTGGCCGCAGCGCCTGACAATTTTAAACCGGAACCTACACAAATTGTGATGCCAAAAGGCGGAGCGGTTTGGTCCAATGGTTTTAGTGATGCTTCACAATGGACTGCAGACGGTCCTGCGGGTGCTAACCCACCAGAATTCGGTTGGTCTATTCAGTCCACAATCAGCAGCTGGTACACAGGTTTTCAAAACAACATGAACACTTCCGGTGCTTTTGCTCATTTCAGAAATGGAACTACAACGACAGCGGTTGCAGGCCCTTTCACATTGACCTTTAACGAAACCATCGACTTGACTGACGTTCCTGTGCCTCACTTGGAGTTCAAGCAGTATGGTGCTCGTTTCATCACGACTCAAGCGGTTCAGATTTCTTTGGATGGTAACACTTGGACAACCGTGATTACTAACAATGACATTGCACCGTTGACCTCAGGAGGCGGCGCTATCTATCCACGTCCTATGAACAGAAGAGCGAATCTGGCGCCATACTTGACTGGCGACATCTCAAACGTGAGAATTCGTTTGTTCTGGGAGGGTGCGATGAATGGTACTTCAATCAATAATATCGACTACGGTTGGTACGTGGATGATATGATCATCATTCCTGGTGAAGACCACGATTTGTCTTTGGATCAGCGCTTCGCTTACGCGGTTGGAAATTTAGGTTATATGCACACCAAAATTCCTGCTTCTCAAGTTCCTGCAAACGGTTCATTGAAAATGGAATTCCAAGCCAAAGTGACCAACAACGGTGTTGAAACGCAAAACGCTTTCTTACGTGCTACAGCGGGTACTTACACAGGTAACGGTGCACCAAAATCAATGGTTTCTTTGCAAAAAGACAGCTTGTTTATCGAAGGAACACCTGCATTCACAGTGCCTACAACTCCAGGAAATTACAACTTCACATTGACAGTTCTTTCTGACAATGAATTGACAAATACGACTGATGATCAGGCTACTTTCCCATTCGAGGTGACTCCGGCAGTTGCAGGTGTTATGGCAAGTGACTACTTTAATGGTCAGGCAAGTTCCATGACAGGAAGCTTTACAGGATGGTTGAATCCAAGTGGCGACCCATCTATCGGTACGTGGTTTGAAATTTTCCAGAATGCAACTGGTTCAACGAGCCTTGGTGCAGTTGACGTAGGTATCGCCAACATCGCTGCTGCCAACCAAGCACAGTACATCGGAAGTACTCTTTATGCTCAAGTTTGGAAATTTGTGAATGAAGAATTCGAGTTCGCCGGTATCACAGCGGAGTACGAAATCAAAGCGACAGATTTTGGTAAAACTGTGCGTTTGTACTTTGACGAGAACTGTTTGAATATGAACGCTGGTGATGACATCGCTGTAATGGCTTCTTTCTCTGAAAGCGCTGTGGTGCCTGTTGCTATGGCTGGAGAGTCGCTTGCAGGTACAACAATCGGTATGGATGGTTCATCATTCGTTTCTTTGTCTCCTACTGTAACAGGAGGTTCTTATGTGCGAGTTCCTGTAGTGCGTCCAGTATTTGGATGTTTTGTTGGTCTTGAGAACAATGCAATCAACGAGCAAGAAGTTAGTATTTATCCGAACCCATCTACTGAATCTACAAACGTTCAGTTGACTTTGAACGGTAATGATGATGTGCTTATCGTTGTGCGTGACTTGGCCGGTAAATCAGTAAAAACTGTGAATGCCGGTAAGTTCAACAGCGGTTCTCACAACATTTCACTTGATCTTAACGGAATGGCTCAAGGTATGTACACAGTGACTATCTCCGCCGGAAATTCCAACGTTACACAAAAATTGATTGTAAAATAATCAATTGCTCAAATGCTTAATAAAAGTGCGTCTTCGAAAGTGGACGCACTTTTTTTTGACATGTAATTTTTTTGGAAATATTGAAATTTATTTTTGTCGTTACCGAAAAGTATTTCTATTTTTGTTCAACAGATTAATACATGAAATTCTACTTTTTCATATTTGCGTTTTTGACTGCTCTCTTGTTCTCTTGCAAAAAAGAGGTCATTGTTCCTGTTCATGAGGAATTTGAAATCATGAGTACACGCGGCGGCGAGGCTAAAGATCCCAATGCCAATGGGGACGAATTTGGCGGCATCACTGACCCAGATAACGAAAGCGAAGAAGATAAAGTGAAAAATAAGAAAAGAAAGGCGAGATAAATGCTCGCCTTTCTTTTTTAGAATACTTTCTTGGTTTTCGTGAACGTCTTGTCGCTGAGAAAAAGTGCCACACTGTTTTCTTTAAAAAGATCCCGATTCAACATGGAATCGAGTTTAGCCAACTCAAACTGTATAGAAAACGGGATTTCCTGCAAAAGTGTTGTGTCGTTCACAATCAATTTTAATTGAAATTCATCTCCATTCTTCGTCAATTGTAAATACTGTGGTTTTTCCTGAATTAAGTTCATCTCGATCCAGTAATCACCAAGCATCTTTGCGTCTTTCTTGGTTATCGGTTCAACATAGTAAACCTGTACCAAACCATTTTTGTAAATTTCCCCGGTTGGTGATTCACAGGCAGCAAGACCCAAGACCATAGAGAATACGAGTTGTTTTAAATTATTGCGACGCATACTGCAAAAGTATTAAGTTTTCTTGTCTTTCTGTTTCCCTTGATCGCGAATCTCAATTGTGTGCTTCAAGAGGGTTTATGCGTACTTTTGTCCTCCGAAAGTGTGAATTATTCCAATTTTTCTTTCTCGGATACATATTATTACAGCTGAATTGCATGAAAACGAAAACACTCAAAAAAAATAAAGTCAACGTCGTTACGCTGGGTTGTTCAAAGAATCTATTCGACTCAGAACTCCTGATGGCGCAATTGAAATCCAATAAGTTTGACGTAGTTCACGAGGACACGAAAGATGATTCTGAAATTGTAATCATTAACACCTGCGGATTTATTGAAAATGCCAAGCAAGAATCCATAGATACTATTCTTCGTTTTGTAGAGGCAAAAAAAGAAGGTGCAGTGGAGAAAGTGTATGTGACCGGTTGTTTGTCGCACCGCTACAAAGATGAGCTTGAGGCAGAAATTCCCGAGGTGGATGCGTATTTTGGAACGCGTGATTTGCCCAAAATTCTTAAAACCCTTAAGGCGGATTACAAACACGAATTGGTAGGAGAGAGAATTCTGACAACACCCTCTCATTACGCGTATTTCAAAATTGCTGAGGGCTGTGACCGACCTTGCTCCTTTTGTGCAATTCCTTTAATGCGTGGAAAACACCGTTCTACGCCCATCGAGGACTTGGTCAAACAAGCCGAAAGTCTTGCTGCTCAAGGGGTTAAAGAGTTGATTTTCATTGCTCAGGATTTGACCTATTATGGTTTAGACATCTATAAAAAAAGAAATCTTGCTGAGTTGGTAGAACGTATCGCTGCTGTTGAAGGTATTGAATGGATTCGTTTACATTATGCCTTTCCTGCCGGATTTCCGATGGATGTGTTGGATGTGATGAGTACCAACCCCAAGGTGTGTAATTATTTAGACATGCCTTTACAACATGGTTCGACTAAGATTCTAAAAGCCATGCGACGAGGGATTACCCGCGAAAAAACCGAGGAGCTCGTTGCTGAGATTCGAGCGAAAGTACCGAACTTGGCTTTGCGCACCACCTTGATCGTGGGCTATCCGGGTGAAACAGAGGAAGATTTTCAGGAGATGTATGAATTCGTAGAAAAAATGCGATTTGATAGACTTGGTGTTTTTACTTACTCTCACGAAGAGAATACGCATGCGTATAATTTCGAGGATGATGTGCCGGACCACGTCAAACGTCAACGAGCCGATGAAATCATGGAACTTCAATCAGGAATATCTTATGAACTGAATCAATTGAAGATTGGATCGATTCAAAAAGTGCTCTTCGATCGCATCGAAGGGGATTATTTCATCGGTAGATCCGAATTCGATTCCCCGGAAGTGGACAACGAGGTTCTGGTTAAGAAAACGGCAGATACTTACATTCGAATCGGTGACTTTGCAATGGTGAAAATAACCGAAACTGATCACTACGACTTGTATGGCGAATTGGCCGAATAGCATCTCAATATTGAACTTTTCTTCCGCTTTTCATAGGAACCGATTTAAATTTCCGCTTTTCGCGCTATGCGTTTGAATTTCATTACTTTTGGGTGCCATGAATTGAGTTGTTATGTGTCTCCAGTTTCGCGTTTTCTGTGTCAACAGAATTGTTTTAAAATATGCACTTTTGCTTTTTGCTGCTTTGTCAGTGGCTGTAATCCCTTCGTCTTGTAAAGGCAGGAAAAAAATAGAATCCGATTTTAAACCCATGAAGCCTACGGGTGCTTATTACAGCGCCTACAACGAATCAGGCAACTTGGCACTGGAAATGGATCTGAACGGAAATTTTCACTTTGTGGACTATGTCTCTGGATATGAAATTGACTGCAAAACAAGTGAATACATCGGTAAAAAGGATGCCTACAAACAGAAGTTGGAGTGGAATATGTTCAACGGCAAAGAGTTGGAGCAGCAGGTGCGATTTACCGTATTGCAGGAGAACTGCCACAATTTCGGCTATGTGAACAATCCCTTTATTCTGGAGGTGTTTTATGACAAAAAGTTGTTGTATCAATTGGGTTCTTGCGGCACTTTTCACGATGATTTGAATCTCGTGGGAAATTTCACACTGATCAAGCACAACGGAAAAGAAATTCGCTCGTTTTATGAATTGACTGAACTGCCGAAATTGGAGCTTAAGAAAACTCCGGTGAGTAACATGATTCATGGGCGTTTCGGCTGTCGCTATTGGCACGGAGTTATCAATTTATTGGAATCTACAATTGCCTTGAATTACAACATTCACCCCACAGCTGATTGCATCGAATCTCCTGCTTTGACAAAACTCACAGAGCAATTTGGAGCCAAGAAGTATCATTTTCAGATTTCTTCACAACCTAAGGGCGTTGTGTTGCTCACGCTTATCGATAAATATGATACTTTTGTCTTTCAAATAGTGAAGTAGCATGATTGTGAGCACAACGGAGCAAATTCCGGGAAAAAAAATCAAAGAAGTATTAGGTGTTGCCAGAGGTAGTACGGTGAGAGCCCGCAACATTGGACGCGATATTTTCGCCGGACTAAAAAATTTGATTGGCGGTGAAATTGAAGAATACACCAAACTTCAGGCGGATTCTCGCGAGCAGGCGATGCAGCGCATGATCGATGACGCGAAAAGACTGGGTGCCGATGGTATTGTGGCTTTTCGACTCAATACTTCTGTAATCACACAAGGTGCTGCCGAAATCTTGGCCTATGGTACCGCTGTAAAATTTGAGGAATAAGATGCCTTGGTCCAATTTACTTTTTCCGATAGCCATCCTTATACTTTTGGTTTACCTCGCTGTTCAGCGTTTTCGCCAAAGAGGCCGCAACAATTTCGACAAACGATCGAATTAATTTGAAAATTTAATCTTTATACAATGAACAACCCAATCAACGCTGATGTGAGCTATTGCATCGGTTTAAACATCGCTGAGAATTTGAAATCCCAGGATCTTGGCGGAATCGAATTGAACCAATTTATCGAAGGTTTTAAAACCTTGATGAACGACGAACAACCGAAGTTCAATGTGCAGCAAGTCAACAGCATTTTGCAAGCCTATTTTGAACAAAAATCTCAGGAGGAGTTTGCGGCTTTCAAAAATGAAGGAGAGTCCTTCCTTCGCGAAAACGCCAACAAGCCCGGTGTGAACGTAACTGAGTCAGGTTTGCAGTATGAGGTTATTTCTTTGGGAACCGGAGCGAGACCTGAAAGCACATCTTTGGTAACAGTACACTACCACGGCACGCTCATCGACGGTACAGTTTTCGACAGCTCTTACGAACGCGGCACGCCTGCACAGTTTCCGCTAAATCAAGTGATTTCCGGCTGGACAGAAGGTTTGCAATTTATGCCTGAAGGATCTAAATTCAGATTCTACATTCCGCAAGAATTGGCCTATGGCGCGAATCCGCATCCGCAAAGCCCAATCAAACCCTACATGTCTCTTATTTTCGATGTAGAATTATTGGCAGTTGAAGCCTAATATCTTTCAGTACACGTTTACCTAAAACTATTTTTTATCGATGAAAAGTCTTTCTTTTTTGATTCTTATTCTGGCAATGGTACTGGCTTCTTGCCAAAATGATTCAGAGAGCACAGAAAATGAACAGTTTGTTTTGGATTATGGCGATCCGGGTACCAAGTTTGACAATGTCGAGCTAAAATCTTTGGAAGATCGCGTGGCTTATTCCGTGGGATACAATTCTTCTGAAGACGTGAAAGAATTCCTGAATTCTCAGAAGTACCATCGCTATTTTGATCGAGCACGGGTTCGCGATGGTTTTTTCTATGGCATTGAAAAGGCTGATTCTGTTACGGCTCAAGACTACAACAACTCGTTGATGATTTATTTTGAGAAACCGGGACAATTCGACACCACCAACATCAAACCCGCTGATGCTTCGTATTACATGGGCTACTTGCGTGGTTATGAACTGAAACGCTCTTTGGAAATTAAGAACATTGCAGATCAACTGTCTAAGTCCATAATGAGTAAGGGATACAAAGATGGGCTATGGGATGCCAAGCCTCTTGTTGCGCTTAGCGATCAGAATACCATCATCACAGAGTTTTTCAGCAGTATTTCGAAAAATGAAGGTCAAGATTTTCTTGAGGTGAACAAATCCAAACCCGGCGTGAAAGTGACGCAAAGCGGCTTGCAATATCAGGTGATTGAACAGGGAAAAGGTCCAAAACCGGGTCCTACATCCAAGGTTTCTGTGTATTACACGCTTCGGGATATCTCGAATCGCGTGTTAGAAACCAATGCGGACAAACCTGAACCCATCTCCTTCGCCTTGAATCAAGTAATTCCGGGTTGGACTGAAGGTTTGCAATTGATGCAAGTGGGAGGAAAATACAGACTTTTTGTGCCTTACGAATTGGCCTATGGTGAAGCGGGTTCGCCGCCTAAAATTCAGCCCTACGCAACACTTATTTTCGAAATTGAACTGGTAGGATTCGAGTAATACGATTTCATATTAGGTTCAAATATTAAAGTCTGCGTAAGTTTTTTCGCAGACTTTTTTTGTTGCTTCCCATCTAAATTTTTTGGTCAATTCAAGCAGTGTTCTCCAAAAGTTCTGTTTGCCAATTTTTTCCATTCGACGGGGTCAAGTATTTGGTCGGCCATTGAGCACTTGAAATAAGCGTTCTAATTCTGTGCATTTCCATTTTCCGCTATCTTTGACCCCATGTTTCAAAATACCGGTTCATCCTTTGTTTGGATTGTATTTATTGCCGCTTTGGCATTTGTGCTTTCGTGGTTTTATTATTTTTGGAGAAAGGATCAACAAGTTTTCCATAAGCCCGTGAAGACCCTATTGTTCCTCCTCAGGGGATTGGCGCTCTTTCTTATTGGACTGTTGCTTTTGGGATTAATTTTCCCGCAACGTTCCAAGCGCAGTGAACCGGCTAACATTTTCTTTCTCATCGATCAAAGCAGCTCTATGCTGAATTACAGCGACAGCATTGCTGTTCAATCGACCTTGCCGAAGATCAAATCCAGAGCATTGGAGCAACTTTCCGGCCGATTTCTCCCACGGTTCATACCTTTTTCAGGAGAAGTGAATGCCGATGACTCACTGCATTTCAACGGTTCAGTAAGCAATCTGGCGTCCTGCTTTGCATACATTCGTGATTTGTTTATCAACAACAACATCGGGGCAGTGGTATTGATTTCCGATGGAAACTACAACCAAGGGGCGCATCCCAGGTTGGAAGCTGAAAAGTTGAAGTTTACACCGGTTTATACGCTCGCAGTTGGCGATACACTGACCAAGCGCGATGCCATGCTTACCAATGTCGTTGCTAACAACATTGCTTTTTCGGGAAATATTTTCCCCATAAAATTTGAAGCCAAAGCTACCCAGCTTTCAGGCAAGAAAGTGAGTGCAAAACTCGTTCAGGGTGATAAAACACTCCAAGAAAAGGTTTTTCAAGTCGCGAATAACAACAGTTTTCTGGAGCATACTTTTCAGTTAGAGGCTAAAGGAAAAGGGATTCAGGCTTATGCTCTCGTGTTGGAGGTTGATGCCCAGGAATATACCCTCAGCAACAACAAACGTACGGTGTATGTTGAAATTCTCGATGCAAAAAGAAAGGCAACTTTGGTGATCGGTGGTCTGCACCCGGATGCCGGTGCGTTGCAAAGTGTTTTGCAAAAAGATCAGAACACGGACGTCACTGTGGCTTTTATCAATGAGTTGCAAGAGTTGCCCAAAACAGATTTGCTGCTGTTTGTTGATGTTGATTTGGCGCAATACCCGAATTTCTACAAGGCGCTTCAAAGTTCAGAGACACCCTTTGTTTTGTTTGTGAACCCCAATATGGCCACTGCCAACTTGAACATTGGTTTGGTGGGGCATAGTCCTGGCCGGGTGGATTACGTCAATGCCCAGTTCAATGAAGATTTCGCGCTGATTCAGTTTTCTGAAAATTTCAAACAACGACTCAAAGATTGGCCTCCATTAGCTACCCCTTTTTCCCGTGAACTTAAGCCCTTGGGGCAAACCTTATTGTTCCAAAAAGTGGGTGCCATTGCCACGGAAAAACCCTTGATGACTTTTACCAATCGCGGCAATCAGAAAATTGCTTACGTCTATGGAGATGGCATTTGGCGATGGAGACTTTTGGAATACAACCGCTATCAAGACAACTCAGGATTTGAGGAACTTTGGGACAAAACCCTCCAGTATTTGAGCGTAAAAGAAAACCGAGATAAACTCCGTGTTTTTCCACCCAGCCGCATGACTGTGAAAGATGAACTGCGCTTCAGAGCTGAATTCTACAACGATGCTTTTCAGGAAATTGTAACGCCTCAGATAGCCCTTGTTTTGAAAAATGAGCAAGATAAACAGGTTGGCAATTACAACTTTAGCCCAATGACGCGCGACTATGAACTGAATGTGGGTCGCATGCCGGCGGGGATTTACAAGTGGTCAGCGGCGACTACCTTCAACGGAAAAAAATACGAAAAAAGCGGGGAGTTCATCGTAGAGGATGTTTCGCTAGAGGCGCAGGATTTAAGCGCTAATTTTGATGTGCTCATGGAATTATCGGAGTACTCGGAAGGCAAGTTTTATCAACTTCCTCAATGGGAGCAAATGCTTGAAGACATCTCTAATAACGAACAGTTGAGCTCTGTACAATTCGAGGAAGTGAACTACGCCAATCTCATCGATTTGAAATGGCTGTTCTTCGTTTTGGCACTCCTGCTCGCTGCAGAATGGTTTTTGCGTCGCTGGTTCGGCGGCTATTAAAGCATGGTCTGGTACTGAGATTTTTTCTATTTTAGGCGCTTCAAATTTCGACCCATGCGAAAAATCTTCCCGGCTTTTATGTCGTTATGTTTTCCTTTTCTTGCCCAAGCGCAGGATTTATCTTTCGACCAAAAAATTGATGCCGCATTTCAACCCATTGTGGAGTTTCTTGCGCTGATCATCTTTTATAAGCCTTTCGAAGCCTTGGGCTTTAATATGCCGCTGGTTGTTATTTGGCTGATTATTGGTGCGGTTTTCTTTACTGTTCGCATGGGGTTTGTCAATCTTCGCGGGTTTAAACATGCGATTGACTTGGTACGAGGGAGATACGACAATCCGGATGACAAAGGTGAAGTGTCGCACTTTCAAGGACTTGTGACTGCGCTTTCGGGACGGTTGGTTTGGGCAATATCGGTGGGGTAGCAGCGGCTATTTCCCTAGGTGGGCCGGGGGCAACTTTTTGGATGATCGTTGCCGGACTGATTGGCATGTCATCCAAATTTGTAGAATGCACATTGGGCGTAAAATACAGAAAAATTAATGACAACGGTGAAGTATCAGGTGGGCCAATGTACTACATCAGTCGAGGTTTTGCATTGCGGGATGCTGTGCGCAAAGCCATGTCTTTCGAAGATCGCATGGATCTCAACAAGGGAAAAAGAGGGTGGATGTCCATAACCGGACTGGTTTTAGCATTTCTTTTCGCGATGCTTTGCGTAGGTGGATCTTTGGGGGGCGGCAACATGTATCAGGCGAACCAGGCATTTGAGCAACTCAGTACAACTTTCACCGGTCTGCAAGAATACCGCGTGTGGTTTGGTGTTGTTTTGGCGTTGCTGGTAGGCGTGGTAATCATAGGTGGTATCAAAAGTATCGCGCGCGTTACGGACAAGGTCGTTCCCTTGATGGTTGGGGTATATGGTATCAGTGCAATTATTGTCATCGGATTTCACATCGATAAAATTGGCTATGCATTTGGGGCTATTTTTTCAGGGGCTTTTGATTCGCAAGCATTGGCAGGAGGTATTGTAGGGGTATTGATTATTGGTTTTCAACGCGCTGCCTTTTCCAATGAAGCCGGTGTGGGTTCTGCATCAATCGCGCATTCAGCCGTAAAGACCGACAAACCCATCAGTGAAGGTTTGGTTGCCTTGCTTGAGCCGTTTATTGATACTGTTGTAGTATGTACCATGACCGCTTTGGTAATCATCTTTACAGGTTATCATGAGTCATCATCCGGACTTTCCGGGGCGAGTCTGACCTCTAGTGCTTTTGAAAGTGTTTTGGGACAGAACTTCCGCTACATCATGTCTTTCGCGATTCTACTTTTTGCTTTTTCTACCATGTTGGCTTGGTCTTATTATGGTTTGAAGGCATGGACCTACATGTTCGGTGATTCGAAATGGGCGGATTATGCTTATAAATTCATGTTTATGATTTTTATCGTAATCGGCACCTCGAGTAGTTTGAAAGCAGTACTTGACTTTTCCGACATGATGATTCTTGCCATGGCTTTCCCGAATATTCTAGCGCTTGTGGTGATGTCCGGTGAGGTTCGACTGGATTTGAAAGCTTATTTCGGTAAACTTAAATCCGGAGAAATAGTAAAATACAAATAGGCTAAAGTGTCCAAGAAAAGCACACAGCTTCGATTGAGGTTCACACGACGTGAAAAACGCGGAGCGCTCATTCTTGCTTTTCTCGCAATCATCCTGATTTTGCTGCCCAAATTTTTCAAATCAACCTATCCGCCACTTGCCATCGAGTTGACCTACGAAGAGAAACAGAAAGTCGAGCAGCTCCATGCTACATCGAAACAGGCCAAAGCGCAGAAGAAAAAAGCATACAGCAACAATTTCAAAAATTACGAAAAGAAGGAGAAGATTAATCCTATCCCAACAGAGCCGTTTGATCCGGATACGTTGACCATCGAATCGTGGAGGAAATTGGGACTTTCCGAGCGACAAGCAGAAATTATGTTGTCTTACCGCGAACGCTCCAATGGGTTTTACCACATAGATCAATTGTACAGTGCCTATGTTTTAGATTCCGAAAAAGTGAATCTCTGGAAGCCTTTTTTGGTGTTTAATAGAAAGAAGCCCGTAGCGAAAAAAATCGAAATCAACTCGGCAAGTGCAGAGGAATTTAAGTCCTTGAAAGGCATTGGTGACAAGCTTTCCGAGCGTATAGTCGCGTATCGAACCAAACTGGGAGGCTTTGTGCGCGTCGAACAAATTGGGGAGGTTTATGGTTTACCGGCTGAAACTTTTGAAGAAATTAAAACCAAATTGACCGTGGATCCCACAAATATTCAGCAAGTCATGGTGAATCATTTGGAAATAAAGGAACTCGCCGGGCACCCATACATCTCATTTCAAATGGCAAAGCTCATTGTCAACTACAGACTTCAACACGGACCGTATTTGTCTATTGAAGATTTGTTAAAATCCAAAGGCTTAGAAAAAGAAGAAGCTACCAAAATCGAACCTTATATTAACTTTGCGCCATGACCATTCAAGACAAAGTAAAAAAGGAAATACGTGATGTTCACGATTTTCCAATTCCCGGAATCGTTTTTAAAGACATTACCCCCTTAATGATGAATCCGAAGTTGTCTAAAGAACTTGTTGAAGCTTTGTCTCAGCAGGTTAAGGATTTAGGCATCAACAAAATTGCGGGTATTGAGAGTAGAGGCTTTTTGTTGGGCTATCCGTTGGCGATGCACTTGGATCTTCCTTTTGTCTTGATTCGCAAAAAAGGCAAATTGCCCTATCACAAAGTGACTCAGTCGTATGCATTGGAATACGGTCTTGCAGAAATAGAAATGCACAGTGATGCAGTGGATGAGTTTGACCGCGTATTGATCCATGATGATTTGTTGGCAACGGGTGGTTCTGCCCAGGCGGCCGCAACACTCATAGAGGGCCAAGGAGCCAAAGTAGTAGGTTTTTCGTTTTTGATTGAATTGGCATTTTTGAACGGACGTCAAAAATTGGAGTCCTTCAACTGCCCCGTATTCAATATTGTTTCGTATTAATTTTTGGGCCACTATATTAATAATTACTTGATTGAATTATGAATTTTGCACTGAATGAAAATCAGAAAATGATTCAGCAAATGGTTCGCGATTTTGCTGAAAAAGAGGTTAGACCTTTTATGAATCAATGGGATGCTGATGAGTATTTTCCTGTTGAAACCATGAAAAAATTGGGCGAACTCGGTTTGCTTGGTATTTTTATCCCTGAGGAATATGGAGGAAGTGGTTTTAGCTACGACGAATATGTTACGACGCTCATTGAGTTGGGTAAAGTGTGCGGAGGATTAGGATTGAGCGTTGCTGCGCATAACTCGTTGTGCACAGGCCACATTTACTACCACGGATCTGAGGAGCAGAAAAAGAAGTATCTCCCCAAATTGGCCACCGGTGAATGGATTGGCGCTTGGGGTTTGACAGAACCAAACACAGGATCTGACGCTATGCGCATGAAAACTACTGCAGTGAAAGACGGCAATGATTGGATCATCAACGGGGCGAAAAATTGGATTACTCATGGATTGTCCGGGGATGTAGCCGTGGTGTTGGTTCGCACAGGAGAATTGTTGGATTCGAAGGGCATTACCGCTTTCATCGTTGAAAAAGGAACTCCGGGTTTCTCCGCTGTTAAGATTAAAGACAAACTCGGTGTACGCGCCAGCGAGACTGCTGAATTGATTTTTGACAATGTTCGTGTACCCAACGAAAATGTGATTGGAGAAGTGGGGAAAGGATTCTACCAGGCCATGCAAATTTTGGATGGTGGAAGAATTTCTATTGCAGCCTTGAGTTGCGGTATTGCTCGCGGTGCTTATGAGGCTTCCGTGAAATATGCCAAGGAGCGCGAGCAATTTGGCAAACCAATTTCTGCTTTTCAAGGCATTTCCTTCAAATTAGCGGATATGGCAACAAGCTGTGAAGCAGCAGAATTGCTTACCTTCCAGGCGGCTTACCTCAAAAACAACAAACTGCCGATGACGAAAGAAGGTGCGTTTGCTAAATATTTTGCCAGCGAAGCAGCAGTAAGAAACGGCAATGAGGCGGTGCAAATCATGGGCGGCTATGGCTATACCAAAGAGTACCCTGCAGAAAAATTCTTGAGAGATGCCAAACTGATGACCATTGGTGAAGGAACCTCTGAAATTCAGAAAGTTGTAATTTCTCGAGAAATTTTAAAATAATTGTGTAGCGATTTGAAAAACAATTATCTTTGCGCTCCAATTTTGAATAACCAATTGATAGAAACATATGCTTATTATTCCAGTTAAAGAAGGAGAGAACATCGAAAGAGCTCTCAAAAGATACAAGAAAAAGTTTGAAAAGACAAACACCATGAAGCAATTGAGAGCGCGCCAGCAGTTCACAAAGCCTTCAGTGGTTTTGCGTCAGCAGGAGATTCGTGCGGCTTACAAGCAACGCATGAAATCCATGGAACAATAAGATAACATTATTCTATATTTTTCGTTAAGGGAGTAGAAATACTCCCTTTTTTTATGCTTGAACTTTTTCAAAATTATCTTGAGAAGGAAAAACGTTGCTCGCCGCATACTGTGTTGGCTTACATCAACGATTTGGAGCAGATGTTCTCTTTTTTTGAAATTGACGGCTCTGATTTAAAAGCAATTCGGGAATTAAATCCTGCAATGATTCGTGGATTTTCCGTCCACGCCATGAAAACCGGACTTGATCCAAAATCTATTCACAGAAAATTATCTTCCGGCAGAACCTTTTATCGCTTTTTGATGGCAAAAAATCTGGTGGAAACAAGTCCATTTGCCCAAATCAAAGGACCCAAAGTATCTAAAAGAATTCCTGAGTTTGTTCAAAAACATGAGATCAACAGCGACAGAGTCGATAGATTGTTTGATTCTAACATCTATGGATTTCGGGATAAATTGATTTTCGAAATGCTCTACCAAACAGGAATGAGGCTCTCAGAGCTCATCGGATTAAAGGAGACGGATGTTTCGGGGAATTCAATCAAAGTTACCGGAAAAAGAAACAAACAACGCATAATCGCTATTGGTCAAACGCTGGCGCAAGACCTGGAAGCTTTCATGCGATTGAAGCACGATGAGGGTATTTCGCTTGAATTTCTTTTTTTTACGGATTCAGAAAAAAAACTCTATCCAAAGTTTGTTTACAGAAAAATTAATTTCTACCTTTCGCAACTCACAACGCTAAACAAAAAGAGCCCGCATATCATGAGACATACGTTTGCCACACAAATGCTCAATGAAGGAATTGGACTGGAGGTTTTGAAAGAAATTCTCGGTCACGCCAATCTCTCCGCGACTCAGGTTTACACCCATAATTCGTTTGAACAAATTAATTCCATTTATAAATCAGCTCACCCACGTGGGCACAAAACCTAAATCATTATGAGTACTAAAGTTCATTCTGTGCATTTTGACGCTGACATCAAGTTGATCAATTTTATCAATACCAAGGTGTCGAAGTTGAGTTTGTTTTTTGATCACATCGTTACGAGCGAAGTTTTTTTAAGGCTGGATAAGTCTCAAGATAAAAGCAATAAAGTAGCCGAGGTTAGAATCTTGCTACCAGGGAAAGAATTGTTCGCCAAGAAGCAATCGAAAACATTTGAAGAGGCGACAGACTTGGCGGTTGAAGCGCTTAGACGTCAGGTGCGCAAATATAAAGGCAAGTTATCAGAAGCGTAAATTATTGTATTTAAGTTTGTTAAGGCCTGCTTTTGCGGGCCTTTTTATTTTTTTTTAAAATATTTTTTCCAAAAGCATTTTCGGTAATGTTTGTTTTCTATCTTTGCAACCCGAAAACAAAAAGTTCTTTCATTTATTGCCGATGTAGCTCAGTTGGCCAGAGCAGCTGATTTGTAATCAGCGGGTCGGGGGTTCGAATCCCTCCATCGGCTCAAATATATTGCGTTGGGGAGATACTCAAGCGGCCAACGAGGACAGACTGTAAATCTGTTGGTTTTCACCTTCGCAGGTTCGAATCCTGCTCTCCCCACAACACAGTATTTGGTTTTATAAGCGGGAGTAGCTCAGTTGGTAGAGCGTCAGCCTTCCAAGCTGAGGGTCGCGAGTTCGAATCTCGTCTCCCGCTCTTAAAGAATCAATTGCCGGTGTAGCTCAGGGGTAGAGTGCTTCCTTGGTAAGGAAGAGGTCACGGGTTCAAATCCCGTCATTGGCTCTGCAAACAGATTTTGCATAATGTTGCAGGGTCTGATTTTTAGTTTAAAGTTGTAATTAATTAAGTAGTAACATAAATAAACCTAAGTAATAATGGCTAAGGAAACTTTTGATCGTTCCAAACCACACGTTAACATTGGAACAATTGGTCACGTTGACCACGGAAAGACTACCTTGACTGCTGCCATCTCTTCAGTTTTGGCTGCGAAAGGTCTTGCAGAAGCACGCGATTTCTCTTCTATCGACAATGCGCCGGAAGAAAAAGAGCGTGGTATCACTATTAACACATCACACGTTGAGTACCAAACTGCTGCTCGTCACTATGCGCACGTTGACTGTCCAGGTCACGCTGACTACGTGAAGAACATGGTTACCGGTGCTGCTCAGATGGACGGTGCTATCTTGGTAGTTGCTGCTACAGATGGTCCGATGCCACAAACACGTGAGCACATCCTTTTGGGTCGTCAGGTAGGTGTTCCAAGAATGGTTACTTTCTTGAACAAAGTTGATATGGTGGATGATCCAGAGTTGTTGGAACTTGTTGAAATGGAAGTTCGTGAGTTGTTGTCTTTCTACGGTTATGATGGTGACAACGCTCCTGTAATTCAAGGTTCTGCTTTGGGTGCATTGAACGGTGAAGAGAAGTGGGTTAAAACTGTTGAAGCTTTGATGGATGCAGTTGATACTTACATCGAGTTGCCTCCACGTGACATTGAAAAGCCATTCTTGATGCCGGTTGAAGACGTGTTCTCTATCACAGGTCGTGGTACAGTGGCAACAGGTCGTATCGAAACTGGTGTTGTTAACTCAGGTGAGGAAGTTGAAATCTTGGGTATGCAAGAGACTAAATTGAAGTCTGTTGTAACTGGGGTTGAGATGTTCCGTAAAATCTTGGACAGAGGTGAAGCTGGTGATAACGTTGGTCTTCTTTTAAGAGGTATTGACAAGAAAGATATCCGTCGTGGTATGGTTATCGCTAAGCCGGGTTCAATCACGCCTCACACTAAATTCAAAGCTGAGATTTATGTTTTGAAGAAAGAAGAGGGTGGTCGTCACACACCATTCCACAACAAATACCGTCCACAGTTCTACTTCAGAACTACAGACGTAACAGGTGAAATTATCCTTGAGGCTGGTCGCGAAATGGTTATGCCAGGTGATAACGTAACTATTACAGTAGAACTTATCGTTCCTGTAGCAATGGATAAAGGTCTTCGTTTTGCGATCCGTGAGGGTGGTAGAACAGTAGGTGCCGGTCAGGTAACTGAGATCCTTGCTTAATCGATATATCGAATTATACGCGAAGGGAGGCCAATGGTCTCCCTTTGTTTACGGGTGTAGCTCAGCTGGTAGAGTAGTGGTCTCCAAAACCATTGGTCGTGGGTTCGAATCCTACCGCCCGTGCAAACTTTAAAACCTTAGATTGTGGCTAGTTTCAAAGAATATTTAAACGAGACCTACACCGAGATGGTGCAGCGCGTTACGTGGCCAACATGGAAAGAATTGCAGAACAGCGCGATTTTGGTCGTAGTTGCTTCTGTAATTTTTGCTTTGATGATTGGATTGATGGATTTCGTGTTTGGTGCCAATCCCGATTCTTGGTGGAAAGGTATTTTGGGTACTTTCTACGATATAGTTTAAACTGAGATTAAATGTCAGAAATAGCAAAGAAGTGGTATGTAGTTCGCGCCGTTAGTGGAAAAGAGAAACGCGTGAAAGAACTTTTGGAAATGGAAGTTTCCAGAATGAACCTTTCCGATTATGTTTCACAAATCCTTATCCCAACGGAGCGCATTTTTCAAATTAAGAACGGCAAGAAAATAAGTAAAGAAAAAGCTTATTTGCCGGGTTATGTGTTGATCGAAGCCTCACTTGTTGGTGAAGTTTCTCACATGGTAAAGAACATACCCAATGTAATCGGTTTCCTTGGCGCAGAAAAAGGTGGTGATCCGCTTCCAATGCGTCAGTCCGAAGTTTACAGAATTCTTGGTAAGGTGGATGAATTGGCGGTGAGCGAAGAAGAGATGAATATTCCTTATCAAGTGGGTGATGCAGTTAAGGTGATTGATGGTCCATTCAATAACTTTAATGGTGTCATTGAAGAGATCAACGAAGAGAAAAAGAAACTAAAAGTAATGGTCAAAATTTTTGGCCGAAAGACGCCGCTCGAACTCAACTATTTGCAAGTCGAGAAAGAGTAGGTTTTTTATTAACCGTAGCAGTGGCTGCAGCAAATTAAAGCTTCCTTGTTGCAACACGTTATGACTACACAAATTTTTATTTTATGGCTAAAGAAATAGCAGCGCTAATTAAATTGCAAGTGAAAGGTGGCGCGGCAAATCCTTCACCGCCTGTTGGACCAGCGCTTGGTTCGAAAGGTGTGAACATCATGGAGTTCTGTAAGCAGTTCAATGCGAGAACCCAAGATAAACCAGGAAAGGTTTTGCCAGTGTTGATTACCGTTTACGGTGACAAATCTTTCGACTTCATTATCAAAACTCCACCTGCAGCGATTCAGCTCATGGAAATTGCAAAAATCAAGAAGGGTTCTTCTGAACCAAACAGAACAAAAGTGGCTTCTGTTACTTGGGATCAAATCAAAACGATTGCCGAGGACAAAATGGCTGATTTGAACTGCTTCACGATTGAATCAGCAATGCGCATGGTTGCCGGAACTGCAAGAAGTATGGGTATCACAGTTAGTGGTGAATTTCCTTCACAAAATTAAAATCATAAGTAATGGGACGATTGGCTAAAAAAAGAAAAGAAATCTTGTCTAAGTTCGACTTGGATAAGTCTTATTCCTTGGCTCAAGCTTGTGATTTGGTAAAGGAAATCACGACTACAAAGTTTGACGCCTCTGTGGACATTGCTGTACGTTTGGGTGTAGACCCACGTAAGGCGAACCAAATGGTTCGTGGAACTGTATCTCTTCCTCACGGAACCGGTAAGGATGTTCGTGTTTTGGTTCTTTGTACACCTGACAAAGAAGCTGAAGCGAAGCAAGCTGGTGCTGATTTCGTAGGATTGGATGATTACATTGATAAACTCAAAGGTGGATGGACAGATGTTGATGTGATCATCACCATGCCATCTGTAATGGGTAAAGTTGGTGCACTTGGACGTATTCTTGGTCCTAGAGGTTTGATGCCTAACCCAAAAACAGGTACTGTGACCATGGAAATTGGTAAAGCAGTCACTGAGGTTAAAGCTGGTAAAATCGACTTCAAAGTTGACAAGTATGGTAATATCCACTCCGGAATTGCTAAAGTTAGCTTTGAAGGCAACAAGATTTACGACAACGCCAAAGAAATCATCCAGACGTTAATTAAATTGAAACCTGCTGCGGCTAAAGGTACTTACATCAAGAGCATTCATTTGAGTTCAACGATGAGTCCAAGTATCGAAGTTGATCCTAAATCGGTTGTAGCTTAAAATTTTAGTGATATGAACAAAGAACAAAAAGCTCAGTATATCGAGGAACTTGCGGTCGATTTATCACAAGCGGGTGTTTTCTATTTGGCTGACACCTCCGGTTTGACGGTTGAAAAAGTGAATGCACTTCGCAGAAAGTGTTTTCAAAGCAACATCAAGATTAAAGTGGTTAAAAACACACTTCTTGAAAAAGCTATGGATCGTGTGGAAGGTGCAGATTTTTCTGAATTGAAAGGCGTGTTGGCCGGTCCAACAGCAATCATGTTCGCTGAAACCGGAAACGGTCCTGCGAAGTTGATTAAAACTTTCCGCGAGAAAAATCCAATCCCGGCTGTTAAGGCAGCCTATATTGAAGAAACGGTTTACGTTGGTGACCAAAATATTGATTTCTTGATCAACATCAAAGGCAAGAATGAACTTATTGGTGATATCGTGGCTTTGCTTCAATCTCCTGCTAAAAATGTGGTTTCCGGACTTAAAGGTCAGGGCGGCAAGATTGCAGGTATTCTTAAAACGCTTTCTGAAAAGTAAGCACACAATTAAATTAATTTTAGAACCTTTTTAAATTCAATAAACATGGCAGATTTAAATCAAATCGCAGAAACTTTGGTTAACTTAACAGTAAAACAAGTTAACGAATTGGCAGACATCCTTAAGAATGAGTACGGCATCGAGCCTGCTGCTGCAGCTGTTGCTGTTGCTGCTGGTCCTGCTGCTGGTGCTGCTGAAGTAGAAGAAAAAACATCTTTTGATGTAGTTTTGAAAGCAGCTGGAGGTAACAAACTTGCAGTAGTTAAATTGGTTAAAGAATTGACTGGTCTTGGCTTAAAAGAAGCTAAAGATGCTGTTGATGCTGCTCCAACTAACTTGAAAGAGGGTGTTACTAAAGATGAGGCAGACGCATTGAAAGCTGCACTTACTGAGGCTGGAGCTGAAGTTGAGATTAAGTAATTTAATCCATTTTATATGCTTTAGGCACGGTCATTTGGCTTGTGCCTAAAGCCGTTTTTGCACGTTTGTGCGCTATTAGTCATTGTTCTAATTAAATTTTTTTAGCCTTGGCAACAACAAATTCATACAATAGAGTCTCTTTCGCAACAAGTAAGAGCCAATTTGATTACCCGGATTTCCTTGAAATCCAGTTGAAATCATTTCAAGAGTTTTTTCAGTTAGAAACAACTCCTGAGAACCGAGAACAAGAAGGTTTGTTTAAGGTGTTTTCTGAAAACTTTCCAATTACGGACACCAGAAATCAGTTCGTTTTGGAATTCTTGGACTACTTCATTGATCCCCCACGCTACACCATTGATGAGTGTATCGAGAGAGGATTGACATACAGTGTGCCGCTTAAAGCTAAGTTGAAATTATATTGTACCGACCCTGAGCACGAGGATTTTGAAACCATCGTTCAGGACGTTTATTTGGGTACAATTCCCTATATGACTCCGAAGGGTTCATTCGTGGTGAATGGCGCTGAGCGTATTATCGTTTCGCAGTTACACCGTTCACCGGGTGTATTCTTTGGTCAATCCAGACACGCAAACGGTACTAAATTGTATTCCGCGCGTGTGATTCCTTTCAAAGGTTCTTGGATTGAATTTGCTACGGACATCAATGGTGTAATGTACGCTTACATTGACCGCAAGAAAAAATTGCCCGTGACAACATTGTTGCGTGCTATCGGGTATGAGAGTGATAAAGACATCCTTGAGATCTTCGACCTTGCGGATGAAGTTAAAGTGAGCAAAGCCGGTTTGAAAAAGGTTGTGGGTCGAATCCTTGCAGCACGTGTTCTTAGAACATGGATCGAGGACTTCGTGGATGAAGATACCGGAGAGGTAGTTTCTATCGAGCGTAACGAGATTTTATTAGACCGTGAAACATTGCTCGAGGAGCATCATGTCGACATGATTGTAGAGTCAGGAGCGAAATCCATCATCTTGCACAAAGAAGGTGTGAACAGTGGTGACTACAATTTGATCTACAGTACACTTCAAAAAGATACTTCGAACTCTGAAAAGGAGGCCGTTGAGCATATCTATCGTCAATTGAGAAATGCGGAGCCGCCGGATCAGGAGACAGCGAGAAGCGTATTTGACAAGCTTTTCTTCTCCGATACCAGATACGATTTGGGAGAGGTAGGTCGCTACAGAATCAACAAGAAATTGTACTCAGACTCTACCGAGGAATCTCGTGTATTGACTAAACAAGATATCATTTCGATCATCAAGTATTTGATTGAATTGGTGAACTCCAAGGCGGATGTGGATGATATCGATCACTTGAGTAATCGTCGCGTTCGTACGGTTGGTGAGCAGTTGTATGCACAGTTTGGCGTTGGTTTGGCTCGTATGGCAAGAACGATTCGTGAGCGCATGAATGTGCGTGACAACGAGGTATTTACGCCTATCGACTTGATCAATGCGAAGACACTATCAAGTGTGATTAACTCCTTCTTTGGAACGAATCAGCTTTCTCAGTTTATGGATCAAACGAATCCATTGTCCGAGGTTACCCACAAAAGAAGATTGTCAGCACTCGGGCCCGGTGGTTTGTCTAGAGAGCGCGCCGGATTTGAGGTTCGTGACGTTCACTACACGCACTACGGTCGTTTGTGCACCATTGAAACGCCTGAAGGTCCAAACATCGGTTTGATCTCTTCATTGTGTGTTTTCGCTAAAGTGAACAAATTAGGATTTATTGAGACTCCTTACAGACCGGTTGAAAATGGTAAAGTTGCTTTGAATGAGGCGCCTATCTACTTGTCAGCTGAAGAGGAGGAAGAAAAAGTTATTGCGCAGGCTAATGCAGCTTTGGACGACAAAGGAAACTTCATCAATCCAACGGTTAAGGCACGTCAACAAGGGGACTTCCCGGTTCTTGCTCCTGAAGGAATTAACTTGATGGACGTTGGTACAAACCAAATTGCTTCTATTGCGGCATCGTTGATTCCTTTCTTGGAACATGACGATGCTAACCGTGCTTTGATGGGATCGAACATGCAACGGCAAGCGGTTCCATTGTTGAAACCGCAATCTCCGATTGTAGGTACCGGCATCGAGCGCTTAGTAGCCAGAGACTCACGCGTTTTGATTAATGCAGAGGGTGATGGTGTTGTAGAATATGTAGACGCCAATGAAATTCGCATCAAATATGATTTGAGTGATTTGGATCGTTTGGTTTCTTTCGAGGGTGATGTTAAAACATATCGTTTGACCAAATTCCAGAAAACCAACCAAGGTACTACCATTAACTTGAAGCCGATTGTAAAGCGTGGCGATCGTGTTGAAAAAGGTCAAGTGCTTTGTGAAGGTTATGCTACACAAGATGGTGAATTGGCATTGGGTCAAAACCTGAAAGTAGCATTCATGCCGTGGAAAGGATATAACTTCGAGGATGCTATCGTGATTTCTGAGCGCGTGGTGCGTGAGGACATCTTTACCTCTATCCACATCGATGAGCACTCTTTGGAGGTTCGCGATACGAAAAGAGGTATGGAAGAATTAACCGCGGATATTCCGAACGTAAGCGAAGAAGCTACTAAAGACTTGGATGAAAACGGTTTGATCCGTATCGGTGCCGACATCAAGGAAGGTGATATCCTTATTGGTAAAATCACGCCAAAGGGTGAAACTGATCCGTCGCCAGAAGAGAAACTTTTGAGAGCTATCTTCGGTGACAAAGCCGGTGATGTGAAAGACGCGTCTTTGAAAGCGGGTCCATCCCTAAGAGGTGTGGTCATTGACAAGAAATTGTTCTCTCGTGCGGTTAAGGATCGCAAATCGAAAGCACAAGACAAGCCAATTTTGGAGCAATTGGATGCGGACTTCGAGAAAGACCACGCAGCAATCAAAAATGAATTGGTGGCCAAATTGATGACTTTGTTGGAAGGTCAAAAATGTAATGGCGTGTTCAATAATTTCCGTGAGGAATTGATCAAGAAGGGTTCTAAATTCACTGAGAAGGCCTTGTTGTCTATCGATTATTCAATCGTGAATCCGGCAAAATGGACGCCTGATGAAGATGTGAATAAGTTGATTCAGCGTTTGTTACACAATTACAGCATCAAATACAACGACATCCTTGGTATCTACAAGCGCAAGAAGTTCCACATCTCTGTGGGTGACGAGTTGCCAACGGGTATTATCAAATTGGCTAAGATATTCATCGCCAAAAAACGCAAGTTGATGGTGGGTGACAAGATGGCCGGTCGTCACGGTAACAAAGGTATCGTTGCGAATATCGTTCGCGATGAGGATATGCCATTTTTGGAGGATGGAACCCCAGTGGATATCGTTTTGAACCCGTTAGGTGTACCTTCACGTATGAACTTGGGTCAGATTTATGAAACAGTTCTTGGTTGGGCAGGTATGAAGTTGGGCTTAAAATTCGCAACGCCTATCTTCGACGGTGCTACATTGGATCAAATTGATTCCTACTGTGACCAAGCAGGTGTACCAAGATCAGGTAAAACACACCTTTATGATGGAGGAACTGGCGAGCGTTTCGACCAGACTGCAACTGTGGGTGTGATTTACATGTTGAAATTGGCGCACATGGTCGATGACAAAATGCACGCACGTTCTATCGGACCTTACTCATTGATTACACAGCAACCGCTGGGTGGTAAAGCCCAGTTCGGTGGTCAGCGTTTTGGTGAGATGGAGGTTTGGGCAATCGAGGCTTACGGTGCTGCGAACATTTTGCAAGAAATCCTCACTGTGAAATCTGACGACGTGAATGGTAGAGCAAAAGCTTATGAGGCGATTGTTAAAGGAGACAATATTCCAGAACCTGGAATTCCTGAATCATTCAACGTATTGCTTCATGAACTTCGTGGCCTTGGTCTAAGCATCACGATGGATTAATTGGATACTTAATTAACTTTAAGATAGAAAAAATGGCATACAAAAAAGAACCGCTCAAGAAGCAGAACAAATTTTCGAAAATCACCATTTCGTTGGCTTCTCCCGAGCAAATACTTGAGCAATCTCACGGTGAAGTACTTAAACCTGAGACAATCAATTACAGAACTTACAAGCCTGAGCGCGATGGTTTGTTCTGTGAGCGAATTTTCGGTCCGGTAAAGGACTATGAGTGTCACTGTGGTAAGTACAAAAGAATCCGATACAAAGGAATCGTTTGTGACCGCTGCGGTGTTGAAGTAACAGAGAAAAAGGTGCGTCGCGAGCGCATGGGGCACATCAATTTGGTTGTTCCTATTGCCCACATTTGGTATTTCCGTTCATTGCCGAATAAAATTGGTTACTTGCTCGGTCTTCCTACCAAAAAGTTGGATCAAATCATTTACTTCGAGCGTTATGTAGTTATTCAAGCCGGTATTGCACAATCACCTGATGGCGAGCCTCTGGAATATTTGCAGTTCTTGTCTGAAGACGAGTACTTGGATATTTTGGATACGCTTCCTAAAGAGAATCAATATTTGCCTGATGAAGATCCGAATAAGTTCATCGCGAAAATGGGGGCTGAGGCTCTACATGACTTGTTGCAGCGACTTGATTTGAATACTTTGTCATACGATTTGCGTCACAAGGCGAACACAGAGACCTCTGTACAACGTAAACAAGAAGCGTTGAAAAGATTGCAAGTGGTTGAAGCCATGCGCGAGTCTCAAACGCGTATTGAAAACCGTCCTGAATGGACCATAATGCGTGTGATTCCTGTGATTCCACCGGAATTGCGTCCTTTGGTACCGCTGGATGGTGGGCGTTTTGCTACGTCCGACTTGAATGACTTGTACAGAAGAGTGATTATCCGCAACAACCGTTTGAAGCGTCTGATTGAAATCAAAGCACCTGAAGTGATTTTGAGAAACGAAAAGCGCATGCTTCAAGAGGCAGTAGATTCGTTGTTTGACAACTCTAGAAAAGCCAGTGCGGTTAAAACTGAGTCGAATCGTCCATTGAAGTCTTTGTCTGACTCTTTGAAAGGTAAGCAAGGTCGATTCCGTCAAAATCTTTTGGGTAAACGTGTTGACTACTCTGCGCGTTCGGTAATTGTTGTAGGTCCGGATTTGAAATTGCATGAATGCGGCTTGCCGAAAAATATGGCTGCCGAGCTTTACAAGCCTTTTATCATCAGAAAGATGATTGAAAGAGGTATCGTAAAGACGGTAAAATCTGCAAAGAAAATTGTTGACAAAAAAGAACCAATCGTTTGGGATATCTTGGAGAACGTTTTGAAAGGACACCCTGTTCTACTTAACCGTGCCCCAACACTGCACCGATTGGGTATTCAGGCTTTTCAGCCTAAATTGATTGAAGGTAAAGCGATTCGTCTTCACCCACTCGTATGTACGGCCTTTAACGCTGACTTCGACGGTGACCAAATGGCGGTTCACTTGCCGCTTGGCAACGCAGCTATTTTGGAAGCACAATTGTTGATGTTGGCTTCGCACAATATTGTGAACCCTGCAAACGGTGCTCCTATTGCTGTTCCTTCTCAGGACATGGTTCTTGGTCTCTATTACATGACCAAAGGTCGCCGTTCTGATGAAGCGCGCAAAATGAAAGGTGAAGATCGTACGTATTATTCTCCCGAGGAAGTAATCATTGCGATCAACGAGAAGGTACTTGATCTGCACGCGCACATCAAAGTAAGAACACACGACGTGGATGAAAACGGTAATGCTGTGACACGCATTATCGAGACTACCGCGGGACGTGTTTTGTTTAATGAAGTAGTGCCGAGAGAAGTTGGTTATATCAATGAAGTATTGACCAAAAAGGCATTGAGAGATATCATTGGCTTGGTATTGAAGGTGAGTGGTACTGCGAGAACGTCACAGTTCTTGGATGATATCAAAACACTCGGATTCCGCATGGCATTCACGGGAGGATTGTCTTTCAATTTAGATGATATCATCATTCCGAAAGAAAAAGACATCTTGGTGAACAAGGCGAAGGCGGAAGTGGAAGAGGTTATGTTGAACTACAACATGGGTCTTATCACCAACAACGAGCGTTACAACCAGATTATCGACATCTGGACGCATACAAACTCGCGCTTGACGCAAACTTTGATGGATCAATTGAAGAACGACAAGCAAGGATTCAACTCTATCTACATGATGTTTGATTCCGGAGCTCGTGGTTCTAAAGAGCAGATTCGTCAGCTTTCTGGTATGCGTGGATTGATGGCCAAGCCGCAGAAATCAGGTGCTACATCTCAAGAAATTATCGAAAACCCGATTCTTTCTAACTTTAAAGAAGGCCTTTCGATTCTTGAGTACTTTATCTCAACCCACGGTGCGCGTAAAGGTCTTGCGGATACGGCATTGAAAACGGCTGATGCGGGTTATTTGACACGTCGTTTGGTTGACGTT
>JBBIIM010000016.1:0-51851 GCA_037446475.1 Crocinitomicaceae bacterium | reverse complement strand
CAAGGTGCCCACGGCGGAAGTGAGTTTCACCATGTATATGGAAGGAAAAAGCATTGAAGAAATTGCCATTGAGCGAAAGTTTGCCCGAACCACCATTGAGGGACATCTTGCGCAAATGGTGGAAGAAGGCAAGTTGGAGGCTTCGAAGTTGGTGAGCGAAGAAAAAATTGACACCATTGAAAAAGCCTTGCTCGAGCATCCCGATTGGGTAGGGTTGAGACCTTACAAAGAACTGCTGGGTGATGCTATTTCTTTTGGCGAATTGAAAATTGTGATGGCTAAGTGTACCCGAGAAATGCAATTGAAAGCACAGAACCTTTGATTGAAAATATTCGATTCAATTTATCCGTGGCTTTTAGATTGTAAGATGGATAATAGGGAATTCAGCATTAAAATTTCAGAAGTTGGGTTTGAAAAAGCTCTGATAGGTTTAGAGAATTTTGCAATACACTCGATTCTTCATTTAATCGAACATGCGAAGAGAATGCGTAATCCATTTTATCGACCAAGTTTGAGATAAATACCAAAATACATACCCGAAAAATCCAAACGCATCGGTTCGCCATCTACGCGCCATTCGATATCTGTTATAGTTTTCACTGGGCCGGTTTTGTAAAATTGATACCCACCACGAACACCGATTGCCGCTAGTAAATCCGAGCGCAGCAAGTCATATTCTGCTTTGAAACCAAGCTGACCGAAAAGTGACTGACTGTCGTATTCACGGTAATAGTTGGCGTATTGATACATAGAACCTGGCCATCCGTTGTAAACTGAGACACGGGAAAATGCATAACCCAATTGGAAATCGAGTGCCAAACCGAGTCGGTTCAACCAATTTTCCTTTTGAGAAAAGTTGAGCAATTCACTGAAATAAAAGGAAGAACTCAAGCCACCAGTAAAACCATGGACTTTAACGCCATAATGCCCTCGATGGAATCATAAATTGCAAATGGAAAAACACCAGGAGTGTAATCTGTCTGAATATATGCTGTTGGATTGTGTTCCGTTTTGCCGTTTTGATAGCCCAGACTCAACCCCACATCAAAAAGTCTTTGGACTCTAAAGCTCGTTCGCGCTTGCACTTGAAAACCACGCGTCAAATGTTGTGTTAAAAGCATGGTGTCGGAGTCGATGGCGCGTTGCACAAAACGTTCATTGAGTTCGTCCATTTTGAAATGGTGTCGGTTTACGCCCAACTCCAAATTGAACAATTTCCAAGGATTTTCTTGCGCTTGGATGTTTCCAAAAAAAGCGCTGAAGATTGCGATACAGAATAGGATTTGAGTTTTCATAATTTTACTGAGTTTAGAGGTTTGCATAGAGATTTTGAATAAAGTTGGAATCAAAAAAATGGTGCGCCAATATTTGCAGATGTCAACCAGTCGATGGCGTTTATTTTCTTTATTCCGTTTATCGTTCCTGTATCGTAATCCATCGAGATTAAAAGTTTCTCATGGTGGTCGGCAATGTTGTTTAATGAAGCTAACTCACGTTTTAAGGTTGATTCGTTTTGTAAGGTCTGGGCAACTTGTATGTACTGCGTTATGCCCTGATTATTTCGGACGACAAAATCCACTTCGAGGTTATTTGTTTTTCCTATCCAAACTTGATAGTTTCTGCGTTTTAACTCTAAATAAATTATATTCTCCAATAAGTGTCCGGCATCGCTTGCCAATTCCTTTCCAAGTAGCGCGTTTCGAAAACCTAAGTCGACCAAATAGTATTTTTCTAGCGTGGCCAGATGCTGTTTACCTTTGATGTCAAATCGGTTTACTTGGTAAAACAAATAAGCTTCAACCAAAGTGTTGATGTATTTCGACACCGTTTTATTGTCAATTTTCTTTTTATTAGCTGTCAGCACCTTGGCGATATTCCCAGCTGAAACACATGAGCCAATTGAATCAATTAGAAAGTTTACAACTTCTTGATACGATTCTTCGCCATAAATGGTGTATCTTTTAGAAATGTCGTTTGTGTAGATGTTTTTGAAAACTGTTTGTAAATATTCATTGACAAAATTATATCCGATTTCTGAAAGTCTTACTGCCTCCGGGAAACCGCCAGTTTTAGCGTAATCTGCAAAGGCTCGATCTATATTTTTATTTCCAGTATATTCGATGTATTCGGCAAATGAAAAAGGCAAAACATGAATTTCGAGTGCTCGACCAGTGAGTATGGTAGCTAGTTCGCTGCTCAATAAAAAGGCGTTTGAACCAGTCACATACAAATCTATGTTCGGGTGAACGTACAAACCTTCCAACAATTTCTCGAATTCCGTAACGTTTTGAACCTCATCGATAAAGACATAATTCATTACATTTTTTTTGAGGTTCTCAATAATGAAATCGTAAATTTCTTTCCAATTCTTTTCAGCCATAAAGCGATATTCAGGCATGTCTAAGTTTATAGACAAAACAGAAGTTTCGGGATTTTCTTTGAGTAAAAAATCTTGGAATTGAGTCATTAAGGTAGATTTGCCGCAGCGTCTAACACCAGTGGCAACTTTAATAAAGTTCTTGTCTTTTAAAGCTCCAAGTTTTTCTAAGTAGGTCTGTCTAATAATTGTTTTCATCATACAAAACTAGATCAAATTCCTAAAACTTATTTATTCTGTAAACTTTTAGGAATTTGTTGCGAAAATTCCCTTTAGAAAAAGACGAAACCAAAATGCTATGCGTTGGAGAAATATACATTATTTGCCGAGTTTGAGGTAGATGCCGTAGTAAAAACCTGAAAAGTCGAGTAACATTTTTGAATTAGGGTATCCAACTAATATTTCGTATTCATTTGCTTGCGTTTTTAAATAATTAGTTTTTAAATTTGACTAGTCACAATTTTACCACTACATAAATAGTTTACGCAGCCTTGGGTACATCTTTGTCAAAAAAAGACATGAAAATACATGAATTTAGTCAGCGATTTCCGGATGAAAACAGTTGTCGGATGCATTTCAAATCGGTGAGGGAAAAAGAAGGGATTACCTGTAAGAATTGTAAAGGAACCAAGCATTATTGGCTTCAAAGCAAATGGCAGTGGCAATGCTCAAAGTGCCGCTTTAGAACCACATTGAGAAGTGGAACCGTTATGGAATCAGCGAAATTGTCTTTTCAAAAATGGTATTTATGCATGATGTATCTGAGTGGCACAAAAAAGGGGATTTCAGCTTTAGAAATGCAGCGTCAGCTTGGGCATAAGCGTTATAGAACCGTGTGGTCGATGATGCATAAAATTCGTTCAGGGATGGGTAAACGAGATGAGAAATATACGCTAGAGGGCATTGTTGAATTGGACGAGGGATACTTTGAAATTGCTACCTCAAATGAGAAAAATCTGAAAAGAGGGCGTGGAAGTCAATCCAAGAGAAATGTTGCTGTAATGGCAGAGTCAACACCGTTGGAAGACCTGAAAACAGGCAAAAATTCCTCTCACTTCAGGTATGCAAAAATGAAGGTATTGTATTCTCACAAATCCAATGAAATCAACGATGTATCGGCTTTATCAATTCAAAAAAATGCTACTATCATAACAGATAAAAGCACCAGCTATGAAGACTTTTCTAATCTTTTTGAAACGCATTTATCTTTTACATCAGACGAAAAAACGACCAAAACAACTTTGAAATGGGTTCACGTTACAATTAGTAACGCCAAAAGAGGTCTGCTTGGGATTTATCATATGATGAAACTCGAATATCTCCAAAACTACCTCAATGAGTTCTGTTACCGTTTGAATAGACGATACTGCGGTGAGAGACTCTTCGGACGCATGGTTGTTGCGATTGTTGGAAATTAGTGGTACGTTTATGACTAGTCAGTAAAAAAATAAAGCGGATGTGGAGTTAATACAGCGCAAAAAAACCACGTGTGAATTAATTCGATTGCTGAGAAAACAGACAATACATGAATCAATCGAATATAAGACATTTTGCTCCGCAATTTCAGCGAGACCTCACTGCATCACCAATAACACGTTTTGTATATTGCTCAAAGTCAACCTTAAGCAATTGTGTTATTCGCCCTCGTAGAGTCAGAAAGTTTACTTTGTAATCGCCTAGAACTAGAAGCCTCCCTGAAGTTATCAGGCGCCAGCAGCCAATAACCGCTTCATATTCACTTTTTCGTCGATGATTTTCGACAATTCCGAGATAGAAACACGTTCTTGTTGCATGGTGTCGCGGTCGCGGATAGTAACAGTATTGTCTTCCAAGGTTTGGTGGTCAACGGTTACAGAATAAGGCGTACCAATGGCATCCTGACGGCGATAACGTTTACCAATGGAATCTTTTTCATCGTATTGGCAGTTGTAATCATACTTCAAGCTGTCGATGATTTCACGCGCTTTTTCCGGCAAACCATCTTTTTTGGTCAAAGGCATTATCGCTACTTTGTATGGAGCCAAAGCGGGTGGAATGGACAAAACAACGCGTGTTGAACCGTCTTCCAATATTTCTTCTTTGTAGCTTGAAGAAAGCACGGCCAAGAACAAGCGGTCCAAACCAACCGAGGTTTCAACCACATACGGAATGTAGTTTTCGTTCAATTCCGGGTCGAAATAGCGGAGTTTTTTACCCGACAATTCTTCGTGTTGTGATAAATCGAAATCGGTACGCGAGTGAATTCCTTCCAATTCTTTGAAACCCATCGGGAAATTGAATTCGATATCACAAGCAGCGTTGGCATAATGCGCCAGTTTGATGTGGTCGTGGAAACGGTAATTTTCCTCACCCAAACCAAGGGCTTTGTGCCATTGAATGCGGGCGTTTTTCCAGTAGTCGTACCACTTCATTTCTTCACCGGGGCGCACGAAAAACTGCATTTCCATTTGTTCGAATTCGCGCATTCTGAAAATAAACTGACGCGCCACAATTTCATTTCGAAAAGCTTTTCCGATTTGTGCAATACCAAACGGAATTTTCATTCTCCCGGTTTTTTGCACATTGAGGAAATTTACAAAAATACCTTGCGCAGTTTCAGGACGGAGGTAAATTTTCGAAGCATCGCCGGCCACAGAACCCAATTCGGTAGAAAACATCAAGTTGAATTGACGCACTTCCGTCCAATTTTTGGAACCGGAAACCGGACAAGCGATTTCCAAATCGTCGATGAGCTGCTTAAAGGCCACCAAATCTTCGCGCTCCAAAGAATCTTTCATTCGTTCTTCAATGGATGTGATTTTCTCAACATGGCGCAATACATTGGGATTGGTGGCCATGAATTGTTCTTTGACGAAAGCATCTCCGAAGCGCTTTTGAGCCTTTTCCACTTCCTTTTCAATCTTTTGGCGGATTTTTTCAATGTGTTCTTCGACCAAAACATCAGCACGGTAGCGCTTTTTGGAATCTTTGTTGTCAATCAAAGGATCGTTGAAAGCGTCCACGTGACCGGATGCTTTCCAGGTGAGCGGGTGCATAAAAATCGCAGCGTCAATACCAACGATGTTTTCATGCATTTGCGTCATGGCTTTCCACCAATACTGCTTGATGTTGTTTTTCAGCTCCGAACCCAATTGTCCGTAGTCGTAAATTGCTGCTAATCCGTCATATATTTCCGAAGAAGGAAACACAAAACCATATTCCTTCGCGTGGGAAATCACCTCTTTAAAACGATCTTCTCTCTGTTCCATGGGCGCAAAATTACAAAATGAATAATGTTTGCGACGTGGTTGAAAAGATTAATGCAGTAGATAACCCCTAGCCTTGATGCTGATGATGAATTTTAGCATGACGACTCATCGTCGTTTAAATTCTAGTGACAGTCCAACGATGCCGGAAAATATCTTTTCATCAAGTTGGCTAAAACGGAAAGCACGAATCGCATACATTAAATTATGTTTTATCCAGCATTAATTCGCCAAACTTTTTCCAAAATCTTGGACTTTCACTCAACCAAATCCGCCGCTAAATCAATGGGAAGGTGCTGATTTTTTAACATGTCTAATTTCGGTGCAAATCCATGGCTTATGAGCGAAAAAGTACAAGACCACATTTTTGATTTGATTCACAGTTTGCACAAATCTGAGCGGCGCTATTTTAAAGTTTATGCATCGCGTCATGTGATTGGCGAGGAGAACAACTACGAAGTTTTGTTTGATTTTTTCTCTCAGCAAGAAACCTACAACGAGGATACATTGCGCGCTCATTTTAGCGGTCATCCGATGCTCAACAATCTCACCATCACACTGCATCGACTTTACGACCATTTGCTCAAGGCTTTGGAGTCTTATCACGCTACAACAAGCGTGGATTTGGAATTGCGTCATTTGCTGAACTATGCCGAAATCTTGTTCAACAAATCTCTTTATTCGGCGTGTCACAAAATGTGTAAGAAAATTAAAAAGCTCGCGCTCCAAAATGACAGACACACGATGCTGTTGGAACACAACAATCTTGTAAAACGACTCTATGAGGTTGAGCACTACGAAAAAGTGAAAGGTCAGGAATTGGAAGAAATTTGGCAATCTGACCAAAACACGCTCCTCGACATTACCCGCATTTCGGAGTTGTGGTTTGTCAAAAGTAAGATGCTCAACAAACTCAACACACAGGGACAGGCCAAATCAGAAGAAGATAAAAAGTTCTATACAGAACTTTATGAACACCTAATCGAGCCCAAATCACAAATCTTTGAAGAACGCTATTTATATTATCACGCGCAAGCTGCAAGGCATTTCGCGCTTTCTGAGTATGCACAATGCTTAATTTTTGTTGAGAAAAATTTAGAACTTTTTGAGCAGTATTCCGACTACAAACTAACGCACCTTGATCGTTTTTTATCTTTGCTGAGCAATGTAATTTACTTGCATCAGGTACTCAAGGACTTCAGTAAAGCTAGATCTTACCTGCGTCAATTGAAGTTGCTTTACGCGAGTCATGACAAAAAGCCATCAGACGACTTGTCCATCAAATTGTTCAACAGCACCTTCAGTACCGAGTTGATGATGAACATCCAAACCGGACATTTTGAAGAAAATTTGAATCTTCTGAATGATTTTGAAGCACAATTACGCCACTACAACGGTAAAATCAGCGTGGTGCGCGAAACGTATTACAACTACTGTTTTGCTTTGAGTTTTATAGTAACTAACCAACCCAAAAAGGCACTGAAATACATCAACGCCGTGTTGAATGCCGAGAGCAGTAATAAAGTACAAGACCTTGTGGATGCCACGAAGGTGCTGCAATTGATTGCCCTAACCGACTTGAAAGAAGCACAAGTGGTCAATCATTTGTCGAAAGCCACGAAACGTCATCTTGCGAACCGCAAAAAATGGGGTGAATTTGAAAAAATGCTTTTCAAGCACCTCGATAAATGGAACAAATGCGAGAAAGTGTGGGAGGAGGAGGAGTTATTTGCCGACTTTGCCGAGCATTTGGAAAAGAATCAACTGCACCTGTCATCGAGTGCTGTATATCATGTTTTTCCCTTCATGTGTTGGGCAGAATCGAAATTCAAGAACAGGACCGTTTCGGAATGCGTGAAAAATAAGTTGATGGTTTTGGCGAGGTGAGGAGTAATGTTAAAAATAAGAAGTATAAATTTTTCATGACAGACCTTATTAGAAACTGAAGAAGTTCTGTATTGACAGACGAATCAAACTTAAGAAAAGTTTGTGAATTTTACTCATTATGAGGATTTTAAGAGATAAAAAAATAAGAAATTTCTCTCTACTGCCCTGCCCTGTCAAAATGATTCCAACCTTGGGCAACGAGCGGCACAAGCGTGTCTGATTTAGTAACCAAATACGTTCCGGCGGCATATTCAGCCATATAACCAATTACCGTAAAATGCGGACTGCCTTTGATTCGGTCGTAATCTGCCTGACTGATGGTGAAAAGCAACTCATAGTCTTCACCGCCATTCAGCGCACATGTGGTTGGATCAAGGTTAAATTCAACCGCAGTTTCGTAGGTCAACGGGTCGATGGGAATTTTGTTCTCATACAAGTGACAGCCCACTTTGGAAGCCCTAGCGAGGTGCAAAATTTCGGAAGCCAAACCGTCAGAAACATCGATCATAGCAGTTGGCACTACACCCAATTCATCTAAAAATCCGATAACATCTTTACGTGCCTCAGGTTTCAACTGTCGCTCCACCAAATACTCCAAACCTTCTAATTCAGGCTGCATATTTGGGTTTGCCATGAACACTTCTTTCTCACGATTCAAGGCTTGTAAACCAACAAAAGCACCGCCCAAGTCACCGGACACAACCAACAAATCGTTTTCTTTTGCGCCCGAACGGTAGGCAATTTTGTTCTTGTCCACACTACCAATGGCCGTGATGCTGATGGTCAAGCCAAAAACCGCGGAAGTGGTGTCGCCACCTACCAAATCAACACCATACTGCGCACAGGCCAATTGGATGCCCTCGTACAATTCGTCCAATGCTTCGGCGGTATATTTACTGGAAATAGAAAGCGCCACAACAATCTGCTCTGGCGTGCCATTCATGGCATAGATATCCGAGAGATTCACAACAACAGACTTGTAGCCCAAATGCTTCAAAGGCGTGTAAACCAAATCGAAATGCACGCCTTCCACCAACATATCGGTAGAAATCAATATGAATTGCTCTTCGTTTTTTTCAATCACCGCGGAATCATCGCCAACGCCTTTCACCGAACTCGGCACTTGATTCTGAAAAGTTCCTGTCAAACGGTCAATTAAGCCGAATTCACCAATCTCGTTGAGTGTTGTGAGTTTCTTTTTTTCCATGCGACAAAGGTAAGCGGAATTGAGGGAAGTTGAGTAAAAGCAAATCTCCAAATCAAAAGCACCATGGCGCCAAATGTTTTAATTATTCTGGATTCTTCATTAACATTTTGATTTTACTTTTACCAATTTCTAAATGACTTGTAGAAATACAATTTTGTCGCAACATTATTTTACCATTAACTTAGTGTTTATATGACAATAAGCCTTAAATTTGTGAAACTGATTGAATAACAATATGCCAAACAACAAGAAAATCAAAATCATCAAACCATTCAACGCAGTGATATTCGGGGGGGATGGAGACCTTGCAATTCGCAAAATATATCCGGCGATTTGCAAGCGTTTTTTAGACGGCCAATTGCATGTAGATTTCCAAGTCTACGCCATCACGATGAGCGACGAGAAGCACAAAGACTTTTTCAGCAATGTCAAAAAATTCATCCTCGATTCCATCGATTTCAAAATCAACGAAGCCAAAGTAGATGAGTTCATCCAAAAAATGATCCTGCACATTTGCCCTGGCGACGATGAACAAGGCTACAAAGACCTAAGAGCCAAACTCGACCAATACAAAGACCACCAAACGGTGTATTATTTGTCTACGCCATCGAGTGCTTTCGGTCCAATTTGCAACAGCTTGAAAAAATATGGCCTTGTCAATGAACTCAGCAAAGTGGTGCTAGAAAAACCCTTAGGTCACGATTTGGCATCATTTCAAGCCATCAATGGCAGTGTAGCCTCGGCATTTCAAGAACATCAAATCTATCGCATCGACCACTATTTGGGCAAAGAAACCGTACAAAACTTGATGGTCTTGCGCTTTGCCAACCACCTCTTTGAGAACGCCTGGAATGCACAACACGTGGATTCGGTGCAAATTACGGTTGCCGAAAGTCTGGGTGTAGAAAAACGAGGTGCCTACTATGACCAAAGCGGTGCCCTGCTCGACATGGTTCAAAATCACTTGCTTCAATTGCTTTGTCTCATTGCTATGGAGCCACCCGTGCGTATGGAAGCAAATTTTGTACGCGACGAAAAACTCAAGGTGATTCAAGCCCTACGTTTGTATGATGTTCATTCTGCGGAGAAAGAAACCGTGCGCGGACAATACACCCGCGGCGAGGTCGATGGACAACTGCTCAACTCCTACTTGGAAGACATCCAAAAGTTCTCGTCAAACACGGAGACGTTTGTAGCACTTAAAGCTCACGTGGACAACTGGCGCTGGAAAGACGTGCCTTTCTACCTCCGCACAGGAAAACGCATGCCTAAGCGCTATTCGGAAATCATCATCAACTTCAAATCGGTGGCGCACAACGTGTTTAATCCGGACGAAGTAATTCCGGGCAACAAGCTCATCATCCGACTTCAACCTGAAGAACGCATAGAAGTGGTTCAAATGTCGAAAATACCGGGGCCGGGAGGTTATCGCTACCGTCCTATTGCACTGAAACTCGACTTTGTGGATACCATCAAAGATCGCATTCCGGAGGCTTACGAACGTCTGTTCATCGACATTTTGCGCGGTGAACAAACGCTATTCATGCGACAAGACGAATTGGAAGCGGCTTGGATTTGGGTGGAATCTATTACCAAAAGCTGGAAAAAATCCAATCAGAAAAACATCCTTTACGAAGCAGGCAGCTGGGGTCCTGGTGACTTAATTATGGATGAAAATGAAAAATGGTCTAAATCAAATATCTATGGATTTACTTCAGTGGAACAGTAAAGAAGAGCTGGAACAAGCATTGAGCGAAGAAATAGTTCGCATTATTCGCAAATCCATTCACGAATTCGGCGACGCTCGGATTTTACTTTCCGGTGGCAGTACTCCATTTGGCGTTTACCAAAAACTGGCACAGGAAGAATTAGACTGGTCTAAGGTCATTGTAGGGATGGTAGATGAACGCATGGTTGAAAATTCCAACCCATCCAGCAACTACGGCAATTTGATACTGGTGTTTTCGAGAGCCATTGAGCGCGGGGCACTCGTTTTGCCCATGGTCATGACCACAGCCGACTGGACCAAAAACCTGTTTCTGGTCAAAGAAACCTATGAACCATTTTTCAAAAGAACAGATTTCATTTTACTAGGCATGGGCAATGACGGACACACGGCATCGCTCTTCCCCAATGACTCGGCATCAGAAATGGATCTCAATTTAGACGAAATAACGCTGCTCTACACCTACGCTCCTGCAGAACCCAAACTGCGGATGACTTGTTCCAAAGGTCTCTTGAACCGCTCAAGAAATACAGTCCTCATGTTTACCGGACAAGACAAAATGCGCGTTTTTGAAAATGCTGCACAAAATAAATATCCGATTCACAAAGTGCTTCGAGAGTCGGATCATGTTAAACTTTATTATACCCATTAATTATGATACACCCAACCATAGAAAAAGTAACCCAACGCATCATCGAAAGAAGCAAAGCGCAACGCGAAATCTACTTCCAACGCATCAACGCACAATTCGATGCCGGTCGCAAACGCGGACATTTAAGCTGTGGGAATTTGGCACATGGCTTCGCAGGATGCGGCGCAGAAGATAAAGCCATATTGTCGGACACCGTCCTTCCAAACTTAGGAATTGTTACCGCTTACAACGACATGCTTTCCGCACACAAACCCTATGAGGATTATCCGCCGATGATCAGAAAATATGCGCTGAAACACGGTGCAGTGGCTCAAGTTGCCGGTGGCGTGCCTGCCATGTGTGACGGCGTTACTCAAGGGCAAGTAGGTATGGAATTGTCCCTTTTCAGTCGCGATGTGATAGCCATGTCTTCAGCCATTGCATTAACACACAACATGTTCGACGGAGCAATAAACTTGGGTATTTGCGATAAAATTGTTCCCGGATTGTTAATCGCTGCATTAAAATTTGGCCACTTACCAACGATTTTTATGCCTGGAGGTCCCATGCCTTCGGGTATAAGCAACGAGGAGAAAGCCAAAATACGCCAGGATTACGCCGAAGGAAAAATTGACCGCGCGGCTTTGTTGAAAGGCGAGTCAGATTCTTACCACTCACCCGGAACCTGTACCTTCTACGGCACCGCCAACAGCAACCAAATGCTGATGGAAATCATGGGCTTGCAGTTGCCCGGTTCGAGCTTCGTTAATCCCGGCACTGAACTGCGCTATTTACTCAATGAAGAGGCAGTGAAAACACTCATCACCAACATCAATTCAAATTCAATTGAAAACACCATTGGCTATGTGGTAGACGAAAAAACCTTCGTCAATGCGATAATTGGACTTGTTGCTACCGGTGGTTCAACCAACCACACCATTCACTTGATTGCCATGGCTGCTGCAGCCGGCATCATCATCAATTGGGATGATTTTTCAGAATTGTCTTCCGTGGTACCTTTGATCGCACGCGTGTATCCCAACGGCGCAGCAGATGTGAATCATTTCCACGCTGCGGGAGGAATGGGCTTTGTGATCAGAACTTTACTGGATAATGGTCTCTTGCACGAAGACGTAAACACCATACTCGGAAGAAGTTTGCGCAAATTCACCCAAGAGCCCAAAATCAAAGACGGAACTATTGTTTGGATTGATGGTGCTCATGAAAGTTTGAATCCATCGATACTTCGACCTGCCAACGACCCATTTCAACCGGATGGTGGTATTCGCTTGCTCAAAGGAAATCTCGGTCGCTCGATTATTAAAGTGTCAGCCGTTGAACCCCAACACCGCATCGTTGAAGCGCCTGCGATGGTTTTTAACGAAATGCAAGACTTCATCGACGCTTTCAAACGCGACGAATTGAATAAAGACTTAGTCGCTGTTATCCCATTTCAAGGACCCAAACACAATGGCATGCCCGAATTGCATCAACTCACGCCTACCCTAACCATATTGCAGAAACGCGGCTATAACGTAGCGCTCGTGACGGATGGCAGAATGTCGGGCGCATCCGGAAAAGTTCCTGCCGCCATTCACGTTTGCCCCGAAGCACGTGATGGAGGACTCATTGCCAAAATACAAAATGGCGATCTGATACGCCTCAACGCAGAAACCGGTGAACTCGCTTGCCTCACACCCGGCGTTGAACAGAGAGAGGCACGCACCAAAAGCAACGACAATACATTTGGACTGGGACGCGAACTCTTTAACATTTCGAGAACGGTAGTCTCCACAAGCGAAGAGGGCGCCAGCTTTTTGATGTAATGAAACCGTAAGTAAATATTATTTATAAGACTCAAAATGATTCAAAACGGCATACAAGACGTCATGAAGCGTCATCCGATCATTCCAGTAGTTACCTTGAATAGCGCAGAGGAAGTGAAACAAATCGCGCAAAAACTGCTTGCGCAAAACATTCATTGTGCGGAAATTACCCTGCGCACGGACTACGCGATGGAAGGTATCCAGCTTATGCAGCAGCAATTTCCTGAGATTGAAGTTGGTGTCGGCACCATCATCAATAAAGAACAAGTGGAACAAGTGAAGGCACTCGGCGTAAAATTTATGGTATCGCCGGGGTCCACGCCTGCCCTAATTCAGGTCATGCAAGACTCGGGTATCCCCCACTTACCGGGCGTAGTAACTCCAAGTGAAGTGATTCAAGGCATGGAAATGAATTTGCGTTATTTCAAATTCTTCCCTGCCTCCATTTTCGGAGGACTTGAAACCCTAAAGGCCTATGGTCAAGTTTTCCCACAATGCTATTTCTGCCCAACGGGAGGATTAAATGCAGACAATCACCAAGAATTCCTGTCGCAAAAAAACATTTTATGTGTAGGAGGCAGTTGGATGTTGAAATAAAGCATTTAGAAGCCTATCCTGCTGTCCACTGTATTGTGCTTTTCGCAGTGCAGCTTTTGTAATCGCACAGCTGGAGCTTCTTCGGTCGCTCATCTGTGCGAACAAAATCAAGACCGCTCATGCGCGCAATGTCGTTGCCATCAGGGCTATAAAAAAGTGAATTAACCCTTAACTACTCGCAGCGACAGTGAATTGCTCTTGTTGCTCGCTAAGCTTCTTCTTTTTCACGACCAGAATTTGAGGCAAATTAAGCACAAAAAAGAACAAACCGGAAGCGATTAATATGTGGCTCAGATCCTCACGATTCAACCACAAGTGTAAGTCCAATTTAAGCAGAAAAACAGCCGCTGACGGCAACATGACCAAGAAGCCCAATAACATTTTACTAAGTTCCTTGCGTTGGTAATAAAAATACAAGAGAAAGGTACCAATACCACATGCAACGAAAAGACTCAAAATGGTATCCACGGCCACAAAAAGGAAATTCCAGTAACTATAGGCAAAGAACAACACCGTGGCAGCCTTCAGGATGATTGCACCGTGAAAAATCCGTACTGTAGTCTGCTTGAAATGAAACAATTCAACCATGGCGGCTACCAAAAACCCGGAAGAAAGAACACCGAAAAACCATGGAGTAATTTTCCCATAGAAGCCCCAATAATTCCAAAACAAATGAGAAAATGCGCCGGCCAAGGATGCGATTGTGAAACAAAGGAAAAAATATTTCCAAAAAAACAATTTCAATTGATGCGCACGAACAAAACCGAATAAGCATACCAAGGCGACCAAACCATTGGTAACAAATGCCATGGGCTCGAGTAAATCGAAACCAAAAAGCGTAAAAGGAATTTTTTCAATCATCGTAAAAAAAAAGCGATCCCGCAAGGAGACCGCTTTTCAAAATGTAAATTCGGATTAACCTTTGTTTTCTTCTGACTCCTCTGCGTTATCTTCAGTGTTGTCAGAAACTTGATCTTCAGCAGACGTCTCTTCACTCGCTGCAGGTGTATCGACCACCTCAGTTGCAGTGTCAACAGCTTTAACCTCGTCAGAAGCTTTCTTCGCTGAGCGAGAACGACGCGTAGTCTTCTTCTCCTTCTTAGGTTCTGCCAACATCAACTCATTGAAGTCAACCAATTCAATCATACACATCTCAGCATTATCACCGTGTCTAAAACCGGTCTTAATGATTCGCGTGTATCCACCCGGACGATCTGCAATTTTCGGAGCGATATCTCTGAACAACTCAGTCACCGTGTGCTTGTTTTGCAAATAACTAAATACCTGACGACGCGAATTCACCGTATCGTTCTTGGATTTAGTTAGAATCGGCTCAACAAAAACGCGAAGCGCCTTTGCCTTAGCCAAAGTCGTGTTAATTCTTTTATGTTCTATTAAAGAATTGGCCATATTGGACAACATCGCCGTTCTGTGCGAAGCTGTACGTCCCAAATGGTTTACTTTCTTACCATGTCTCATGATTCTTCGAAATAAAAATGTTCTTAATCTTTGTCTAACTTATACTTGGCTACATTCATTCCGAAATGTAAACCTTTAGAATCAACCAATTCTTCCAACTCTATCAACGACTTCTTACCGAAGTTTCTGAATTTCAATAAATCGTTTTTGTTGTAAGAAACCAATTCGCCCAATGTATCCACATCAGCAGCCTTTAAACAGTTCAACGCACGAACCGATAAATCCATGTCAACCAAACGTGTTTTCAACAACTGACGCATGTGCAATGATGACTCATCAAACTCCTCGGTGTCAGATTTAATTTCTGAATCCAAAGTGATGCGCTCATCAGAGAACAACATAAAGTGGTGAATCAAAATCTTAGCAGACTCCTGAAGAGCGTCTTTCGGCGTAATTGAACCATCAGTCTTGATTTCGAGAACCAACTTTTCGTAATCCGTTTTTTGCTCCACACGGTAATTCTCAACGCTGAATTTCACATTCTTAATCGGCGTGAAGATAGAATCGATGAAGATGGTACCGAATGGTGCGTTAGTCACCTTATTTTCTTCAGCCGGAACGTATCCTCTGCCTTTAACCACCTGCAATTGTAGATTCAACTTCACGGAAGGATCCATGTTGCAAATTACCAAGTCAGGATTCAAAACCTGAAATGAAGTCGCATACTTTCCGATGTCACCCGCAGTGAACTGATCTTGACCGGAAATGGAAACCGTAATCAATTCGTTGTCCGTATCCTCAATTTGACGTTTAAAACGCACTTGTTTCAAGTTCAAGATAATCTCAGTCATATCCTCAATTACCCCTTTGATTGTCGAAAACTCGTGATCCACGCCTTCCACTTTAATAGAAGATATCGCATACCCCTCAAGAGATGACAACAAAATACGTCTCAACGCATTTCCTATAGTTATACCATAACCAGGCTCCAAAGGTCTAAACTCAAACTGACCCTCGTGGGTATCAGATTGAATCATAATCACTTTGTCCGGTTTTTGAAAATCTAAAATAGCCATAGTCCTAGCTTAATTATTATTTAGAATACAATTCGACGATGAGTTGCTCTTTGATGTTCTCAGGAATCATATCGCGATTCGGAACATTAACAACAGTTCCAGACAAAGAGCCTGGAGTCCAAGCCAACCAATCATGGTTAGGACGCGTAGACGCAACACTGGAAGAAATTGCTTCCAAAGACTTAGACTTCTCGCGCACGGCAACAACGTCACCGGAACGCAATGTGTAAGAAGGAATATTTACTACTTCACCATTCACAGTGATGTGTTTGTGGGAAACCAACTGACGCGCTGCTCTGCGAGATGGTGCAATTCCTAAACGGAAAACTACATTATCCAAACGCAACTCACACAATGCCAAAAGGTTTTCACCGGTAATACCCTTCATTCTCGAAGCGCGCTCAAACAAATTGGAGAACTGACGCTCAAGAATTCCGTATGTGTATTTAGCCTTTTGCTTCTCCATCAACTGGATTGCATATTCAGACTGTTTCCCTCTTCTCTTGTTAGGACCATGCTGTCCTGGAGGGTAATTTCTTCTGTCCAAAGCTTTGTCTGGACCATAGATTGCTTCACGAAACTTACGTGCAATCTTCGATTTGGGACCTCTATATCTTGCCATAATGAATGAAATAAATCCGGGAATTAAGGTCAACTATCCTTCGCCGGGGTAATTAAAATTAAAAATTATACTCTTCTTGTTTTTGGAGGACGACAACCATTGTGCGGGATTGGAGTGACGTCGATGATCTCCATAACCTCAATACCTGAATTGTGAATCGCACGAATAGCAGACTCACGACCGGCACCAGGACCTTTCACATAAACTTTAACCCTTCTTAAGCCATTTTCAAAAGCCTCTTTTGAACAGTCCTCAGCCGCAACTTGAGCAGCATATGGCGTGTTCTTTTTAGATCCTCTGAAGCCCATCTTTCCTGCTGAAGACCAGGAAATAACCTGACCCACATTGTTTGTTAAGGAAATGATGATGTTGTTGAAGGTAGCTTGGATGTGTGCTTGTCCAAGGGCTTCAACTTTAACATTCTTTTTCTTCTTCTGATTTGATTTTGCCATTTTACTTATTATTTAGTTGCTTTTTTCTTATTGGCAACAGTTTTTCTACGACCTTTTCTTGTACGAGAGTTGTTCTTCGTGCGCTGACCTCTCAACGGCAAACCAGCTCTGTGACGAACTCCTCTGTAACACCCGATATCCATCAAACGCTTGATGTTCAATTGAATCTCAGAACGCAAAGCACCTTCAACTTTAATTTCGTTCATTGCGCCACGAATAGCAGCCAAATGCTCGTCATTCCAGTCTTGCACTTTGATGTTCTCATCCACATTAGCTTCTGCCAAGATCTTCTTAGCCAAGCTCGGACCAATGCCATAGATGTAAGTCAAACCGATTACACCTCTTTTGTTTTTTGGTAAATCAATACCCGCAATTCTTGCCATACTTTTGAAAATTGTAAAACAGAATTTCAAGAAATCAAAGCCCTTCGGCTTCCCATACTTTACTCCTCCAGCTTTTAAGAGTTAAACTTATCCTTGTCTTTGCTTGAGTTTAGGATTCTTTTTGTTAATCACGTAAACTCTGCCTTTGCGCTTCACGATCTTGCAATCTTCTGTGCGCTTTTTTACTGATGCTCTTGTTTTCATTTTTTTTACTGTTAGTCAGATTATTTATATCTGAATGAAATTCGTCCTTTACTTAAATCATAGGGTGACATCTCCACTTTTACTCGGTCACCGGGAAGAATTTTGATGTAATTCATACGCATCTTTCCCGAAATATGAGCTGTTAAGATATGTCCGTTTTCGAGCTCAACTCGAAACATCGCGTTGGACAATGCCTCGATGATTACTCCGTCTTGTTCAATAGAAGATTGTTTTGCCATATACTAAAAACCAGATAATTCAGCGTCCGTTCTTCTACCTCTCACTTTAGTGCCTTCCATCAAACCATCGTAATGACGGTTCAACAAATAGCTTTCGATTTGCTGCAAGGTATCCAATACCACGGCAACCATAATCAAAAGTGAAGTACCACCAAAGAACATAGAGAAACCGTCAGTCACTCCTGCCATTTTTGCAAATGCCGGAATAATCGCGATAAGCGCCAAAAACAAAGCTCCCGGAAGTGTAATTCTCGAAATTAACTCGTCCAAATAAGTCGCCGTTTCTTCTCCGGGTTTTACACCTGGAATGAAGCTACCTTGCATCTTCATGTCTTCCGCCATTTGCTTAGGATTAATCATGATTGCCGTATAGAAGTAGGTAAAAACCAAAATCAATACGAACAAAATTGCATTGTACCCCAATCCAAAGATATCCCCAAAGCCCATGAAGGTGCTACCACCATCCTCTCCGGAAGTAGAGTTCATCAACATGATTGGAACGGTCATAACCGCCTGAGCAAAAATGATTGGCATTACACCTGAAGCATTCACTTTCAAAGGAATGTAGTCACGAACACCACCGGCTTCTACTGCGCCTCTAGACTGAACAATCTTTTTGGCCACACTGATTGGAACCTTACGAACACCTTGAACGATAAGTACAGTAACCAAAACAACCACCATGAAAACAACAATCTCCATGATAATCATGATCGGGTTGTTGGACTTGGAAATTATTTCCTGCAAAAACGCAGCAGGCAAACCAGCCAAAATACCTACCGTAATCAACAATGAAATACCATTGCCAATACCACGGTCTGTGATACGCTCCCCAATCCACATAGCGAACATTGTTCCTGCGATCAAAATCATGGTACTTTGAATCCACCAAAGTGCTGAATTGTCGATTATGGCATTCGCAGAATTGATATACAAGCCCAAGTATGACGGTGCCTGAGCTGCACAAATAGCGATTGTTAACCAACGCGTTATGTTGTTGATTTTATTTCGGCCACTCTCACCCTCTTTCTGCATTTTCTGTACCGCTGGCACTGCCATACCCAAAAGCTGCATGATAATCGATGCAGAAATGTAGGGCATGATACCTAATGCCATGATGGATGCATTGCTGAATGCCCCACCGGAAAAAAGTGATAAAATATCGGCCAAACCGCCTTGCTTCGCGTTCTTAACAGCCTCCGAAAGAGCAACCGTGTCCACACCTGGCAAAACGATATAGGAACCAATTCTGAAAACCAGAATCAGTCCCAACGTTACCAATATTCTATTTTTGAGTTCTTCAACCCTCCAAATGTTCCTAAGTGTCTCAAAAAATCGTTTCATGTTCCAAAAAAGTTGGCAAAATTAATTAAAGTTCTATTACACTACCACCTTTGGCTTCAATATTCGCTTTCGCAGAGGCAGAAAACTTGTGTGCCTCAACTTTTACAGCGGCATTCAATTCACCTCTACCAAGAACTTTAACCAATGAATTCGCAGAAACCAAACCGTTTTCCTTGAATACGTCGAGTGTGAAATCTGTGATGTTCTTTTTCTCAACCAGATTTTGGATCACGTCAAGATTAACCACCTTATATTCAACTCTGTTGATGTTTTTGAAACCAAATTTTGGTACACGTCGCTGCAAAGGCATCTGTCCACCTTCAAATCCAATCTTGGATTTGTAACCTGAACGAGACTTTGCACCTTTGTGCCCACGTGTCGAGGTACCACCATGGCCTGAGCCTTGACCTCTCGCAATTCGCTTCTCTTTTTTTACTGAACCACTTGCGGGCTTTAAATTATTTAAATTCATTATTCCTAATCTTTAATGATTAATCAATTACCTGAACTAAGTGCTGAACTTTGTTGATCATCCCCATAATTTGAGGAGTAACTTCCTTTTCAACAACTTGATTCATCTTGCGCAATCCAAGTGCTTGAACTGTTGCCTTTTGACGAGCTGGGCGCTTAATAACGCTTCGAACTAGTTTTACTTTGATAGTTGCCATTTCTTTTGTTATTAACCGTTAAACACTTTATCCAAATTGATTCTGCGCTGTTTTGCAACGGAAACCGCGTCTCTCATGTTTTCAAGCGCATCGAAAGTAGCCTTCACCACATTGTGTGGGTTGGATGAACCTTGCGACTTCGCCAATACATTGTGAACTCCAACGCTCTCCAAAACAGCACGCATCGCACCACCTGCGATAACTCCTGTACCATCCGTAGCCGGCTTCAACAATACGCGTGCACCGGAGAATTTTCCTTTTTGCACGTGAGGCACAGTACCCTTACGAATCGGAACTTCGATCAAGTTTTTCTTCGCGTCATCGATGGCTTTTTGAATAGCCTCAGTAACTTCTTTCGCCTTACCCAAACCATGGCCAACGATTCCATTCTCGTTTCCTACAACAACAATTGCAGAGAAACTGAAAGTACGACCACCTTTGGTAACCTTCGTTACACGGTTTACAGCAACGAGCTTATCTTTAAGCTCCATATCACCTGCTTTAACACTGCTTACTTTACTTGACATAACTCTTAAAATTTAAGTCCTACTTCGCGTGCAGCGTCAGCAAGCGATTTAACACGACCGTGATACAAATAACCATTTCTATCGAAAACCACACGCTCAACTCCGGCAGCCATTGCTTTCTCTGCAACTTCTTTACCTACCATTTTCGCCTGATCAATTTTCGTTACACTTTGTGCACCTTCGTTCTTCAATGACGATGCAGAAACCAAAGTCACACCACGCACATCATCAATGATTTGTGCATAGATTTGCTTGTTGCTGCGGTACACAGTTAATCTTGGAACTTCAGCACTACCGGAGACATTCTTGCGAATTCTGCGCTTGATTTTCGCTCTTCTTATTTCTTTACTAAATGCCATAACCTATTTCTTTTTACCAGCAGACTTACCAGCTTTTCTTCTGATCTGCTCACCTTTAAACTTAATACCTTTTCCTTTATATGGTTCTGGTTTACGGAAAGAACGAATTTTCGCTGCTACCTGACCGATAAGCTGTTTGTCGTGTGATTCCAATGTGATCATTGGCGGCTGACCTTTAACAGTTTCAGTACTCAACTTAATTTCTTTCGGCACTTCAAGCAATATCGTATGTGAGTAACCTACAGACAATTCTAAAATTTGTCCGGTTGCATTGGCTCTGTAACCAACACCCACAACTTCCATTTGCTTCTTGAACCCTTCCGATACACCAACAACCATGTTGTTGATTAATGCTCTGTACAGACCATGTTTTGAACGATGATCCGGAGCGTCCGATTCGCGGGTTAAAGTGATAATGTTTCCATCGATGTTTACGCCGATACAAGAATCAATTTCCTGAATCAACTCACCTTTGGAGCCTTTGACACTAATTGATGTGCCGTTCATTTTCACCTCCACACCACTCGGGATTGTTATTGGATTTTTTCCTATCCTAGACATACGCCGTTATTGTGATTGAATTAATAAACATAACATACTACCTCGCCACCTACATGCTCTTTTCTTGCCTCTTTGTCCGTGATAAGACCTTTAGAAGTAGAAATGATTGCAATGCCGAGACCGTTTAAAACGCGTGGCAATTCAGACGCGCTGCAATATTTACGTAGACCAGGCTTAGAAACGCGATCAATTCTCGTGATGGCGTTTTTATTGGTCATCGCATCATAACGCAACGCAATTTTGATAATGCCCTGCTTGCCATCTTCCTCGAAACGGTAATTGTCTATAAATCCCTTATCGAAAAGGATTTTAGTCATCTCACGCTTCATGTTAGACGCAGGAATTTCAACTACTTTGTGATTTGCTCGAACCGCATTTCTAATGCGCGTCAGGAAATCAGCTATTGGATCTGTGTACATAATTCCAAATATTTTTTACCAACTTGATTTTTTAACTCCCGGGATTTTACCAGCCAAAGCCATTTCGCGGAACGTCACACGAGAAATTCCGAATTGTCTCATGTAACCTCTTGGACGACCAGTCAATTTGCAGCGGTTGTGCAATCTAACTTTTGAGGAATTAGCGGGCAACTTTTGCAAAGCATCCCAATCTCCGGCTTCTTTAAGAGCCTCTCTCTTAGCAGCGTATTTCGCAACTAGTTTTTCACGTTTGCGCTCGCGCGCTTTCATTGATTCTTTTGCCATCGTACTAACTATTTTGCGAATGGAAAACCAAACGCGTCCAACAATGCTTTTGCTTCTTCATCAGTTTCCGCTGAAGTTACGAATGTGATATCCATACCCATGATGCGGTTCACTTTGTCGATGTCAATCTCCGGGAAGATGATGTGTTCTTTAACCCCCATGTTGAAGTTTCCACGGCCATCGAAACCTTTGGCGCTCACTCCTCGGAAGTCACGTGTTCTTGGCAAAGCCACAGAAAGAAGACGATCAAAGAATTCATACATCTTATCTCCACGCAACGTAACCTTGGTACCAATAGGCATACCTTTACGCAATTTGAAGTTAGAAATATCCTTCTTCGATTGAGTAGCTACAGCGCGCTGACCAGTAATCATGGTCATGTCGTTTACCGCAGCTTCGATCAATTTTTTGTCACCAACCGCATCTCCGATACCTTGACTCACGACGATTTTCTTCAATTTCGGAACGCTCATTACGGACTTGTATCCGAATTTCTCAGACAATGCAGGAGCCACTTCGCTCTTGTATTTTTCTTTTAATCTAGGTTGATAGCTCATTACTTAATCTCCTCTCCTGTTTTTTTAGCAAAACGAACTAATTTGCCTTGGCTGTTGGTGCGACGACCCACACGAGTAGGTTTGTCATTCACCAACAACATCAAATTAGACAAATGAATTGATGCTTCGCGCTCTTCGATGCTCCCTTGTGGGTTAGATGCAGATGGCTTCACGTGCTTTTTCACCACGTTCACACCTTCAACAATCGCACGATTTTTAGCGCGGTCGATAGACATAATTTTACCTTTTTTAGATCTTGCAGCACCGCTCATAACCTGAACCATGTCGCCTACTTTTACATGTAATTTCTTTTGCATGACTTTGGGTATTAAAGCACCTCAGGTGCAAGTGAAACAATCTTCATGTAATTGTTCTCACGCAATTCACGAGCAACAGGTCCAAAAATACGGGTACCTCTCATTTCACCGGCTTGGTTCAACAACACCACGGCGTTGTCGTCAAAACGGATATAAGACCCATCCGGTCTGCGCACTTCTTTACGAGTACGAACTACCACCGCCTTAGCAACACTTCCTTTTTTTACGTTACCAGAGGGCGATGCACTTTTTACTGAAACAACGATTTTGTCGCCTACAGAAGCATAGCGTCTTTTCGTACCACCAAGGACACGAATACACAATACTTCTTTGGCTCCACTGTTGTCAGCTACTGCTAGTCTTGATTCTTGTTGTATCATCGCTACAAACTATTTAGCTCTTTCAATAATTTCAACCAATCTCCAGTTCTTTGTTTTTGACAAAGGACGTGTTTCCATGATGCGAACGGTATCACCGATACCTACTTCGTTCTTCTCGTCATGAGCAACAAACTTGGTTGTTTTGTTAACAAACTTACCGTATTTCGGGTGCTTCACTTTACGCGCAACCGCAACCACGATGGACTTATCCATTTTGTTGCTGGTTACAACACCGATACGCTCTTTTCTTAAATTACGCTCTTCCATTGTAATCTTTCTTTAAGGCTTACGCCGTTTTTAATCTTTTAGAAAGTTCAGTGTTCAAACGAGCAACTGTCTTTCTTGTATTACGAATGACCATTGGATTTTCAAGAGGTGAGATTTTGTGATTCAACTTCATTTTGTAAAGCTGCTCACGGAAATCCGCCAAACGCTCTTTAACATCTTCTAACGACAATTTCGCTATTTCTTCCTGTTTCATAATTCAATTAATTAGTTGGAATAACGTAGTCATTACGCACTACAAATTTACACTTAACCGGTAGCTTCTGTGCTGCCAAACGCATAGCTTCTTTGGCAATTTCGTAAGGAACACCATCAGATTCAAACATGATTCTGCCTGGTTTTACTACTGCCACCCAGTGACTTGGAGCTCCCTTACCTTTACCCATCCTTACCTCTGCAGGCTTAGAAGTGATTGGCTTGTCCGGGAAAATTCGAATCCAAACTTTTCCTTCACGTTTCATGTAACGCGTTACAGCGATACGAGAAGCTTCAATTTGTCTTGAAGTAATCCAGCCAGCCTCTAAGGACTTCAAACCGAATGAGCCAAAAGCGATGGTGCTACCTCTGTGCGCCTCACCACGATTTCTGCCTTTATGCGCCTTTCTGAACTTCGTTCTTTTTGGTTGTAACATTACCCAATTTTTTTAGGATCAATAATTAATTAATTTCTCTTTCTTTTACCACCCGCAGCCGGACGTCTTTCACGACCTCCTTGTGGTGCCGGTCCACCTTCTTTTTTAGCGGCAACACCTACGTTTGGAGAAAGATCTCTTTTGCCATAAACTTCACCTTTACAAATCCATACCTTGATACCGATACGACCGTAAGTAGTGTGAGCTTCAGCAGTTGCATAGTCGATGTCTGCACGGAATGTATGCAAAGGAGTTCGACCATCCTTAAACATTTCGTCACGAGCCATCTCAGCACCGTTAAGACGTCCAGCGATTTTCACCTTAATCCCTTCAGCACCCATACGCATGGTAGAAGCGATAGCCATTTTGATTGCACGTCTGAAAGAGATGCGTGCTTCGATTTGACGAGCGATGCCGTCAGCAACCAAATTTGCATCGAGCTCAGGACGCTTTATTTCAAAGATGTTGATTTGAACATCCTTCTTTGTAAGCTTCTTCAACTCTTCTTTCAGCTTGTCAACTTCTTGACCGCCTTTACCTATAATTACACCTGGACGCGCTGTGTTGATAGTAACGGTTATCAACTTCAAAGTGCGTTCGATGATAATTTGAGAAATACTAGCACGAGATAAACGTGCACGAAGGTATCTGCGGATGCTGTGATCCTCAAGGATCTTGTCACCATAATTCTTACCTCCATACCAGTTAGATTCCCATCCTCTGATGTAACCTAATCTATTTCCAATTGGATTCGCCTTTTGTCCCATGCTTCTTACTTATTAATTTCGTCAACAATGATTGTAACGTGATTTGAACGTTTTCTGATTCTGTGCGCACGACCTTGTGGTGCTGCCTGGATTCTCTTGAGCATTCCGCCGTCGCTAACCATGATTGTTTTCACGAACAATTCAGTCTCTTCGATCGACTTATTCTCATTCTTCTGCTCCCAATTGTTGATTGCAGAACGCAATAATTTCTCCAAGCGTGGTGCACCATCTTTTGGATTGTGTGCCAAGATGTTCAATGCTTTATTAACTTCAACACCTCTTACCAAATCCGCTACCAAACGCATTTTGCGAGGTGCGATAGGACAGTTGTTTAGTTTCGCGAAAGCAACTTGCTTCAACTCCTCTTTTCGCTGTGTTGCTACTTTTTGTTTTCTAGAGCCCATTTCTTCCTAATTTTTATCTCTTCTTATTTTTCTTATCACTCCCGTGGCCTCTAAAATTACGCGTAGGAGCAAATTCACCCAACTTGTGACCTACCATGTTTTCAGTCACGAACACTGGAATAAACTTGTTGCCGTTGTGCACAGCGAAAGTCAATCCAATAAAATCCGGAGTTATTGTAGAAGCACGAGACCAAGTCTTGATCACGTTCTTCTTACCTGACTCAACGGCTTCATTAACACGCTGAGCTAACTTGTAATGTACAAACGGTGGTTTTTTTAACGAACGACTCATGATCTACTATTTCTTTCTTTTTTCAACAATAAACTTATTCGATGCTTTCTGCTTGTTACGTGTTTTGTAACCCTTAGCCGGCATACCGTTGCGAGATCTTGGGTGACCTCCGGATGAACGACCTTCACCACCACCCATCGGGTGATCTACCGGGTTCATTACCACACCTCTTACACGCGGACGACGGCCCAACCATCTGGAGCGACCGGCTTTTCCGGAGCGTACCAAGCTGTGCTCTGCGTTTGAAACCGCACCTATGGTAGCTTTACAAGTAACCAAAATCATTCTAGTCTCACCGGAAGGAAGTTTTACCGTAGCGTATTTTCCATCACGAGCAGCCAACTGAGCGTATGTACCTGCACCACGAGCAATTGAAGCACCTTGGCCAGGGTTCAACTCTACGTTGTGAATTACAGTACCCAATGGAATCTCAGAAAGGAAAAGTGTGTTTCCTACTTCAGGAGCAGCACCTTTACCTGAAACCACTGTTGCACCAACTGCCAATCCCTCAGGAGCGATGATGTAACTTTTCGCACCATCAGAATAGTACAACAAAGCGATACGCGCAGTTCTGTTTGGATCATATTCAATAGACTTCACTACAGCCGGAACACCGTCCTTAGTTCTCTTGAAATCTACAAAACGATACAATTGTTTGTGACCACCACCAACGTAGCGCATTGTCATGCGACCATCGTTGTTACGACCACCGGATTTTTTCTTACCATACACCAAGCTCTTCTCAGGAGCCGATGCAGTAACTTCTGAGAAGTCACTGTTAATCTTATGTCTTTGCCCAGGCGTTGTAGGCTTAAATTTACGCAGACCCATTTCTTAAAACTTAAACATTAGTAAATAAATCAATGGTTTCACCAGCTGCAACTGTTACAACAGCCTTTTTCCACACACCATTGGTTTGACGAACAATCCCTTTGTTGGTGTATTTCATGGATGGCTTACCACCGCCATAATTCATTGTACGAACGGACTCAACGTTCACGCCATACAATCTCTCGACAGCTTTCTTAATTTCGATTTTATTAGCCTTTCTATCCACTACGAAGGCAAAACGATTGTTATTTTCACTATCGTTGGTTGCTTTCTCTGTGATGATTGGTCTTTTAATTACGCTTTCCATGACAATTAGTTTAATGTCTTTTCAATTACTTCAACAGCCCCTTCAGCCAGAATCAACTTACCTGCATTCATGATGTCGTAAGTATTCAACGAGTCAGCAGAAACTACTTTTGCTCCTTGAATGTTTCTGGAAGACAAATACACATTGTTGTCATTTGTCGCAGTTACCAAAAGAACCTTCTTGTTTGTAAGGCTCAAATTGTTCATCAACTCAACGAAGTTTTTAGTCTTCGGTTGGTCGAACTTCAAATCCTCAAGCACCATGATGTTCTCTGCAGAAGCTTTGTAGCTCAAAGCAGACTTACGAGCCAAACGCTTCAATTTCACGTTCAATTTGAAGGCATAGTCACGTGGTTGTGGACCAAACATTCTACCACCACCTACACGAGTACCAGATTTCACGCTACCTGCGCGAGCACCACCCGTACCTTTTTGCTTTTTCAATTTGCGCGTACTACCGGAAACCTCATTGCGCTGTTTTGCTTTGTGTGTACCTTGTCTTTGTGAAGCCAAGTAACTTTTCACATCCAAATAAATCGCATGATCGTTCGGTGTGATTCCGAAAATTTCCTCAGAAAGCGTAACGCTCTTAGCGGTCGCTTTTCCTTTTGCGTCAACAATCTTTAGTTCCATCTCTTCACAATTACAATTGAACCTTTTGGTCCCGGTACAGAACCTTTAACTACTAACAAATTTTTGTCAGACATCACTTTCAACACCTGAAGGTTTGCAATTGTAACCTTGGCATTTCCTGTCTGACCAGCCATGCGTGTACCTTTGAAAACGCGTGCTGGGAACGAACAAGCTCCAATAGAACCCGGAGCGCGAAGACGGTTGTGCTGACCGTGAGTAGCCTGTCCAACACCACCAAAGTTGTGGCGTTTAACAACCCCTTGGAAACCTTTACCTTTTGAAGTACCTGTTACATCAACAAACTCACCTTCATTGAAGATTCCACAATTCACGACATCGCCTAAGTTAAGGCCATCCATTTCTTCGAACTCAGCCAATTTGGCTTTCGGTTCTGTTTTTGACTTCGCAAAGTGACCTTTCAAAGCTTTGGGCGTATTTTTCTCTTTACGAGAACCAAACCCAAGTTGAACTGCCTCATAGCCGTCAGTGTCTTTTGTCTTAACTTGCGTCACTACGCAAGGACCAGCTTCTATCACTGTGCATGGTGTTGCCTTACCCTCGGCACTGTAGATACTAGTCATTCCGACTTTTCTTCCAATTAATCCTGGCATCCTTTAAAATTTAATTAATTACTATCTAATTTCTACATCAACGCCACTTGGCAATTCCAAACGCATCAACGCATCGATGGTTTTGGATGATGAACTGTAGATATCCATCAAACGACTGTAAGAGCACAATTCGAATTGTTCACGAGCCTTTTTGTTTACGTGAGGTGAACGCAAAACCGTGTAGATTCTTTTGTGTGTTGGAAGCGGAATTGGACCGCTAACAACCGCACCTGTAGCCTTAACAGTCTTCACAATTTTCTCAGCTGACTTGTCAACCAAATTGTGGTCATACGACTTTAACTTTATTCTGATTTTCTGGCTCATTCTATAAAAATATTAAGCTGTAATTTTACCTTTAACTTTAGCAATCACCTCGTCAGCAACGTTCTTTGGACACTCTTCGAAGTGAGAGAATTCCATAGAGGAAGTAGCACGACCTGAAGTAATGGTACGCAATTGTGTCACGTATCCGAACATTTCTGATAATGGAACATCCGCTTTAACCACTTTAGCACCATTTCTGTCGTCCATACCTTTCATCATACCACGACGGCGGTTCAAGTCACCAACAACATCACCCATGTTCTCCTCAGGTGTAACCACCTCCAATTTCATGATTGGCTCGAGAAGAATTGGACGCGCTTTAGGAAGAGCTTCACGGTAAGCCATCTTAGCACACAATTCGAAAGACAATGAATCCGAGTCAACTGCGTGGAACGAACCATCTTTCAACTCTACCTTCAAGGAGTCAACAGGATACCCTGCCAATACACCATTCTTCATAGAATCTTTGAATCCTTTCTCAACAGATGGAATAAATTCACGTGGAATGTTACCCCCTTTGATGCTGTTGACGAATTCAAGACCAGTTTTTGTAACGTCTTCAACCGGAGAAATTTCAACCACGATGTCAGCGAATTTACCGCGACCACCCGTTTGTTTTTTGTAAACTTCTCTGTGTTCAACCTTACCGGTGATTTTCTCACGGTATGTAACCTGAGGAGCACCTTGGTTAACCTCAACCTTGAACTCTCTTTTCAAACGGTCGATGATGATTTCCAAGTGAAGCTCACCCATTCCACTGATTACCGTCTGTCCACTCTCCTCGTCCGTGTGTACACGGAATGTTGGATCTTCTTCAGCCAATTTTTGCAAACCGGTTGAAAGACGATCCGTGTCAGCTTGAGTCTTAGGCTCGATTGCCAAACCGATTACAGGCTCAGGGAACACCATTGATTCCAGTACGATTGGAGCGTTTTCAGCACACAACGTATCACCTGTGCGGATATCCTTAAAACCAACTACAGCTCCGATATCTCCTGCGCCAAGCTCATCAATTTGATTTTGCTTGTTGGCGTGCATCTGGAAAATTCTGGAAATTCGCTCTTTGTTACCGGAACGTGTGTTCAATACATAAGAACCTGCAGGCAATTTACCTGAGTATGCGCGAACGAAGCACAAACGACCTACATAAGGGTCAGTTGCAATTTTGAATGCCAAAGCAGCAAATGGCTCATCGTAAGAAGGCTTTCTAGATGCAGGCTCGTCAGTTTTTGGGTTTGTACCCTCAATAGCTTCGATATCTACCGGAGAAGGCAAAATAGCCATCACCATATCCAACATCGCTTGAACGCCTTTGTTTTTGAACGATGAACCGCAAAGCATTGGAACGATTTTACCGGAAATTGTTGCCTGACGCAAAGCAGCCAACATTTCATCTTCAGTAATTGAGTTTGGATCCTCGAAGAATTTCTCCATCAATGTGTCATCGAACTCAGCAACCTGCTCCAAAAGCATCTCGCGATATTGCATCGCTTCATCTTTCATATCAGCAGGAATGTCGATAACTTGGTAAGTCATCCCTTTGTCATGCTCGTTCCAAACGATACCACGGAAATTCACCAAATCCACAACTCCTTTGAAATCATCCTCAGCACCGATTGGCAACTGAAGTGGAACTGCGTTAGAGCCCAACATTTCTTTCACCTGGCGAACTACATTCAAGAAGTCAGCACCGGAACGGTCCATTTTGTTTACGAAACCTAAACGAGGTACGTTGTAGTTGTCAGCCAAACGCCAGTTTGTTTCAGATTGCGGCTCCACACCGTCAACTGCTGAAAACAAAAACACCAACCCATCCAATACACGCAAAGAGCGGTTTACCTCAACGGTAAAGTCCACGTGACCCGGAGTATCGATGATGTTGATGTGGTATTTTTGACCTTTGTATTCCCAACCCACACTTACCGCAGCAGATGTGATGGTAATACCTCTTTCTTGTTCTTGCTCCATCCAGTCGGTAGTAGCACCACCGTCGTGAACTTCACCAATTTTGTGACTCAAACCAGAGTAGTAAAGGATACGCTCTGTGGTTGTGGTTTTACCTGCATCGATGTGAGCAGCGATACCAATATTTCTTGTAAATTTAAGATCTCTTGCCATGACAAATAAATATTAAAATCTAAAATGTGAAAATGCTTTATTTGCCTCAGCCATTCTGTGCGTATCTTCTTTCTTCTTGAAAGCTGCACCTTCTTCTTTAGAAGCGGCAATAATTTCTGATGCCAACTTGGCACTCATTGATTTTTCGTTTCTCTTGCGTGCATAACCAATCAACCACTTCATTGCAAGTGATTGCTTGCGGCTATCGCGAACAGGCGTAGGAATCTGGAAAGTAGCACCACCCACGCGACGACTTCTTACTTCCACAGCAGGCGTTACGTTTTCCAAAGCCTTTTTCCAAACTTCCAAACCGTTTTCTTCTTTCAACTTCGCTTCTACTGTTGCTATAGCATCATAAAAGATTTTGTACGCGGTGTTTTTCTTACCATCGTACATCAAGTTATTTACGAATTTCGTCACTACAACCTCATTAAATTTTGGGTCTGGGAGGACGGGAATTACTTTTGCTTTTCTTCTTCTCATTGTAACAAGCTTTTAATGTTATTTCTTAGCTTTTGCTTTTTTCGTTCCATACTTCGAACGACGTTGTGTTCTACCATTCACGCCCGCAGTATCTTCTGCACCGCGCACAATGTGGTAACGAACACCTGGAAGGTCTTTCACCCTTCCACCGCGCACAAGCACCAATGAGTGTTCTTGCAAGTTGTGACCTTCACCACCGATATAGGCATTCACCTCTTTACCGTTGGTTAGTCGAACCCTAGCTACTTTTCTCATAGCTGAGTTTGGCTTCTTAGGCGTAGTGGTGTAAACCCTTACACATACACCTTTGCGCTGCGGACATGAATCAAGAGCAGCAGATTTGCTCTTCTTGATTGGTGCCGTGCGACCTTTTCTGACCAATTGTTGAATAGTTGGCATACTAATTAATTCTTAATGTAATACGTTTATAAAATGCCCTAAATACACATTTTAGGGGCGCAAAGATAGTTATTTTCTGAATCAAAACACGTTAGACATTTTTTTTCCATGAAATTCACACTGTCAAGTTGATAAAAATAAAGGTGATTTTCTTTGAAGTGTCTATGCAAGCCATATCAACTCGCTGAATATCAATTTATTAAACATGTATTTAAATGCTAATTACTTAAATATGAATTGAATAACTTTTTTTGTTCACACTTAATTTTACGCGCCATATTATTGAAGTACTTTTGAGCCATGGAATTTTTAGAAGAATTAAATTCAAGTCAATACGAGGCTGCAACGCATGTTGAAGGCCCCATGATGGTTATTGCCGGAGCAGGTTCGGGGAAAACCAAAGTGCTCACTTCTCGCATCGCTTACCTGATTGAAATGGGTGTAGATGCTTTCGAAATTTTGGCTTTGACCTTTACGAACAAAGCCGCGCGGGAAATGAAAAGCCGCATAGCGAAGGTGGTTGGTGAGTCTGAAGCCAAGAATGTGACTATGGGAACATTTCACTCCGTTTTCGCAAGAATACTCAGGTATCACGCCGACAAATTGGGTTATCCAAGCAACTTTACCATCTATGACACACAAGATTCCAAAAGTTTGTTGAAAACCATCATCAAAGAAATGGGGCTTGACGACAAAATTTACAAGCCGGGCGTGGTGCTTGGAAGAATTTCAGCCGCCAAAAACAATTTAATTTCAGCAGAACAATACGAACAAAATACTGAAATCATTGCCGAAGACCGCATGAGCGGCAGACCGCAGTTGTTTCAAATCTACAAGCAATATGAGTTGCGCTGCTTCAAATCTAGTGCGATGGATTTTGATGATTTGCTGTTCAAAACCAACATTCTCCTCCGAGACCATCCTGATGTACGTCAATATTACCAATACCGCTACCGTTTTATTTTGGTGGATGAGTATCAGGACACCAACTACAGTCAATATTTAATCGTAAAAAAATTGGCAGCCGTACACGAAAATCTATGTGTAGTTGGAGATGACGCGCAAAGTATCTATGCATTCCGGGGTGCGAATATTGAGAACATATTGAATTTCAAGGTCGATTATCCTGATTATAAACTGTTCAAATTGGAACAGAACTACCGCAGCACAAAAAATATTGTTGAAGCTGCGAACAGCGTGATTGCCAACAACAAGAACCAAATTCACAAAACGGTTTGGACACAAAACGATACGGGCAACAAAATCAAGGTTGTACGCACGCTTTCCGACAACGAAGAAGGACGATGGGTAGCCAACTCCATTTATGACCACAAACAATCCGAGGGATCAGATTACAGCGCCTTTTGCATCTTATACAGAACCAATGCGCAATCCCGTGCTTTTGAGGAAGCGCTCAGAAAACTCAACATCCCCTATAAAATTTACGGTGGATTGTCGTTTTACCAACGCAAGGAAATCAAAGATATCATCGCCTATCTGCGTTTGATATGCAACCCCAACGATGAAGAAGCCTTCAAACGTGTTATTAATTTCCCCAAGCGCGGCATCGGAGATTCAACTATTGACACCTTATTTGTGGCAAGTCAAAATTACCAGGTGAGCATCTGGGAATTGATTGAAAATTTCCATCAATATCCGGTGAACATCAATCCGTCAGCGCGAACTAAGGTAGAGCAGTTTGTGATGATGATTAACCGTTATCGCGGTCAATTGGAAACGCACAACGCATCAGACATTGCCGAGGATGTGGCACGTTCTTCCGGTATCACGAAACTTTTGTACGAAGACAAAACGCCTGAGGGTGTTGCGCGGCATGAAAACATTCAGGAACTTTTAGCGGGTATCAAAGAATTCAGCATGTCGGGGGAAGAAGGAGAACTGCGCAGCTTGAACGACTTCTTGTTGGATGTTGCACTACTCACAGATGCAGATAAAGACTCGAACGACGATATTCCCAAAGTGAGCTTGATGACAATTCACGCATCAAAAGGGCTTGAGTTTCCTCATGTTTACATTGTTGGTTTGGAGGAAAATCTTTTCCCTTCACAAATGGCTTTGCACTCTCGCCCTGAATTGGAGGAGGAACGCAGGTTGTTTTATGTAGCCCTAACCCGTGCAGAAAAAAAGTGTACACTAAGCTATTCTCTTTGCCGATACATGTACGGTCGGCCTACCACATCTGAGCCAAGCCGCTTCATCGAAGAAATTGGCGCTGAGTTTTTAGAATTGGAAACGACTCAAAAACCTGAACAAGGTCGTTCTCTGAATTTGTCACGGCCCATCATAAGCACTCCAAAACCGGGTCTCCATTCAGCATTCAAGCCCGCAGGTAGCGTGCAACCTTTGAACAACCATTTGAAGAAAAACGAAGTAATCAAAGTGGGACATGTGGTGATGCATGAAAAATTTGGCAAGGGTAAAGTGCTTGCGTTCGACGGAGAAGGCAGCGATAAAAAAGTTCGAATTTACTTTACCGGGGCGGGTGAGAAAACACTCCTGGTCAAGTTTGCGAAATTGGAAATCGTTGGTTAGATTAGGGGGTTGTTAGCTTTTGGGCGTTGGCTCTTGGGCATTGGCTATTGGTGGTTGGATATTGGGCATTGGCTATTGGTGGTTGGCTATTGGTGGTTGGCTATTGGTGGTTGGGGGTTTTTCTGATTTTTCACACTATGGAGCATAAAAAAAGTCGCCACACGGGTGACGACTTTTCAAGTTGAGCCTATTTTCAATTACTTGCTTACGACCAGTCTCTTGGTTTGCACCGCATCTTGACTGAGCAAGCGAACGGTGTAAGAACCGGCGGCTAGATCAGATAGGTTAAACAGGTTACTCCCTGATTCCACAGTGGCAGAAAACACCAATTTTCCACTCAAATCACAGATTTCCAACTTGCCGGGGAAATTGGCCTGTAATGTAACGACATCAGTAGTCGGATTTGGATAAAGTGTAAAGTTGTTTGCCTGATTTTCCTCCAAACCTACATTGGTAACAGATACACATTCGCTCATCACTGTGCAATTTCCAATCTGCAATTTAACTGCATAAGTTCCATTGACTGTCGGCGTATAAGCCTGATTTGTAAAGCCCAGAGGAGTAAAATTGTTGTTGCAATCCACCCAAGAATAACTCACGCCCGGTGAGGTTTCATTCGACACGAGTGAAGCACCGACCCATCCCACTGTGGTATTCAACTCCTGGAATACGACATTTTGATTTTGTGTAGTTACGTTTCCGTTGCCGTCGTCAAAGGTCCAAGTGATGGTCGTGTTAGACGTAATCGGGAACACTGCATTATTGGTGCCTACAACGTTGCCTGCACAATTGTCCACCGCAGTAACCGGACTCAAGAAATTAATGTCGCAATACGTGATGATATCCGAGAAGGTGTTGCACGAAGCAATGTTGTTCACATTCACGGTTTGCCCCTGGTTTACAGTACCACTGGCCACTGTTGTTCCCTGACATTTCACAGTAAAGCTGAAAATATTGTCATTCCAGAAACCGGCTGTTGTTCCCATGAAACTGTACGGTCCATTCATACCATTCACATAAGCCACCTCGAGCACCACACCCTGACCTCCATCCCAATAAGGGCCACCGGAAGCAACTACATTTCCGCTCCCATCTGTAAAAGTCCAAATCACCTCATCAGTCAAGAATCCCTGCGCAGTGATGGTGATGATAAAACCAGAAGCCACCGGCGCTGTGGTGTCATCCACAATAATCTCTTGCGCGGTTGTTGTGGTGTTCCCTGCCGCATCTGTAAAGGTCCAAGTGATTGTAGTAGTTTCCGTAATTGGGAAAATCGCATTTGTGGTGCCCATTACAAAACCGGTACAGTTGTCTGATGCATATTGCTCCGGAATGAAATCCACACTGCATTGCGAAAAGATAGGCATGGGGAAAGGCTCGAATGGTTCGGGTGCCTCAACGTCGTCCACTGAAATGACCTCTGTGACTTGAATGGTTGTGTAGTAAGGATAAAAAACCGTTCTTTCGTTGATCAAGGTGAATTGTGGATTAGCATTTCTTCCTTCGGGAGTCAAGGCCTCAGTACCGTTGGCATTTTCCAGACCCATAGTCATTGCCATACCGTTGGATACGCTCTGAACCGTATGAATTTCAATAAGGTGCGATGTTTCGAAAAGCTTCACCTGAGCGCTTATTGGGCTACCGCCACCAATTTGAGGAACATTGTTTACATTGAGAATAAAAACGCGATCCGGTGCAGTGCCAATCGTCGTATAACCGATACTTCCTCCTGCCGCAGGATTGAGGTCAGTCCATGCGAATGCGATTAGGTTGTTTGGATTTGCTGCATTTGGCAAGTTTCCGCCTGCGCAACAACCACTGTTCCCATCGTTGTTAAAAGTTAAGAATCCGTTGGAGGAAACATAGGCCTGTGCATAGGAATTACCAAAAAAGTCGAATGAAAATCCGAGTGGAATAGACGGAGATACAGCGTCATTGCCCAAAGCAATTGGTGTGAACGAGCCGCTGTGCACTGCTGTCGGAAGTCCTGTTTGATGTCCGTAAAACTGCGCCGTTGAAGGTGTAAACAATACCATCTCGTTGATGATAGACATCTCAGGATTGGCATTCATTTCAAAGGCTGCTGCACCGCAGGTTCCGGTTGCATTCTCAACACCCACAGTTTGCGGTGAACCGTCGGAGATATTCTGCGTAGAGTGAATTTCGATATGGCCGTTGGACTCGTAGAATTTTGCCTGAACTGTAATATTCAGAGATGGATCACCGAAGAAGTGTGGCACATTGTTGAACTCCACTATCAGGATTCTGTTTGGCGCCGAACCGATGGTTGCATATCCAATAGTTCCTCCTGAGCTCGGGTCGAGATCGTTCCATGCAAGAGCAACGACGTTGTTGGGCTGCCACATAGTCGGAACATTTTGTCCGGAGCAACAACCGCTGTCCCAATTGTCCATGTTGAAAGTGATATAACCGTTGGAGGAAATAATAAACTGATCGTAGTTTACCCCAAAAAAGTTGAAGTCAAATCCAACAGGCAAAGGCGAAGTGATCTCGTCGTCCATCAAAAATACTTGGTTGAGTGCCACGTTCACGGGAGCATTCGGCAGTCCGGTGGTCACATTGTAGGCGCCTACAGGAGCAGTTGGCGGAACTGTGTATGAAACGACATGTGTTCCAACGCCCGCTTGCAAAGGCGAAAAGGTCTGAAAATTAACTCCTGGTCCTTGAAAGGTTCCACCGAAAGGTTCACCGTAGAGCTCTGTTGGGTCGGGACAACTGTAGTTGGGTTCCAATCCGTAAAAGGTGCCCGTTTGACATTGATTGTAAGCTGAAGATGCCAAAATAATGGATGAGAGTATAGAAATTAGTTTCTTCATGATTCTATTTTTTATTTGGTTCTTCAATAGTTGCATTTTCCAAGCGCCAGCGGTTTTCGCGCAGTACTTTGACCCTTTCCGGATTTTCGTGAAACTTTCTTATTTCTTGTTTCAATGTAATTGACTTTTTCTCTTGAGCCAATTTCAATTCTTCTTGGCTGTAAAAGACATACGCTCTGCCGTCGGGTGGTCTCAATGGAGACATCATGTCTTGAATGCTCGCAGGATTTTGCATTTGATTCTGTGCCGAAGTCGCTCCAACACCGGCAAAGAAGAGCGCAGCGAACAGCAATAATTTTCTCAAAAACATAAGGTTATTTTTTGCAAAGTTGATGAAATAAGCCTTACATGGGTTGCACGAATCTTAAGAAATCAATAAAAATCAAGCTGAGGAAGACTTTATAGCACGATTTGAACGTTTCCCTCTATTGAGGAAGTAACAGAAATTAGTCAAAAGTCTGGAAAACCCGCACTTGTGTTTTTTGCTGGACATACCTGCATTGGCTGCAAAAAACAAGAAAAATTGTTGTTCAGTTCCAAAGAAATTCAAGAAACGCTCTTGCAAAATTTTCATTGTTTTATAGCCCATGTGGATGACAAAACTTTTAGTGAACAACACAGCGCCACTTACGGCACCTATTTTAGTCAATTACAAATCGAACTTTTTGAAAATCAAGAGTTGCCCAATTTTCTTATGATTCAGCACAATGGAAATATCACTATTCATAATAAGTCATTTCAATCCGTTGTGGGCTTTGAAGAGTGGTTGGCCTATGTTGAATAAAAAGACTTCCTCGCCCTATCATCGTGCAGAATTTTTATATTTGTGTAAACTTTTGTTCCATGTCAGAAATCACGCAGTTCTCGGATTTAGACCCCACAAAGCAGTACACTTATGCAGATTACCTCTTGTGGAAATTCCAAGATCGTGTTGAATTGTTGCGTGGTTTTATTCGTAAAATGAGTCCAGCGCCGAGTAGAAGGCATCAAACGATTCTTTTGAACATCACGAAAACGATGCTTAACACGGTTCAAAATAAATCCTGCAATGTTTATGTTGCTCCGTTTGACGTTCGACTTCCCATACCTTCTGCAAAAAAGGACACTACGGTCGTTCAACCAGATATTTGTGTGGTTTGCGACGAATCCAAATTAGATGATTATGGATGTAACGGCGCACCAGATTTAATTGTAGAAATTCTATCACCGAGCAACAGTAAACACGATATCAACACGAAGTTTGATTTGTACGAAGAAGCTGGCGTGAAAGAATATTGGATGGTTGAACCCGAAGAAAAAATGGTTCTTGTTTACACCCTTCAAAATGGAAAATATATTGGTTTGCGACCGTTTACCGTTGACCAAATTGTTGATAGCCCGCTTTTTCCACATTTGAAAATCTCTGTGAATGAGGTTTTTGATCGGGTGTGAGGGGTTTTCTGGAACGCAGATAACGCAGACTTGTACGCACTCTGCTGTGTGCAAGCGACGCAGATTAGCACTGATTTTTATCCGCGGAACCACAAAATAGCAGCGTAGCTAATCTATTAGAACTACGTTATCCGCGTTCTATTTCCTGCGTTCTAATCTACCAAACTAGCCCCCAGCCATCTTTCCATAACTTCTACCCTCTCGCCTTTTCTTTTCGCAATATCCTCCACTTGCTCCATGGTGATTTTTCCTACGCCAAAATATTTAGCATCGGGGTGCGCGAAATACCAGCCGCTTACTGAGGCTGTGGGCCACATCGCCAAAGATTCTGTCAAGGAAACTCCTGTCAATTCGGTGGCATTGAGGATTTCGAACAAACCAATTTTTTCGGTGTGGTCGGGACAAGCGGGATAACCTGGAGCAGGACGAATGCCTTTGTATTGCTCTTTGATGAGTTCTTCGTTAGAGAGATTTTCATCGGCTGCGTAGCCCCAAATTTCTTTGCGGACTTTTTCGTGCACACATTCGGCAAAAGCTTCTGCCAAACGGTCGGCTAAAGCTTTGATCATAATGGAGTTGTAATCGTCGTGGTCAGCTTCAAATCGCGCCACATGTTCGTCGATGTTTAAGCCCGCTGTTACCACAAATCCACCGATGTAATCCGCAATGCCTGATTCTTTTGGCGCAATGAAATCTGACAAAGCGGTGTTGTCTGCATTGGACGCTTTTTTCAATTGTTGACGAAGCGTTCGTTGGGTGTAAAGCACCTCATTTCGAGTTTCATCGGTGTAAATCTCAATGTCTTCGCCAACACTGTTTGCTGGCCATAGACCAACTACGGCTTTAGCCGAGAGCCATTTTTCGTCCACGATTTTTTGGAGCATCGCCTGTGCATCAGCATATAATTTTGTGGCTGCTTCTCCGACGACTTCATCTTCTAAAATTCGCGGAAAACGACCAGCCAATTCCCAAGTTTGGAAGAAGGGCGTCCAGTCGATGTATTGGGTCAATTCGTCTAATGAAAAATCAGAGAAATGCGTGATTCCGAGTTGTTTAGGTTTCACGATTTTTCCTTCAAATTCCAATTTTGTTTTATTGGCACGAGCCGCTTCAAGACTCAAATATTCTTTTGCACCGCGATTTTTCTCATGGTGCTCGCGAAGTTTTTGGTAATCCGCTTTTGTCGCCTCAACAAAGGCCTCTTTTTTATCGCCCAACAAACTTTCAACCACAGTCACAGAACGCGAGGCATCCAACACGTGAATGGTTTGCCCGTTGGTATAATTCGGTTCGATTTTCACAGCGGTATGCACACGAGAAGTTGTTGCTCCACCAATCAAAAGCGGAATGCTCAACCCAGCGCGTTGCATTTCTTTCGCTAGATGCACCATTTCATCCAAAGACGGGGTAATCAAACCGCTCAAACCAATGGCGTCCACATTTTCTTGAATGGCAGTTTGAATTATTTTTTCTGGTGGCACCATCACACCCAAATCCACAATATCATAATTGTTACAACCCAAAACAACACCAACTATGTTCTTTCCAATATCATGCACATCGCCTTTCACGGTTGCCATCAACACTTTTCCAGCCGCTTGACGAACACCATCTTTTTCGGCTTCAATAAACGGCAGCAAATAAGCCACCGCTTTTTTCATCACGCGGGCAGATTTCACCACCTGAGGCAAGAACATTTTCCCACTACCGAACAAATCGCCCACGATGTTCATGCCGTCCATCAAAGGGCCTTCAATCACTTCAATCGGGCGCTTGTACAAATGGCGACATTCTTCAACGTCTTCGTCGATGAATTCAACAATACCTTTCACCAAAGCATGGGAAAGTCTTTCCTGCACAGTATTTTCGCGCCACGACAAATCGACTTCTCTTTTTTTACCGTCGCCTTTTACGGTTTCTGCCAATTCCAATAAGCGTTCCGTGGCATCCGGTCGGCGATTGAGTAGCACGTCTTCCACATATTCGAGAAGCTTTTTATCAATATCGTCATAGACCTCCAACATCGAGGGATTCACGATGCCCATGTCCATCCCGTTTTGAATGGCGTGATACAAAAATGCAGAGTGCATGGCTTCACGCACTTTGTCATTTCCGCGAAACGAAAAAGAGACATTCGAAACACCTCCGCTCACCTTTGCGCCTGGCAAATTTTCTTTGATCCATTTGGTAGCTCGGAAGAAATCCACAGCGTTGTTGTTGTGTTCCTCCATGCCCGTTGCCACAGGGAAAATATTCGGGTCGAAGATGATGTCTTGACAAGGAAAACCGACCACGTCAACCAAAATTCGGTAGGAGCGTTCACAAATTTCGATTCGTCTTTCATAAGAATCCGCTTGACCATTTTCATCGAAAGCCATCACAATAACCGCAGCACCGTAACGCTTGATTTTCTTGGCATATTCAATAAATTGTGCCTCGCCCTCTTTGAGCGAAATCGAGTTCACCACACCTTTCCCTTGGATGCATTTCAATCCCGCCTCGATGATTTCCCATTTCGAACTGTCAATCATAATCGGAACACGGGCGATGTCTGGCTCAGAGGCAATCAAATGTAGGAATTTCACCATGGCTTTTTCGCCGTCAATCATCCCTTCATCCATGTTGATGTCGATGATTTGAGCACCGCCTTGCACTTGTTCTAAAGCCACTGCCAAGGCGTCTTCGTATTTATCCTCTTGAATCAAGCGCAAAAATTTACGAGACCCCGTCACATTGGTGCGCTCGCCAACATTCACAAAGTTGGTTTCCTTGGTGATTATCAAAGGCTCAAGTCCTGAGAGTTTTAGTGGTGGAATGGTCATTTATCTTGTTAAATAATTATTTTTTATTCGAAGAAGCAACATTGATGTCTATTTTATTGTTTTTCGGGTTTATCCTAACTACTGATTCACAATTATTAGAATATAAATGTTCTTTAATACTTTCTAATTCAATTGAATCATCCAAAATCGGTATTAGCGAGCATATTCCAAGAGCTCCGTGCACAAAGTCGTAATTGAAATTTTCACCAAATTTATCGTCAACACCTTTTGCTTTTTGGATTAATTTGTTGAATAAAATCTCAATATCTTCAAGAGTTATTTCAGTTGATGAATGTTTAGATTGAACATTGTGAGCAACTCTAAAATCTCGAATAGACTTGACCTTTCCTTCATATAGAGATTTCAATTGTTCAAAGTCCTTTTTCTCTAAAAAGTCATAAAAAGTTGGTTTAACATTGGTTAAAAGAAAACCAAACTTAATAAGTAAACTCCTTAAAGTATAAATTCTTGAAAAATGAATGAATTCGGGAGCTAACTCAAGGTGTTTCTCTTCTAACATCTCGTATTCTCTGAGGTGACTGTATATTACAATCAAATCTAAAATTTCATCACGAAATTTCAGCCAATCATTTAATCCATAAGGTTTTTTACCCATTTTTATCTGTCAACTTGTGATTCTCCTTGGTTCATAATTCTTCACCAAATCCGCAATGGTTTTGATATGCTCTGGTGTCGTTCCGCAGCAGCCACCAATGATATTCACCAAACCTTCATCCAAAAACTGTTTGATTTGAGCGCCCATTAATTCTGGCGTTTCGTCGTATTGACCAAATTCGTTGGGCAAACCAGCATTGGGGTGCGCACTTACGGCAAACTTGGCATTTTTATTCAAAATTTGAAGATAAGGACGCATCGTTTCGGCACCTAAAGCACAATTCAAACCAACAGAAAGTAGCGGCATGTGTTCAATGGAAACCAAAAACGCCTCTGTTGTTTGACCAGAAAGTGTTCGGCCACTGGCATCCGTTATCGTTCCTGAAACCATGATGGGCAAAGCAGTTCCTAATTCTTCTTGCACTTGGTCGATGGCAAAAAGAGCCGCTTTGGCATTCAAGGTATCAAAAACGGTTTCTACCAACAACAAATCGCAACCGCCTTCGATGAGTGCTTTCACTTGTTCGGCGTAAGCATTTACCAATTCATCATAAGAAACTGCGCGAAATCCTGGGTCGTTCACATCAGGTGAAAGCGATGCCGTGCGATTTGTAGGTCCAATAGAACCCGCAACAAATCTTGGTTTATCAGGATTTTTTGCTGTAAATTCATCCGCAACTTCACGGGCGATTTTAGCAGAATGATAATTCAAATCGTAAACAATATGCTCCAAATCGTAATCTGCCTGTGCGATTGATGTGCCAGAAAATGTATTCGTTTCAGCAATATCTGCACCCGCTTCAAAATAGGCGGCATGAATTTCTTTGATGATGTCTGGTCGCGTCAATGAAAGCAAATCATTGTTGCCCTTCAGCGGCTTATGGTGATTTTCAAACCAACCTGTGCGGAAATCGTCTTCTGTTAGAGTATAACGCTGAATCATTGTACCCATGGCTCCATCGAGCACAAGGATGCGTTTTTTGAGAATGTCTTGAATGTTGTGTTGTGGCATAGCAGGCGAAAATTTTGCGCAAAGATAGTCCTGCATTTGCCACGATTGTGAAGCCAGCTCAGGTAAATCAAATATTAACTGAGTAGTAACTTACCAATGATGCGCCTCATCGTTGAACCAAACCCCGTGCACGCGTAAAGTTTGTTCAATCACATCGCGAACGCAATGACGCCCACCATTGTACGGAGATTGATAATCCGCCATGGCTTTGATTTCAACTGCGGCATCTTGCGGACACGCGGAAACCCCAACCATTTCCATGACTTTGTAATCCGGAATGTCGTCGCCCATATACAGCACTTGACTATCCGAAAAACCGTACTGTGATTTCAAATCTTCGTACACCTGGACTTTATCAGACGATTTCAATCGAACCTCCAAAACGCCCAGGTCAAGGAGACGTTCACGTACCTGCGGATTGCTGCCGCCGGTAATGACAAATATCTTGTATCCCAGTTTTGCCGCAAATTGCATGGCATATCCATCCTTTGAATTGAAAACACGCACCATTTGATCCTGAATCAAGTAGACATCACCGGTTGTCAAAACACCGTCAACATCGAAAATGAATACCCGAACATCATTGAGTTTTTGTTTGTAATTGACCATAGAATCAGTGGCTTGAGTTTATTATTGAGTTTGACAAAAGCGTGTATATGGCTTTCAATTCGTCAGGAAGACGACTCAAATGCCTGTCGATGACAGTTTGGTCACCGCGTTGCGCCGGTCCAGTTTGCAGTTCAGCAGCCGGATAATTGCTCCATTTGTGCGCAGTCTCCTGAATTAAAGGTTGTAACAACTCAAAGGGTAGCTTGTTTTGTGCGCACATCGTTTGGGCCAAGTGTATTAAATGATTGGTGAAGTTGTTTGCAAAAACAGCCGCCAAATGCAGATTTTCACGATCTTGAGCATTGATTTTGTAGGTAACCTTGAAATGGGTTTTCGCAAAACAGTGAAGTATTTCGTAAACTTCACCCATTGGTGCATCGAGCAAAATAGGTATTTCAGAAACAGCCTCCATGCGCAAATGTGCAAATGACTGCAGCGGATAGAAAACAGCGACGTTGTTTGGCGAGCCATATTGTTCCGATGACACGCTTCCTGAAGTGTGTGCAATCAATTGTAAATCATGAATTTGATGGATTATCTCTGGTAGGGCGTCGTCGTTTACACAGACCAAAACCAAATCTACGGGCTTCAGGAGCTTGACATTCGGAATACACTCAATCTCAGCGTCTACTTCAGGAGAGGTAGATTTGTAAACAATCTGTTTGATTTTCAACCCATTGTTCTTAAAGTGCTGATAAAACGTTTGCGCAACCAAACCCCAACCTACTAGCGATATTTCTCGGATTACAGTCATGTGCTGTGGGTGCAAATCTCTCATACGCGATTTTTCTCAACCCGGTTCATCCTGCGAGCCTGACGCGTCATCTAAAGCCGTCGGCTCCGCACTTTCACCCTCCGAGGAAGACAATTCGACTTTCTTTTTGCTTGGGAAAAAAGCGCGTTGACGAATCAAAATGATTACAATCCCACAGAAAATGGATGCATCTGCTAAGTTCCAAATAGCGCTGAAAACATCCTTCCCGGCTAAGTATGGCACCCAGTTGGGATATTGCACATTGAATTGAAACATGTCCACGACATTCCCCAATAAAAAACCGTGTTTTCTCAATTCAAAAGTGCCATCGATGTAGTTGAAGTACAACTCAGGGTCAAATGGAAAAATATAATCGTAAAATGCGCTGTCGATGAGATTACCAGTAGCACCGGCCAATACAAGGCTTATGGCCAGAATGTAATCCCAAGTCTTGGTTTTATCCTTGATTACCTGATGGATGTAATACACACCGAAACTCACCGCGACCAAGCGGAAAATACTCAAAAATAATTTGGCATACATGCTACTGCCAAAAGTAGCACCGAAAGCCATGCCTTGATTTTCAACATAAAACAAACGGAACCAAGAGCCCAGCATATTTCTTGTTTCACCCGGCTCAAAAGAGGTTTTGACCCAAACTTTCAAAAGTTGGTCAAAAAACAAAATAAATAGGATGACCAAAATGGCCATCCCTGCTCTTTTTCGGGTCGTCATTCGATTAACCTTGTGCTTTTTTTGCCTCGATGCTTAGCGTAGCGTGGGGCACCAATCTCAAACGCTCTTTGCGAATCAATTTGCCTGTTTCTCTGCAAATACCGTAGGTCTTATTCTCAATGCGGATGAGTGCATTCTTCAGGTTGGTGATGAATTTTTCCTGACGCATAGCCAAGTTCGCAATCTCCTCGCGTGAAAGCGTTTCCGATCCGTCTTCAATCATGTTGAACGCGCGTCCGGTGTCATCCGTACCGTGGTCATCTTTAAGGGAAAGGGAACTTTTTAATAGCTCCAAATCCACTTTCGCATTTTCTAATTTCTCCAGAATTAACTCTTTAAATTCTTGAAGTTCTTCGTCTGAGTATCTTGTTTTCGTTGTTTCCATCTGTCTAATTATTTTAAATGTTAGTACACAAATCCAAGTGCGATTTTCAAAATTCGGGCGAAGATACTGATTTTTTGATTTTCAAATTCTTCTTGTCAAAATTCTAAAAATTTACCTGAAAACACAAAATTTGACTCCTGAATCGCAATGCTATTTCTTCAACAAATCCTCAATTTCAGCAGCGTAATCCAAAGAGTCGTCGAGCTTAAACATCAATTCGGGCATTTTGCGCAAATTGCTGATGGCTTTGACCAACAAATGGCGAATCTGTGCCTTATTGTTGTTCAACTCCAAAATAACCGCTTTGGGATCTTTGTGCGCAAAAACACTCACGTAAACGCGCACCAAAGACAAGTCGCTCGTAATGGTTGCCTTCGTAACACTCGCCATGGCGCCCAGTGCAAATTCGCGTGCATTTTGCTGTAAAATCTGAGCCAATTCGCGCTGAATCAAACTGTCTAATTTTTGTTGTCTAAGTGTTCCCATGCTGCAAAAGTAGTTATTGTAACAAGAACATGGTCTAAAAGCACACAGAACTCAGTAGCGCGCAGTCACTAGAGTCTTGGTTTGTCTGACGATTTGATTTTTGGTGTTTCGAATTTCACTTTTAATCAACAATTGTTCTGTGCTGTATTCCTTAGCTTCTGAAGTCAAAATTTCGCCCTTGTGCTCGGTAATTTCCTTCGTCAATAATCCTTGCTGGTCGTATTCATAACGATGTACAAAAGTTGGCTTATCCTCAATAAAAGTTGACTCAAGGAGAATTTGTCGTTTCAAATCAGGATCGTAGGAAACTCGGAAATTAATTTTTCCTGAGTAGCCAAAGTAAATTTCCTCTACCAAGCTGGTATCCTTTTCTCTGAATTTGAAAACCATCCGACTTTTTTCGCCGTTGCTCATGGTGTGTTCTGTGACGCGAACAATAAAACCGCTTTCTCTGTGCTCGGTGGAACATTGCAATTTCTCTTGTTTGGCCAAATTCAGTTTTTCTCCTTCATCCTTGCAAGCATAATTGTAGGCACTGGTCAACTTGCCTTTGGCATTGAAATGATTTGTTCTCAATAACTTTCCGGAATCGTCGTATTCATGAGTAGTCCGAGCCATCAACCCTTTGCGGTTGTAACTGCTCTTTTCCTGCACAAACCCTTTGTAATCGTAAGTCCAATCGCAGTAGAAGATTAGTTTTCCGTTTTCACGAATTTCATGGCGAAGAATTTTGCCATTTTCAGCATAATTGTACACATTTTCAGTGATTTTATTTCCCACAGTCTTCTTACTGAACACCAATTTCTTCTGCGCATTGAATCGCTGTTCATAGGTGGATTGTAATTTCCCGGCTGGATTGAAGCGCTCTACTTTTGTTAAGAAGCCCTCACGGTCGTAATGTTTAATAACTCGGAAAGTTTTCCCTTTGCGATCCGTTTCTTCAACAGACAAAGTTTTAATTCCCAATGATTTAATCTGCTCATTGGGTTTGCTGTTTTCGCTGAATTCCCAGTCCAAGTAGTATAAATGAAATGGATTCTTGACCTTGGAAAAAGCAGCGCCGGAATAACCAAACAGAAGCATAGCGAGCATCAGATTTTTCATAAAGCAACGATTTAGACTTCAATAATACCAAACAATCATTTGGTTAACAAACGCTAGTCGGTCTTTCATTTGGACCAGTCAAATTTAAAGGCATAGCCCACCACCAAAAAATCTCGACCAATCTCATCATTGATCTGGTAATCGAACTGATGCAAAAAACCTATTAAGAACTCATTTCGTTTGTTGGGCGTGAAGGCAAATTGGACTTGAGAGCGGTTTCTTTGAAAATAAGGCGCTCGACTGGAGAAAAACAATTCGTTGTTCAAACGAATTTTGAACCTACCCAAGTGATCCCATTTTCTGAACAAAGGATAAGATATCCCAAAGCGTAAACGAAATCGGTCTCTGATATTGCCGTTAACAAAACGCAATTCAAGCCTGTATCGGTGTTCAATTTTCAAATCTCCGATGTTTTGCGTGAGTTTAAACTGTGGCCAAAGGCGCAACTCATCGCTGAGCATCGGTCTGACGAAATCACCACCCTCATTGTACGTTCTATACTGCCCAAAAGCCAAAGCAACCGAGGAGTTTTCCTGAATCTTATACACCGCAGCCCCCTTGTATTCGTAATAGTGGTAGTTTGTGTAAAACCCCAAAGACCTCAATTGTGCCTCTGCAAAACCACTCCAGCGCTCCGAAAATTTGGCGTCAAAGTGAAGGATATTCCAAGAACCCAAAACATGGTTCTCTTGCGCATAAAAAAGATTGCAATAAATCAAAATTACCAAACTGATAAACCAAACCGTGAAGCGCATCGGAGCAATATTTGAGCGCTAAAATACAATCGGAAAGCACATGAATTTCAAACAAGCTGTTTTGAGTCCAATGATGCATAAAAAATACGCATTATCAGAAACGTTTTTCTCTACATTTGGAGCATGAAAAAGTATTTCCTCTACACGATTATACTGGTGCTTGGTTTGTCTGCTTGCCGCAAGGAACCCACCTCTTGGAATACGGATTGGAATTTGGTGGTGCTTCAAGACACTTTGAACCTGAACAATCTGGTTACAGAAAATATTCTGGGCACAAACCCTGATGGCTCCTACCGCTTGCTTATCAACCGCGACATTCTCAGCTTAAATATGGACGATTTGGTTTCGATTCCAAACATCACCATTGAGGAAGGTTTCAATATTCCAACTTTCACGCCTGTTCCGGCTGGCTTTCAATTCATCGATCAGGTGGAAAATAATTTGTTTGATTTCCAAGGTTTGGAATTGAAAAAAATCATGATTTCAAGTGGCAAGGCTAGAATCAAAGTGAAATCACCGATTAGCACTACGTGCATCGCGACGCTTATTTTGCCCAAAGTGACAAAAAATGGACAAGATTTTTCCGCAGAAGTTCAAGTGCCACCCGGAACAATCTCAGAACCAAGTACCTACGAAATGGAAGTAGATTTGGCCGGTTACCAAATTGACTTGAGAGGTATCAACATGGAGGCCTATAATTTGATTCAATCCCAATTTCGAGTGAAAACAGACCCTAATGGTGAAGCGGTGAATATTGGACCTTCACACGTAGTTCGATTCACCGTAGAATTTACAGACATCAAAGTCAATTATGCGCAAGGGTATTTTGGAAATCGCCTATTCAATGAGCAGCAGCAAATCAATTTGGATTTCATGAATCGAATTACGGATGGTGCTATCGATTTGGAAAATGTCAATCTGAAACTCACACTGTTCAACGGCATCAAAGTGGGCGCCAGATTTAGAATCAATCAATTGGAGGGCGAGAACAATCAAGGAATCGTGACTCCGTTCTCGCATCCTCAAGTGGGTCCTTGGATTTGGATCAATCAGGCTTTGGGAACTTGGGATGACGTGCAGCCGTCCGTGCATGAGATTGACATTACTTCAAGCAACTCGAACATCGAGAATTTTCTTGAGAACCTGCCCAAGTTACTGCGCATCAATTTTGGTTTCGAAATCAATCCATTCGGAAATACCTCCGGTGGATGGGACGAACTGTTCAGCACGAGCTTCGTCCGCGCCTTCCTCACTGCTGATATGCCCTTAATCTTGGGCATGAACAATCTCACGCTGCGCGACACCTTCAATTTGAAAATCGGTGAAACAGGCGCAATCACCCCACAATCAGGGAGCATCAAAATCAAAACATCCAACGCCTATTCGTTTGGTGCCACCCTACAGATGCAGGTGTTGGACAGCCTCAATCAAGTGGTGCTGACCAAAGCAGGCAACGGGGGTATTTTGGGCTCAAATGCTTTAAGCAATTTTGCCCCTGTCCAAGCTGTGAATTCAGAAACTATCTTCAATTTCGACGCCACTGAGATGCCTGAATTGCTGAAAATGCATCGCATCGTGTTAACCGCAGTTTTCAACTCACCCAACGCCGGTCAGATTGCGCAAATTCACTCGGCCCAGTTCTTGGCATTTAAGCTGTTCAGCAACTTGAAATTGAATACGAAATTTTGATATTTCAAGATTGACCGAAAAAAAGTTGGGGCCAACAAAATGCCGAAACAAGGGCAGACGCAATTCAAATGATAGCAATATACGTCGAGCCAGCAGATGAACGGTGATTGGACAAAAGAAATTCAGAAAATTATCGTTTACTTTTGACCTTGCTTTCACTGCGAAACATAGCGATTATTACAATTTGGCTCTTCCTAGGTTCAGGTTTTATTTGGAGTCAAACCACCTCGCTGCGCAGCAAAATACTTGTAGTAGATTCCACCAATTTACGACTCGACTCTCTTACTGTTTATTGGCCGTCATTGCATGTCTTAAAAGATGAAGTCTCATTTTCAGATTACAATATCGATACTTCAAAAAATGCCCTAATCCTGAACCCAAAATATTTCGGTGACACGCTTCGCTTGAGGTACCGTGTGCTACCCATGACGATTCACGGATCCTTTTTCAACAAAGACTCTACTGTTGTATTCAATAAAAACAACACGCTTGAAAATCCCTTCCTGATTTCGGCTGATTTAAAGCGTGAGGATATATTTGGTTCATCCACCATCAAAAAGTCAGGTTCAATTTCACGTGGAATTAATGTCGGTAACGCACAGGATTTATCCGTCAATTCCACCATGAACATCCAGTTGGCCGGGGAAATTTCCCCAAATCTGAAAATACTCGCCACACTCACCGACGACAACATCCCCATTCAGCCGGACGGAACGACCAACAAACTGCAGGAGTTCGACCAACTCTTCATCCAACTTTACAACGACGAATTTAAAGTAATAGCGGGAGACTTCTGGGCACGAACGCCTAAGGGTTATTTCATGACCTACAACAAAAGAGCGCAAGGTTTGACCGCCAACCACAACGTAATCAACGACCCGAAAAAGGGCAAGTTGAACATCTACGGTTCGGGGGCCTTTTCCAGAGGAAAATTCAACCGACAACTGCTCGACGGTATCGAAGGCAATCAAGGACCCTATCGACTCCGTGGGGCAGAAAACGAACCCTTTATTATCGTGCTATCCGGTTCGGAGCGTGTATTTCTCAATGGCATTGAATTGCAGCGCGGACAAGAATACGACTACATCATGAACTACAATACCGCGGAAATCTCCTTCACCACCAAGCGACCCATTGACAAAGATTCTCGGATTATTGTCGAATTTCAATATTCCGACCAAAACTACGCCCGCTCATTGCTCAATTCAGGGTTGCTCTATGAAAAAGGACCCGTCAAAACTTGGGTAAATATTTACTCTGAGCAAGATGCCAAAAATCAGCCCATACAACAAGACTTGAGCGACGAACAGCGCATGCAAATGGCCATGATTGGCGACAATTTGCAGCAGGCTGTGGTCAATGGAATTACCCAAGTCGGCTTTCGAGACAACCAAGTGATGTACCGTATGGTCGACACCTTAGGCTATGACTCCGTGATGGTATTCTCAGTCAATCCGCAAGAGGCTGTGTATTCCGTGTTTTTCAGTCAAGTGCAACAGGGTCAAGGCGACTATGTGTTTGAGCGTTTCACTGCTTTAGGCCGCGTATTCAAATGGGTGGAACCGGTCAATGGTGTTTCTCAAGGCAATTATCGCCCTGTGCGTCAGGTCATCACACCAAAGCAACGACAAATGTTGACCACCGGAGCAGAAGTGGATTTGGGCAAAGATTTCAAATTGTTCAGCGAAGTAGCACTGACCAACAACGACCTCAACACTTACTCTACCCTTGACAAAACAGACAACACCTCATTCGCAGGAAAATTCATGCTCAATTCTCAACACAAGCTCAGCAAAGACAGTCTGCCCAATTGGGTGCTCAAAACAAATTCCGGGTTGGAATACACAGGCCGGTATTTTGTTCCGGTAGAGCGCTTTCGGAGCGCTGAATTCGACCGCGATTGGAACATTTTGCACACCCAAACCCAAGGCTATCAATTGATTGCCAACAGCGGAGTCAATTTCCAGCACAAAAAGAACGGCTTTATGGCTTTGAACGGCAACATTTTTCAATGGGGCAATGACTTTTTTGGAGCCAAAATCAACACCAACGGCCAATGGAGCGAAAAAGGCTTTCAAATCAAATGGAACGGCAATGCAGTAAACACCAGCGGAATCAAAAATTCACTTTTCATTCGTCATAAAATAGATGCCTCGCAGTCTTTCAAAAAACTGAAAATCGGATTCCTGGATGAGCACGAGTTCAACCGAATTGAAAAAGATTTTATCAGCCCCATCATTCAGGAAAATACTTATCACTTTTACGATTGGCAATTTTACCTAACACAAAATGATTCGATTAAAAACAAGTTCAAGGTGTATTACCGCCAACGCGACGACAAATTGAGCAACGCAACAAAATTCGGCTTGGCCACCAGCGCCAGAAATTTCGGTGGTAGCTATGACTGGGTTAGCAATTCCAAGATACAATTGCGCTCCAACCTCAACTACCGTAACTTGCGAATTATTGATTCTACTTTAATCAACCTGCAACCGGAGAACACCTTTTTAGGCAGAATCGAACAAAGTACCAATCTCTGGAAAGGTGCATTGCGCACAACCACCTTTTATGAACTTGGAAGCGGTCTCGAGCTCAAACGCGAATTCATATATATTGAAGTGCTCCCTGGGAGAGGCGTTTATGTATGGCGCGACTACAACAACGATGGCAT
>JBBIIM010000015.1:9081-52646 GCA_037446475.1 Crocinitomicaceae bacterium | reverse complement strand
GTGTGTCGATTTCAGCAACGGCGGTGGAGTTTAGTTCATGTCCGAAATATTCTTCTGGGTTGAATAGACGCTTGTATTTGGAGAGTTGTGAGGCTGATATTTGCTGGCGATATTCGTGGGGAAGGGCATTGGTATGTGCGAGGAGTTTTAGGGAGGTGTGGATTCGGCGTCTTGGCATAAAATGGTGATTTATGTTAAGACGATTCTGGGATGAGGGTGGTTTGGAAATAGGGAGATTCTTTTACCGATTAGATGCTTCTAAAAAGGTGTCACAAATTGTGATACCTTGAAATTATTTCACCAATCAGGCGACTCCAAAATGGCATTTAAGTCCTCCATAAAGTTAGAACTATTTCCTGTTGGGGTCACCCGAGCGGAGAACTGATCAAAATTGATTGGTTCTCCGCTTTTTTGTTTGTTAAAATACCCTTAATCGAAACGGTTTTGCTTCGCAGCGCGCTTTGATGCTGCGAACTTAGCGACAGCCGAAGGCAGCCACGCAGTGAACCGGTTTCAGTGAAGTCACACTAAAAGTCCAAATGAGGTCAAAAGATTTTGAACAATAAAATTTTCGGTTCGACTTTGCTGCAAGGCCCAACTTAGATTTGAATATTATCTTCGTTTCAGCTGGCGCTGAGCAAATGCGGCGTAGCTCAATTGTGCGCAATGCTGTAAGTCAATCCAATAACCCAACTCATTCAGCCCTTTCAATGATCAATAAAGACTCTATCTTTATAAGCAATCAAACGAGTCGCATTCCAAGGACAAATCGGTGATTTTCGACTTCTGTTTATCAAAATTTACAATTCATAAGGCTTTATTGTTTATTGTAATAAACATTTACTTAGCTATTATATTTATTAATACAAACAAAATACTGAGATTTGAACAAGCAATTGATTTTTTAAATGCACTTCAACTATCTCGAACATAGGGAAACATTGGCAGCGCTAAAACCGAGATTTCGGCGCGATTTTATCGATGAAATTGATTGGGAAGAACCGCTTTTGTTCATACTCGGCTCGCGAGGTGTTGGCAAAACCACGCTGATTCTGCAATGGATTAAAGAAAAATTTGGCAACTCTTCTGAGGCGCTCTATATCAGCATGGATGATGTTGAGCTTGCCCAATATACTTTGTTGGAATTGGCAAAGAAACATGTGCAGCTTGGCGGTACACATTTGTTCATTGATGAAATTCACAAATACCAAAACTAGAGTCAGGAGCTCAAAAACATCCGCGATAAAATTCAAGAATTAAAGGTTGTTGCGACGGGTTCTTCCATTTTGGATATCCAAAAAGGGAGTGCAGATTTAAGTAGAAGAAGTGTTGTTTACACACTACATGGATTGTCGTTTCGAGAGTATTTGAATATTGAATTGAAGCTTAATTTGCCGGTGTTAACGATAAAAGACATCGTCGATCGGCACGAAACCATTGTGCCTGAATTGATTGAGCAATTCAAGCCCCTTCAGCATTTTTCCAATTATATGAAACATGGCTATTTTCCCTTCTATTTGGAAGGAACGAAAAATTACCACCACAAATTGGGTAATGTCTTGAATGTTGTTTTGGAGCAAGATATGTCTTTGCTAGAACGCATTGATTTGAGTCAAATGGCAAAAATTTGAAAGTTGATTAATCTGCTGTCCACACAAGTTCCCTACCAACCGAATATCACGAGATTGGCATCTGCTCTAGAAACAGACAGAATAACAGTACTCAATTATTTAGGCTCTCTTGAGAAAGCTTCTGTTTTGACTCTGGCTCGACTAAAAGGGAAATTCTACACTCAATTGACGAATCCTGATAAAATTTTTCTCCAAAACACGAACTTGTTGTACTTGAGTAAAGAACCCGTGAATGCTGGTGCATTGAGAGAAACTTTCTTTGCCAACCAAGTAGGAACAAAACATAATTTGACTTTGGCTCAGAAAGGCAATTTCATCATCGATGATGAATACACTTTTGAAGTAGGAGAAGCCAATAAAAAGTTTCAACAAATTGCTGAAGTAGAGAAAAGTTACTTAGCTCTTGATGAAATGCCCTCGGGGATTAAAAATAAAATACCGCTATGGATTTTTGGTTTTTTGTATTAGCACTGTGATCTCAACGAAGTTACACTAGAACTCCAAATAAGAACGATAGATATTGAACGATTAATTTTGTGAATCTTTACAGACGCTCGAAAACACCCAACTCAGATTTGAAAAATCAAAAGCATCATTGAACAGGTCTGTCTCAGCAATGAATTATTCGTAAATTTTGATGCAGACACAGAGGCTAACGCCTGAAGTCTTGGATACATTTAGACACAGGAAATTCATCCTCAAACATCATCGAAACAAAGTTGTTTAACTTAGCGCATTAAAAATGAAATTTCTCACTCCAAACCAACTTTCATGAAAACCCTGTTTACGCTAACGCTTATGCTCCTCGGCGCTGTGGCTTTTGGACAATTTGCCATAGGATCGCGAACCATTACCTACAACGACCCCACGCGCACAGGCGGCGTCGGTTCGGGAGGAGGCCCCGGTCGCCAAATTGAATGTGCAGTGTATTATCCGGCCACATCTGCAGGAGCCAACACGCCCATTGCAGTAGGGGAATTTCCTGTGGTCGTCTTTGGTCACGGTTTTGCCATGCAGTGGAGCGCCTATCAAAATGTGTGGGAACATTTAACCCCAAAAGGGTTTATTCTTGTTTTTCCGAAAACAGAATCTTCCCTCGCCCCTGCTCCCAGCCACAACGATTTTGGGTTAGACCTTGTGGTAGCTTCGGATCGCACCTTGTTGTTGAACGCGGTTGAATCCTCGCCCTTTTACCAAAAAATCAACGGAAAAAGCGCAATCATGGGGCATTCCATGGGTGGCGGTGCAACGATACTCGCAGCAGAAAACAACACAAACATCAAAACCGTCATAGGCTTGGCACCTGCAGAAACTAATCCCAGCGCCATTGCTGTTGCTCCGAATGTGACCGTTCCGGCTTTGATATTGAGTGGTTCATCGGATGGAGTCACACCACCTACGGAACACCATTTGCCAATCTACAACGGCATCAGCGCTTCTTGCAAACATTTCGTGAGCCTTACAGGTGGTGCACACTGCTATTTTGCCAACAGCAACTTAGCCTGCGATTTTGGAGAGAGTACTGCATCTTCTGGTATTACCTTAAGCCGATCGCAGCAACAAAATCTGATGAATTCATTGATTACGCCCTGGCTCACCTTTTATTTGAAAGGCGATTGCGCGGCATTTTCTCAATTTCAAACAACAAGTGCTGCCAGCGGTTTGGTAACTACAACTTCCTGCGACTACACACCGCTGAGCTACGAATTGAACATCACTGAACCAACAGTTGGGCAAAACAACGGTTCTGTGCTCATCACGACCTCCGGGGGTCAATTTCCCGTCGACATTACCTGGTTCAATGGTTCTACAAATCCATTTCTATCTGATTTAGGACCGGGAAGCTATGATTTCACAGTTACCGATGCTTTTTGCTCGATGAATGGAGTCGCCGTGCTTACCACAGCCAACTTGCAAGATAAAACCCTTGAAGAAATTCGCGTTGCTCCCAATCCAAGTAGTGGAATAATTCAAGTTTCAGGAGATTTTACTTTGAAAACCTCGCTTGACATATCAGACCTTTCCGGAAGAGTAATTTACACGGCAACATCATTGGAAGGGAACGAAATATCCGTTGATTTAAGCACCGTTAATGCCGGGGTGTATCTATTAAGACTTTACCGCGAAACTGGTGCATCAATCACACACAAAATCGTGATTAACTAAGAACTTAAATTTCCTCTTCGACCAGATAATGATTCCGTGTGGGCGAATTACGTCCAATCAATTCGGCAATAAAACCTGCTAAAAAAAACTGTACGCCGATAATCATTGCAGCCAAGGCGATGTAAAACTCCGTTCGTGAAGCAATGAGCTTTTTGGATTGATCGATAAAGAGCTTGTCGATACCCATATACAGAGCTATGCTGAATCCGACCAAAAACATGAAAGTGCCAATTGCACCGAACAAATGCATGGGCTTTTTGGCGAATTTCCCCATAAAAACAACTGTAAGTAAATCCAAAAAACCGTTCATGAAGCGATTCAAACCGAACTTAGTAGTTCCATATTTTCTGGCTTGATGGGCAACCACCTTTTCGCCGATATTGTGGAATCCGGCAAACTTCGCCAAAACGGGAATGTAGCGATGCATTTCCCCGTAAACCTCAACACTCTTCACCACAGCCCTGCGGTATGCTTTCAAACCGCAATTGAAATCGTGTAAGTGTATTCCGGTCAATTTGCGCGTGGCCCAGTTGAAGAGTTTTGTAGGAACCGTTTTGGAAATGGGGTCGTGGCGCTTTTTCTTCCAGCCCGACACGAGATCGAAACCTTGCTCTTGAATCATGTGATACAACTCAGGAATTTCTTCAGGACTGTCTTGCAAATCCGCATCCATGGTAATTATTACCTGACCTTTGCATGCCTCGAATCCTGCATAAAGCGCTGCCGATTTTCCGTAATTGCGCTGAAACTTGATTCCCCGCACGTGAGCATCTTTCTTGTTGAGTTCCAGGATGACCTCCCAGGACTTATCCGTGCTTCCATCATTCACAAAAACCACCTCGTACGTGAAATTATGTGCCTGCATCACCCGAACAATCCACTGATGCAATTCAGGAAGCGATTCTTCTTCATTGAACAGCGGAACAACCACAGAAATATCAGGATGACCAAGGGCTTGACTCATAGCTTTGCTTCGGATTTCATTTCTAGAGCGCTAAAGTAAAGAGAAATCTTGTTGCGTGCGGGTTTACTCTTGTGATACCTCATTCATTTTGTAGAGGCGCGCAGCGAAGAAACTGACTTCGAAATCCCATTTAAACCGATCAGAAAATGAACATCTGAATCAGTATTCATTTCTGGAGGATTATTGTAAATCGTACATGCAACAAAGCTACTATGTCTGTATATCCCACCACTCAACCCAAAATTTTACCTCTCAAAAATTCGTGATTCAGTTTTCATAGAACCCGCTTACTTTTGACTGAAAATTACACCCTATGCGCAAGTATTTTTTAATTATAAATCTGATTATCATGTCGATGGCTATGAATTCATGCAACAAGTCCATGCAATGCGATTTACCCAATTTGATCGATCGCGACCTATTTTTTGGCAACCCTGAAATTTCCGGAGGACAACTCAGCCCGGATGGAAAGTATGTCGCATTCATGAAGGAGTACAACGGCATTATGAATATTTGGGTGAAGGCTTTCGACGAGACTTTTGATGAAGCCAGACCACTCACGGACAGCGAAAGACCCTTGTATGGATTCTTTTGGTCCGGTGATGGAAAGTACATTCTTTATGTAAAAGACAAGGACGGCGATGAGAACATCAACATTTTCGCCGTTGATCCCGCTGCAGAAGCCGAGGAGGGCAAAGTTCCGGCATCAAGAAACTTGACCAATTTTGATGAAGTAACCGCACAAATTTACCAGGTGAGCGACAACGACCACGACTTGTTATTCATCGGTTTGAACAAACGAGACAAAGCTTGGCATGACCTCTACAGCCTGCGCATCTCTAGCGGAGCTTTGGAGCTACTTTACGAAAACAAAGACCGCATCGTGGGCTATGATTTCGACTGGGACGACAACCTGCGCATGTATTACCGCACCGATGAACAAGGCAACACCACCATGCTCTACAAACGCGGCGACTCTTTAGTCAATATCTACGAAACCAAAGTTACCGAAACAGCCTACGTGGCGGGCTGGAATGAAGACAATTCCAAATGCTATTTGGTAACCAATGTGGGCGATTTGGATTTGACCACGCTCTACCTCATGGACCCCGAAACGGGAAAAATGGAGCTCATCGAGTCCGACCCAGAGAAGCGTGTAGATTTTGGCGGATTATCTTTGGATCAGAACACAAGAAAAATCATTTCAACCTCGTACACCGACGATAAAACCCGCCGCTACTTCAAAGACAGTGAACGCGGTGCATTGTACAAGCATTTGCAAAGTCAATTTCCTGGCAGAGAGATTGACATCATCAGCACCACTCGCGACTACTCGATGTATCTGATTTCAGTTTGGGGTGATAAATATGCCTCTGAAGTTTGGTTATTCATCCCTGAGGGCAAAGACCTGATTCAACAATACGTACCCAGACCAAAATTGAAGGAAATTGAAATCCTCCTTTCAGAAATGCAGCCCATTCGATACAAGAGTAGTGATGGCTTGGAAATTCCAGCTTATTTGACAGTACCAAATGGTTGCAAGCCTCAAAAATTGCCTTTGGTTGTTTTGGTTCACGGGGGGCCGAAAGGTCCGCGCGACTATTGGGGTTATGACTCTGAAGTACAGTTTCTTGCCAACCGAGGATACGCCGTGCTGCAGCCCAACTTCCGCGCATCGGGAGGCTACGGCAAGAAATTCCAAAATGCCGGCGATTTGCAATGGGGTCTCTTGATGCAAGACGACATCACCTGGGGCGTGAAACACCTCATCGATGATGGCATTGTGGACAAAGATAAAGTGGTCATCATGGGTGGAAGTTACGGTGGCTATGCAACCTTGGCCGGCTTGGCATTCACGCCTGAAGTCTATGCTGCAGGGGTCGATATTGTTGGTCCATCGAATATTTTCACGCTTCTGGAGAGTATTCCGCCCTATTGGGAGGCTGGAAGAGCTTTCTTGCACGGCATGGTGGGTGATCCGAACACGCCAGAGGGTGAAAAACGCATTCGCGAGGCCAGTCCCCTATTTTCTGCGGATAAAATTACTAAGCCGCTTTTGATTATCCAGGGCGCGAACGACCCGCGGGTAAAACAAGCGGAAGCTGACCAAATTGTGGTTGCGCTGCGCGATAAAGGCCAAAAAGTTTCTTACATCTTAGCCAACGATGAAGGTCATGGCTTTGCGAAACCGGTGAACAAAATGGCGATGTATGCTGAAGTTGAGCGTTTCTTGGCTCCAATTCTTGGTGGACGCTTCCAAAAAGAAATGCCCGATGATGTCGCGAAAAGATTGAAGGAGATTACTGTGGATGTGAAAACAGTGGTTTATGAACCGGCAGGTGTCATAAAAGCCGCAGAAGTGCTTCCCGAAATTGATGCCAACGCTTTGACAGCAGGAAAATTCAATTACGACATGAACATCGCGATACAAGATCAAAACATAAAAATGACAGTATCCAGAAACATCGAAAAAACAAGCGAGGGTTGGAAGATTACCGAAAAATCATCAGGGGCGATGGGCGATGCGAGTGATGAGGCTATTTTAGACAAAACGTACAAAGCGGTGACCCGAACCATCACACAAATGGGTCAAAAAATCAAAATGACCTACGACAAAAAATCTGTGAATATCGATATAGCAGGTAAACCTCAGAAAATCGATTTCAAGAATGCGTACATCGCATCGTCACCGGCTTATGAATTGCTTTTGGCGAATATGAAAATCAAAAAAGGTGAAAAAATCACATTGGCAACGGATGACATGCAAATGATGAAAGCCAAATTCATCGTAGTGGAGCATTTGGGAGAAAAAGAAATCGACGGCGTGAAGTGTGAAGCCATTCAAGTAACCGTCGCCAGTAACAAAAGCGAAAAATCGACTTACTATTTCACAGAAAACAAAAAAGTGCTGCACGCCATGGAATCCGTAATTCCAGCTATGCAAAACGCCAAAGTGACGATGAAACTCAAAAAGTAAGCATTATTAAAATAAAAAACGCCATCTCGAAAAAGGTGGCGTTTTTTTGTTGGTTCAAAGTCCAATTTCTCCACTAATCCAATACCGGAAGGAGCTTTGTTCGCACCTCCCCAAATCCAATGCGCACGCCGTCTTTCTCACAAAAGCCACGCATGATCACCGTATCGTTGTCTTGAATAAATTTTCGTTCACTACCATCAGACATTTTGAGCGGTTTGGTGCCTTTCCAAGCCAATTCGAGCATGGATCCATAAGAATCAGGCGTTGGCCCGGATATGGTACCCGAACCCAACATATCCCCTCTGCGGATATTACATCCATTCACCGTGTGATGCGCAAGTTGCTGAACCATAGTCCAGTACATATATTTAAAATTGGAGTTGCACACCACCGTTTCAGCAGCGTTTTCAGGCTGGATGGCGACTTGCAAATGAATATCGTAGGATGCAGGCTTGTCGTATTTCAAATAGCTCAGCACCTCAGGCTCTTGTTTTGGATTATCCACACGGTAAGGCTCCAAGGCATCCAGAGTCACAATCCAAGGCGATATGGAAGAAGCGAAATTTTTGGCCAAAAAAGGTCCGAGTGGCACGTACTCCCACTGCTGAATGTCGCGCGCCGACCAGTCGTTAAACAAACACAAACCGAAAATGTACTGCTCAGATTCGTCGGTTGAAATACGCTGCCCAAGCGGTTTTCCATCGAAAGTCAAAAAGGCCATTTCCAACTCAAAATCCACGCGCTGGGAAGGTCCAAAAACCGGATTCTCATCGGGATTGGGCTTGGTTTGTCCCATGGGTCGATGAATGTTTACACCGGAAGGAATGATCGACGATGAACGACCATGATAGCCAACAGGGAGCCATAGCCAATTCGGTAAAAGTGCATTATTCGGATCGCGAAACATGGTACCCACGTTGGTAGCGTGCTCACGACTGGAATAGAAATCCGTGTAATCGCCAATTTGAGCGGGAAGCAGCATCTGTACCTGATCCGCATCTACCAGAACTTGATGCACGTGATGTTCATTCTTTTGCAAATCCGGAAAATTGGCATCGAACAATTTGGACAAACGGTTCCTTAAATCACGAACACCCTTTTTGCCATGTCGCATCATGTTGTTGAGCGAATCGCAAGCCAAATCCTCCAAATGAAAGGGCAAATTTTCCAAATAACCGAGCGTGAAAAGTGTTTTGAGGTCTATCACCTGATTTCCAATTCTGGAACCCACGCGTGGTGAAAGTTGCTCTGTTTTGAACACACCAAACGGCAAGTTTTGTATAGGAAAATCGCTGTTAGCGGGCACTTCAACCCAAGATTTCAAGTTCGGATTATTCGCAGGAATCATAGTTGCTGATTTTGATTAACGTGCACAAAAGTAAAGAAAAACCCTGCATTGAAAGGCGTGACCTGATAATGGCAACTTTGTCTCTGAAAGCAAGGGGATTTTGGTATTTTTGTGACTCATTTAAAAACGTTTTATTTCATTATGGAAAAGGCAAAAATTACAACCAACAAAGGCGTGATGATCGTGGAATTTTTCGAAAACGACGCACCCAATACGGTAGCGAATTTCAAAAAATTAGCCAAAGATGGCTTTTACAACGGGCTCAAATGGCACCGCGTGATTCCGGATTTTGTGATTCAAGGAGGCTGTCCAAACGGTCGTGGAGATGGCGGACCTGGCTACAAAATCGACTGCGAACTTGACGGTGACAACCAATACCACGACCGAGGGGTATTGTCTATGGCGCATGCGGGAAGAAATACCGGTGGTTCACAATTTTTCATTTGCCACAGCCGTAAAAACACTGCTCATTTGGACCGCAACCACACAGTGTTCGGAAAGGTGGTGGAAGGCCTCGACGTAATCGACGACATTCGTCCCGGTGACAAAATTGAGTCGATTGAGATTTATGAGGATTAAGGTCAAGAATAAACCGCACTCAAAATACGAAAGCCGCCCCAAAATGGAGCGGCTTTTTTTTTATTCAATGATCAACTCATCGATAAAAATGTAAGACTGCTCGCCAGGGCTTAAGTGCCACTCCGGAATGAGACCAAAATACTCAGCCTCAAATTTCACATAACGCGCCTTCACAGGTTTGATGCGCTGAGAGAGTTCATGCGCAGCTGATTCATAGGAATCAATCGGCACCTGATGATTCAAGGTCGCGACTTTTTTCCAGTGCTTACCGTCGTTGGACACGTACACAACCAAATTCTTCGGCATCCAAATCCAGGAGCGAATTTCCTGAAAGAAATTGCCTCCAACCTTAGATATTTTCTGCTTTTTGCCCAAATCAACAACAGCAGTAAAATTTGTTCCTTGATAACCCTGCCATGCTCCGGTTCTAAAATCGTTGCCACCCCTGATTTTATCAATCAATGCTCCGGGACCGCCGGCACTGTAATGCGGAGAATACTTGCTCTCCAAGTTCACTTTCCAGTTGGCCGGAACTTTAAAAAACTCAGTGGAAATGATTTTACTGGGAACACCATTTACATAAGCCACAGCGCGAATGTTTGCATTTTTAGTCAAACAAATGGGGCCGGAATAGCGCGTGCTTTTTTCGCTAGGTTCTATTCCATCTGTGGTGTAGTAAATCGTCTGTTTGGGGTCAACTTTGCCAATTTCTACACAAATCTGATCGTAGAAAGTGCGTTTATCAGCGATGAAATAAGGCACTATCGAAAACGGTTGATTTTCAATTTTTGAATACGCCGGATTTTGAGATCCAAAACGACTCGGCGCCGCGCCCATAAAAAACTCGAGTTTCCCACCTGCCATGAGATCCTCGTGCTCAATAAACAACTGCTCGAAACTCCTCCCGTTGAGCGAAATACGCTGGATGTAAGGGTTGGAAGCACTCAAATCGTGAGCGATTAGGGTAAAATGCTTCCCGGACTCGAAATGGATTCTGGCAGAGTCCACGTAGGGTGCGGTGAGTTGATATTGCGTTGAACCCGGCGTCACGGCATACAACCCAAGGGCAGTTAAATTCAACCAAGACGACATCTGACCGCAATCTTCATTGCCGCACAGGCCATCGGGCTGGGTGGTGTACATCTCTTCAATCAAACGTCGGGTCATGGCTTGCGTTTTGTAAGGCTGTCCAACGTGGTTGTACAAATAAGCGATGTGGTGGCTAGGTTCGTTTCCGTGCGCGTATTGACCAACCAAACCTGTAATATCGTCTTGGTGACGGCCTGTAGTCTGGGTAGGTGCAGAGAATAACTCATCCAATTTCGCAGCAAAAGCAGTTTTTCCTCCAAAAAGTTCAATCATGCCATCGATGTCGTGAGGCGCAAAAAAACTGTATTGCCACGAATTGCCTTCTGTAAAATTGAAATTCACTTCTCGAGGGTCAAACGGCTCTTGGAACACATTGAACAATTTCCCTTGCATAAAACCATGTTTGGGATTGTACAAATTCTTGTAGTATTGTGCGCGCTCGTAGAAGGTTTTGGCAATATCCTTTTTGTTCAACTTCTCGGCAAAAACAGCAATACACCAATCGTTGTAGGCATATTCCAAATTTTTGGAGACGGATTCGTGTTCAAACTCAATGCCTATAAAACCATTTCTAATCAACTCGGGCACCCCTAATTTCTGTTGATTCGCCCTGGCAAGCATTCCTTCCAAAGCCAAATTGGCATCAAAATTTTTCAAGCCTTTCACATAAGCATCCACAATGACAGGAATGGAATGGTAGCCGATCATGCATCCCGTTTCGTTGGCTGCCAACTCCCACATAGGCAGCTCGCCACTGTGTTGGTATTGTCTCAAAAATGTCCGAACAAACTCCTCAGTTTTCTTTTGTTGAACGAGGGAGAACAAAGGATGTGTAGCCCTGAAAGTGTCCCAAAGAGAAAATATGGTGTATTGTTTATCAGCGCTTTGGTGAATTTTCATATCCGCACCACGATACCTTCCGTCCACATCACTGAATACATTTGGATTTAAAAAACTGTGGTAGAGTGCCGAATAGTAAATTTTTAGAAAATCCTGGTTTGGGGTAAAAATTTGTATTTTGTTCAGTTCCTTCTCCCAAGCGGTTTGCGTTTGTGCTTTTATCGCCTCAAAAGTGCGACTACCGATTTCACTGTTGAGATTCAATTCAGCGCCTCGAACATCCACTGCGGACATCCCCACGCGCACTTCCAAGTCTTTTTTATTGCCAAAATCCAAATACAATCTTTTACCTTGCAAGGATGATGAATCCAACTTGAACGATTCCGAAAAGCGCATAAAAAAGTAAAAATGCTGTTCTTTGGCCCAGGCATCGGAAACGCGCTTTCCTCGAATGGTTTTGTCGTCCATGATGTCAAATTCAAAATCCAAAACCTTATCGCGATGATCCAAGTCAAGGACCAAGTAGGCTCTGTTTTGTGCGAAATGATAGCGATGAATACCTGCGCGCTCAGTAACAGTCAGTTGCGCTTGAATCTGATAATCCAACAAATCCACAGCATAATAGCCCGGTTGGGCCTGTTCTTTTTGGTGCGTGAAATGAGAAAATATGCGCCCGTGATGGTCTTGTTTCTTGCTATTGGGATGAAACGGCATAATCAGCAAATCGGCGTAATCCGAAACGCCGGTGCCGCTGAGATGCGTATGACTGAAGCCATAAACAATGCTGTCGGAATAGTGGTATGCAGAGCAACCATCCCAGCCCTCCAACCTGGTGTCCGGACTCAATTGCATCAATCCAAATGGCGCAGCAGCTCCGGGATAGGTATGTCCATGACCACCTGTGCCGATAAAAGGATCAACATATTGAATAAGCCGTTGCGCATACGCCCATTGAGAACAGCACAACAAAAGCAAAAGACCTGAAATTCGCATGCGGAAGAATTTTGATTCGGCAGCGAATTTAGGAATAGTTTAAAAGCCGATTGCGCTGAAAATTAAGCCTGCTTGAAATCCTCAGGAATCACACAAACTGGAATCGGAATCATTTTATGTCGGTTCGCTGTATTAAATCTCCTGTAGATTTTCAAAACATCCAGTTGACGTTCGCTGAGTTTTGTTTCATCACCCTCAAACGCCATAGCCCATTCCAATTCCGGATAAGTTGCCCCTATCTGATCTTCATCGGTTCTCGAATCACCCCAAAGCCCGTCTGTTGGCGCAGCCTTTACAATAGCGTCAATCACGCCCAGATATTTGCCCAACTGTGTTACCTCAGTTTTATTCAAATCTGCAATTGGAGACAAATCCACCCCTCCATCGCCGTATTTTGTAAAGAATCCGATACCGAAGTCCTCCACTTTATTTCCTGTTCCGGCAACCAACAAATTGTTCGCTTGACCGATTCCGTACAAAGTAAGCATACGCAGTCTGGACCGCGTATTGGCCATGCTCAAACGATGATTTGCTTCCACCTTAGGAATTGACTTCCGAAACGTTTCAAAGGTGTCTGTGAGGTCAATTTCCAAAGCACGGACATTGGCAAAACGACTCTTGAGGCTTTCGATATGGGCCACTGCCAATTCATATTCCGTTTTGTGCTGGTGAATTGGCATGTTCAAACACAAAACCTCCAACCCGGTGCGTGCACACAAGGTGGAGGTTAAAGCTGAATCAATACCACCTGAAATACCCACAACGAAGCCTTTCGCCTTGGCGGTTATCGCATAATCTCTCAACCAGCCACTGATGTGGTCTGCAATTTTTTGGTGATTCAAAATGATCAGTTTAGAACAACAATACAGCTTTCAACTCAAATACACCTTGGTTGGCTTTGAAGCTTCTGTAGGTCTTTGTGATCGTGTTGTCCGGATTCACTTGCATTTCGTACAAGGAGCTTCCATTTCTATCTGATTTTCCGTTACCCCAGAACAACGGCGTGAAACCATAGTAATAACCCAACTCCAACGAAAGACTTGTAGAAGCAGCAAAATTCCACTCTGCACCGGCAGCAACCCCACCTGCAGAACGCAAGAAGAACATGTCATTGCGCGCACGCATGCCTTCCAATTTTGTTTGAGCAGGGGCCGCATTCACGTATCCGATATCATTTACACGCTGTCTCAACAAAAAGCTGTTTCTTAAACCAAACTTCCCAAAATAGCGGAAGTAACCAATCATGTTGGTTCTGAACAACAACATCAAAGGTATGTTGGCCGCAACGGTGCTCTGTCTGCGCTCCATCAAACGCATATTTCCTTGAGCATCCGCGCTGTCGTCTCTATTCAAATAGATATTCTTGTCGTTGAAATCGTAGTAAAAATCTTTGTTGTTGGGTTTGTAACCAAAGCTCTCGAAGTGAAACTCAAGCCCGGTGTACATACCGATGTTATTCGAGAAATTGATATTGGAGCCAAATCCTAAACCAAAAAATCCCCCCAAACCTTTGTTGGCAATGGTATTGGTTTCAAAATTAGTAAGCAACAATCCGGAGCCTAATGCCAAACCCGCCTGAATTTTTTTCTCACTTCCATTGTCCGCATCCGTCGTTTGCGCAACCGCACCCTGACTCATCAAAACAGCACTTGCTGCAGCGTATAACCATGTTTTCATATTGCTATATTTTATTGCAAATGTAGTAAAGGAAGCCAAATTCAACGCTTGCATTGCTATTCATTTTGAACAACAAATTGAATCAATGTCAAAAAGTCTAACTTTGTCTCATATCATGCGGTACAGGATAGCACAATTCATTATCGGCCTTGCGTTGAAGATCTACTACAAGCGAATTACCCTGCGCGGTTTGGAAAATCTCAATACAAAGGGTCCGAGCATCATCATTGCAAACCATCCCAACACGCTCATGGACGCCTTGTTGATTGCCTACATCAGCAAGCAAAAAATCTACTTTTTGGCCAAGGCAACTTTGTTCAATTCGAAGTGGAAAATGAAATTTTTGCAGCGCATGCACATGATTCCCATCAACCGTCCGGGTGAAGATCGGGTAGATGGCGTGAGTAACACAGATTCTTTTTCCGCGTGCTTCAAAATATTGGATCAAGGCAAAAGAATCGTGATTTTTCCGGAGGGCTCAAGTTTCAAAGAACGTGTATTGAGGCAATTGAAAACAGGGACAGCACGAATTGCCTTAGACTATGAATTACAACACCAAGGCAAAGCAGGTTTGCAAGTGATTCCTCTGGGAATCAATTACAGCGATCAAGAACGCTTCCAAAGCAATATTCTGGTGAGTATAGGTAAACCCATCGCTGTTGTGGACTATTTGGAAAATTACCAAAGTGACTTCGCACAAACCTCCAGGGCTTTGACTTCCAGGTTCAGAGAAGAATTAGAGGCGCTCCTCATCACTGCCTATGACAAACAGGAGGATAAGCTATTTGAGATTTTACGCGAAATTCTATCCTCGAAATACCTCATGCAGCCCAAGGACGATTTTGATTTTCTACAACGACTCAAATCCGGTTTGACACAAATTAGGGTGAATGATCCTTCGAAATATCAGGAATTGATGAAACTGGCTCATGAAATACAATGGAAGAGTGAGAAGTTGGCCATTCGCATGGATTTTTCAGATCGCCGTTTTCGCTCGCTGATGTTCCTCCGACAAATGATTTTTTCAATAATCGGCTTGTTTATCGCTTTTCCGGTTTTCATCTACGGATTCATCCACAACGGTTTGCAATTCAACCTTACCGATTGGATCATCAATAAAATTACGAAAGAAGTGGAATACTACGCGCCGCTTGCCGTGGTCATCGGAACACTACTCTACCCATTAACTTATTTCGGTTTTATCGTTTTGTTGCATCAATTCGTACATATTCCGTGGTGGGGGAAAATTGCCTATTACTCGAGCCTACCCATCAGCGGTATTTTGGCCTACTACATTTTCAAATATTACAAACATGTGTCTTTCAAATGGAACTATTTCCTGTTGATGTTCAACAAAAAAGACTTATTGCTGGAAATCAAAGAGAAACGAAATCAATTGCGAGAATTGCTTTTCGCTCAGCGTTAAATTGAGCTTATTCTTCAACCGCATCTAGCTGAGGCTCGGTAATTGTTACGCCCAAGTGAAGCAAAGCCTTATCAAACCCTCCTTTCATGGAGCCCATGGAGCGCTTGGGTGAAGGATTGATTTTGGGGTAATTTGTTCTTTTTTTGTTGTTGGTACTGCTCGTATTTTGCGGCATTTTGACTGAAGTTTTCATGACCGTATAGTTTGTAGTTGTGATTCCTACCACAAGTTTACAATTATGTTGCCAAAATGCGCATCGCTTTAGACTGAACTGCGACTCGGAACGAGTAATCGGTTATGGATGAGATGCCTGTACTACTTGCGAAGGTCATCCTAAACTTTCTTTTTGCGTTCCACACTCACCTTGTACACATCCGGAGTGCCGGTAATTCGCACGTTTACGAAGCTTGTCTTTTTATTTGGGTCGTGGTAGATTATCTCATCCTCTTTATCAGGGTCAATTTCTTCTTTTTTGCGTTTGAACAGTTTTTGTGAGGCAGCCTGAGTCACCATTTTAAAGGGAATACGCACCAAATAATTCATATTCAGATTGAGGTCCTGCGTACCCTCAACAATCAGAAAACCCAAGGTGCTGTTGATGGTCATTGCAGGGATGGTCATCATACCTTTGTCGATGGTGATGTTGTTTTGCAAAGTATCAAAAGCGATGCGGTGCAAATTCTTGTCTTTGAAATAATCCTCGAGGGCAAGGAAAGGTGCATAGCTGTTGATGGCACCGTTGAGTACCTGAAAGTCGAGTTTTACCAAACTATGATCAATAATGGGAACCAAGTCGGTGTGCACGCGAATCTTTCCTGACAACTTGCCTGAGATGCGTCCTGTGAGGTTATTGGCAACCAACTCATCTTGTCCGAAATTGTCGAATTTCAACATAAGTTTGGTCAAATCCATTTGCGAAAATTGAAAATCGGGGTTGAGGTAAATTTTCTTCGCATCCCGCCCATCGAAATAGCCTTTTCCTCTGAGGTGTCCATCAGCCACATCCAAATCGAACTGATCGATGTGCAGATAATGGTCGGCCGTGGTATGCAGCTTGGCTTTAAGGTTTTTAATCTTGTATTGGTGATAGTTCAACGTTGCGACATCGACGTCGAATCGCATATCGGTAAAGGGAAGTTCATAAATATTGAACACAGAATCGTGATCGATTTTTTCTCCTGCCTTGGGTGCATGGTAGTTGGTTAGCTCGTCCACATCCAACCTCGGCGCACTGAATTTCAAATAATTGTCTCTCTTTTTCACTTTAGGATCTGCGCCGTAGTAGTAGTTTAAGTAGGTTGTGAACTGAGAATGTCCCATTTTTCCTGAAAGCGATTGCACCATGAGGTGTTCGTTTTCCACGTGAATTCTTCCTTTGAATTGCTCCAGTTTTAGCGGATGCATTTTCATTTTGCCCTGCAATTTGTCCAGATATAAATCCGTAGAAATTACCTGACTGTCTTTGAAATGAAGTGCTACACGACCGAGAAGTTCCAATTCATTTAAAATTTCATCGCGATAATCCGCTGGCAGGTAATTTTCGCCGTTGTAGGTGAGCAAGTTTTTCAAAACCAAATTCCTGGAGTTTATTCTAAATTCCACATCTGTGTCGCCGTTCGTTTCGGCATGCATAAACATAGGATAATTGGTGAGCGAACCGTAGATATCCACATCGCTTTGGTCAATTTCTCCATGAAATTTTTTCAAGTAAATTTTGCTCTCGTCAATCTCAACATCGACATCGAAATCGTGAATTTTGTGCGGATAATTTTTGAAGGAGGCATATAACTCATCAAGAATAAATCGTCCTTTGGGCAGGTACTGGAATTCCGTAATGTCCTTGGCAGAACCGATAAACTTAAAGTGCGTTTTGAAGTTTTTGATTTGATCGGCGATGAATTGATCCGGATTGCGCTTGCTCTTGGTCAAATCTTCTAGATCAATCAATTCCGATTGGAAAGCAAGTTCCAATTCTATGTCCTTTTCAGCGTGGTGAATCAAGTCAGGAACGTTGCTGAGCTTTCCGGATATCAGAATATCCGATTTTCCGATTTTCGCGTCAACTTTGTGAATGAGCAAGTCATCACCTTTTGTTTCCGCGGCTACGGTAATCTTTCTCACGGGCAAGTGAAAATCGGGGGATTCAAAACTCAAATCATTGATTTTTAGATTTGCATAATACGCCTGATCGATTTTTTGTAGCGTTTTTTCAGGATTATTCAAATCCACAATGTCGTGAAAATTCATGGTCAGCAACACTTGTCCTCTCAACTTGTATAAATTCTCCAATTCAAAAAAATCTGCCAAAAAATCCAAGTTGAAATCGGATTCCACACGCATGTCAATTTCAGGCGAGGAGAAATCCCTGAGCGACAAATAACCTTTGAATTTCCCTGCTTCTGGGCGCGCTTCAAAATCTTTGAGTTCGAAATACGACGTTTCCAAGCGATTCGAATCGCCATTGGTGAAATAGGCATTGAACTGCAGTTGATCCATTTTGCGCTTGTTGAACTGATTGGAGACATAGGTTTCTTTGCATCCAAATCGCGCTTCGATATGGGGTTGTGTATTGAGCGAAGGCCCTTGAATGGTGGCATTGAAGTACACATCTCCCGCATTTTCATAACGCTCCAGAGCCGGAGCCAATTCCTCCAGGGCAAAAGACAAAAACAAATCAAAGTTAGGCTTTGAGCCTTTGAGTTTCAAGTCCAAAGAGAGGTCATCATCCAACTCGATACTTCCCTCAAACTCAAAAACAGCCTTTTCCACACTGATCATTGAGGGTTCGAAGTCTAAAACCATGGATTTGAAATCCAAATGAACGTCGGTGTCTAACTTGCCATGTTTGTTTTTAAAAAATGTAGAATCCTTTCCTTTCAAAATGCTCAGGGTGTATTCCATATTGGCATGCAACAAGGTAAACGCATCGTTCATTTCCACGCCTATCACACCGCGATCGATGAGTGCGTCAATTTTGATTTGATTTTCTTCGTTCAACTTGGAAAAATCGATGTTGTCCAGTTGGATACTTTTCAGTTTCAAATGCAAGGCTTCTGAAATTTCTTCCACCGGTCTTTTCGCTTTGAACGCTTTGGCAATGTTCAATTCTGCATTCTTATCCTGAACAATGTCCAGATGGCCATCCTTGAGCGCAATGGACTTGACTTCCGTTTTTCCTCCAAGCAGTTTCCACACATCAAAGCCCACATACACATCATTCAGCTCCAATAAGGGATGGATCATGTTGTTTTCGTCTTCATAAACCCTAACACCTTGCAAATCAATCGATATGTACGGGAAATTTTTGAAAGGTGCTACCCTACTCTTTTCAATGACAATATAACCTTCAATATCGGCATTAAACTCTTCTAAAAAATGCTGAACGATTTGTGCTTGTTGCACATATACTATCGTCAAGGCAATGGTGAATAAGAGTACTGGTAAACCAATTAGGGCACCGAAAATTTTCTTCCAATGACGTTTGAGAAATTGCATGCATGAAATTTTGCGCGAAGTTAAGGTCTAGCGCTTATTAAAACGAATGTGTAAATTCCGTTTTGCTGTTAAAAAGTGACGCCTAGAGTAGGAAATCGATGAATTACTGTATAGGACTTCATATTTGAATTCGTTCAAATTTATTATCTCATGGAAAAAAGATAACCTTTACGGATTTAAAAGACTTTGTCCTACCTTAAGCCGTCAAAAACCAATTTGCCTTTGGCTTCACCAACCACAGCCTGAATGGACTCTAAAGAGCTTTCTTTCAGCCGTTTGAGTGACTTAAACTGTTTCATGAGTTCTTCGAATGTTTTCGGACCCACACCGGGAATGTCGGCCAATTCGGATTTCAAGGAATTTTTGCTGCGCTTGTCGCGGTGGTGCGTGATACCGAAGCGGTGCGCTTCATTGCGCATGTGTTGAATCACCTTCAGACTTTCTGAGCGCTTGTCGAGATACAAGGGTATCGAATCACCAGGAAAGAATATTTCCTCCAAGCGCTTAGCTATTCCCACGATGGGAATTTTTCCATACAAGCCAATCGATTCCAAAGCCTCAACGGCGGCACTCAATTGTCCCTTTCCCCCGTCAATGACCACCAAATCGGGTAAGGGCTGCCCCTCGTCCACCAAACGCTTGTATCGACGCGCAACCACCTCGCGCATGGAAGCAAAGTCATCCGGACCTTCGACCGTCTTGATGTTAAAATGGCGATAATCCTTTTTGTTCGGTTTGGCATCTTTAAACACAACGCAGGCCGAAACAGCGTTTGTACCTTGAAAATTGGAATTGTCGAAACACTCTATGTGCTTGGGTAAACTCTTCAAACGGAAATCCTTTTGAATCGTCTCCAATATGCGATGGGTGTGCGCCTCGGGGTCTTTGATTTTTTGCTGCTTAAGTTGATCAAGGCTGTAGTTCTTTATCATGCGCAGCGACAAATCCAGAAGCGCCTTTTTATCACCACGTTGAGGCACATTGAATTTTAGCCCCTCAAATTCAAAACTCGGTTGTAGGTTGACCAACACGTCTTTCGCCTGACTGTTGAAACGCTCTCGCAATTCGGGTAAAACGAAACCCAAGACATCCTCGCAAGTTTCATCTAGTTTTTTAACTACCGTATTGGTGTACACGTTAATCAGTGCGCCATCTTTTACCGAAAGGAAATTGACAAAAAACTCATCGCCTTCTTCTACTACTGAAAAGACATCCAATACGCCCAAGTTGGGGTTTACAATCGTGCTTTTGCTGCGGTAATTCTCCAACAAGTCCAATTTCTCTTTCAACTCTTGGGCTTCTTCAAAGCGATAAACAGCTGAGGCATCTTGCATCAAACTTCTTACACGGGAAATTACGGAAGACAAATTGCCTTTTAGAATCTCGTGGATGTTTTTGATGTATTCGTCGTACTCCCCAATATTTTGCTTTTTTTCACAGGGACCTTTGCAATTGCCAATGTGGTATTCTAAACAAACCTTGTAAGTTCCACGATTCACTTTGTCTTCAGACAAATCGAGCTGACATGAACGCAAGGGATACAGACGGCGCAACAAATCGAGCAGTGCATGCATCACCCTTCCTGAGGAAAAAGGACCGTAATAGGATGAGCCATCTTTAATCACCCGTCTTGTGCTGAAAACCCTAGGAAAAGCTTCATTTTTGACGACAATCCAAGGATAAGATTTATCATCTTTGAGCAGGATATTATAACGAGGCTGATACTTTTTTATCAGGTTATTTTCAAGAAGTAAAGCATCCAATTCCGAATCCACAACGATGTGCTCGATTCGCGCGATTTTCGAAACCAGAATCCGCGTCTTGCCGTTGTGGTCGTTTTTAATAAAGTACGAACTTACCCGCTTCTTCAAGCTTTTTGCCTTGCCCACGTATAAGATTTTGTCGTGAGTATCAAAATACTGATACACCCCGGGAAGGTCCGGAAGCGCTTTGATTTGCAAGTCGAGATCCAATTTTGGAGCCATCTTTGAAATTTGACTTATAGAATCGCAAAGGTAGGCGCTATTTTAAAAACCCGACAGAAAGATTGTATCTACCCAATACAGATGCCCGAACATGAGATTGAACAACAAAGGCAATGAATTAATCCAAAAAAAAAGTGTTTAAACTTGGCTATAAGTACTACACCTAATAAAGTTATAGCCAATTATCAATTCATATTTGTCTACATAATAAATATATCTTAGCTTTGTAGCCAATTATAAAACAAGTAAACTATGGAAAAACTCGTCGGTAGATTTTCTGAAATCAAAGCGCTGGAAAAGGCGAAAAAAAGCAAAAAGCCAGAGTTTCTCGCGCTCTATGGACGAAGAAGAGTTGGTAAAACCTTTCTGATCCGACAATATTTTCAGGAGCATTTTACATTTTACCTCACCGGGCTCGCCGATGCCACGACAGCACTTCAACTAAGCAATTTCACTGCAGCCTACGCACAAGTTGCTGAATTGAAGAAAAACGAGATTCCCAAAAACTGGATGGAGGCGTTTCGACTCTTGCAAAACCTCATCGAATCCAAAGGCCCGGAACTTTGTGTGGTTTTTTTAGATGAAATGCCATGGCTCGACACACCCCGATCCAATTTTATCATGGCGTTGGAACATTTCTGGAACAGCTACGGATCCACAAAAAACAACCTCAAACTGATCGCGTGTGGTTCAGCCGCTTCCTGGATGATCAACAAACTCATCAACAATCACGGCGGCTTACACAACCGAATTACACAAAGACTGCACATCAAACCCTTCACTTTGCTGGAAACCGAGCTATTTTTTAAATCGAGAAAAATTCAATTGGAGCGCTCCCAAATTGTAGAACTCTATATGGCCGTTGGGGGAGTTCCCTTTTATTTGGAATCAGTAGAAAAAGGATTGAGTGTGGCGCAGAACATCGACAAACTCTATTTCTCAAGTACTGGACTGCTGCATGGAGAGTATCAAAATCTGTTCAAATCACTGTACCGAAACTCCGACCATCACGAAGCCATAATCATTGCTTTGGCGTCCAAAGCCGGTGGTCTTCTTCGCGATGAAATCATACGCATTGCGCAACTACCCAACGGTGGCAACACTTCCAAAACTTTGGAAGAACTCGAATGCAGCGGTTTCATCAGAAAATTCACTCCGTTCAACGGCAAATTCCGCAACAGCATCTACCAAATTGTAGATCCATTTGTACTTTTTCATCATCAATTCATCAAAAACACAAAAGCCTTCGGCGAGGGTGCCTGGTTGAGTTTTTCAGGCTCGGCACGCTACAAAACCTGGAGTGGTTATGCTTTTGAAAACATCTGTTTGTTGCACATCGATGCCATCAAAAAAGGACTGGGGATCAATGGTATTTATTCCGAAAATTCTTCATGGCGCAGTCAGGGCAAAGAAGGAAACGCACAAATAGACTTGCTCATTGATAGAAAAGATGGCGTAATTTCTGTCTGTGAAATGAAATTCTCCAACGATGAATATGAAATCACCAAAGACTACGCCGAAAAACTCAAGAAAAAAATGCGCGTGTTTAAATCCGAAAGCAAAACCAAAAAAAGTCTTTTCCTCACGCTAATCACAGCGCATGGAGCTGTCAAAAACAGCCACTATCTCGGGTTGGTACAAAACGAATTAACTTTAGAGGATTTGTTTTGGTAAAGGAATAGCCATTCTCATCCCATCATATTCTCAAAAAAAGTCTTGACCTCCAACAAATTCTGGAATTCAACATCACCCAAAACATAATACGGATGGCGCGCGTGTGTTTTTTCCGGAACCAAAATGGTTTTCATGCGTGCAGCTTTGGCAGAGAGCAAACCGTTGTGGGAATCTTCGATAACCACACAATGCGTTGGATCGACTTGAAGCGCAGCGGCACAGCTCAAATAAACGGCAGGATGAGGTTTTCCGTGGGGTTCATCTTGTGCAGAATGTACTGTATCGAAAGCAGATTGTAAGCCCAAAACCTCCAATACAGCCTGAATCACCTGGTGATACGAAGACGTACCCAAAGCAATTGGATAACCCTTTTCCTTTAGGAATTGAATCAACTCTACAGCACCGGGTAGGGGTTCACCCGATTCGCGAATCAGGCGGCAAACCTCACCCAAAATATCTTGCACCACCTCGTCATTGCTTCGATTTTCCCAAGGATATACATTGCGCCAATAGTCCACCACTTGATCAATGCGCAAACCCACAGTTTTTGCAAATTGCATTGGTTCGAGTTCAAAACCCAAAGATTTAAAGACATTCACCAATGCGATTTTCCACAGCGGTTCAGAATCAATCAACACACCGTCCATATCAAAAAGGACAGCTTCTATTTTTTCTCCATTCCAGTCCATAAGTACAATTTTGCCCGACCCAAATAGCGGTGTTTTTCGGCAGTTAAATAAATCTTTCCATCCAATCCCGGCGCGATGGCTTCGAATTGCTTCACCTTTCTGAACAAATAGCGCCGCGATTGCACAAAATGGTTGGTGAACAACAGTTCGTGCACGTCTTTCACATGGTAAATGGAGGAATAGGTCAGAATCAAAATTTCATCACCGAGCCAACATACGCCTGTAACGGCATCTCTGAAATTTGCCGTACTTTGCGTATGAAACTTGCGCAACAAAGTCGCTGAATGGCGCCCGGCTTGATTGTGCACATAGTAAATTTTTGAATCACCGGTGAAAGGTTTTGACCAGTCTTTCGAAAAGATAAACAGACTGTCTCCTTTCACCAAAAAGGCCTCTGCATCAAAGTTGCGTTGGTTTACCGGAGGAGGAAAATAGAGCTGGTCTTCATAATAAAAATCGATTTGTTCAACTTCTACATCCGTTTTGCCGATGGAACTTTTATGAAATTTATAAATCGTCAATTGGTTTCGGGTGTGACTATTGTTTCCAATGTCACCTATATACACAAAGCCTTCACGATCCATTTGGAGTTCTTCCCAATCAAAATTTTTGGCATTGCTGAACGTAGTAACCGAAATAATCTGTCCTTTTCTGTTGACTTCGTACAATTCAGGCTTGTTGCCACCATCGTTCATAGTCAACCATGTAGAATCAGAAAAAGCCAGCAATCCGGAGCTTTCCGAGATTAGTTGATTCAAGGGCGCAACCGTCTTGAGTCTCTGAGCGGCGACGTTATTCAAAAAAAGAAGGGCTAAAAAGCGTAGGATGAAACGCATGAAGTATTTTTGCAAAAGTGTCACAAAAGTAGCCACGAATCCCCTATGTTTAACCCTTCGAAGTCGGGCTGGATCAAAAAATATCTTCATTTGGTGGAGCAGGGAGAAATTGTCTTGTATCAGGACGAAAGCACCTCGAACTGGTTGGAAAAACGCCACCAAGTGCAACGCGCCCTTGCGAATTCAGGAATCATTTTCGGCGTTTACGCGGAGCCCATTTTCATCCACGACACCAACGATAAGAAATGGACGAATCACGAAAAACTGATGGTGCTCTACTTTGAGGCCATGTTGTTGGTTTTTCTATGTCATGAAGGCAATGAATTCAAGGCCGAAAACTTTGTGAATCAACTGGAGCACTTCCTTAACCTTTCAGGTAGTGAAGAAATTGACAAAATCTGGTCAATCAATCGATGGTTAAAAGTACCTGCCAACATCGAGAAAACCATCGCAGAGCGCACCCGAATTCCGCTGAATTTCAATGACAAAATCTGGGTGAGTTATCTACAAAACAGCTTGTGCTATCTCGACATTGTTTTATTCGAACAATACATCAAACAACCGACAACGGTAGATTTCATCGCTTTGCGCAAACAAAAGGTGAAATTGACCTTGTGTACGATTATTCAGGCCTTCCAAGCGGATGCCTATCTGGACGAATCGGAGAAGAAAATGTTCAATTTGTTCCTTGCCTCTGCGGATTTATCACCCGAAAATCGCGAAGAATTTGAACAACTTTTTGTAGAAGGTGTGCCTTTGGAATCCATTCAGGAGGCGGCTGAAATGAGTGAATTGTTCCGAAAATACTTGTACCAACTTGCTATTTTTTCCATGCTTTCGGACACAGAATTCAGTTCGCGAGAAAGACGGGTTTTGCAACAAATGGCAGAATTGCTCAAACTATCCGAAAATGAAATAAACGAAGCCTACGAAATCGTCGAGGCATTCACTATTAAAAATGAGGAAATCGTTACGGAACTCAAAAGCAAAAGCAGTTACGAGAAAATCCTCAATCGGCTGAGTTCTAAGTGGTCGAAATTATTGCTCAGAAATAAAGACAAACTGGTCAAAGAACTCAAAGAGAGTAATGAATTGGTGAATTTGGTCAAAAAATCAATGACTGAAAATCTAAGCGATGAAGAAAAAGCCAAGGTGAAAACGCAGTTTCTGGACATTGCCAAAAGTGTACCGTCCTTGGCCATTTTCCTCTTGCCGGGTGGTGCATTTCTATTGCCATTTATTCTTAAAATAGTACCCGATTTGATTCCGAGTGCCTTTAGGGACAATGAGGTGGATAAATAGTCACATCTCCCGGAGCACAATCATGATTCATCAACTGAGCTTGACTAGCGCTTCGATTTCTTTTTTATTGACTGATCATTCTTCTTTATTTCTTTGGGAAGAATGAAACAAATAGGGAGAATTAAACTCGTGCGCACTACTTTGCCTTTTTGAATCCCGGGACTCCAATTGGGCATGATCGAAACCACGCGCTTGGCCTCGGCATCTAATTCAGGAGAAACTCCTTTAAATATTTCAACATTCGATATGCTTCCATCTTTTTCAACAATAAATTTGACTAAGACCTTCCCCGAAAAGTTTTGGGCTAGTGCCTTTTCAGGATAAATGACATTTGTTCTAATAAAATTAATCATCGCCTCCTCTCCTCCCGGAAATTCAGGCTCTTTATCTTCTTCTTGATTCAACTGAGAAGCCGGATGTAAATGGTGCATAGACCAGTCAGCATAAACGACCTGTTTTCCATAAAACTTAGACCCCTGCATAATAATAAGGCTCAAAATCTGTAGCGCGGCGAGAACTTTCATCTGAATAGTTTTTTTTCAAAACTAGAAAAATATGCTACGCTTCAAGTATTCCATTTTAGGACAAAAACTTAACAAATAGACTCTGCACCCCTGAAAATCAACCAACTAACAACCTGACAAAAATCATGTTTTTTTCAACAATTTGATAAAATCCGTGTTTTAAGCGAATCTTATTGTAATTTTGAAACTTTAATTCATGTCTATTAACCTAATGAAAACAATGTTATGAAAACAAAATTTTTATTCTATGCTTTTGTAGTAATTCTGTCCTCGAATTTAGCATATGGGCAATTTGCATTTGCCAATGACAATGCCGGTAATTATGGCGGCAATTGGAATTCCAATCAGGGTACCGGTTTTAATAATTGGGCTTATGAACTTGGAACCGCCGGGTTTGCAGGTCGATTTATTGGCAATCCCGCTAGTGCGCAGATCGATGGCATGAACACTTCATCTTTTGGTCTTTTCGCGAATCCGAACTCAGCAGGTAATTTGTCCAAAGCGACAAGATACTTTTCAGGTGGTGCACTGCAAATTGGTGATGCTTTCAGTTTTCAAATGGGATTGAATTGGGACGCCAACAATCCGAATGGTTTTAAAGGAATCGACTTGCTGAATTCAAACGGTACAACAATATTGAATTTCAACATGGGTAGCAACGCCACGATTACATACTCCACGCCAGGCGCGGGATCAGGCGGTCCGTTATTCACTCAATACGGAACACAAGCAATGAATTTTACTATTACCCGTGTGAATGTAAACACTTATCGTGTCGTGGCCACTCCAAGAACCGGAACAACGAACTTTGACCAAATACTTACGCTCAATGGAGAAATTGCAGGCTTTGCATTTTATGCCGGAAGATTGGATTCAGGGGATCAGCGTCAACCCTATTACAACAACCTTGCGGTAAATAATTCAGGCAACTTCAATTTCAATACAGTTACGCACACCTATTCAAGAAATTTGTCAGGATCAGGTGCTTTGACAAAAAATGGTACGGGTACATTGGTGTTAACCGGTCAAAGCACATATACGGGAAGCACTACAATAAATGATGGTGAATTGCAGTTGAATCGGGCAGGTGGTGGCACCTTAGCTTCTTCGAACAATCTAACGGTTAATGGTGGGATATTACGTATCCTTTCAAATCAAACCGTGAACAATCTAACTATTAATAGTGGCCAGTTGATCATCGATGCGAACGTTACCTTAACGGTAAATGGTACGTTCGTGTGCCAAGGCGGAACTATCGAAAATAATGGTACAATCGCTCTTACGGGAGCTACTTCTTTCCCGGGCAACGAGAGTTTCATTGCGGCAATGAACAATGTTGTGATCAACAGCACGAGCGGTGTTACCTTGGATCAATCCATGACAATTACAGGAAACTTGACGCTAACCAACGGTCTGTTGAACCTAGGAGATAACAATTTGTCTTTGAACGGCTCATGCATTGGAGGTAGTTCTTCTTCCTACATCAACACCAACGGAACAGGTATGTACCTGCCGAGAGTGGCCAGCACAGGAGCGAATACTTTCCACATGGGTTCTAGTGGCGTTTATGCGCCAATCACGCTGAATTTTACTGCAGCGAACTTCGGTTCAGACCCGCGTCTATTCATGAATACGGGCATCGGCACACCCAGTGCTTTAAACAGCGTGAACACCAATTTTGTGAACCGCACCTGGACGGTAGAACCTCAAGACATTTCTGACTATACTTACGACATTCAATTCACCTATTCTACTGATGAATTCACGAATGGTACCGACGAAAACGACCTTATCCCTGCGAAATTCAGCGGTGGCGTTTGGTATAAACCTGCAGGCAGTATGTTTACCGATGGTATTGAACAAGGTGTTGCCTCTTTGAATACTGCAGCAAATACAATTACTTGGTCCGGTTTGACAACTTTCAGTGCGTTCTTGAATCTTCAAAACGTAGCCAATCCATTGCCAATTAAACTGACTTCATTGAGTGCGATTTGTGAGGAGAAAGAGGTACTTATCAAGTGGACTACTGCTTCCGAGTATCAGTCTTCTCATTTTGCTGTTCAAATGAGCCGCGATGGTCTGAATTGGAACACCTTGGGCGAGGTAGAAGCAGCAGGAACCACCAACCAAACGACACACTATCAATACACAACAGCTAAATCAGGTGCATTGAGTTACTATCGTTTGGTACAAGTAGACTTGGATGGCGCTTCTGAAATTTACGGTCCAATCAGCAGCACTTGTAATTTTGACAAAAACGAAGTATTCGTATTCCCAAACCCTGCTGTGGCTGAGTTTACCATCGATGTGAAATGTCTTAAAGCAGAAGAAAATGTCAGCTTGGCGATTGTAGACATGATGGGCAAAACTGTATTGACACAAAATATTAGCCTCGAGGCGGGAATCAATCAAATTGCTTTGCATGAAGCGAACATCCAACCCGGAACCTACATCATCCTTTTGCAATCGAAGGAACAACAATTCGAGAGCACGCGATTGATGGTGAAATAAGCGCGTTTAATTTTCAAATGAAAACGGGACGCCCCAGTGGGTGTCCCGTTTTTTTTGATTGAAATAAATTGATTGGTCTCTACTTCAACTTGCCGAATTTCTCACGACCCATATTGTGAACCAATTCGCGCAAATAAGCCGCCCATTGCACGTCAGTCTTTTCATTGGTGAAAAAATCTGCCGGAATGGGTTTGCCAAAAATGATGTCAATTTTACAATTGCGCTGTTTGAATAACTCATCCGACAAAAACAACATCTCAAAGTTCATCTTGATGCCTAAACGCTGTCTCCAGCGTGAAAGACGGTAAAAACGATTGGTTAAACGTCCCTTAATGAAAACCGGAACAATAGGTTTGTTGTTCTTTTTAGCCAACATCACGAATGTCTTTTTCCATTCTGTGTCTTGAATTTCTCCATCGAATTGGCGGGACACCAAACCTGCCGGAAAGATGAATACAGCATGATCTGATGCAAACAGCTCATTGACCCTATTGCGCGATTCTAAAGACGAAGTACCGTGCTTATTGACTCCAACGAACAAATCGCTCAAATTGGTTATGCTCATAAGCAGGTCATTTACAATAAACTTGACATCTTCACGCACGCCTTTCAGTCTCGAAACGATAGCGATCGCATCAAAGCCTCCCAAGGGATGGTTGGATGCAAAAACGGCTCCTCCGGTTCGGGGGACATTTTCCTCACCGTGGATATTCACTTGGATGTTGAAGTATTTCATGACTTCATCGCAAAAATCTGCATTTTTCTTATCGCGATGCTTGTGCATGAATTCGTTCACCTCATCCTGATGAATGATGCGCGTAAGCCAGTTGATCACAAACTTGGGCAAACGCTTTTTGAGCTTGGGATTTTTACTTTCTATCAGCGCTGCTACGTCAACAAATCGATCCTTTTTCTCTACCATAGATACTTCAGGTGAGGGAGTTTATTTACAGAATTGCAAGAGCGACTCAAAGATGAGTTTACCATCGGTGTTTGCCAATTCACCGTCAGCGGCACGCTCGGGGTGTGGCATCATGCCAAACACATTTTTGTTTTTGTTGGAAATACCTGCAATATTCATCAGAGCACCATTCGGATTACTTTCTTCGTTGATTACTCCTTGAGCATCGCAATACTGAAAAATTATCTGATCATTATCCACAATGGATTTCATGGTGTCTTCCGGCGCGTAAAAACGACCTTCGCCATGTGCAATCGGAATTTTATAGGCTCGTTCTTCCAAACTACGGCTAATGGCAGCAGTTTTTGAGTTTGGTTTGATGTAAACATTCTTACAAATAAAAGTTTGTGAATTGTTGTGCAACAGCGCACCATCCACCAAACCGGATTCGCACAAAATCTGAAAGCCATTACACACCCCCAAAACATAGCCACCATTATTGGCATGGTTCACCACCTCATTCATGATGGGAGAAAATCGGGCAATGGCTCCCGATCTTAGATAGTCACCATAACTGAAACCTCCGGGTAATACGACAAAATCTACACCTTTCAGGTCGGTGTCTTTGTGCCACAAGCGTTCAACTTTTTGCCCCAGTTTGGTCTCAATCACATAAACCATATCCTCGTCGCAATTGGACCCGGGAAAAGTAACAACTCCAAATTTCATCGTGCTAAATTTTAATGAGCGGCAAATTTAGTGATAATAAGCTTCATGGATTAAATCAAAGCCAAATGTTCAAGTATCACAGCGGCGAGAATTATGTAGCCCAGAAAGTTGTACAACCATTTCACTTTTGAAAACTGATAACTGTATCCGACGTACAATGCCACAAACATGGAACCAATAAAATGAACGTTCATTTTAAATAGTGCCGCCGCAATGTAAGGCAAAACACCAATCAAAATTCCGGAAAAAAGTATCTTGACGATACGCTCAATTCTGATGCCCGGGCTGCCCACAGTTCTGCTTCTGGTAATCATAGCTAATCCAACGAGGAAAACCACAACAACCATTTTGATGATCTCGATGTTTGTCCAGTGCAATGGAATCCCCGAAGTTTGGAAGATATGCGGCCAAGGTAACTGGTAGAAGTATAGAAAAAACAAATAGTACGCAACCACAAGCGCAAGCCCCAACAAAACCATCAGATATTCTCTAAAAACAAAACTCCTCGTTCTCGCCAAGACAAAAAAAGGCAACACCAAAAAAGTAAAATGGAAAAAGTTCAATGTGCCCGCCAGCGAGATAAAAAAAGTTGCATTGAACACAGCCGATTTTGCATCGACATTATTCTTCACTTGCAACAAAAAAATTACCCCGAGTAACAATGAGAATTGAGCAAACAGTATATCGAGCTGTGACAATGGCACAAACGCTGAAATGAGTAACATATAAAACAAACCGATGACTTGATTGAAGTAATCCACCAAATTCAAACGGTTGAATGTATAACTCAATAACATAGAATTCATCGCTAATACACCTCCGTAAATCAAAAACAATTCATTGGCTTTTAAAATGACGGATTTTTGAAAGAGTTCCAAATGAATCGTCTCCGAAGTATTTGAAAACCAGAAATGAATAAATGTGAGTGCTCCCGCCAGTGGGATTAAAAACAATATAGTAAGCGGGTGGCGGTTTTGTAAAAGTGAAAACATTCGTGCGAAGATAGAGGAGAAATCAAATTTGTTATAAATTTGCCACAAAATTAATCGTTATGACATCAGCTTCTGTTTTTCAAACTATCGGCGATTTGCTGACATGGTCTTTCGGCATTTTCGAAGTTATTGGTAACGCGTTCAACTATTCAGTAATCGTTTTAGGTTTCATTGGATTGTTTTACTGGTTGAACCTTCAGAAAAAATTCAACGCAGAAGCTGAGTCCAATCCGAATCAAATCAAATAAGAGCAATCAAAATACGTGAAGAGAGTCGGCCCATATTGCCGGCTTTTTTTTTGCACCAAAAAACCTTTTTGAAAAACATTGCTGCAACCCTTTTGTAGTGTGATTCATCATGAAAGAAAATTGAACAAAATGAAAAAGTTAGCCCTCCTAAGTTCTATGATTCTCACACTGCTGGTGATGAATTCGTGCAAAGACAAAGTGTATATGAAGTTCATGGCCAACGTACCGGTTTACATGGACTATGAAACCTTCCGAGGTTCAATAAAATACGAAGCACCCAGAGCAATCAAAAATCACGGAAATATTTACAAAAAAGACAATTATCTGCTCGTCATCGAACAAAACGAAGGAATTCACTTCATCAACAATGCGAACCCGGCATCACCGCAGCAGGTTGGATTCTTGAAAATTTTGGGTTGCACGGGTATGTCTGTAAAAGACAACTATTTGTATGTCAACAGCTACATTGATTTGGTAGTCATGGACATCACTTCTTGGTCCAACCCTCAAGAGGTGGCGCGCATCAAAGATTTGTTTCCTCAAGTGCTCCCGGAACACAATCCTCAATACCGCATCGCAAAAATCGACAAGAGTCAAGGTGTTGTAATATCTTGGAAAATAGACAAAGTGAAAGAGGAAGCTGACTACTATCCGGTGTGGATCAACTGTCCTAACTGCGTTTCTTTAAACAATGTTGATGGCAATTTTGAAGGAAGCAATAACGGCGGACCAAGTTCAGGCACGGGAATTTCAGGCTCAATCACCAAATTCAGTATCATCAACGACTACTTGTATGTAATGGATGGCAACAACCTCCACCCGATACAAATTTCTAATCCACTTGCACCATCAAACAAACAACCTGTTCAAATCTGGCGGGAAGTGGAAACCTTGTTTGCGGCTAACAATCACATCTTTATGGGAACAACTACGGGCATGTTGATTTACTCTGTATCTAATCCGGACGCACCTACTCAGGTTTCTGAGGTCAACCACATGACCGCCTGCGACCCGGTTGTTATTCAGGGCAATAAAGCCTATGTTACCGTGCGCTCCGGAAGAACTTGCGGAGGCACAATCAATCAATTGGATGTGATTGACATCACCAATTTAAATGCACCCTTCATCATCAAAAGTTATGAAATGTACAATCCTCACGGTTTGGGTGTGGACGGCAACTTGCTATTTATCTGCGACGGAACTGCGGGACTCAAAGTGTTCAACGCTGCGAACAGTCTGACCATTGACCAAAACTTGATTCAACAATTCCTGAATATTCAAGCCACCGACATCATCCCGCACAACAACGTGGCTATTATGATTGGCTCAGATGGATTGTATCAATACGATTACAGCAATCCGGCTCAGATTACCTTTTTGAGTAAAATCAATTTCTAGGGCCATGAGAAGGAAAATGCGCATAATTCTAGTGATTTTGGGATTTACGGGTCATGCTTTCGCACAGGCTGAGTCCGAAAATCCGTTGAAATTCCGTCCCGCTTATTACGGTGAAGTCAATGGTGGCATGTTGGCCCTCGGCGATTTAAAAGGATTCGCCCACCTCAAAAATGGCGTATCTCTCACGCCGCATCTCGACTTGGCTTTCGGGCTTGGTCTGGAAGGACATACCACAGGCAGGTATCTACCCATTTTTTTTGAAGGTCGCTATAATTTCTTAAGCGGTAAAACACGTCCCTTTGTCTCTGTCAACGCGGGCTATCTTCAAGTGATTCAGGACCGTACTTATGGCAATTGGAATTACGAGAATAAAAACCACATCGGCTTAAGTACAGGAGGAAGACTGGGCGTGCAGCAACAATTTGCGAAAAACATCGCATTTGTGTCGAGCATCGGTTATCGATTCTCAGCGGTTCAATACGTTCAGGAATATTACGACTGGTGGTCCAATTTACCTGTTGAACCCGTGACTATGATCCACCAAATGCATAGATTTGAACTTTCAATCGGATTGATTTTCAAATAAGTATCAAAGCGGAAGACTTTCATAGTGATTTAGAATTATGGCGCGCTTGTGTGGACGGCAAACGAGCGGCACAGCGCGCCTTTTATGACAAATTCTCGAAACAGATGTTCGGAATTTGTATGCGCTATGCCAAGGACCAAGATGAGGCAGAAGACTTGCTCCAAGAGACCTTCATCCGCGCTTTTAGAAGCATCGAACAATTTGATGGCAAAGGCGCACTGGGAGCCTGGCTGCGAAGAATAAGCATCAACGTTTGTCTGGAATTGTATCGAAAAAATAAAACGCTCTTGCAGCATCTCAAAAATTATGGTGAAGAAAACAGCGACAGCTATGATTTGGACAACGCGTTGAAACAATTGGCTTTGGAGGATTTGATCGATAAAATACAAAAGCTTCCTAGTGGCTTTCGAACAGTGTTTAACCTCTATGCGATTGAGGGATTCAACCACAATGAAATCGCTGAACTGTTGAATATTTCGGTAGGAACTTCGAAATCACAATACAGTCGAGCAAGGCAAATTTTGAGAGAAAAAATTGAACAAGAAGCTCGGATTGAGCATAAACTTTTGAATTATGCAAAAGGATAAACCATTGAAAAACCGATTGGAAAATTTTGAAGCGACACCAAGGCCGGCGGTTTGGGAACGCATCGAAGCGCAATTGGACAATAGACCAAAACGTCGCTTTGTGATTTGGTGGTGGAGTGCTGCTGCCCTACTCCTCACGGCGCTGGGAGTTGCCATTGTTTTCCATCCTCAAGAGCGCAAAAATGTGAAGACACAACTTGTCAATCAAAGTACTTCACAAACAGACAAGGGCATAGAAACCGGTGAAACTTCATCACAAGTTACCCAAGTCGATGTCATTGAAACCGATAAACTGGTTAGAAAGTCACATCAACAAACCTCGAATTCAGCCAGCGTCACAAAATCCTCAACAACGCAGTACACCGCAGCACGCCGAGCGGCACGTAACAAATCTGAAGTTTCTTTTGCTGCCCAAATGGAACCCGTTTTTGGCCAAAAAGCCGCGCAAAATGAGTCCCTTTTGACTGAATCGTCGACAAACCCAGTGAATACAAACGATTCTTCCGATGAACCTTTGACAGATCATCAAGACGAACAACCGAAAAACATCAACGATGAATTGCCACCCAAACGACAGCCCCACGGCTCGAAGTGGACCCTTGGATTGGCAGTGGGTACTTACAGAACAGGCATTACGAAAGCCGTAAACTTCATCTATTCACCCATTGCCTCCGATGTGAACTCCGGGCTAACCAATTTCAATATGGAAAACGCCGTTCAACCCAACAGCAATCAAGACTACAGGCAAATTGCACAAAGCTTTGGCATTGATTTGGGCTACCAATTGGCGCCTCGCTGGCAAATCCGAAATAGCCTCAATGCCCTACTCTACCGCACCTTGTTTGTCAATGAAAACGCTTACCACCGCGGCGCTAGTTATTTCCAATTCGCCATGGGTATCGATTTTACTTTGCTCAATGTGTCAAAATTTTCCTGGTCCCTCGGGACAGGTTTAGGTACAGGACTTTTGAGGAATCCAGTGGAAAATACCATTCAAAATCACTGGCGTACGGAATGGAACCTCAATACAGCTTGCAATCTTGAACTCACTCCACGATGTACGTTGCGCTTGCAACCGACCATGCGCATGATTGTCTCAGACACGCAAGTCAGCGGTTTTGGAGCGCTCAGCAAATGGTATTATGGCGGACAAATCGGTTTCGTTTTCAAACTTTAACCGGTAGATTTCAAACTTTAACCGGTAGAATTAGACTAAAACACAATCAAATTCAATTCGGATAGATCACCGATTTTCTTTACTGAGCGTAGATTTTTGTATTCATTTTTGGGATCAAACAAAACGGCTTGCATCCCCACAGCATTGGCGCCAAGCACATCCGTTTCCAAATGATCGCCAATCATAAGAGACTGCGATGCTTTGGCGCCGGTCATGGATAAGGCCTCCCTGAAAATTCTAGGATCCGGCTTGCTCACGCCCAAAGCATCTGAGCAAAGCACCACATCAAAATAGTTCTCCATGCCGGACTTTTGCAATTTTAAGTGCTGAACTTCTGAAAATCCATTGGTGATGATGTGCAATTTTTTGCCACGCCGCTTGAGTTCAGCCAGCAACTCTAAAGTTCCGGGAAAAAGTTCCGTCAAATGCGGGCAAAGCGCGATATAACTTTCCGCATAAATCTCAGCAATTTTGGGGTCAAAACAACCGTGTTTCTGGAGTGCACGCTCGAAGCGACCGATTCTCAATTCTTCCTTAGGAAGAGATCCTTGTCTGTATTCCGCCCACATCTGTTCATTTATCCGCTTGTAATCCGAGATAAAGGCACGTTTGTTTTTGATGGTAGTTTGTAGCTCAAGTCTGTCAAAAATCTGAGATAATGCGTGATGCGAATTGGTGTCAAAGTCCCAAAGCGTGCGATCCAAATCGAAAAAAACATGATCGATAGTCATAACAAATACACCAAAGAAGTTGCGACAAAACCGTTTGTAGCCAAGCCAAAACAAACCACTGGAAAGAATAAGGGCCTTGAACCGAAAAATTTCGTTGCGATAATAGTGCCTACCGGAACACTCAGAAAAAAGGGAAAGAAAAACGCACAAACCCAAAAACCAAAACGGCGTCTCATCCGAACCACAAGTTTATTGGTCCTTGTAAATTTCTTCGGTTCAAAATATTCAAACCCCATGGATTCGGCTTGCTTTCTTCGCAGTTGTCTTTTTCGTTTAGCGCGCTCCAATAAGCGAAAGGTAAGCTTGAAGAAGATAAAAGACGTTGTGATTCCTCCGGCTAAAAGTGCCAAATAGGTTTCATAAAAGTTCAAACCCACACCCAAGCCATAAAGTGGTGCAAACATAAATTTTACACTGGCCAGACCGGCTAAGGCGAGGTAATGATAACTCATGACAACTTTTAAATTTTTGTACCAAACGCTAAATCGCCTGCATCCCCAAGCCCGGGAACAATGTAGGATTGTGCCGTTAAATCATCATCAACCGCGGCCACCCAAATCTCGGTATTTGCAGGCATATTTTCGCGCACATAACGCAAAGCCTCTTCGGACGCAATGGCTGAGACGATGTGCACCATGCGTGGTTTACCGTAAAGCAAAAGAGCTTTGTAGGCATTGACCATTGAACGGCCCGTTGCCAGCATTGGGTCACAGAGAATCAAATCTTTTTTGTCGATATTCGGCGAGGCCAAATATTCAATCAAAATATCATATTCTTCGTTGTTTTTGTGCTTGCGATAAGCAGAAATAAAGGCGGATTCTGCTTGGTCAAAATAATTCAAAACACCCTGGTGCAGCGGAAGCCCGGCTCTCAATATCGAGGCAATCACAGGCTCATCTTGCAATACGAGCATCTCTTTTTCGCCGAGTGGTGTTTGAACCAACTCAGTGGCATACTTCAATTTCTGGGAAAGTTCGTAGGCAAGAATCTCCCCGACGCGTTCCATGTTTCTGCGGAAGCGCATGGGTTCACGCTGGATGTCAATATCCCGCATTTCATAAATAAACTTGTTGAGAATACTGTTTTTTTCACCAATTCTGTGCGCCATAAATCAAGCAATTGAAAGCTGTTACCGATTGCGCTAATGTAATCAATTTTTACAATCGGATTCCACACAGATTGAAGTTCAATCAACGCATCAAATTGAAGTGACCCCGGATTTCGTTGTGTCGATCCTTTCCAGTCTCTTTGTAGCGAATTTGCCAGATGTAAGTTCCTGAGGGACAAAGCGCCCCGCCGTAGGTTCCGTCCCAACCGTATTTGGAATCTCTGGATTCGAACATAATCTCTCCCCAGCGATTGAAAACGGTAAAGTAATACTGATAGGGGTCAAAGCCATCTGTGAACACCGGCAAGAAGGTCGGGTTGAATTGATCGGTGTTCGGAGTAAACGTATTGGGAACGTAATAAATCACTTGGTTATCGACCAATACCGGCTTGGTGATTGAATCGAGGCAGCCATTCGCATTAGAAACTACCAAAGTGACGTAATAATTGCCCATTTCCGCAGGATAGGTATGGGTTGGGTTCAAGGCTCCGGTAGTTGGACTGCCATCACCAAAATTCCAAACCTGCGAAGCATTACCGATAGACGTATTGGTAAAAGACGCCGTAGGGTTTACCGTGGTCATCACCAATGGATTGATAGAGAAATCCGCAGTTGGTGCGGGATCTACGCAAACCAAGTCTTCGATGCCAAAAGTGGTTGTACATCCTTGTGGCGTTGTGATTACCAGAGAAACGTCGTAGCATGTTTCATTCACATAGATTCCGGTCACATTATCACAAGTATTGATAATGGTTCCGTTGCCCAAATTCCAAACACAATTGCCTGTGGAGTTGCTTGCGTTGGTGAAATTCACCGCCAATGGCGCACAACCGGCCACAACAGAACTGGAAAAAGATACATGCGGCATAGGAGATACAGTCAGATTCAAAGTTGCAACTGAGTCACAGCCCAAGGATGAAACCAAATTGGCACTGTAAACACCTGAAAGCGAATAGGAACCGCCATTCCAGAAATAAGGGATTTGACTTTGACAAATAGTAACGCTTGACGATCCGTACAAGGTTGGAACCACAGTCAAATTCAAGGTAGCCACGGAATCGCAACCGTTTTGGCCAACCAGTGTGGCTTGGTATTGCCCGGAAGAATCGTAAGAAACACCATTCCACAAGAGCGGCATTTGTGCAGAACACAAAGTAAGGTTCGTTGTGCTCGAAGTTGTTGGCAAAATAGTTATTGTTGAAGTAGTACTTAATGCACACACCCCTGCAGCCGGAGTGAACGTGTAGGTGGTTGTTTGTTGGTTGTTTGGTACTCCCGGCGACCATGTTCCGTTGATGCTATTCGAGGAAACCGTGGGCAAAGGCGGGATATTGGTGTTGATGCAATGCGTAGTTGGGAAACTGAATGTCGGAAGCATATTTGGATTCACCACAACCTGCATGGTCGCTGTCGTAGCGCATTGGCCGCCGCTGGGTGTAAAAGTGTAAGTTGTGGTTTGTTGGTTGTTGATGGCCGGTGACCAAGTTCCTGTATAGTTGTTGTTCGAGGTTGTCGGAAGATTAGTAATTGACGCACCGGAGCAGAAAGGCCCGATTTGCGTGAATGTTGGTGTGATGTTTGGATTCACTGCAACGGACATGGTCGCATTGGCTGCACATTGACCGGCATTGGGCGTAAATGTGTAAGTTGTCGTTTGCTGGTTGTTGATCGCAGGAGACCAAGTACCTGTAATGCCATTGGCTGATGTTGTCGCTAGGTTTGGAATATTCGCTCCGGCACAAAATGGACCAATCTGCGTAAAATTAGACGGCGTTAAAGGATTGATTGTGACAGACATAGTTGCGTTATTCGCGCACTGTCCGGGCGTTGCTGTAAAAGTATAAGTCGTGGTTTGTTGGTTGTTAATTGCCGGCGACCAAGCTCCCACGATACCGTTGTTCGATGTGGTTGGCAAGGGCGGAATGGATGACCCTATACAGAAGGGTGAAACTTGAGTAAAGGTTGGAACTACACCTTGAGTGACCGTAATGGTAAGTGTCGCATTGGTTGCACATTGACCCGGGTTAGCCGTAAAGGTGTAGGTGGTCGTTTGCTGGTTATTGATAGCCGGTGACCATGAACCCGTAATTCCATTGTTTGACGTAACTGGCAAAGCAGGGATTACATCACCCGCACAGAACGGACCAGAGGCACTGAAAGTTGGCTGCGTATTTGGCGTAATGGTAATTGTCGTTTGAATCGGATCGGAGCATTGCCCGGGATTTGGTGTGAAGGTATACGTGGTGGTCTGTTGGTTGTTGATGGCCGGAGACCAAGTACCTATAATCCCATTGTTCGATGTGGTTGGTAGCGGTGGAATTGTCTCTCCTTGGCAGTATTGATTTACAATGTTGAACTGCGATGCAATATTCGCGTTTGGCTGTACAAAAACTGTGTCCTGAGGAATGCCGCCTGTGGCACCAACACATTGCTCATAACCGGCGAAGCAGCCTGAGTATTGCTGAACTGCTGTATAAAATGCGCCACTGGAAGGCGGCGTAACGGTGATTGAATTAACACCCGTAGCGATAGGCGTAGGATTTCCGACTTGATACCAAGTGAGCGTAGGGGCTACATTCGCACCATTCGGCACATAGCGCCATGCATCATTGGTAGCAGTCCAAACGGAGTTGTTTCTTCCGGGCACTGTGAATGCAACAGAACCGGGTAAGTTGTGAATTCCTTGCGTAGCAGTACCTCCCGCCCACGAACAGAACTGCTTGTTGGTAATGTGATTTTCTATGATGTTGGTTCCTTCGTTCAAAATGAATTGAAACGTTCCTGTGGTTCCGGTGCATGAAAAGAAAGGTACCACGTTGAAGGTCACGACCAATTTTCTACAAGGTGCGGTGCCCTGGGTCTGATAACGTATTTGTCCGCCGACCCCAGGGTGCCAATCTTGCCAAGGTCCCATTACACAGTTTTTCGGAACAGTTCCACCAACATTAGGAATGGTGGCAGACGTAAAAGTCGTAGGCTGACCCGGTGAAAAAGAAATCCAGCCGTTGGAACCTATGTAAAAGTTGGTATACGTATTTCCGAAAAAGCAGAAGGAAAAACCAATCGGCAAGGCCCCTGAGACCTGGTCGTCACCCAAAAACACCTGAGTTCCCGCATTGGGTAAAGGACTGAAGGGAATATTTTCTACGAGATAGGTAGTCGTTTCCTTGGGCGGTGTTGCAGTACTTCCTCCGGTACATTGAGAAAAATCAGCAGTAATAGTGGTTGAAGTTTGTCCGCAAGGTAAGAATTGATCCGGACCTAAATACTGGCAAACTTGACCAGTGGCTTGAATTGTGAGTAGTATGTTGAATAAAACGAGTAGTTTTTTTTTCATAATCACCGCAAAAGATTTACATGACCTCTAATTAATTGTCGTTTGTCTCTGCCCAATTCCTTGAAAGTAATTTGCCAAATATAGGTACCATCTTGACATGTTTTACCTCCATATGTTCCATCCCATCCGACAGCAGCATTATTCGACTCAAAAACCACCTCCCCCCATCTATTGAAAATCAGAAGGTTGTAGTTGTATGGATCAAATCCAGCCGAGAAAACAGGCAAAAATACTTGATTGAACAAATCACCATCAGGAGTAAAAGTATTTGGCACATAAAAAATTGGTTCGGATTGAACGACAATCAACTGTTTAGTTGTATCCCGACAATCGCCATTCACCGCAATCAATGTAACCTCATAATTCCCTTGCTCCTCAGGGTACGTATAGGACGGAGATTCCTGATTAGAGTTGCCCGAGCCATCTCCAAAATTCCAAATATAAGCGGTGCTGTTGATTGAAGTATTGATAAAATTGACCGTCGGATTTACAGTTGATACAATCGCGGGATTTGCAATAAAATTAGCTTCCGGTGAGGCCGTAACGCAAACAAGATCAATTAAAGTCGAAGCGCCAATACATCCATTTAGAGAGGTCAGGGTCAAAGTAACATCATAACAACCTTCGCTCGAAAAAGTGGTGTTTACTCCTGAACAACCTAGAGCAATTGCTCCATTGCCGAAATTCCATTGACACGATAAGAATTGCCCTTCGGTGGAATTAAGAAAATTTACCGTTAATGGAGCGCAACCGGTCATCTGGTTTGCAAAGAAAATAGGCACAGGCATAGCTTCTACAGTAAAATTCAAAATAGCCAGAGAGTCACAACCGTTGGAGCCTTGCAAATTGACTTGATATTGTCCTGAAGTCATCAGACTTAGTCCATTCCATGAATAGGGCAAATTATTCTCACAAACGGTTACCGAAGTGGTGCTTGTCTGGACCTGTAAAACCGTGAGCTGCAAGATAGCTAAAGAGTCACAGCCGTTTTGTCCGGTCAGCAGTACTTCATAGATACCAGAATTGTTTATCGTCAATCCATTCCATGAATAAGGCAAATTGTTGGAGCAAATTGAAACTGAATTGTTGCTGGCGCTCGGTTGCTCGATTTCAATGGTCAAAGTAGTTGAAGTCGCACAGCTAGTAGAATCCGGCGTGAACGTGTAGGTCGTGGTTTGTTGGTTATTAATCGCAGGAGACCATGCACCCGAGATGTTATTCATGGATGTAGTAGGCAAATTTGGAACAATCGCACCGGAGCAGTAAACCGGATATGGATCAAATTGCGGGAGCACATTTGGAACTACCTCAACAAGCACCGATGCCTGAGACTGACAGGCATTGTTGTCCGTAATGGTATAGGTGGTGCTGACACTGGGAGAAACTTGTACCTGAGTGTTTGAAATCGGAACGAGCGCAGTGAGGGGCGACCAGGTAACGTTGTTGGAACCTTGTGCAACCAAAACTATGGATTGACCTTGACAAATTGGCTCGATCGGACAATTCACCGTTTGTGCGCCGAATACAATGTTCCAATAAAATTCGGGTGCCAGGAAATTTAAAGTGATGCACGTGTGAGTACCGGGAAACTGCAGAATATTGAAGCCCTCTGTGCCGATAAACGATTGATTCGAAGTATAATTCATGCCTTGACCAGACCAGACAATGCTGTAAGGTACGGATGAATTGACCTGGACGGAAGTTCCGGCATTTCCTAAACTCGACAAGGCAATTTGTGGATTGGTAACCGCTTGATTGAAGCAGAAAGTCATTGTGCCTGTATTCTGACCGGCTAGCGCAGGGGCATTGATTGGCAAATTGTATTGAGCGGGAAAAGTTGTTCCCGAAAAAACACTGGCCGTTTGGAAAAGTCCTCCGGAAGTGAAAGAGACCGTCATACCGATAGTTCCTAATGTTCCCGTAGCCGAATTCGCTGTAATGTTGTTCCAAGTGACCCAATTGAAAGGCCCGGGCGTGCAATCTGCACCCACGATATTCAAGGCACTGGGTTGGTCGATTACAATGGTCAGCGTTTGTGTGGAAGCACATTGGTTGGCAGCAGGTGTAAAAATGTATGTGGTCGTTTGCTGATTGTTGATCGCAGGAGACCAGGTACCGGAGATGCCGTTGTTTGATGTATTCGGCAGAGCAGGTATGGAAGCACCGGCACAGAATGGCCCAACAGCACTGAAAGTTGGCACAGTAGCGTTATTGATTGCAATGGTCAGAGTCGCTGTGGCTGCGCATTGCCCGGCACTCGGTGTAAACGTGTAAGTCGTGGTTTGCTGGTTATTGATTGCAGGAGACCAAGTGCCCGTTACGCCGTTGTTTGAGGTCGTTGGCAAAGCCGGAATGGTCGCATTTTGACAAAACGGCCCCACAGCACTGAATGTCGGCTGCGTTTGCGGTGTGATATTGATGGTCAAAGTTTGTGTGGTAGCACATTGATTGGCAGCCGGAGTAAAGGTGTAGGTCGTCGTCTGCTGGTTGTTGAGCGCAGGTGACCACGTACCGGTGATGTTGTTCGTTGAAGTCGTAGGTAATGCCGGAATCGACGCATTTTGGCAGAAAGGACCCACAGCCGCAAAAGTGGGCGTCACCGGAGGCGTAATGCTAATGGTCATTGTGGTGGGATTCGCACAAGCAGAAGCCGATGGCGTAAACGTGTAAGTCGTCGTTTGCTGGTTGTTGATCGCAGGTGACCATGTACCCGTGATGTTGTTCGTGGAAGTTGTCGGTAAATTCGGAATGGTCGCATTTTGGCAAAACGGTCCTACTTGTGTGAACGTCGGTGTGACAGGTGCATTCACCGCAATCGTCATCGTGGTCGCAACCGCGCATTGATTCGAATTTGGAGTAAAAGTATAAGTCGTAGTTTGCTGATTGTTGACCGCAGGAGACCAGGTACCCATAATGTTATTTGTGGACGTGGTTGGTAAATTTGGGATTGCAGCACCAATGCAGAAAGGCCCAACTTGCGTGAATGTCGGGATAATTTCATTGGTAACCACAATGGTCAGAGTCGCTGTGGCTGCGCATTGCCCGGCACTCGGTGTAAACGTGTA
>JBBIIM010000015.1:0-8981 GCA_037446475.1 Crocinitomicaceae bacterium | reverse complement strand
TGGTTGGTAAATTTGGGATTGCAGCACCAATGCAGAAAGGCCCAACTTGCGTGAAAGTCGGGGTTATGCTGTTGCTAATCACAATAGTCATGGTTGTGGAAGAAGCACATTGTCCGGCATTCGGGGTGAAAGTATAAGTTGTGGTTTGCGTATTATTTATTGCCGGAGACCAAGTACCAACGATGTTGTTTAATGATGTAGTTGGCAATGCGGGGATATTGGACCCCGTGCAAAAAGGTCCTACTTGCGCAAATGTGGGGGTGATTGTATTTGAAATAGTCAGTGTCGTTGTAGCGATTGAGGGACAAGCCGCAGGACCTACTTGATAAGTTATGGTGTATGTATTCGGCGCGGATGTAGCAAGATTGATTTGTCCTGTGGTAGAATTAATGACCAGACCGGCAGGACTCGAGGTGAATGTTCCACCGGTGCTCCCCGTGATGTTAGGCGTTGGATTGGGTTGTCCGGCACAATAAGTTGGCTGAGGGTATTGAATCTGAACAGGTTGAGCACCTTGAAAAACTCCACTGACTGTTACAAAACAACCATTGGCATCAACAATATCAAAGGAATAATTCTGTCCGTTGGTCAACCCGGAAATTGTGATGGTTCCGTTGTTGTTCGCTGTGGTATTTTGAAACGAAGCAGTGGCAGGTTGAAGATTTTGTGCGGTAAAAGCAGACCCGTACACCGCAGCTGAACCTCCGGAAACGGTTGCCGTCACTGTACCGTTTGCGCAATTGGATGTTTGGGTTGCTATGACCTCCGGAAGATAGGTCACCGGATAAACAGGACCCAAGTCGTAACAATTGATCAAAGAATTCGTGCTGGTGTAAAATCCTTCGACCATGCTGTACATGGTAATCGGGACGAAATAGAAGGTTTCTCCATCACCAATGTCGTTAATAATCTGCCAGGCGGCATTGTTGTCTGAGGCAACACCAATAAAACACGGGTCGTCGTTAATTTCACCTTGAGGAAAAATTGTGGGAGGACATTGATAAACCAACAGCCACAATCCGGGGTCGTAAACGATGTTGTTTTGCGAAGGACTTGGTGGAATAAAATTCCCATTCCCAACGATATTCAATTGATCGCCAAAACACAAGTTGAAAGGATTCACGAGATTGGTTTGACCAACCACCGTCGTTGTAAACGTTCCGGCATCTGCAGGACAAGCACAAGCAGCAGGATAGGCAAATGGCACACCGGTTATGGTACAAGTTGGAGCAGCAGAAAAGGTGGCGGTAACCGCACAGTTTGAAGTACCACCCGCAGGAATGTTGTTTAGACTATAATTCAACGGACTTACAAAAGGCGGATTGAAAGTTTGGCTGTTGCCGTTGCAGTCCGAAATGGTCAGCACACCGGTGTTCGGAGGATTTGTAAATTGAACGAATCCACTGATATTGAAGGTGTTATTTTGACCATTACAAGGTGACACATTGGTCTGAATAAAATTGAACGCGCAGGTGCTGCAGTTGATCACGTTAATTGTAGTTTGACTGCTGTTGTTGCAAGGGGCAGAACCTATGGAATAGGTGATGGTGTGGTTGCCGACACCTGCCACGGCAGGATTAAAAAGGCCGGAAGGAGAAACGCCCGGTCCTGACCAAGTACCGCCCATGTTAACTGCAGTCAGTTGAACCGGAGCAGCATTTGAACAAAGGGTTCCAACCGGAGTGATAGTCGCATTTGGAATGCCGGTTTGAGCCGAATTCGGGGTATTGCCCAACGAAAGAGAAAAAGAGGTTTGTGTATTGCTCCAGTCTTCAACCAAAATCATGATGACATCACCCGTTTGCACTACGGGAGCCGGAATTTGTGCCGGACAGCCACCTATGGCAAAACCAAACTCCGCACATCCATCACATGGCAGTACATAATTGCATCCAATTTCATTGGCGGGTGAGAGTTGGGCACATGGATTAGAAAGATTGGTTATGTTGAATATGGCCACATCCAAGCATCCGGCACCCGGCCCGGTATTGTTGCCATTGATCAGCAGATTCAATACCCCACCCTGCGTAATGTAGAGCACAATGTAGGCGTAATTGTTCGTATTCTGACCGTTGATAAAATCAAGACAAGTCGAGGGATTGTTAGAGGCAGGGGCGAAAAAGAAGGGACCGGCCAAAGCATTCTGTTGGCAAATCGAGGTATTCAAATTGCACTGTGCCTTCAGTTGAAAAATCAAAAAAAACAGGAAAAATAATATGCTTGCTTTGCTGGTCATGTTGGAATAATTCGGTAATGCTTCAAAGCAAATTTTGAGAGTATTTCGTTCAATTTTTCGTGTTCTGGTAAGGTATTCAGGAAAGTCACAACAAAAAATGCATCGGTCTCCACTTCAAAAAACTCGATTTTTTCAATCACGGGATACAAGTATTGCATGCGCTCATTGTGCCTGGGATAATTTTCTCTGGGAATAGGAAGGTGATCCGTAAAAATCAAAAGGTGTGAATCGCCAACTATTTGATAATTAATTAAGACTGTGTCAGCACTGCTTTTCTCTTGATATTCAACAGTGTGGTTTGACTTCACGCCTCGGGTTGGATTCCTTTCTACTTGCTGAGCAAGAACAACTCCATGTCCGATTATGAAAAGTATGGCAATGACAATTTGTTTCATGATTTATGACTTCCGCAAAGATAGGCAAATACCGTGCTAGACGATTTGAAGACGAATGGATTAGCGCAGTCGTTGCCTGATTGCAGCAAGCATTATTCCACTGAAAAAAAAATATAATACGCATTCAATGAAGAATTAATTGCTCAACAATGCGCTACAAACCACCCCCTGCTCCCTACTCCAAGAAAGTATCGCTTTCAAAGCCTCCATTGAACGATCGAAATATTTCAGGTTGTCGTGCAACACAACAATTTCTCCGCCCTTGAAATCTCGTTGTAGCTGATGCAAAAAATCTTCGAGATTCATGCTTGGATCGAAGTCGTAGCTCAAGTGCGACCACATGACAATGCGGTATTTTTTGCGCAGAGAGCGGTATTGCAACCAAGTCATCTTGCCGTATGGCGGTCGAAAAAGTCGGCTTTTCACGAGTTTTTGTGCCTTTTCAACATCATCCAAATAGTGTTTCTTGCTCACTTTCCAACCGTGTGGATGCGAAAAACTGTGATTACCCACATCATGTCCGGCATCGATAATCTCTTGAAATTCGGCAGCATATTTTTCAACGTTTGCTCCCACACAAAAGAAAGTTGCCTTTGCACGGTATGCTTCGAGTAAATTCAGGATTTCCTTTGTCCTCGGCGTTGGTCCATCATCGAAGGTCAGAAACAAGGTCTTCGCGTCTTGTTTTTCTTTCCACAGTGCAGAATAAAAAAACAAACGCACCCATTTCGGACTTCTGATGAAGCGCATGATAGTTACCTAAAACATCAACTCAGAAATATCCTCCCAACGCATCTGGAACTCGCGAATGGCATTATCGTAACGTCTGCTATCGCGATCCTTACCGGCATCCTCAGCGCGCATCGCAGCCAACAATGACTGAAAACGTCCTTTGAGTTTTGCCAAATAACCCTCTGCCCTTTCTAATAACGGACTGGCTTCAGCAAAATTCCTCATTTCCAAATAGGCATCCAATGCAGAGAAGAAATACTCGCTGGTTTTCGCTGCAATCGCAGGCTTGGAATCCAAAGTAAAGTTCATGATTGACTCCAATTCATCCGCGACTTTAAGGCCGTATTTGCTCGCGTTTTCATTGTCGCCAAAGGCATACAATAAGCGGACAAAAGAATGCATACTGCCGTGGCTGTAGGAGAAACTGTATTTGCTTTCACTACCCGAGCGTGGCTCTGCCAGATTTGAGCTGGCTTCACCGTAATCAATGGCTCGATCCACAGGCATGAGTTCTAACGCTCGCAAACACAAAGCGACGCCACGTTTGCGGTATTCCTCAGCTTTTGCGCTTGTTTCAGCGGCTTGCGTTTCTTCCCCTTCCATGAGTGTTTGCACATTGCCTCTCTTCTCTCGCTCCATTTTGGTGTAATAGTTGTCGGCCAAAATTCTAAACGCATTTCTGTAAGGATTTAGTGCAGTACGACGCGTGTAGTAATCCAGCAAGACGCCGGGTTTATCCATTCCACCCCACAAGAATGTCTCCATGAGGTTTTTGTAAGTTTTCTCAGCATCCACTGTTTTGCCGCGGACCGGAGTCAACTGGAATACCATGCCCTCCATACTTACATAACCGCTCATGTAAAGTGCTTTACCAATTTCGCTCGGATAAGGACTAGAGAAATAAATGGGTCGATCCCACTCAAAATTCGCCAAGATTTCAAGTATCATCACCTGCTCGCGACTGATAGCCAATTCATTGATTCTGAACTTGATTGGCTCCAAATTCTTGGATTCTTCCTCGGTGATTATTTTGTGCTTGAGCATGTTGTCCACACGATCCACCGGAATCAAGAAACCGGATGATGGGAAAATACGCAGGGTCAGGTTTTCTCCACCACGCGTCATTTTCTTCACGAGATTGTCATCGTTGCGCACAAAATCCATCGCGTAGCCGATAGGCAAATAATCAAATGACTCTTCGAAGTCCGTTGCATTTTTTTGAATGGCATCGAATTGCTCTTGTGAAAGACCAAGTTCTCTGGCATTTTTCAAAGCGCGGTTGGTCAACCTCATAAACGCTTTGAATTCGTCCAATCCTGCACCGCCAGCCGTTGACATGGCAAATTCCTCCAAAATCACCAACTCTTTCTTAGCAATATTGGTCGCACTCAAAATTTTATTCAATTGGAAAGAGGCTGCTCTCAAATTGTTCTCAAATACAGGACGACTGTTCTCGATTTTCATTTTGAAAATTTCGTCCAACTTCTCCGGGCTTATTTCACGCGTGGCTTTCAAATCTTCATAGCTCCCCAAGAAATACACATTGTCCATGCTTCCGGTGAACATGGCGTATTGGTCCTTGGTAAATTTGATTGGCAAAGGCTCAGAATCATACACCTTCATGGTCATCTGCTCCGTGTACCAGTCCGTTTGTCCGAGAGAAAGGTTGTACACCCGAACACTCGTCTTCACGCCTTCCACCTCTTGCAAATACCACAGCGGGAAAGTATCGTTGTCTCCATGGGTGAAGATGATCGCGTTGTCTGCGCAAGAATTCATATAGTTTTTGGCCATGTCTAAGGCAATAGATCTGCCGCCGCGGTCGTGGTCGTCCCAACCTTCGACACACAAATTAATCGGTACTACCAAGGTCAAGGCCAGAGAAAGGTAGGCTGCGTGCAAGTCATTTTTTACTTTTCCTCTCAACAAGAACATTAAGAACATGGCAGCTCCTCCAACGATGGTGATGAAGGCCATGGACAAGAATGCTGCAAAATCAAACACGATGAAGGCCAAAGAAGTAACTCCTGCAATCATCAAACCGCGCACAAGCATTTCACGAGAAAGCGATTTGTAGGCTTCAAAGAGCGCATACACTCCCAAACCAATCCAAATGGCAAAAGCGTAAAAAGACGCCGCATAGGCATAATCGCGCTCGCGAGGTTCAAGTGGACGTTGGTTCAGATACATAACGATAGCCAATCCTGTCATCAGGAAAAGCAAGAAGACCACAAAAGCATCCTTGGGCGCTTTGTAAATGTGGAAGAAAAGACCAATCAAACCTAAGATGAGCGGTAGGAAATAAAATGCGTTGTTGCTCGGGTTGTTTTTGGTGAAATTTGGAGCAATCGACTGGTCGCCAATGCGATGCTGGTCGATGAAATTGATCCCTGATTTCCAATTTCCTGTCATCACGTCACCATGACCTTGAATGTCGTTCTGACGTCCGGCGAAATTCCACATGAAGTAGCGGAAGTACATCCAATTGATCTGGTAAGAGAACATGTAGGTGAGGTTTTCACCGAAGGTGGGCAAACGCTGTCCATCAGTAGTTTTGATGGCGGGCTTCTCGGAATAAGATGGCCCATTGGCATTGTAGCCCGACCATTGTTTGTATTGTTCGATTTTGGCTTGTTCGCGATTTTCAAACATACGAGGCAAGAAGGTCGTATGCCCGTCTGCATAAACCGGATTCATACGTTTGCCATCAAAAATCATGGCGTATTGCTCAGCGATGTCGCCACCGTTTTTCGATACATACGCTTTGGCGCTCGACTCCAAATAGAAACTGGCAACCACTTCGTCGTTTTTCTCAATGGTAAATTTTCTGGCATACTTTGGCGAACCATCTGTGGCGTCTACGACTTGTGAATTCCAATAATTACCGCGGAGCAATGGTGCAGAACCGTATTGTTCACGCTTCAAATAACTGTGCAAATTTACCAGTGTTTTGGGTGAGTTTTGGTTCATCGGTGTATCGGCATTGGCACGAATCACAATCATGGCAAAGGAACCGTAACCAATAAGTAAAACAGTCAAACTCAAGATGGCGGTATTCGCTATTGAATAACCTTTTTTGTGGGTGTAATACAAGCCACCTATCAACAAAGCTGCAACAAACAAAAAGAACAAAACCACACCAATATTAAAAGGAAGTCCGATTGAGTTTTTGAAATAAATCTCTACCGATGAAGTTAAGGAAACAATGCCCGGAATGATACCGTCTTGCACGAAGGCAAGGGTGAAAATCCCTGTAATACCGGTTATCACAAAGCCTTTCCATTCTGTGTTTTCCCATTTGTTGAAATAGATCACATAGGCCAAAGCAGGCAAAGCCAAAATACCCAAAAGGTGTACACCTATGGCCAATCCCAGCAAGAAGAAAATCAAAATCAACCAGCGCGTGGGCGACACCCCTTGTTCCAACTCACCATGTTTGATGGCCGCGGTTTCTTCGTCCCATTTCAAAATAGCCCAGAAAATAATTGCCGTAAACAAAGAAGCCATCGCATACACCTCGCCTTCTACAGCAGAAAACCAAAATGTTTCTGTAAACGCATAGGCCAATGAACCGATAAAAGCGCTGGCCTGAATGGCTACAATCTGCCCTGAAGTCAGCGTACGACTTCCGGAAAACGCCATTTTCTTGGCCAACAAACTGATGGTCCAATACATGAACAAAATCGTAAATGAGCTCGACAGCGCGGACATGAGATTCACCATAAATGCAACTTGATCCGTGCCCACAAAGAAGGAGAATAATCTCCCCAGCATCATGAAAAGCGGAGCTCCGGGAGGGTGACCCACTTCCAACTTATAGGCGGATAGGATGTACTCGCTACAATCCCACAAACTCATGGTATCTTCAATGGTAAAATAGTAAACTAAAGTGGCAATGAAGAAAGTAATCCAAGCGCCAATCGTGTTGATTTTTGAATAGCTCATAAAGAAATCTTTGTTTTAAAGAATCGCGAAAATAGGTATTTTATTGTAATCCGGGGTTTGCGCTATTTCAGGGCAGGAAAGCTCAACGGTATTGAGAGAAAAATTCGGTTTTTAGGCTACCAATGCCTTTGGAGAGGTGTTTCCAGGAATCAATTTCCATTTCCAACACAACATAGCCGCTTGTGGGCAAACTCACGTAATCGCCGAGCAAATAAGACACGAAATCGCTCAGTCCATCGTTGTGACCAATCAGCAAAAGGTTGTCAACGGCATCATCTTGCAGCGCCACAACCCCGGCGATTTTCACCAAAGAAGCCAAATAGAGTTCATCATACCATTGAACCGCCTCCGGTTTCACTAGATCTTTCAACTGCTCGAGCGTCATGCGCGTGCGTTCGGCCGATGAAACCAGAACGCACTCGGCTTGCTGCAAATAATCCTTTCTGTTCTGTAGCAAATCAGCCATTTGCCCCAAGCCTCTTTCGGTGAGTCTGCGGTCAAAATCCTGCTGTCCGGGGTTGATGCGTTCTGTCTTGGCGTGTCTGAGTATTTGCAAGGTTTTCATTGTGCAATGTGTTCTCGGTAATTATTCGTATTTCCCTTTGAATCTAATTTTCATAGCTTCTGAAATTTCGCGTTCTTTGGCTCCACTACCCGCTTCGAAAAATTGAGTACCTTTTATTTCGTCCGGCAAGTACTCCTGATCAATGAAATTGCCTTGAAAATCATGAGGATAATTGTACTCTTCGCCATAACCCATCGACTTCATGAGCTTAGTAGGTGCATTTCTCAAATGAATTGGCACAGATAAATCGCCTGTTTCGCGCACTACACTTTGCGCTTTGTTGATTGCTTTGTATGACGCGTTGCCTTTTGGAGAATGTGCCAAATAAATTGCACACTGAGACAGAATAATCCGCGATTCCGGCCAACCGATGGCTTGTACAGCTTGAAATGTACTGTTGGCAATAACCAAAGCAGTTGGATTCGCCAAACCAATATCCTCAGACGCCAAAATCAGTAAACGACGTGCAATGAATTTCGGGTCTTCACCGCCCTCTACCATGCGAGCCAACCAATACACCGCCGCGTTGGGGTCACTCCCCCGAATGGATTTAATGAATGCCGAAATTATATCATAGTGCTGTTCGCCCGTTTTGTCATAGAGCACCGTATTTTGCTGCGCCGAAGACAAAACCACATCGTTTGTAATCACCACGCGATCACTTTCGATGCTTCCAACAACCAACTCAAACACATTCAACAAACGCCTAGCATCGCCACCAGAAAGTTTGAGCAACGCTTCCGTCTCACGCAATTCAACATTCCGCGACGCTATGTAAGAATCTTCGGCAATGGCTTTTTTGAGTAAATACTCCAAATCTTCACGGCTGTGCGACTCTAAAACATACACCTGACACCGCGACAACAAAGCCGAAATCACCTCAAACGATGGATTTTCCGTAGTGGCACCAATCAGCGTTACAGCACCTTTTTCCACAGCACCAAGCAACGAATCTTGTTGCGATTTTGAAAAGCGGTGAATTTCATCAATAAACAAAATGGGACTACGACCCGCATTGAAAATCGTGTTTTGCTCAGCCTGTTGAATCACCTCGCGAACCTCTTTAACCCCCGAATGAACAGCGCTCAGACTAAAAAATGGTCGGTTC
>JBBIIM010000014.1:14330-52846 GCA_037446475.1 Crocinitomicaceae bacterium | reverse complement strand
GCCGGAGCCAATGTGGGCATGATTTTCATGATGGCTATTGAGCAAGATTATGACGAATTGGATTTTGCGATTCGCGCCTTCCAAAACACGATGATGCGCTTGCGTTATTGTAGCGTGCCAGTGGTTGCAGCACCGCACAATTTGACTTTGGGTGGTGGCTGCGAATTAATCATGCATGCTGATAAAGTAATCGCTCATGCTGAATCCTACATCGGATTGGTTGAATTTGGTGTTGGACTCATCCCAGGTGGCGGCGGAACAAAAGAATTCATCCAACGCTTGAGTAACGAATTGCATGATGGCGACATCAGAATCAACCGTTTGCGCGATAAATTCTTGACTATCGGTCAGGCAAAAGTGGCAACATCAGCGTATGAAGCCTTCGAATTGGGCTATTTGCGCGAAGGTGTGGATGAGGTTATCGTAAGTCGAGAATACCAATTGACACGTGCCAAAGAAGCGTGTTTGGAATTGTCAAACGGCGGATATCAAGCACCCATTCAGGAACGAAACATCGAAGTTTTGGGCCAAGAAGGACTGGGAATTGTGTATGTCGGAGCCAACTCGATGTTGAGTGGAAATTACATCTCTGAGCATGATGCCTTAATCTCCGAAAAATTGGGCTACGTGATGTGCGGTGGCGATTTATCCGAGCGCACCAAAGTAAGTCCGCAGTATTTGTTGGATTTAGAACGCAAAGCCTTTTTGGAATTGTGCCGCGAGAAAAAGACCCTTGAGCGCATCGAAAGCATTGTGAAAAACGGGAAAATTTTGAGGAATTAAAATCAGCTTTTGGCTTTTAGCGCGCTACGCTTTAGCTTTTAGTTAAAAGTAGCCCTTGGACTTTCTCGATCCAATTGCTAATAGCCAATAGCCAATAGCTATTAAAAATGAAAAAAGCATATATAGTAACAGGTTATCGCTCGGCAGTCGGGAAGGCTGGCCGTGGTGGATTTAGATTCAGTCGCCCGGATGATATTGCGGCGGCAGTGATTAAAAAAATATTGGAAACTGTTCCCAATTTAGATCCGGCTAGGGTGGATGACGTAATTGTCGGAAACGCAACGCCAGAAGCGGAGCAAGGGTTGAACGTGGGGCGAATGATTTCGCTCATGGCTTTGGGTACTGACAAAGCGCCAGGTATGACCGTAAATCGCTATTGCGCCTCTGGATTGGAAACCATTGCGCTCGCCAAAGCAAAAATAGAAGCTGGTTTGGCAGATTGTATCATTGCTGGCGGTGCTGAGTCCATGTCGATAATGGCTATGGGCGGTTGGAGAATTGTTCCGAACCCGAAAGTTGGAAAAGAAAATCCGGATTGGTATTGGGGAATGGGCTTAACAGCAGAGGCGGTAGCAAAAGAATATAACGTTTCCCGCGAAGACCAAGATGCCTTTTCTGTGGCTTCGCACGATAAAGCGTTGGCGGCTATTGCTGCAGGTCGATTTAAAGAGGACATTGTTCCAATCGAAGTGGAACACATTTTCTTGGATGAAAACGAAAAACGTCAGGTGAAGAAATTTGTGGTTGACACAGATGAAGGTCCGCGTGCAGGGACAAATATGGAGGCTCTAGCCAAGTTAAAGCCTGTTTTCGCTGCCAATGGTTCGGTGACAGCTGGGAACGCTTCACAAACATCAGACGGTGCAGCTTTTGTGTTGATGATGTCAGAAGATATGGTGAAAGAATTGAATCTTGAGCCTGTCGCGCAATTGTTGTCATACAAAGTTGTTGGCGTGCCACCGCGTATTATGGGAATTGGTCCTGTGGATGCCATTCCGGCTGCCGTTCAAGCTGCTGGACTGAAACTAGACGACATTAATTTGTTCGAATTGAACGAAGCCTTTGCCTCACAATCTTTGGCTGTAATCCGTGAAACAGGAATTAAACCAGACCTTGTGAATGTGAACGGTGGAGCGATTGCTTTGGGGCACCCGCTTGGTTGTACAGGCGCAAAACTAACCGTTCAAATCATAAACGAATTGCGTCGTAGAAACCAAAAATATGGTGTAGTAACCATGTGTGTAGGAACAGGTCAGGGCGCCGCGGGAGTAATTGAATTGTTGAAGTAAGTAGTTGGATTTTAGTTCGCTGTGCTTCAGCTTTTCGCAGATTTTATTAGCCAACCAAATAAAAACGAATCATTTAACAGCAAATAGCCAACAACTAAAAGCCAACAGCCAAAAGCTAACAGCCAAAAACAAAAACGATGACCAAAGATTTTGCAGCATTTAAAGAAAAACTCTACCTCATTTCTCTGGATTTGAGAGATAAATACTATGAACGAGCTGTGGATAAAATCAATGATTTGATTCAGGTTTATCCGGATCGCGCTGAACCACATTTTGAATTGGGCAAATTGGCTTACGATTCGTGGAACAATGCCGATGCGGAAAAACATTACAAAAAGGCTTTGGAAATTGACCCGAATTATTTTCCATCCTATACACAATTGGCCTTGGTGCTCATCAAAGAAAAACGTTATCTCGAGGCCGAAGATTTGTTGATGCGCTCGCAAAGGTTGAGAAATAAGGAAGAATCAGATATTCATTTTTACTTGGGATTGATGCACCAAAATCAAGGTAATTTAGATGAAGCCATTGAAGCATATACGCAATCATTGTATTACAGCATAAACGAAACGCAAATTGATTCAGCCATGAAATTTATTAGAGTTTGCAAAGAATTGAGAGGGTGGGAATAAGAAGGCTTTTTGCTTTTCAATCGCTGCGCTTTAACTTTTGGCGAACGATCATCCTGAACATTAAAGAATTCAAACATAATTATTAATCCGCTAAAAGCCAATAGCTAACAGCTAAAAGCCAATAGCTAAAAAAAACAAAATGAAAGCAATTAAAGGAGGTGAATTTATCATCAGAAAGACAAATCCGGAGGACATTTTTACACCGGAAGATTTTAATGAAGAACAGCGCATGATTGCGCAGATGTGTGATGATTTTCTTGAAGCGGAAATTGTACCAAATCTGGATGCTATCGATGCCATGACGGAAGGCCTGATGCCAAGGATTCTTGAAAAAGCAGGCGAATTGGGCCTGTTAGGCTTAACAGTTCCAGAGGATTTGGGTGGAATGGGTATTGATTTTTCTACTTCGCTCTTGGCGACAGAATATCTTGGTAAAGGTTTCTCCTTTTCAGTGGCTTATGGAGCGCATACGGGAATTGGAACTTTGCCGATTTTGTATTACGGAAACGAGGCGCAAAAACAGAAATATATCCCAAAATTAGCTTCTGGAGAATGGAAAGCGGCCTATTGTTTGACTGAACCATCTTCCGGTTCTGATGCCAATTCTGGTAAAACTAAAGCTGTTCTTTCAGATGACGGAAAACATTACATCATTAACGGACAAAAAATGTGGATCACGAACGGTGGTTTTGCGAATTTGTTTACCGTTTTTGCGAAAATCGATAACGACGAAAAATTGACGGCATTCATCGTAGAAGCTGATTCAGAAGGTATTTCATTGAACCCGGAGGAAAAGAAAATGGGTATCAAAGGGTCATCCACGCGTCAGGTTTTCTTTAACAATGTGAAAGTGCCAGTGGAGAACATGCTTTCCGAGCGTCAGAACGGTTTTAAAATCGCATTGAACATTTTGAACATTGGTCGCATCAAGTTGGCGGCTGGTGTTATGGGTGGTGCAAAAGGTGCTATCACCACTTCAGTTAATTATGCCAATGAACGTGAACAATTTGGTCGTTCGATTTCAAAATATGGTGCTATTCGTCATAAATTGGCTGAGCAAGTTATCCGCACTTACGTCACTGAGTCAGCTACTTACCGTGCCGGTCAAAATATCGAAGACGCTATCAATCAGTTTGTTGCGGACGGAATAGAAAAAGGTCAAGCAACATTAAAAGGTATTGAAGAATTTGCGCCTGAATGTGCTTTGCTGAAAGTTCTAGGTTCAGAAGCCTTGGATTATGTAGTTGACGAAGGCGTTCAAATCCACGGAGGTATGGGCTATTCGGCTGAATCTATGATTGAACGCGGTTACCGTGATGCGCGTATCAACCGAATTTTTGAAGGAACCAACGAAATCAATCGTATGTTGATGGTGGACATAATTCTACGTCGCGCCATGAAAGGTGAATTGGATTTAATGGGACCAGCAATGAAAGTAGCCGGCGAATTGATGTCGATTCCAGATGACGTTGAAATACCGGATGGACCATTGGGCAAAGAATTCATCTACATCGAAAATTTCAAAAAAGTAATTTTGATGGTGGCTGGTTCGGCAGTTCAAAAATTGATGCAAACACTTGCCAAAGAACAAGAGGTGTTGATGAATATTTCAGATATTTCTATGTACACTTACGCGGCAGAATCAACATTGCTACGTGTCCAAAAGAAAATCAATAAACATGGTGAAGATGCCTCCAAATTGGACATCGCAATTTGCAGAAGTTATTTCTACGATGCAGCTGATTTAATACACAAAGCAGCCAAAGACGCCATCAACTCCTTTGCGGAAGGTGATGAATTGCGCGTAATGCTTATGGGCTTGAAGCGATTCACCAAAACAGAACCTTTCAACATCAAAGAAGCACGTCAGATGATTGCGCAGAAATTGATTGAGGAGAATAGATACTGTTTCTAAAGTGTTCAGCGCTCGATTCATTTGTATCAGATGACTTAAACGTTATTCAAATTCCACTCGTAATCAGCCAGAAAAATGTTTATTATAACTTTTTGGCTGATTTAACACATAAAATCAGCCATTTTTAGAATCTATTTATTACTTTTGGCTGATTAACTGAAATTTGGTGGCGAAAATAATCGGTAGACAGGATGAACTACGCGTGCTTGATCGACTGAAAAGGAGCGATCGCTCTGAATTCTTGGCGCTATACGGTAGACGGCGTGTAGGGAAAACATATCTCATTCGCGAGTACTATGACAATCAATTTGCGTTTCATCTTACGGGTCTCGCGAATGCGGCCACCTCGCAGCAACTTCTGAATTTTGATTTGCAATTGCAGCGTTTTAGCTCAAAAGAATTTCAAGCTTCAAACAATTGGATTGAAGCCTTCTTCAAGTTAATTGAGCACCTCGAATCCATCTCTTCAAATGAGAAAAAAGTCATTTTCATCGACGAACTCCCCTGGCTTGACACCCGAAATTCTGATTTCATTTCCGGACTCGAACATTTTTGGAACAACTGGGCAGATGGACAAAAGAACATACTCCTTATTGTTTGCGGTTCAGCAGCATCCTGGATGATCAACAACGTCATTGAGTCTAAAGGAGGACTTCACAACCGGCTCACTGCACGAATGAAAATTCAGCCCTTTAATTTAAAAGAAACATCAGAGTTCTTGCGCGAACGAGGGTGTAATTTTACTCCAAATCAGGTTGTGCTCCTATATATGGTCATGGGGGGAGTTCCATTTTATTTAGAACAAATTCATAAAGGACAAAGTGTGGCTCAAGTAATTCAATCTGTATTCTTTGATTCAAATGCACCGCTCAAAAATGAATTTAAACAACTGTACAAAGCACTATTTAGAAAGCATGCCGTTTACGAAAAAACTGTTGAGATTTTGGCAAGTAAGAGCAAAGGCTTAACAAGAACCGAATTGATCGAAACAGGTAAATTACGCAGCGGAGGCACAATGAGCAAAGTGCTTATGGAATTGGAAGAAAGTGGATTTATCACGTCGTACACGAGTCTTGATTCTAAAAAGAAAAATACCGTTTACCGATTATCAGATTTCTACACGTCTTTCTATTTCCGTTTCATCATAGTTGCAAATCAAAAGAAAGAACAGAATTACTGGCTAAATATTCAAAATCAACCTGTGTTCAATACTTGGAAAAGATTGGCATTTGAACAAGTGTGTTTGGCTCATGTGAAAGAAATTAAGCTCGCCTTAGGAATCAGTGAAGTAAACTCCTTCCAAGATACTTGGTCTGGACAAACAAATGGTCAAAAAATTCAAATCGATTTTTTAATAGACCGACAAGATCAAGTGATCAATATTGTGGAGTGTAAATTTTCAAATGACGAGTTCATCATTGACAAAGAATATGCAGCAAATCTTAGACGAAAGATTGGTGTTTTTCAAAACGCTACAAAGACCAAAAAAGCAATCAACCTCTTAATGATTTCGAGCTACGGTGTTCTAGAAAATGAGTACTTTCTGGAACTCGTTCAAAATTCTCTTGACACAGAAATATTTTTTAAATGACAAAAACGAACGAGAGTGAATTGTTGACATATTCGAATCTTTCTCTCGGGAAAGAGATTTCTACACGCTCGAAACAAAAATCTTGAAAAACAAAAAAGCCGCGCATCGAAATCGCGGCTTTTTTTTTGTTGAACTCTAGTCTCAAAACAATATCAAGGACTCACCAAATTCAAAGAGATCTGAAAATATGGCGCCGGCTTCATCTGGTTTTCCATCACATAAGGTTTATCAGAACCGAAGGGTCGGAAATCGTTGCCACTATCCACGTTGAATCTATATGCATAAATGTAGCCCGCTTGTACGCTCAACCAAATAAAATCAGCCATAGCACCGATTTTCGATTTTACTTTCGTTGCATCGGCTGATTTCGAACCTCCAAATAAATCAGAGAGTTGTTTGAAGTATTCCAAGCGAAAGCGAATCTCAGAACGTCTGAATTCGATATTGTTTGGATCATAGCCCGGCACCGAAGTATGATGCGGATATCTCCCATTTACATTTGCCAAGTGGTAACTGTTGCCAACCACTTCAAATCCTGCCAACAGTAAGTCGCGGCGCGTAAATGCATAACGATAGTGCATGCGCGCGGGCAATACCCCATTTGTCATTTTTAGAAGTGTAGTTGTAGTGAATTACCGGCAACAAACTCTTCTCCCCTGCCCTGTAAGTCTGCGTTGCACCGAATCCGAATTGAAAACGCTCATGAAATTTCCAGCCAAAAACGGCAACGACCGTCGTTTTAAGAAATGAAATATCCTGAAAACGCCTGAAATTATAATCGCCGTTGTAGTCTCCGGCCAAAAAAGCCAACAAATAATGTTTTTCATTCAGTGGTTTGAAGATGGTTGTATTCAATCCAAAAGTTCGGATTCCACCTTGCAACGATTGCAAAAATGGATTGGTCAAACTGTCATTGGCAAATGAAAAGTTCGAACCGACATAGTTCATTCCGATGTTCATCAAAAACTTATGGGTGCTGATCACGGGCAAATTGGCGCCCAGGTAAAGTCCCATATAATTATTCACGCGCCCCGTTTGACCGGCAAAATCTCCTAACGCACTTGCAGTAATGTCGTGAGAGGCCGCGAAATCATATCCAACCGTGACCAAACGTTGGGGACTTAGGCCAATAACTTTGGGGGTGCAATATCTTTTCACGCCAGACTCTGTGCCATAACTGCCATAATCTTCTTCGTCATCGTCCTGAGAAAAGGAATAGCCTGGAATAAAATTCACTGCCAAAAAAAATAGGGTTGCTTTGATCCAAGGTAATTTCATGCGCATGTTATTTTTTGCGAATATATGTAAAGTTGGATTTTACAGACTCTTCACAAGGTACTTAATAAGAGCAATTCAAGCTAATTTTTGAACAATGAACACTGAATAAATGATGCTAAACACTTGAAAATCTCAAGCAAGAGTTTGAAAAAATGTTCGTTAATTTGTCCAAAAGTCAATTCATGAAAGCACACCGTTTTTTGTTGCCCACACTGCTAATTTTCATCCTATTTTCTTGTAATTCAGAAAACAACTCCAAGAATCAAGAAAATGAAGAAATCATTGAATTGCGCAATGAACTTCGCCGTTTGCAAGCCGAAAATCAGGAAAAAGAGGCTCTTATCGACGAATCACTAAGTGTTTTTACGGAAATACAGGAAAACGTAGCCAAAATTCAACACAAGGAGAATGAAATTCGACTCATCTCTGAAAAAGGAATTCAAAACGCCAGCCAAAAAGACTGGCTCATGCAGGAGTTGAAAAACATTCAATTCTTGCGCGATGAGAACAAAAAAAAAATCCAATCCCTCAACAAAACACTTGAAGGAAAAGAAGCTTTGATAGGCCAACTCTATCAAATGCTTGAGGCCTTACAGGAAAAATTGCTGGCTCAAGATGCTTTGATTCAGGAATTACAAGTTTCACTCACCAATCAAGATCAAGACTATTCCAAGCTTTTCGACGCATACATTGAGCAGTCCAATCTGGCGCAAAACGCAAAAAAAGAATTGGCAAAAGCCTTCTATGTTTACGGTACTATGGATGAACTGAAGAAAAATAATGTGGTTGTTCAAACTAAAGGCTTCATTGGAATCGGAAAGAAATCAAACCTCAAAGATGGGTTCAACGAAGACTACTTCACGGAAATTGACCGCTTTGAAAAGAAAAAAATTCAAATCATCGGAAAAAAAATATCCATCATCAGTGATCATCCCTCCAGTTCCTACGAGATCATCGACCAAGGAAACAACAAGACAATCAACATCCTGAATGTCTATGAGTTTTGGAAAATCAGCAAATATCTGGTGGTGGTTGTTAACTAAAATTCTGGTTTTCAGCCGTTGATTAATCTGTTCAAAAAATTGATTCTGCGATTCGACCCTATTTTAAAATTATAGTAGCTTTGTCAGCACATTATTAGAAAACGTACCATGAATAACAACGTATCTGCATCTCTTAAGAAGTTCTCTTTACCAGCCATCTTAATCCTTCTCGGTTTGGCACTATTTGTTATCGGACAAAATACAGAACAACCCAAAGGATTTGTTACAGCCACCTTACTGTTGACACTATCGGGTGTGGTGATGCTCATTTTTTCTATGGGAACGAATTTGGCCAAAGTTGCATCAATTGTCGGTTTGGTATTGGGTCTTGGTGGTATTTATATTTACTACACGGTGGCCAATGATGTGATTACCATCGACAACGCGAAGGCCTATGACAAAGAGATGGACGAATTGATCAAACAGAACTTGTCAGATATCAAAACGGCTCAAATTGCTTTCAAGGACATGAACGGCACTTATGCAAAAGATTTTGATGCGCTCAAGAAGTTTATCTTGGAAGGAAAAATAAAAGTTGCCATCAAAAATGGTGGTGTCCCCAATAGACCTCTCACTCCAGAAGAACGTGCGTTTATTTATGGTCCTAAAGACAACCGAGCTTTGGACTTTAACATGACCGAACAGGAAGCCAGTAAATTGGCTAAATCATCCAACCCACCTGCTGATTTGAAAGGTTTTGTTCGCGACACCATTTTGTCTTCCTTCTACGAATCGTCATTTGGCTCTGAGTCCTACAGAAAAAGAAGAGAGAAAATGGGCTTCCCCGATTTTGTGGTTGACTCTATTTTCTACATTCCCGGCACTGGAAAGAAATTCACTATGACTGTAATGGATAGTGTAGAATACAACGGGGTTAAAATTCCTACCTTGATGGTTGAAGGAATTTTTGTGACAAAATTCAAAAAAGAAGAGAAAGTTTATTCCTTCGGCTCAACGAATTCGCCGGCACTTTCATCCAACTGGGACTAATCTTCGAACATGCATCAACTGTGTTTCGAAGTCAGTCAAAATGCTTTGCGTTTTGCTATCATTGATTCCGGTTCATCGGAAATTGTTCGAGAAGGACTTTTGCCGCTCAAATCCAGAACGGCGGAACTCAAAAAAGAGGATTGCTCGAATTTTTTACGCGCAGAAAACCTGCTCGATTTTGACAGTGAAATCAGTCTTTCCTATTCCGGTCCAAGGGCAACTTTAGCCCCCCAACAGATTTTTGGTGAAAGTAGCGCCAAAGACATCTTCGAATTGTGCTTTGGAACGTCAAACAACCTCATCGAACACAATCGTTTTTATGAACAAACCTTGGTTGTGGTTTACGAAATTGAAGATTGGATCAAGCGCTTTTTCGTAGTGCGCTACCCCCGAATTGTTGTTCAGCATGAAACCACCCACCTCTTGCGTGGGATTTTCTCAAAAGACAGTTTTCCACCTGCACTGCACATTGTTTTGAACCCAAATTTTTTCTCGGTTTATCTCGTTGCAAAAAATAAACTGCAATTCTTCAACACTTTTGACTTTAGCGCTGTTGAGGATGTGTATTATTACTCCATGCATATTTGGAACAACGGCGATTTTAAGGATAAAACCATGCAAATCATCTGGCATGCGGACCCGGGTATGGAAACACTATACGCTGAATTCTCAAATTTAGTCCAATTGAATCATCAGAATTCATATTCCCTGGCTACTCAATCAAAAATTAAACATCAGTTGTTGTGCGTATAGTTGGTGGAAAATTGAAAGGTATTCGTTTTCAAGTGCCCAAAGCTTTTGATTCCCGGCCAACGACCGATTTCGCCAAAGAGGCTTTGTTCAATATTCTGTCCAATAATTTTGATTTTGAAAATTGTGAAATTCTGGATTTGTTTACCGGTACCGGTAGTCTGAGTTTAGAATTTGCTTCGCGCGGTGCACAACACGTTTATGGAGTTGATCGCAATGTGGCCTGCCTCAGGTTCATTGGTGAAATCTGTAAAAAACATCATTTGAGTCAAATCAGACTTTTAAAGAATGACGCTATAAAATTCTTGCAAATTGCTGATATACAATTTGATATAATTATTGCCGATCCACCCTACGACTACAAATACTACGACTATCTCATTGCTCTTGTTTTTGAACGCGAATTATTGAAAACCAAGGGAATGCTCATTTTGGAGCACGGCAAGCAAAATGACTTCAGCACTCACGAGAAATTTCTATTTTTGAGAAATTATGGCGGGGTTCATTTCAGCTTTTTCGCGAATGAGAACCCCGAAACCTTGCAATAAACGCTATGAAGATAGGACTTTTTCCGGGTTCATTTGACCCCTTTACCAAAGGACACGAAGATGTTGTTTTTCAAGCCTTAGGACTTTTTGACCACGTTATTGTTGGCATCGGTGTGAATGAAAGTAAATCCTATCTGTTCGATTTGGAGAAACGTATTCGTCACATTCGTGCGTTATTTGACGGTCATGCCGTTTCGGTTGAGGCCTATACCGGTTTGACAGTAGAATTTGCAAAATCCAAAGGGGCTCAATTCTTAATACGTGGATTAAGAGATTCTCGTGACTTCTCCTATGAGCGAGCCATTGCCCACACCAATGACCAACTCTCGGGCATTAAAAGTGTGTTTCTACTGACCCGTCAAGAATACGGTTCTATCAACGCAACAATAGTGCGCGAAATCTACAAAAACAAAGGCGATATCTCCGCATTTGTAACCCAACCGGAGTTAATCGTTATGTAGTGGTTCAATTTTTGACTTTGCATCAATCAAATCACTAAAAACATGTTTACCTCCGTAAAATCGTTGCTGATTCCTTTGCTCTCTTTGACTTTGAACGCCTCCTTGGCTCAAAAAAACGTGAGCATATCCGGGCTAGCGCTTGCACCTGCAGATGCCAGAATAAAAGTAGAACGCTTCGAAGATTACTTTACACAAAATATGTCTTTCTTGACCGAGGCAAAATTGGGCTCCGACAGTACGTTTCAGCTCAGTTTCTATTTGGAGGAGACAGAAAAAATCAAAATTTCTGTGAACCAAGACTACTGCTATCTATTTGCAGAGCCCGGTGGAAATTACAAAATCGCGATTTCTAACAAAAGACTAAGAAATTTCATCAACCCCTTGGGCAATGAGCTCGAATCGCGACTTTTGGATTTGTCACCCGAAGATATCAACTATAAAATCATTGCTTACAATGCGTGGTACGACCAATTCATGGGCGACAACTACCACCTCCGAACGAAACGCGATTCAACCTTTCTTAAAAATCTAATCGTATTCGAAAATAAAGTGGGAAAATACTACGAAAACGAGCAAGACGAATTCATGCGCACTTACGTAAAATATCGAACCGCATCCATAGAGGATTTGAATTTTGTAGGTGCACGTAACGAGAGAACGCGATACACCGTCAATTTGGCTCCCTTCACCGTGTACTACCGCAATGAGGAATACATGATGTATGTCAAAAGCTTCTTCAAAAATTACTTCGAAAGTCTGACACCTGAGTTGAATAATCAAATCTACAAAGCCATTTTAGCCGGTTCACCTACAAAAATGGTCAACCTCATGGCTAAAGATTACCGTGTTGCGAATGTCCGTCTTCGAGAGCTCGTTATGATTATGAGTTTGGCAGAGGTTTATCACGAAAAGCAATATCCCCAATCGAGAATTCATTTGATTCTTGACAGTATTTCCAACCATGGATTATTCAAAGAAAATCAAATCATAGCGAAAAACACCTTGTCCAAATTGCGGCAATTGAATCCCGGTTCGGCCGCCCCGGAATACAGTTTCCTCAACAGCGATAATCAAGAGCTCGGTTTAAAAACGTACCAACCCAGATACACCTACATTCAATTCGTAAACATTGATCAAACTTCAAGTATCTTGCAAGTTGAAATGTTGAAAAACTTGTACGAAAAATACAACAGCAGCGTGGCCTTCTTAACTGTGGTATTGAACGAAAAGGATTGGGCGAAAATCGAAAACAAACTGAACTCAACATCGATTCCTTGGAAAATTGTAATTCCTAAGAACGGAGAAGAAACGCTAAAAATGTTTCAACTTACCACAACGCCTCACTACGTTTTGATTGATGCGCAGGGATACATTGTACAGAGTCCTGCCGCCACGCCCGTGCCTGATGGCTCCTACAAAACCATCGATTATTATTTCTTTGAAATACACAAGGCCATGTCCAGGCAGAAGCGGAATTGAGTTGATTGCATAAAATTCAATTATTCCGATCAAAGTGCCGTCCCTTCATCTACTGCTTTATTCTTTTTCGTGTCAGGTTTTCCAATGCTCGACGATAAACCGATATTAAGGTGCCAGTTCTTCGCATTTTTAGCATCAAGAATACCCAACAAATTGTCTGCAATTGCAAAAAATTGAAAACCTCCCAAGCGAAAATTTACCCCTAACCCAATATTCTTGGCAAAACGACCATAAACCATGTAATTTGCCGATAACGTCAGAAATTCTTTCACCTGAAGCGTGGCTCCAAGAGATAAGCCGGGTGAATAATTTCCAAGAACAAATTCGTTAAACATCAAAACGTTAGAATAAAGCATGGGGGCAATTTTGGCTCTCGCACCCAGAAAAAATCGTGTATTCAGCGACGTCACATAAGCATCCGTATTTTCTGTCGCATTGAAGACGCCCTGCACGCTATCCAGAAAACCATTCACGTAATTGCTGGAATCCGAAAAATAAGAGTTCAAATCGATACCTTTAAAAGTAAAGTTTACTTCGTTGGAAACAAAATTCCGGTTGTTTGCATTCCATTTGATAAAGCCCAAATCCACTACCGATGCCGAAAGTTGGAAACGCTCCGCGATCGTATATTGTGCTCCTAAGTCCAGACCAAAACCAATATTTTTAAAATTAAAACCGTTGCTCAGTCCAGCGAGGTAGTTTCTGTCGAGCAAAGGATTTAAGAAAGATGTTTTCACGGTCATGGCGCCATCAATCGTTATGTCAAAAGTTGAGTCATTGGTGTGAATTCCGAGTTGGGAACGGGATGTATGTGCATTGTAAATACCGGAAATCAATTTGGGGCGAAGACCTATGGAAAGTTTGTCATCCAAAAACGAGCGGTTCACTCCTGCGGCATATTCCACATAAGAATTCAACTTAAAGCCTAAACCGTCGAGATCGGCACGTTCACCCAGGAAAGAGGTGCCATTCCCCTCAAACACAAAGCGAAACAAATCCCTTGGATAGAAAAAATTGAATTGATTCTTCACAACCACGGAAAACATCAAATGCAATTTCTTCGCACGAATACCCAATCCGAAAAGTTCATTCTGCAAATCAAAACTCAGTTGGTTCACCTTGGCCATTTTACTCAACGCGTTCGGAACATTGAACACAAGTGAGTCGTCAATGGATCTCGGCGTGAGCAAATCGTTGAATGTAAACCCGGAATGATTCACACCAAAAGTAAAGAGCCCCATTCCTGCTGCAACATAGGTTCGGATATTCGGTCTGAACGCCGGATTCAAATACAGGGATTGGTGCGTATTTTGAAATTGATACAGTGTAAAATTGCGCTGCGCAAATAATTGTAGCGTTGCACTCAAAAGCACCGAGACAAGGATCGTTTAATTAGTCGCTCTCATAACCTTAAGCATTAGAGTTTAACTTTGGCCTGTATTTGCATCCCGAGTTTCACGTAGATGTTGTACCAATCGAAAATCTTAACGATTTTCCCGGTGAGTGCATCTTTAGTCTTAGCCCGGCAATCCACCTCAATGTATTTCGCTTGTTTGAGCAAATCCAACTTTGTTTCGTCTACAGCTACATCCGTTACTTTGACTCTGCGCTCATAAACAACCCCGGTGCCATCCACCAAACCTGCATCAACCGCCAACACCGGTGCGTCCCAAGCCTCAAAAAGGGGTTGGTAATTCTCATCCAAAAATCGCAATTGGGCACTAATTTTAACTGGAAAACCATTGTCTACGATTAGCCTAAACATCACATATTCAATCTCTTCTACGGGAACGCCCAAGTTAAAATTGAAAGTATCTTTCACACCAAAACCATGGGCAAATCCTTCTAGCGGCAGTTCCAATTCAGAGCGCACTTTCACTTTGCTGGTATCCCTCAAAAAATTCAGTGCAGGTCCCGGACCGGTGGGGTTTGTGAGCGCGGAGATTGCAAAAACCAAGTGTTGCGGTACCGGAGAAATCACATTGACCAAATTTGGGGTATTGTCCTTGTTGAATTCAATCAGCGTGTTGGCAACACCACCCACTACAGTTGGAAAATTGATGTCGTGAACGGCCGGGTAATTGGCCATAACAAACTCCTGGTTGTTGTAAACATTGATCGTTCTCAGATTCGAGAGATTGAGCCGAACAGGAACACCAATTGAGTTCTCCACATACAATTTCAATCGCGGATTGGTAAGTTCAAAATAGCCTTGACCATCACCATTTTCAAATAATTTAATCAAAACAGAGTCTTCCAAATTCAAAACAGATTGCTGTCCAAAATACCCCTGAACCAAATCGAAAGCCATGTTATTCGAGGAGAAATTTGCCTCAATAAATTCAGTGCCATTAATCGCTGCACCCGAACCAGTGATGGTATTGTTAAAATTCACTTGCAGGGTATTCACTGTTGTACCGTTTACTGTACAATCCATCGATGCGCCACCAATATTAAATATGGCCGTAGCGGAATGCGGAACCGTTCCTGTGTAATTCAGTTGCACCGTTTGCTGCATGGGGACACCATTTTGTGTTAACCCAGGGAGCGTTATTTGTGTGGTCAGACTGTGAGCAAGATTGGTGCTTACCGTGACCGTCATGATGCCGCTTTTCAAGTGGAAGTTGTGAATTTCCACCCCCATTGGCACATCGACCGTCAAATTTTGCTGATTTTGAAAATTATAAGTTCCGCTGAAAGTGCCCACAGACGGTAAATTCAATGCGCTACCACTAAAGGACAATGTTTGATTGAATTGATTTAATGCAACAAAATCCTCGGCGGTGGCTACCACCAAATCACTTTTATAAAGTAAGGCGATTAGGCCAGAATTGGGATCAATTACCACGAGTTCTGATGTGTCATGGTATTCAAATATGTCGTAAATGTCAAATGTGCCATAACCAAGAGGTACTGCCAGATTGGGATTCCAGGCTGTTGATGCGATTTTGTCAAATTCCAATTTTTTACAAGACAACGCTGTCAAAAGGGTGATTATACCTAAAGCGTGAAATAAACTCTTCATGTGTACTCGTTTTGTTACAAATGAACAAAATATAAATCGAATGACCGAATTTATTTGCTTATCCATCAAATGATTTATGTCATAAACCGATGAAAGATTGACTATTCCATTTAACAATTTTTTTATCCAAATCCCAAATAACTGCATGATCTTTGGACACAATTACGGCAGAATACTCCAATGAATAAGGCACTAGCGACCTGCATATTTTTTATGACTTCCCTGAGCACATGGGCACAGTTTCCGGGTTGCCCTGCTGTGGAAGCTGGTGCAGATCAAACCTTGAATTGCCCAGGGCAATGTGCAACACTGACTGCACAGCCCATCGTTACAGGCTTAACCACAGGCTACACGGTTAGTTCGATCAACTATGCGCCCCCCATAGCCTACAATGCACCCGGAGGAACACCAATTTCGGTAAATACAGATGACGTGTGGAGTCCAAACATTCAACTGCCATTCAACTTTTGTTTTTACGGCCAAACATTTACCACTTGCCGCGTAGGATCTAATGGGGCTATTCGCATGGGAGGCGGTGGGGGCAACAACCACCCTTGGATGTTTAGCAGTTCCGTACCCTCGCCCAACCTAACCGATGCCGGAAATATTTTCGGTATTTATCACGACATAGACCCATCCGTTTCAGTGCCCAACGGTGGAGGACAAGTGAAGTGGTATTTGATGGGTGAGGCTCCTTGTCGCATCTTTATTGTATCTTTTTATGAGATGGCACATTTTGCCTGCAACAACTTGCGCAGTACACACATGATGGTGTTGTATGAAACCACAAATGTGATCGATGTGTATGTAGAGAAGAAAGAGACCTGTCAAACTTGGAATAGCGGACGCGCGGTTATCGGTATTCAAAACTTCAACGGTTCACAAGGGCTGGCCGCACCGGGAAGAAACACCGGGCCCTGGCAAGTGTTCACACCCGAAGCATGGCGTTTTTCTCCCTCAGGAACGCCAACCTACTCGATTAGTTGGTTGCAAAACGGTCAAGTCATTTCCAACAACCTGAGTATCGATGTTTGTCCGACGACCACAAGCACTTACACAGCTTCAGTGACTTACACACCTTGCGCGGGAGGAGCTCCGGTAACAGTGACGGATGAAACCACCGTTTTCGTAAACTCCGGGATTACGCCAACTTTTCCACAAAACACCACAACATACTGTCAAGGAGCAAACATTCCTCCCCTACCCACTAGTTCTTCCAATGGAATACAAGGCGTCTGGACTCCCGCTTTGAATAACACGCAGACCACGACTTACACCTTTACGCCGAACCCAAACCAATGTGCAAGTCAGGTGCAGACCACAATACAAATCACGCCGCAAGTGACTCCAACTTTTTCATTTCCTGAACAATACTGCACAGGTTCAACAATACCCAATTTTCCGACGGTTTCAGACAATGGTATTTCGGGTACCTGGTCTCCCCAGCCCAACAATCAGCAAACCAACACTTACACCTTTACCCCGAGCAATAGCCAACAATGTGCGATTCCTACATCCAAAACAATTTCCATACTTCCTTTTCAAATCCCGCAATTCGACACGTTTGGACCTTACTGTGAAGGTGCCAATATTCCCAGTCTGCCGAACTTTTCTCAAAACGCTATCTTCGGCACCTGGACCCCTGTACTGAACAATCAAGAGACCACAACCTACACGTTTACAGCGGGAGCTCCTCAACCCGGATCTCAGGCCTGTGCGAGTGAAAATGCGTCAACCACAATCACTATTATACCCAATGAGGACCCTATTTTCAATTTGCCACAAACGTCGTGTTTCGGAAGCGCAATTGAGCCTTTCCCTACAATCTCGATAAACGACGTTACCGGCACTTGGACGCCGGCCATCAACAACCAGCAAACGACCACCTACACTTTTTCATCCGGATCAGCCGGTTGCTTCAATCCCTACACTTGGACCTTAGAAATTCTACCATTGGCCGAGTCAATCAACAACCATCAACACTGCCAGAATAACCTACCTTATTTCTGGAATGGACAATCTCTGGCTACTAACGGCTTGTACGAGGCGCACTTTATAGGTGCAAACGGCTGTGATTCCGTTGCAAAAATTCAATTTTCTGTGGTGCAAACCTTATACAGCATGACTGTGGTAAACGTTTGCGAAAATAACTTGCCCTATCTCTGGAACGGATTGGAACTCTATGAAACGGGGTCATATACGGTAGCGCTATTGTCTGCCAGCGGTTGTGATTCTCTGGCCTCATTATCACTTCACGTCAAGCCTTTGCCACAATTTGATTTCAGCGCGACATTACTTTCAGCCTGTGGCACATTGGAAACACAATTTTCCTACACCTCAAGTGCCCAAGCTGTAGAGCTTTTGTGGAGCTTTGGCGATGGATTTTCGTCAACGGAACCCGGAATTTGCAACAGAGTTATTACACAAACGGGTTGTCATTCCGTTTCCTTGCAACTCACGGATCAATTTGGTTGTACCAATACGGTTCAAAAGTCGGATTACGTTTGTATTTTTCCCAATCCAAGAGCAAATTTTGTGGTAAGTGCGAACGTTTTAAACGCCTTCAATCAAGAGGTGCAATGTTTCAATTTATCGGAAAATGCTTCGAACTATTTATGGAATTTTGGTCTTGCCTTATCTGAAACCAACTGGCTCAATCCGAAATTCACCTATCCTGACACCAACGGAACATACACGATATGGTTGTATGCCACTAATGAATTCGGATGCATAGACTCAACGGCAAGACAGATTCAGGTGAACATTGAGCCGATTTATTACATTCCAAATGCTTTCACGCCCGATGGCGACTTGCACAACAACGTTTTTTTACCGGTATTTACTTCCGGTTTTGACCCTTACCAATACAAACTTTTAATTTTTAATCGCTGGGGAGAAGTGCTTTTCGAATCTCGGAATGCGCAGGTGGGCTGGGATGGCACCTACGGCGGAAATTTAATGCAAGATGATGTGTATCTCTACACCATCGAATACAAGTCGCTAACCTCGGGAGAAACGCACCGCATCCAAGGTCATGTGAATTTGCTGAAATAAAAAAGGAGCCGGGATAATTCCCGACTCCGTGCTGTTCATGGTGGAAAAAGAATTTTCTAAACTTATTGCTTAACAATTTGAATTTCAGCCAAGATGCGAACGTCTTCACCTACAAGAACACCACCCGTTTCCAAGGCTGCGTTCCAAGTTAATCCGAAATCTTTTCTGTTGATTTTTGTTTCGATGGACAATCCTGCTTTTATGTTGCCCCAAGGATCTTTCATCAAACCGCTGTATTCTGCTTTCAATGAAACTGGCTTGGTTACATCTTTGATGGTCAAGTTGCCGTTCACTACATAATCGCTGTCGGATTTTTTCTCAATTCCGGTTGACTTGAAAATCATCTGCGGGAATTTTTCTGCATCGAAAAAATCACCACTTTTTAAGTGATTGTCACGGTCTGTGTTGTTGGTATCGATAGAACTGATGTCTGCTGAAAATGAAATTTCTGAAGTTGAGAAATCATCATCCTCGTTGCTCATTTCTACTGAATAACTGTTGAATTTTCCGGATACGTTGGTGAACATCATGTGTTTTACTTTGAAACCAACTTCCGAGTGTGTTGGGTCTAGAGACCAATTTGACTTTGCCATAATTTTGAAGTTTAAATGATTGAATTGTTTGAACACGACAAAAGTATGGCAGTGCATAGTACTAGCGATTGACCTAAATCAAGAAATAAAACCATCAATGAATCAGCACCTTACAAAAAAAGCCTCCCAAATCATGGAAGACTTCAACCGACAATTCGGGTATTATTTTTTGTTTTTCATTTTGTCTTGCTGAGCTTTTTGAAGTGCTTCCAAACGTTCTTGGAATTTGGATTTTTTGCCTTTGTTGTTGGCTTTGTCAGCTTGGCGCGCCGCCATCTTTGCTTTGAGTTTTTCCTCGTCCACAAAGAACTGCTTAATGCCAAGCATAATCAATATGGAAGCCAAAGTGGAAATGAAGTAATAATAACTCAAACCTGATGAATAACTGTTGAAGAAGAAAATCATCATTACCGGGAAGAAATACATGATGACCTTCATATTCGGCATACCCGGCTGCGTGGGCTGCTGCATGTTAGCACTGTTGTAGTGTGTGTAAATCAAGGTGGTTACCGCCATCAACAATGTGAACAATGATACGTGATTACCATAAATTGAACTGAGTATCGGCACTTCGGCGCTCCATCTCAATATTTCATCGTAGGAAGACAAATCCTCCGCCCACAAGAAGCCCTGTTGACGAAGCGAAAAACTGCTTGGGAAGAATCGGAATACCGCAAACAAAATAGGCATCTGGAGCAACATGGGTAGGCATCCTGAAAGCGGACTCGCACCGGATTCGCGGTATAGGCTCATCATCTCCATTTGTTTTTTCATCGCATCCTCTTGCTTGGGATATTTGGCGTTTAACTCGTCAATTTGCGGTTTCAAAATTTTCATTTTGGCCGATGAAGTGTACATTTTCCAGGTAATTGGTGCCAAAAGTAGTTTGATGATTATGGTCAGGAACAAAATGGCCAAGCCAACGCCCATACCCATGTTCATCAAGAAAGAGAAAATCGGCTGAATCATGTAAATATTTACCCATCTGAACAAGCCCCAACCGAGATTCACGGTGTATTCCAATTCTTTGTCGTAAGATTTGAGAATATCGTAATCATTTGGACCAAAATACCACTTGAATGTACGACTTGCATTCGAAGTATTGTTGAAGCCCAAGTTCATCACCGCTTGGTAATTTTTGATGTGTGTTTTGGAAATTTCGTGTTCCGGATTGAAAGGTTTAATCCCGAGTAGCGAACCGGAGCCAAATGGTGTTTCGGGAATCAAAATTGTGGAGAAATATGCCTGTTTGAAGGAAACCCAATTTGTCGATTTCTCTGTTCGAACATGATCCTCACGCCCTTCAGACAAATACTGATAGCCTTTGTCGTCGTGGTAAAAAACAGTCGATACCATGCGCTCCGCAGAAGGTGCTTTTTCAGTAAGCAACAAGTCAGCGTTCCAATGCAACGCCACATCTTCCGGTTTGATTTCTTTATCGAATCCGACCATGCTGATGCTGAAATCCATGTGGTATGATTTGGCTTTCAAAGCGTAGCGATACTCGATATATTTATCATCACCCTTGCTGATGCGTAGCGTTAATTGGTTAGCACTTTGCTCTTGTACCTCGAAGCGCAAATCACGGGTATGAATCTTTTTCCCTTGATAATTGAAAGTCAATTCGTTGACCGCATTAGCCGCATCCATCAACTGAAGGTCTTGATCATTTTTCGATGCGAATGCTGAATAAGTTCTGTACTTTTTCAAAAAGACATTGCCCACTCTTGCCCCGCGCTCGTTGATTTCTACGCGAATCAAATCGTTTTCCAAAACATAAGTAGCACCCTGCTGAGACATGTAAGCATCAGCGAAATCGGTCAGTTTGGTGTTGTTTGTCTTCTTCTCCTGAGCGGGTTTTTCCTTGGAATGATTGAGAGAATCTTGTTTTTGCTCTTGAACCAATTGTTCTTGTTTGGCTTTGGCTTGTTCGATTTCCTCTTTGGAAGGACGGTTCAAGAAGTTGAAAGTAATCAGAATAACGGCTATTAAACTGATCCCTATGATGGTGTTTTTGTCTGCCACGTGTAAAATTTTTGAGGCGCAAAGATACGAGTCTTTGTCAGATGAGAATAAGTTGAAAGTTTAATTGGTTGATGAAAAGTTTTAATGGAATGAAACCCAAGTCGGCCAATACTACATCAAGCGGTCGGCGAGGATTTTCATTTCCATTACCGGCGAAATGCGCTCATAAATAATGTTGTACACCGCTTGAAGAATCGGCATTTCTACCTGGAATTTTTTATTGATTTCCATGATGGAATTAGTCGCGTAATAGCCCTCTGCCACCATATCCATCTCCATCATCGCGGTTTTTACGGAATAACCCTTGCCGATCATTAAGCCAAAAGTCCTATTTCTCGAAAATTTAGAATAAGCTGTCACGAGCAAATCTCCCAAGTAGGCTGAAGATTTCACATCGCGGTGAATTGGACTTACCTCATCGATGAAATTTTCTATTTCCTGAATCGCGTTGGCGATGAGCACTGCCTGAAAATTATCCCCATAACCCAATCCGGCACAAATACCCGAAGCGATGGAGTACACGTTTTTCAGAACAGCAGATATTTCTGTCCCGAAAAGGTCATCCGATACATTGGTTTTGATGTAGCGGCAGGTTAGCAAATTGGCAAATTCTTCAGCCACTTCCTCATTCGGACAAGCAATTGTTAAATAGGACAAGCGTTCCATCGCCACTTCCTCAGCATGACAAGGACCGCAAACGATACCGATATTGTCATAAGGAATCCCGAAGGATTTGTGCACATAGCGCGCGGGAATTGCATTGAACTCGGGAATGATTCCCTTGATGGCCGAGAAGATGATTTTGTTGTTGAAAGCAGAAACCGGCAAATCTTTCAAAAGATCGTGGAGAAATGCCGATGGCGTTACCAAAACAATGATCTCGCTATCTTCAATGGTTTTCTCCAAATCCGTAGTGACGCTGACGATATTCAAATCAATCTCAGCGGCTTGAAGATAGTTGGGATTGCGTTTGAACTTGCGGATGTGTCTCACCGCTTGTTCGTTTCTCATGTACCAATGTATTTGAGAGGCGTTGTTGCTCAGAATCTTAACAAGAGCTGTGGCCCAACTCCCGCCCCCTATGATACCAATGGTTTTTGAGTTTTTTTGCATTGGGCAAAAGTAAATAAAATGAGAATTGACAGAAATGAGCCTTGTTAAATATTGCGAATTAGCGAAGCACTATTCTGCCAAATCATAGCGCTGCAATACGTTGCTGTAAGTGATTTTCAACTGTTCCAACACCTCGAGATAGGCAAATTGCTTGGCCTCATTTACAAGGGCTTCACGCTTGTTGTCTGAGGTCACGGTGAGCAACACATCTTCCATGGTAGTAGCCAAAGCATGTATATCTTGTCGCGGCACGATGTGAATGATACGTTTGTCCAAATCATGGGCTATACCCACTTGGGTTGTAATGATTTGCAACCCTGAGCTTAAGGCTTCAATCAACACGCAACTGTAGGTTTCGAACTCGGAGAAGAGCACAAAACAATCACTGGTTCGGTATTCAACAGCGATTTGCTCAAAGGTCAGGTTTTCCATGATTTCGACGCCATCAGAGAACCCATTGGCCTCCATAAATTCATATAGGTAGGTAGCGTCTCCATCGGTTACGATTTTCAAAATGGCGTCTGGATAATTTTTTTTAACCCTGGAAAATGCCTCCACTATACCCTTGACATTTTTAAACCGTTCGTCCAACCCGGAGACATGGATGAAGGTATAACCATCCTTTCTGGGCAACTTGGTATTGGGATAAAAAAACTCCAAATCCACAGGCAAAGGCAACACCGCGTGTACCAAATGTGGCTCAACTTTTAAAATTTGTCGCTCCAAAAATGGAGAAACAGCCAACACCATTTTGGCTTTGCGCAGCGTACTCAGAATCAAGTTCTTTTTGAGAGAGTTCCATTTTTTTTGACCAAAATCGGAGAAATCAGAGGAATGTTCGTGGATGATAAAATCAATTTTCAATTTCTTAGCTACATACTCAAATTCTTTGCCCTTGGGGTAACTCACATGAGCATGAATCAGATCTGGCCTAGACTTGAGTTTGGCCACCGCTGCATCCAATGCCATTTTATAAAGAGCAACCTGTTTAAATCGTTTGAAAATTCCCTTGGGCGCCGGATAATAGCCAATGATTTGGTGAAAGTTGGGCTCTTCGGTTTCATCGAAATACATTTCTTGAATGTCATCTCTTGACTTGATGAAAATGACAGAAATCTTAAAATGTTGTGATTGCCATTTGGCAAAGCGCTGGATGAAATTTCCTGAGCTGGGCTCCACCGCATTGGGATACCAGGAACTCAGCACCAAAATATGACATTGTTTGGAGTCGCTCATAATTGAAAAGGAAGTGTAAATTTACGCCTTTTTAAATGTGTAACTATGAAAAGACTGCTGTTTTTATCTTTGGTGTTCTGGCACCTGAACCCTTTCGCTCATGATGAATTCAAACTCTATGATGCTAAGGGTAAAGAGGTTAGTATCGAAAAAATGTTCAAGGATGCTGCAAGTAAATCCTGGATATTTTTTGGTGAATTTCACAACAGCTCCACGATTCATCGACTCCAACTTCGCTTGACACAATACTTATTTGAAAAACACAAAAGCAACCTGATTGTGGGTGCAGAAATGTTTGAATCAGACAATCAGGATATCATTAACGAATACTTTGCCGGATGGATCAACACCAAATATTTCGAAGACGAATGCCGCTTATGGACCAACTACAAAACGGATTACAAGCCTATTGTAGAATTTTTGAAGTCGAACAATTTGCTTCTTGTGGCCACAAATATTGCTCGTCGCTATGCCCACATGGTGCATTACAAAGGACTTGAGTCTCTTGAGGCGCTTCCTCAACATGTAAAAGACCTTTATTTGCCCAAATTACCCATCGCTATCGACACGACACTCGCGAGCTATCAAGAGATTAAAAAAATGGCCACGCACGGTGGTAAGTTCATGATGGAGGCCCAAGCGATCAAGGATGCAACCATGGCACATTTCATTCAAAAGTATTGGAGTCCGGGTAAAGTGTTTTTGCACCTAAACGGGGCATTCCACTCCAACAGTTACGAGGGTATCATCTCTTTTTTACCGCAATCTTGGTCGAGAAAAGAGATGCTCGTGATCAGCATGGTCACGCAAAAAAATATTGACAAGTTGGAAGATGAAAATAAAAAACTGGGAGACTATATTTTCTGTTTCGAAGAGGATTACGGGAAATCGCATTAATCCGACGAATAAAAATATTTATGTACTTTCAGCGCCGAATTAAACAAACAAATAGAGTATGGAACAACAGTTAACCGAAAAAACCATTATGGGACACCCACGTGGATTGTTTCTTTTGTTTTTCACTGAAATGTGGGAGCGATTCTCCTACTATGGCATGCGTGGCATCCTGATTTACTACTTGACCAAAACATGGCTAGAGGGTGGGCTTGCAATCGAAGCTCAAGACGCCACCCTGATTTACGGATTTTTCACCGGATTCGTGTATTTCACCCCGCTCATCGGAGGCTGGTTGGCTGATACTTATTTAGGTCAAAGGCTTTCGATTACCATCGGTGGCTTTACCATGATGGCAGGACAGTTGGTGCTTTTTGCCATCAACACGCATGTGGGTATGTACATCGGTTTGTTCTTATTAATCATTGGAAATGGGTTCTTCAAACCGAATATTTCTACTTTGGTAGGTGGTTTGTACAAAGACGGCGATGAAAGACGAGACTCAGCCTTCTCCATTTTCTACATGGGAATCAACTTGGGAGCATTTTTAGCACCACTACTCATCGGTTTATTAACAGATAACATTTTCGCAACCAAAGGTGAGCAGGGAGAAATCGTTTCTTACGGTTACCGCTATGGATTCCTGGCAGCCGCTGTGGGGATGTTCTTGGGACAAATTTTGTTCAATATGTTGGCGCAGAAATACTTGGGCGACTTGGGTAAAAAACCAAACGCGGTAAGTTCCAGCACATTGGATGAAATTAATCCTAAAGATTTGAAAAAACCACTTACGCATGAAGAGAAGCAACGCGTTAATGTGATTTTCATCTTCTTCTTGTTCGCAATATTCTTTTGGGCAGGTTTTGAACAAGCCGGTTCTTCCTTGAGTCTTTACACAGACAAATACATTGATAGAACAGTTTTCGGTTGGGAAATTCCGAGTCCTTGGTTCCAGTCTGTGAATCCTTTGTTCATCGTGCTTTTGGCTCCATTATTCAGTATTTTCTGGAACACAAAATGGGGTAAAAAACTGACGTCTCCTGTCAAAATTGGACTTGGTATGGTGATACTTGGTATTGGGTTCTTTTTCATGCTTGGTGCCGTAGCAGAGCGCGGAGGAGATATTGAAGATAAGACCATCAAAGCAAGTTTGATGTGGTTGGTAATGACCTACCTCATTCATACAATCGGTGAGTTGTTCCTCTCTCCTGTAGGCCTTTCGGTGGTAACGAAGCTATCCCCTCCCCGATTGGCCTCACTGCTCATGGGAGTTTGGCTGTTGTCTTCGTTCGTGGCAAATATCCTGGGTGGATTCTTGGCTTCAAGCGTTGAGTCGATGGGGGCAGGAAAAATTTTCCTTTACGTTTCGATATTTGTAATCGCTTGTGGAATTTTGTTGATCGCCCTCAACAAAAAGCTAATGAAAATGATGCACGGCGTAAGGTAAACCCTGAACTAAGATATAAAAAGAAAAGCTGTCCGAATCGGGCAGCTTTTTTTATTGGGTCAAGAAAATTTATTCGGAAAACAATTACTTCTAACTCAACTCGAAACTTTCTCCGGAATAGGGAATGAAAATATTAGAAAACCCGACATCTTTGAGGTGACCTTTGAAAGCCTCTTGCGCCTTTTCTTCACCATGCACAAGAAAGATTTTCTTCACTTTTCCTTTGTCCAATGCAGACAAGTAGCGAATCATTTCGGTATAGTCACCATGCGCACTCAAAGAAGTAATCACTTCAATTTCTGCTTTTACTTTGAGTTCATCCCCAAAAATAGTCACGCGATCATCTCCGTTTTGCAAGCGTCCACCCAGAGAATGTGGTTCGGCATACCCTACAAATAGAATGGTATTTTTCTTATCCTCAATGGCGTGGTAAATGTGGTGCTTCACACGTCCAGCGTCTGCCATGCCGCTTGCAGAAATGATTACTGCAGGCTGATTCGATGTATTCAAAGATTGTGACTCCGTTTTGTTGTTGATGTAAACCAATTTATCAAAGCCAAAAGGATCTTCGCGAGAATCGACAAATCGTTGTACATCCTTGTTGAGTTGATCTTTGAACCTCCTGGTAATGTCTGTGGCGCTCTTTGCCAAAGGACTATCCACATAAATCTTGACATTGGGCAACAGACCGTATAAATCCAATTTGTTGAGTGCAAATACGATTTCTTGTGTTCTTCCCAAGCTGAATGCCGGAATTATCAGCTTGCCTCCTTTTTCTTTTAAAGTGTGTATAATTAAATCCAAAAGCATCTGATCGGCATGCTCACAGGCGTTGTGAATTCGGTCTCCATAAGTGGATTCACAAATAACGTAATCCGCTTGAGGCGGGGGAACAGGGTCGCAAATAAGAGCGGTATTGTAGCGACCGATATCCCCAGTGAACAATACGGTTACCTGACCATCAGGCTCATGAATGGTAAAATGCAGCGCTGCACTTCCCAAAATATGACCATTCGGGATGTATGTCGCCGTCACGTCTTGCAAGACCTTGAAATCGGTGTACTCCGCTACCTCCACAAGCTGCTTGATGGCATCCTCAGCATCTTCCATGGTGTAGAGTGGCTCGTAGTGGCCTGCATTTTCATTGTATTTTTTGGCAAAGCGCACATCGGCCTCTTGAATGTAGGCGCTATCCAACAACATAACCTCTAGCAAGGCTTTTGTAGCCGGCGTACAATAGATTGGACCTTTGTATCCTTTTTTTACTAAACGCGGCAACAAGCCGGTATGGTCCATGTGGGCATGGGTAACAACGACTGCTGACAAACTCTCGGCATCGACCTCATCCTCCACATTCCGCTTGTATGTTTCTTTGCCCAAACCCTGATACAGACCGCAGTCAATCAAGATTTTACGATCATCCCACAATTCGAGTAAATGCTTACTTCCGGTTACGGTGCGTGCTGCACCAATAAATTTTATCCTCATTCTTTTGCAAAAATTGCCTTGAATGTAAAGCTTACGTCATCACCGATGGAGGCATCTGAGCTCTGACCAAATTGGGTTCTGTTCAGCGCACCACTCCCTTCCAAAACAATCACTTCTTTACCTTCAAGTGTTCCTTTAGAGGCAAAGATAAAATTAGTTTTCACGGACGCTTGAATTCCTTTCATTTTAAACTGTCCGTCAGCAGCATACTGCTCATTATCAATGTAAACCGATGAAACCGTATATTGAATCACCGGAAATTTGTCTTCATCAAAAAAGATTTCGTCCTTGCGGATGCTTTTGTCGCGTCCCTTGTTGTAGGTCGAGATTGTGGCCACCGGTATTTCAATTTGAAGCGCAGTTGACTTGAAATCCTCCTGAACTTTCAGTGTACCAGAGAATCCTTGGAAAAACCCATCAGTCACAGATTCTTTGCCGTGTACCTTAAACTCAATGATTGAATTTTGACCGTCTATGACCCAATTGCCCTGAGCCAAGGACAAGTCATTGAGCGTTGTGGCAACTTCCGCACCGGAATCGTTCACATACACGAGTTTTTTGAGGTCGGATTCCATAGAATCTGACTGAATTTCAACCACTGTCTCGACTTTTTTGTGCTCCAACATTGGCAAAATCATAATTCCCATACCGAAAATCAGACTGATTCCGCCATAGGCGCGGTTCTCAAACATCAAATTCAAAAGCGGCAAGGCAAAAGATGCAGCGAGCATGGTGGCAAGCAAAGACATTCTACCACCAAAAGCCTCATAAACAAAGAACAAAAATCCGCTTAAGAACACAAAAATCAAGGGACCTAATGCGGCTTTTACCAAGAGCAGTTTGGAGAAGAATCCACGATTTTCGAAAGCCCATTGAGAACACAAAGCGGATAGAAAAAGTGCGGATAAACCAAAGAAAAAACCACTGAACAACTGGTATTTTCCCAAATTCAAGTCAGCATCAAATTGCGCTTGAAATTGTGAGAAAAGAAGAATGCCAACCAACAAGAGCACCAGGGCAGGAAAACTCTTTTGGCCGTTTAAGTTGTAACCGGTGAACATAATTGCAGTGCTGAAGGCGCCCACTGCGAGCAAGTAAATCGCTTCATTGCCAAGAATAAAATTAGACACGATAACCAAGAATCCCAGCATGGCAAGCCCCAACAACAATGAAATCAACTGTTTGTGCACACGCAATGGGGTTTCAACAGGCGGAGACATGTTGGCAATAAAACCGCTCAAGAAATGAACCAATAGTGGAAATAGAGCGCCAAGACCCGCCACTTGAACATAGGTGAATGCTGTAATTTTCTGCTCTCCTTCAGGTAATTGAACCAGAAAAAAAACTGCCGGAAAAGCCAAAGCAAGCCAAGATAGTTTTTGAATATTTCTTTTTTGGATGAGCCATCCGAGGATGAGACTTAGCACAACTAAGGCAGCAGCTATGGCATAGAAATTTCCACTTAAATTTTCAAAGCTTTCCAACATGGTCAATGGATACAAGCCAAGCAGCAGTACGTTCATACCGGTTAAGAGTCCGATATCAAAACTCCCCGGCATTTCTTTGCGCGATCGAAATAAATAAACCGCTCCGAGGAACATAAGTATAAGTCCGAAAATGGTGGTAGTCATAAGAATAGAGTTTGGCGTTTAAACTGGATATTTGACAAATATATCGCAATTTTGTTGAATGAAACTGCACCTATTGACACGCTTTCTATCGACCAAAATTGGAATTCAACGTATTTTGTTCTCCATCCTTTTCTTGATGTTGATCAACGCCTGTTCGCACCAAATTTTTGTAATCACAATTCCTAAATCTTCCAACTCAAAGTACGATGCAGCTCAAGTGGAGCCTGCCATAGCGGTCAATCCCAGAAACGCAAGGGAACTTATTGCCGGAACTGTACTCAACGATTTTTATTACTCCAAAAATCAAGGCAAAACATGGGTTTCAAGCACCTTAAATTCTCCCTATTCCGTGCATGGTGACCCCGTGGTACTCATCGATTACATAGGCAATTATTATTATTTCCATCTGTCCAATCCCAAACAGGGGCATTTTCTGGACAGGATTGTTTGCCAGCGCACAACGAATTTGACGGAACCCATGCAAACCGTGGGACATACGCCAACCAACGGCAAAATGCACGACAAACATTGGGCAACCATCGACCCAAAGTCAGGAACCATCCACATGGCTTGGACCCAATTCGACAAATACGATTCCAAGGAGCCCTCTGACTCAACAATCATCGTTTATAGTCAATCATCCGACAAAGGTGTGACTTGGTCGCTACCAGTGCGCGTTTCGAAACGCTCGGGAAATTGTCTCGACAACAGCGGAACGATTGAGGGTGTAAGTATTTGCTTGGGACTGAACGACGAAATTTTTATTGCCTATTGCCTCAATGAAAAAATTTACTTCAACGTAAGTTCAGACAATGGCAAATCCTGGTTATCGAGAGGAGAGCTAGAAATAGCTGATCAAATTGGCGGTTGGGACTTCAAAGTGCCCGGGGTGTATCGCGTCAATGGTTTTCCAAGTTTGCAAATGGACCACAGCGCGTCTAAATACCGAGGACGTTTGTATCTGTCGTGGTCCGACCAAAGAAATGGTGCTGACGACACTGATGTATGGCTCAAATTCAGCGATGATCAAGGTAAAACCTGGTCTGAAGCTGTACGGATGAACGATGACGGCACCGGAAAACAACAATACCTGAGCACCATGCGGGTTGATCCTGTTCAAGGTACGGTGGTGGCTTTGTTTTATGACCGAAGAAACCACAAAGACTGGACTACAGATGTTTACCTGGCCATTTCACGCGATGGAGGACAAAGTTTTGAAAATTTTAAAATCAATAAAACGTCTTTCGTGCCCAATCCGAAGTTGTTTTTCGGAGATTATTTGGCTTTAGACGTGTTGGACAACTACATCCACGCCATGTGGCCGGAACTGCACAACGACAAAATTGAGTTGAAATATGCCCGTGTGAGAATTTCAAGCCGTCAAAAGAATCTCATGCCATAAAAAAGGTCGCCCGGAAAGAGCGACCTTTTCAAAATGATTATTTCTCTATTACGCCTTATTCGGTATGTCCGCCTCAGGATTGAATTTGAACAGTCGGTTGGCTTCCTCTTCTTTGAGTTCATTGACCAAATTCAACGCATCAGGAATCACATCACTGCAGATGACAATCAACGCGTTCTTAGGCGCGTAGTTTACGGCGTGAATGATGGCGTCGCGCTCTCGGGGAATGACCGTAATTTTCTTGTTTGGATCGGCGGATTTTATGCCCGCTTCAAGCATTTCGATAATCTCAGTATCACTCCTGCCTCGCAGGTGTTTATCCTGACGAATGATGATTTCATCAAACATTTCAGCAGCCACAGCCCCCAATTCATTGGTATCTTCCTCTCTTCGATCACCTACCCCGGCTATGATTCCAATTTTCAAGGAAGCATCCATTTTATCGGTCATGTCCTTGAGGGCACGCAGACCGGCCGGGTTATGTGCATAATCCAACAAGACCTGGAAGTTCTCGAAATTGAATAAATTCAATCGGCCCGGTGTTTGTCCCGGAGACGGAATGAAAGTTTCCAAGGCCACTTTGATGTCTTCGATACTAAATCCGCGGAGGTAGGACGCCAACACAGCGGGTAGCACGTTTTGAATCATAAATGTCGCCTTTCCTCCATAAGTTAAAGGTACATTAATCGCTTTTATCACACGGTATTTCCACTCGCCTCTGCAAATAGTAATGAAACCGTTTTCATATACCGCAGAGATGCCGCCCACTTTCATCATGGCTTTGATTCTCGGGTTGTTTTCGTCCATGGAAAATAAGGCCACGTTGCATTCAACACTCTTGCGCATGTTGTACACCAAGTCGTCATCAGCATTCAAAATGGCGTATCCGTCTCGGTTTACCGTCTCCGGAATGACCCCCTTAACCTTGGCCAACTGCTCCACCGTGTGAATGCCTTTCAATCCCAAGTGATCAGAGGCCACATTGGTTACGATACCAATGTCACATTTTTTAAACCCAAGACCGGCTCTTAATAAACCACCTCGTGCACTTTCAAGAACTGCGAAATTCACCGTAGGATCTTTCAAAACAAATTCCGCACTGGATGGACCGGTGCAATCGCCCTGCATCAACATGCGGTTTTGGATGTAAACCCCGTCAGAGGTTGTATACCCCACTTTGAAGCCTTTCATTTTGGCCATGTGGGCAATCAGTCGAGTGGTGGTCGTTTTTCCATTGGTTCCGGTAACCGCGACAATCGGAATTCTCGCTGTAGACCCTGGCGGGAAAAGCATATCAATCACATCTCCGGCAACGTTGCGCGGCAGACCGGATGCCGGAGCGAGGTGCATTCTAAATCCGGGACCGGCATTTACCTCAAGGATGGCTCCGCCTGTTTCCTCCAAGGGTTTTGAGATGTCCGTGGTCATCACATCGATGCCACATATATCCAAATCAATGATTTTTGAGATGCGCTCAGCCATAAAAACTACCGAAGGGTGAACGATATCTGTTACGTCTTCAGAGGTTCCTCCGGTACTCAAGTTCGCAGTGTCTTTCAAAATCACGCGCTCACCTGCAGTGATAACTGATTCCAATGTAAGGCCTTTGGCAGCGATGATTGTTTTGGTCAAGTCGTTTACTGTAATTTGAGTGAGCACTTTTTCATGTCCAAATCCTCTGCGCGGATCAGCATTTACCTCGTCAATAAGTTCTTGCAACGTAGATTTTCCGTTACCGATTACATGTGCCGGTGTACGTTTTGCCGCTGCTACCAATTTATAATTGATAACCAATAAACGATAGTCTTCCCCTGTGATGAATTTCTCCACGATGACCTGCCGCGACACCTCTTTGGCCTGTTTGAATCCTTCTACCGCTTCTTCCCAGGAATTGATATTTACCGTAATTCCACGACCGTGATTGCCTCCCACGGGTTTGGTCACCAAAGGGTATCCCACGTAGCGCACGGCATCTTTCAGTCCTTCCTCTGTGCGGACGATGTCACCCTTGGGAACCGGCACTTCCGCTTGTTCAAGCAAGAATTTCGTATCCTCTTTGTCGCAGGCAATTTCTACCCCAATGCTGCTTGTTTGACTCGTGACAGTAGCCTGAATCTTTTTTTGATTCGCTCCATAGCCCAATTGACAGAGTGAATATTTGTTGAGGCGAATCCAAGGAATGCCTCTGCGCTCGGCTTCTTCAACGATAGAACCGGTACTCGGCCCGAGGCGCTCAGCCTCACGAATTTCGCGCATCTCCTGAATATCTTCGGCCAAATCATAAGACTCGCCATCAATCAAAGCTTGGCAAATGCGCACGGCTGCTTTGGCAGCATACCGTCCTACTTTCTCCTCCACGTAAGCAAACACGACATTGTAAACCCCGTGTTCACCGTAGGTTCTGGTGCGACCAAAGCCCACTTCCATTCCGGCCATGGTCTGAATTTCAAGGGCGATGTGCTCAATTACATGCCCCATCCAAGTACCTTCTTCAACGCGTTCAAAAAATCCGCCTTCGTAACCTTTGGAGCAACGGTGTTTCTGCATGGAGGGAAACATGGTCTGCAAACGTTCCAAAAAGCCAGGAACTTTATTGGTTGGCAGGTCCTCCATCTCCTCCAAATCGAGAACCATTACTATCAATTTGTGTCTTCTTACAGACCAATAATTTGGTCCGCGCATGGCATTAATTTCACGTATCTTCATAAAAATTTGGTTGTTGGTTTTTCAAAATTGCGACGCAAAGTCGTCTCTTGGGATGTAAATTTAGATTTATTTTTAAATGATGCTTTTTCCGCCAAAAAAATCTTGTGATTTCGCCAATCGTTTGATGGAATCCAGACTCAATCCTTGACTTGACTTCTGTTCTTATCCCAAACCAAATACCCGCGAAGGGCTATCATCAAGAGCATCAAGGACGTAGCCGTCATGAGGTACAGTTCCTGGCTGTAATACAAATACACTGACGCCGCATTGATAAACATCCAATAAATCCAATTCTCCTTGATTTTGAGGACGATAAGAAAAGTCGTACCTACAGCGAAAGCAGTGATTAAACCGTCCAAATAAGGTAAAAATTGTAGTGTGAATTGTTCAAAAACATAACCGAACAAAACACCAAAACTTGAACACAACAGAATAAATTTCAGATGTTGATTAGCGCTCATCATTCTAACTTCGGAAGCGGTATCCCGATTCCATTGCATGTAGCCGTAGACAGCAATTGCCATATAAAACACATACAAACCCGACTGAAGCAGCAGATTATTCTTGAAACAAATCAAGGCAAATATTCCACAAGCCAAAATACTCCACAACCAGGCTTGCTTGCGTTGACGAATTACTTCGTACAAATATATCAAATTCAACACGAATCCCAGAAGTTCGAGAAGCAAGGCAGTGTCGGTCATGAGCAACGTAGAATACATAACAAGTGCGCTGCGAAGTTAAGTGCTCGCGATTGACGCTCAGCAGAAAATCTTCAAATTCCTGACTCCTTTTATGTGCATCCGGGCGCCAAGCTGTGTGGCATCTAAACCTTTATCTTTGCAGCGCTTATTTTTACCATGAATAAAGAATTTGTTTCAAGAGATCTTATCGATTTATCTGCCCTCGTCAACGACATTTTACAACATTTGGGTGAGGCGCGTGTCGTCTGTATGCAAGGCTCGATGGGCGCAGGTAAAACGACTTTGGTCAAACACATGATACACGAACTCGGAGCCATTGATTCGGGCTCTTCCCCTACATTTTCCTTAATCAACGAATACCACAGCGAAAATCACGGTAAAATTTACCATTTGGATTTATTCCGTCTGAACTCGTTGGAAGAAGCATTAGACATTGGTGTTGAGGATGTAATCGAAGGAAAATACTGGTGTTTCATTGAGTGGCCTGAGGTCATTGATCCCCTTCTTCCTGAATTGCATGCAACCGTGGCAATTAAGGCTCTACCCGACGGAACGCGAATTGTTTCATTGAAAAATTAATCGATTTCGCAGCGCCCCCTTTTCCAAATGAAAGTTTGGCTTTTCAAAAACCTTTTAACGCTTTGTGTGTTCTAATTTCAACCTTAAATAAACGACATGTACAAGAACAGACTTACTCTTGTATTTTCATTCCTAACCTTGTTTTTCACCACAATCATTTTTGCACAAGGTGGACGAATCACTGGACGCATTTACGACCAAATCAACAACGAGCCATTGCCTTTCGCTACTGTTCAAATTGTGGAACTTTCCAAAGGTGCAGTGGCAGACCTTGATGGTAAATACAAATTGGAAAACATCCCGCAAGGCACTTATACCATCCGGGCGAGCTTCACGGGCTATGACCCCATCACTATTCCCGAAGTCTTGGTGACTCCCGCCCGCCCGGTAACCTTGGATTTTCCCATGCGCGAAAAAGCCGCGCTTACCGAGGTAGTCGTTGAAGCTAGTCCTTTCAAATCTCGCGATGAATCCCCTTTGTCATTGAACACCCTGAACGCTACCGAACTCGAGCGCTACCCAGGTGCGAATCGCGATGTGAGCCGCGTGATTCAAGCTCTTCCCGGTGTGGCACAAATACCCAGCTTTAGAAATGACATCATCATTCGTGGTGGTTCTCCGGGTGAAAACAAATTTTACCTTGATGATATTGAAGTTCCTAACATCAACCACTTCGCCACACAAGGAAGCAGCGGAGGTCCGGTAGGTTTGCTGAATATCAACTTTATTCGCGAAGTGGAATTCTACTCCGGAGCTTTCCCGGCCAACCGCGCCAATGGTTTGAGTTCTGTGCTTTCATTTCGTCAAAAACGCGGGAATTCCGAAAGTTTAATCACGAATTTCGCCTTAGGTTCTTCGGATTTTGCGTTGACTTTTGACGGTCCAATCAGCAGCAAAGCCAACTTCATTTTCTCCTACCGTATTTCGTATCTTCAATTCCTGTTTCAAGCCTTGAAACTGCCATTTTTGCCAACCTACCAAGATTCTCAGTTCAAGGTAGATTATGACATCAACAAAAAGAACCGACTGACCTTCATCGGTTTGGGGGCTCTGGATCAATTCACCTACAACCAGTCTGTGAATGACGGCGTTGATGACCCTGAAACCTTGCGTAGAAACAATTACATTCTGGGCAATATCCCGGCCAATGACCAATGGAATTACACCATGGGTGCCAAGTGGACGCATTTCTCCAAAAACTCCTACCAGACTTTGGTAGCATCGCGCAACATGCTCAAAAACACCGCGATTAAATACCGTAACAACCTTGAGTTACCTGAAAACTTAATTCTCAATTTTAGCTCATTTGAAGCTGAGAACAAGTTTCGATTCGAACACGACTATCAGAAAAATGGTTGGAAAATCAATGCCGGATTGGGTTATGAGTATGCCCGATTCTCCAACAAAACCTTCCAGCAATTGGTGATTGGAGGAATTCCTACTGCCTTGGATTTCAATTCTCAAATCGGCTTTGGCAAATTCAGCATGTTTGGGCAGGTGTCGCGTCGTTTTCTTAATGAGCGCTTGGCGACTTCCTTGGGCTTGAGAACGGATTTTTCCAATTACTCCAAATCATTGATGAATCCTTTGGAACAATTGTCGCCCATGCTTTCACTTTCCTATGAATTGACTGACAAAATAGCCATTTCCGCAAGCACAGGGCGCTACCACCAATTGCCAGCCTACACCATTCTCGGTTTCAGAAACAACAGCAATCAACTGGTGAATCGCGACAACATCAAATACATTCGCGTGGATCAATTCGTAATCGGTGCCGACTACAAAACCGACTGGAAAGCGCGCTTCTCGGTGGAAGGATTTTACAAAAACTACTCGCGTTATCCTTTCTCCATCAATGATTCTATTTCAATCGCCAACCTCGGTTCCGACTTCGGTGTGATCGGCAATGAACCCATTGCATCCATTTCCAAAGGGCGCGCGATGGGTATTGAATTCTTGTATCAACAACGACTTTTCAAAGGTTTTTACGGCATAGCGGCCTACACTTTCGTGGTGAGTGAATTCCAGGATAAAAATGGCAGTTATGTGCCTTCTTCTTGGGACAACCGCAACATTGTTTCTCTTTCCTTGGGTAAATCTTTCAAAAAGAATTGGGACGTGGGTCTGAGATGGCGTTTTTCGGGAGGATCTCCTTACACGCCGATAGACATTGCTACAAGTTCTCAAATCGCCAGTTGGAACATCTACGGACGTGGTTTACCGAATTGGAATGCGCTCAACAGCATGCGTTTGGGCTATTTCCACCAGATGGACATCCGCGTAGACAAAAAATTCTACTTCCCGAAATGGAACATGAATTTCTATTTGGACATTCAAAATTTGTACAATTTCCAAGTGCAAACAGCGCCTATTCTTTTGGTGGTTACAGATGCCAACAACGTCCCTCTGGTTGATCCTAACAATCCGAATGCGTATCAAACAGAATTGCTTTCGAACGTCTCCGGTACCGTTTTGCCAACTGTTGGTATCATCATTGAATTCACCACGAAGAAGAAAAGCAAAATTCCGTCTAGCGAGCAGTAGATAAATCAAACCGTCTTTCAACATAATAAAACCCGATGCTTGATGACTTCGGGTTTTTTGTTTGAGTATTTTCTTTGAGAATTAACGTTGAGGTGTCTATGCTATTTCAACCCCCACAGGACAATGGTCAGAGCCGTAAATCTCATTCATGATAAACGCTTTACGGATTTTAGGCAACAAGGATTCTGAGGCCAAAAAATAGTCAATGCGCCAGCCTACATTCTTCTCTCTGGCTCCGGCACGGTAACTCCACCACGTGTATTTCACTTCGTCTCCGTTCAAGGCGCGAAAGGTATCCACGAGTCCGTTGGTAGTAAAGGCCTCCATCCCGTCAATTTCCTCTTGCATGTAGCCGGCAGCTTTGTTGTAGTTCTCTTTGGGTCGAGCCAAATCAATGGCTTTGTGGGCCACATTGAAATCACCGCAAACCAAAACCGGTTTGGTCTTTTCCAAATTTTTCAAATACGCCAAAAACGCTTGGTCCCAAGTTTGTCTATAGCCCAAACGCAACAACTCAGAGCCTGAGTTTGGCACGTAGACCGTCGTTAAATAAAAATCGTCAAACTCCAAAGTCAATACTCTCCCCTCTTGGTCGTGTCCGGCAATCCCAATGTCTTTGCTCACAGCTTTTGGTTGAACTTTTGTCAAAATAGCGGTTCCTGAATACCCTTTCCGTTCCGCAGAATTACAATACAACAAGTACCCCTCTTCGGTGTATTTTTTCAGCGCCTCTTGCACTTGGTCGTCTTGGGCTTTGGTCTCCTGAAAGCAGATGATATCAGCAGCCATTGAAGCCATGGATTGGTCAAAATCTTTATTTTGAATAGCGCGAATGCCATTCACATTGAAGGAAATTATTCTCATGGTTTACAAGTATTTATATTGGCTCAGGTAATTGGTTACATAGTCGTGAATGCCTTCTTCCAAAGTCATGAAAGCTTCATTATAGCCCGCCGAGCGCAGTTTACTCATGTCTGCCTCAGTGAAATATTGGTACTTGTCGCGGATGTCAACCGGAGTGTCCACAAAGACAATATTTTCTTTTACGCCCATGGCCTTGAAAGTATTTTTGCCCAAATCGAGGAAAGTTCGTGCCAATCCGGTGCCCAAATTGTAAATTCCGCTCTGAGGTTTGTGCTCCATCAAAAACAAACACACCTTAGCGACGTCTTTCACGTAAACAAAATCGCGAAGTTGTTCGCCATCCTTGTACTCAGGATTGTGCGAGCGAAACAATTTTAATTGCTGGTGCTGCGTAATTTGATGAAAAGCATGAAACACCACGGAGGCCATTCTGCCTTTGTGGTATTCATTGG
>JBBIIM010000014.1:0-14262 GCA_037446475.1 Crocinitomicaceae bacterium | reverse complement strand
TCTCCGTAAGGATTGAGCGGCTTTAATTTTTGAGGCAAATCGTGGCTGTCTTTGTAACCGAATTCCCCAAGTCCATAAGTAGCAGCCGAACTTGCGTAAACCAGGGGAATATTAAACTCAGCACAGAGATTCCATACTTCCTTGCTGTAATTCAAGTTCAAGGCATCGAAAATACTTTTGTCGAATTCCGTGGTATCGGTGCGTGCCCCGAGGTGAAAAACAAAATCTACATCTTCGGCAAAATTGCGCAACCAGGCATGAAATTCCGAGCGCGGCACTTTGGCACTGAGGGTCTTGCCGGCCAAGTTATTCTCCTTCTCTTTTTTCGAGAAATCATCGACCACCACTATATCTTTATAGCCTTTCTCGTTCAAGGCTCCGACCAAACAACTCGCAATAAAACCTGCCGCTCCGGTTACAACAATCATCTTTTCAATTTTGTCGCGAAGTTAGAGATTTGTATGCAAGAGGCGACAATTTGAGGGTTGAATAAAATTTGGAGAATCATGAGATTAGTAGTAAATTAGTAACTCGCTGTCGAATTCATCACTCAATCCTGAAATAGGTTGACCGAAGATCAATCAAAACTAGATCACGTCTGGAAACACGAAAAAATACCCCGGACTTAACTCACAAATAGCCCGCCTCTAAGCACTCACTTCCTCATCTGCGACTCATAAATATCAATCCAATCCTGAACGGTCATCTTTTGCATCAATTGACCAATCAAATCGAAGGGGATTTCTTCAAACTTCTTGAATCGAACACAACTCTTGCCCATGTCCAGTTTTTGTTTGCTGTGTTTGGGGTATTCCGCCACAAACCAATCCAACAAGTCGGGTTTGGCATAGATGCCCATGTGGTAGAGATTGATCGAGTTTTTCTGAGAAGCGATACCCGCAAAAGGCAGCGGTTCAACAGGCTTGCAATGGTAGCCCTTGGGGTATATCGAATGCGGAACCACATAGCCCAATCCTCCGTAACTGATTGCAGCCGTGAAGCCTTCGGGTAAATTGTCCACAATAACCTGATGCAATTTGCGAAACGCTACTGCCCTGTCTTCGGGTATGTTTTGCAAAATTTCGTCCACTGTTGTTCCGGGAGCTTTCATGTGTTTAACTATCTGTGTTGGTCGATTAGTATCATATTTCCATCCGGATCTTTGAGCATGATGCTCGCCGGTCCGCTTGTTTTTTCGTCCGCTTCAAGCGTCAAATCCAATCCGGCTTTTTTGAGTCGATTTTGTATAATGCGGACGTCGTCGAATGGGTTAACAGGCTGCGCATTTTCATCCCATCCGGGATTGAAAGTGAGTATGTTGCCCTGAAACATGCCCTGAAACAAACCAATCAAAGCGTTCTCATTTTTCATGATGAGGTAGTTTTGCTCCATGCCACCTGCAAAAACCTGAAAACCAAGCGCCTCATAAAAGACTTTGGATACCTTCAGGTCTTTAACGCTCAAACTCATTGAAAAAGCGCCCAGCCTGATGGGCTTGTTTGTCTGCTGTTGAGGCGATACGTCTCTCTGCGCAAAATTGTTCGAAATCCAACAGCCGCTTCCAAAGGAAAGCAAGAGTCCGGAAATCAGGAGAAATTTCTTATTCATTGAGGTTCGGGTTTCAGGTTTGAATTACGCCCACATTGTAACGCTGCTCATTTTTGCGGTGGTTGGCAACCGCAATGCCCTGAGCCAGCACTGAACGTGTTTGAGCAGGGTCAATGATGGCATCCGTCCAGAGTCGCGCGGCTGCGTAGTAAGGCGAAATCTGCTCATCGTAGCGCGATTTGATAGTATCATAAAGCGCATTTTCCTGTTCTGGGGTCAACTCCTCACCACGCGCTTTCATTGTAGATACTTCGATTTGAAGCAGGGTTTTGGCCGCCGATGCCCCGGACATCACCGCCAATTCTGAAGTCGGCCAAGCCACAATCAACCTTGGGTCGTAGGCTTTACCACACATCGCGTAGTTGCCCGCACCGTATGAATTGCCCACGATAACCGTGAACTTAGGCACTACCGAATTCGACATTGCGTTCACCATTTTCGCACCATCTTTGATAATGCCGCCGTGCTCGCTTTTAGAACCAACCATAAAACCGCTGACATCCTGGAAAAAGACCAACGGAATATTTTTTTGGTTGCACAACATGATAAATCTCGCTGCCTTATCTGCTGAATCCGAATAAATTACACCACCAAACTGCATCTCTCCTTTAGCCGTTTTGGTAATCTCACGGTTGTTGGCCACAATACCCACACTCCATCCGTCAATGCGTGCATAGGCACAAATCAAGGATTTGCCGTAATCTTTTTTGTATTCCTGCAATTCCGAGCCGTCAACAATGGTTTTTAGAATTTCTCGCATGTCGTAGGGCTTTGCACGATCTTTCGGCAAAAGTCCATAAACGCGCCGGGCATCTAACTTAGGCGCAACCGGTTCAGCACGATCAAATCCCGCCGTTTCGGACTGCCCTATTCTACTCATTAAGTCTCTGATTTTGGCAATACACTCCTGGTCGTTCGCCATTTTATAATCACAAATGCCGGAAATTTCGGTTTGCGTGGTTGCACCGCCCAAAGTTTCGTTGTCTATTGTCTCCCCAATGGCCGCCTTAACCAAATAAGAACCTGCGAGGAAGATAGAGCCTGTTTTGTCGACAATTAAACTTTCATCGGACATAATTGGCAAATAAGCACCTCCCGCCACACAACTTCCCATAATCGCGGCAATCTGGATAATGCCCCTTGAACTCATAATGGCGTTGTTGCGAAAAATTCTGCCGAAGTGCTCTTTATCCGGAAAAATTTCATCCTGCATCGGCAAATAAACACCGGCAGAGTCCACCAAGTAAATGATGGGCAAATTATTTTCCATGGAAATTTCTTGAGCACGCAAATTTTTCTTTCCTGTTATGGGAAACCAGGCGCCGGCTTTCACCGTAGCATCATTGGCCACCACGATGCATTGTTTGCCGCTCACATAGCCGATAACCACGACTACCCCACCTGAAGGACAGCCTCCATGCTCTTTGTACATGTTGTAACCGGCAAGAGCGCCAACCTCAAAGCGCGGGGTATTTTCATCCAAAAGCAAATCGATGCGCTCGCGTGCTGAAAGTTTTCCTTTAGCGTGCAATTGCTCAATGCGTTTCTTTCCTCCGCCTAAAGCAATTTTGTCCAATTCAGCTTGAAGCGCAGAAATTTTCAATTTCATGTAATCTTCGTTGATGTTGAAATCCAATTCTTTCTGAGTCATGGTCGATTTATTCAGGTGGGCAAAGCTAGTTAATTATCTCAAGAGCAGAATTAAGTTGATTTTTAGAATTTATTTTGCTTAATTAATCATTTGATTTTAAATAGATTAAGATGAATTACCTCAGATTTTAAAGCGCGATTTCAAAAATAATACGAAGCTCTTGAAACTTTTAACGAAATGATGCAGTATAAGACGCTATATCCAAATGACTTAACTATGAATAATTCAATTTTCTTCGACTTTAAGCCTCAGAATAAAGTTCAATCTGCCAAGGAAAGATTACAGTTGCACCGTTTGCGCGGGAAACAATCCAATATGTCGATTTTCGAAGCAGCTCAATTGATGGATATGGTCGTTTTCGGCAATTGCGACAAAAATGATGAGATGGTGTTTACTGTCTCCCTGAACTAGGGTTTTAAATCCAATTATACTTCCTGAAATGGGACGCACTTCGGTTCGTCTCATTTTTTTTATTTCTGGCACAATTCTGGAATCGAGGAATATTATAAAAACTTCTATCCATGAAACCTAAATTCATCGTTGCACTTTCTCTTGCAATTTCAACCCTTTCTACTTTCGCGCGCACTCCAAAAGCGGAGCATCCCAAAGAACCCTTTCTGTATTGTGGCATGAAGTACGACCAAGACACCACTCAACTAAAAAACAAGCCGTCTGACTCGACAATGTTGCGCAAGGAACCGATGCGTGTGCACCAGCACAAAAAAAATCTCCCGATAAAAGAGGCCAAACCTGCGCCTGTAAAACGGGAGGATTGATCAATCACAAAGCGCCACAAACAAATCCGAGAACTCGAACCAAAAAGCATCGAGACCCTGAATTTTTTCTGACAAATACTGAATCACTTTGGGGTAGTCTGACTTATTAATAATGCTTACGTCATCCAGCTTCCATAGGATGCGATGTATTTCCAAATGTTCTTTGGTGAGAACATCCTTCTCAAAAAGAATAGGTTCACCAACGAATTGTTTGAGCAAGTTTTCGGTTTCCATAAATTGATCCCAAACCAACTCGCGCACACCCGGGTCGCGCATTTGCAAATCAATGGACAAATAGGCTTCTGAAGTCGAAAAATCCAGACGGAAATAAATATCCTTAATACCTGAGCGGTAATTCGCCCAGTTGATTTTCCGATTGTTGGCGGTGCGTTTTTTCTTGTTGAAATTTTCAAATTCGGACCAGAAATCTATCCGCAAATGGCGCAGTTCTTCTTTTTTGAGCATAAGCTGAATTCATTCAAAACTGATAAATCGGGTTGCTTCGTTTTTCTGCGCCGATGGTAGTCTCGGGGCCATGACCACAATACACCACGGTATCCTCGGGCAAAGCAAACATGACCTCAAAAATGGTTTTTTTCAGCGTATTCAAATCGCCTTTGGGCAAATCAAACCGTCCAAAACTCCCCTTGAAAAGAATATCTCCGTTAAGAACAACTCGATGCGCTGCACTGTAATACGCCACATGACCCGGAGCATGACCCGGTCCGAACAATACCTCAAAATCCAAAGCACCAAAACGCAAAATATCTCCATGATTCACCAAATGTGTGGGCTGAGGTGAAGCTTGAAAACCTACAAAACCATACATCGGCGCATAATTGGGAACAGCACTCAAGGTCACCAGATCGGCTTCGTGCATGTAAAAAGGAACCTTATATTTTTCCAACACCCAAGCATTACCCAAAATATGATCAATGTGACAATGGGTATTCAACAGTGCTTGCGGTTGAAGTTCGTTTTGCGCGATGTAGTTTTCCAATTCATAGCGCTCCTCCGGGTAATAGCATCCCGGATCGATAATTACGCAGTTTTTCATATCATCTGAGACCACCAGTGTATTCTCCTGGAAGTCGTTGAAAATGAACTTTTGAATGTGCATGGGTCTCAATTTGCTGCAAAGATAGTGCTTACATGACGCGAGGGACTTTTCAAAAAATCTCAAAAATGCGTCGGACTGCTAATCACCTACCGATTTTATTATCTTTGGTTCGACTTTTGAAACGACAAAGAAAAACAAACACCATGAGAATTGTATTTTTAGGTACGCTCGCACTGCTTCTGGCCTTTGGAACGAGTTGCGGCAATCGAAAAAAGAAGAAAAACCAAACAGAAACAACAAAAGTGCAGGAAGCAGGAAGATACGTTACGGAGCGAGGCTCGACCGTGTGGGTCTCCTTGGCAGATTTTACAGGCGACATGAAATCGGATCCTCTAACCATTATTGACGCACATGTGGATGACATGAATAAACTGCATCTCACGGTTGAATATGGTGGAGGCTGCAAAAAACATGAATTCAAAATTTTGGGTTCAAAAGCCATTCTAAAAAGTTTGCCGGCGCAGCGACCTGTGGTAATCATCCACAATGCCAACAATGACGAATGTCGCGCCATAGTTCGAGAGGAGATTTTGGTAGACATCAGTGATTTTGCGTATTCAAAAGTGGATGGTTCTGAAATCATCTTGTTGTTGGAAGACCAACGCTTGTCCTACATTTTTCAGGATTTTAAATTGAATCAGAAATAAATTCCTGTTGTATGAATGCCATTTTTTCTTGGATCATAAAGAAGCGCATTCATCAAATTGAGCTCTTTAAAAAGTACCCGGTTGAAGTGCAGGAGGAATGGTTTTGGCGTTTAATTGAATCCGCTCAGGACACCGTTTGGGGGAAAATGCACCGTTTTGCTGACATCAAAAATTATGACGATTTTAAAAATGCGGTTCCCTTGCAAGATTACAACACACTGAAACCATACATCGACCGAATGATTGCCGGCGAGCAAAATGTGTTGTGGAATTCCGAAGTGAAGTGGTTTGCGAAATCTTCAGGCACAACGTCGGACAAAAGCAAGTTCATTCCCGTGTCTGTTGAATCGCTCGAAGATTGTCATTACCGCGGTGGAAAAGACTTGTTGGGGATTTATTACAACAACTATCCTGAGGCCAACCTCTACGGCGGTAAACACTTGATTGTTGGCGGTAGTTCTACCCCAAGAAGTATCGGTGAAGACAGCTACTTCGGTGATTTGAGTGCCATCATCGTTAAAAACCTCCCCTTTTGGGTAGAACAGAAGCGAACGCCCTCGCGTGAAATTGCACTTATGGACAATTGGGAGGAAAAAGTACTTGAAATCGCCAAAAACACCATGCATGAAGATGTTTCCCTGGTTTCCGGGGTGCCCAGTTGGACCCTTGTCATCTTCAACAAAATACTCGAGATCACCGGAAAAAACAACATCCACGAGGTATGGCCGAACTTGGAATGTTTCATGCACGGCGGGGTGAAATTCGACCCTTATGAAAGCGCATTCAAAAAATTGCTTCCCGGACGGATGAACTATATTGAAAGCTACAACGCCTCTGAGGGCTACTTTGGCATCCAAGATCAAATTCACTCAAGAGATTTGTTGTTGATGCTCGACTACGGTATTTTTTACGAGTTCATTCCCATGCGTTCTTTCGAAGGTCTGGATTCCAAGGAAATTGTATCCATTGAAGACGTGGAAATTGGTGTGAATTATGCTTTGGTTATTTCTACCAATGGAGGAATGTGGCGCTACATCATCGGCGACACTGTTGCATTCACAGAGAAAGAGCCCTACCGATTTGTAATCACCGGCAGGACATCGCATTACATCAACGTGTTTGGCGAAGAATTGATTGTAGCCAACACAGACAAGGCAATTGCCGAAGCGTGTCTGCAATGCAACGCGCAAATTCGCGACTACTCCGCAGCACCTGTTTTTATGGACGATCAAGCTCTCGGTGGCGCGCATGAGTGGCTCATTGAATTTGAAAAAGAACCGGAATGCCTTACAACATTCACCAATCACCTCGACAATGCGCTTAAACGACTTAACAGTGATTATGAAGCGAAAAGATCAGCGGATATCGCCTTAGGCAAACCTTTGGTGCGAAAATTGCCAGTAGGTTCTTTTGATAAATGGCTCAAATCAAAAGGCAAGTTAGGAGGACAACACAAAGTGCCCCGACTGTCTAATGAGCGTAAAATTGTTGAAGAAATACTCGGACTATGCACCAAAGAACCTTTTTAACTGCTCTTTTTCTTGGCTTATTTTGCTTCGGATTTGGACAAATTTCGCTGGAGCATTCGCGTTCATTTGCTGCAAAAAGCGTTCATTTCCGTGTGGATCCTTTGGGTTATATCGTTTGGTACAACCACGATGTGGTGTATAAATTGGACACCACAGGCATTCATATTTTTCAACAGAGTCTCAAAGCCTATGGTGATATTCGCGATATTGATGTCATCAGTCCTATGAAATATCTCGTGTTTTTTCAGGACCAGCAAGCCCTCGGTTTTTTTGATAACACGTTTACGCCTTATCAACAGCGTACCCGTTTGAATGACTTGGATATTTCCTATGCAACCTTGGTCTGCTATTCCATGCAGTTTGATCGCTTCTGGATTTATGATCAAGACAATTCAAAATTGATTCAATTCAACAGCGAAGGCAAAAAAAGTGTGGACACAGAAAATTTGAACGGACTCATTGGATTGAATGACCCCTGTCAAATGTTGGAACGATTTGGCCTTCTTTACCTTGTGGATGAGGGTCGCGGTGTTTATATTTTCGACATTTTCGGCGCATTGGTAAACTTTGTCCCTATTCCCGGTGTGCGTTGGATTCAGGCTGATGAAAACAATATTTACTACTTGGAAAATCAACAATTATCCGGGTATAATTTCAAAACCAAATCCAAATTTCACATCCCGCTGAGTCAAAATTACAAACCTGTTTTTCAGATGAATAAGGGAAAATTTTATCTGTACGATGCAGAGCAAATTCACCTATTCGAAATGCGCTGAATTTGAAATTTGCCAAACATTCTCTAGCTCGCATGCGTTAATGCAGCTACTTTTGCAAAAAAAATCCAGACATGAACCAAGTTCCCGTTACACTATACGCTGAAATGACGCCCAACCCCAATACCATGAAGTTTGTGGCGAACAAATACCTCTTACTCACCGGTGAATCAGCCGAATTCAGGAATCAAAAAGAGGCCAAAAATTACTCTCCGCTTGCTGAATCACTCTTCAACTTCCCCTTTGTCAAGGGTGTCTTCATGGCAGCAAACTTCGTAACAATCACCAAAGACGATAGCATATCCTGGGATTTCATCACGATGGAATTGCGCGAGTACATCCGCGATTTTATCGCAGAAGGCAAAGAGATTCTGATTCAAATGCCGCAGCGCCGTGAAACGATTCAGGAGGAAATCAACAAGTCTGATGCTCCAAGTTCTGCGGGCAAAACTTTCCAACCCACTGAATTGGATGATGCCATACGCGGACTTCTGGATGAATACATTCGTCCAGCCGTGGAATCAGACGGTGGGGCCATCGACTTCAAAGGCTTTGATAAGGGAATCGTATATGTAATACTCAAAGGAAGCTGCGCCGGTTGTCCGAGTTCAACGGCTACCCTCAAATTTGGAATTGAAAATCTTTTGAAACAACATCTACCCGAGGTAAAAGAGGTAGTAGCAGAATCTTAACGTGCTTTGAACCGCTAAAGAAAAAGTCGATCTTTCCATTGTTCTGCATGCTCGGGTTTTATCAATCCGAGCTTGACCAGATATTTCACGGTTTTTTCTAACTCATTTTGATAATCGTGGCAGAGATAGTTCCAATCGGTCTCTACGAGCCAGTTTTTCACTTGTCCCAAACGCAAGTTGTAGCGCCAGGCGATGAGCTCTGCAACATCTTCAGATGTTTTCAGAGTGGCTGCCAACTGCAAAACCACTTCGATCATCTTTTTGATGTTATTCAACTTATCTACTTCCAAATTTCTCGGTACAGCCAAAACAAAACATGGCCAAGGCGTAATCACCTCATCGATGTATCGACAGCGTTCTTTTTCAGTGTATGGAAAAGTGGTGTATTTTTCCCAAAGAAAGCCTTGATTTTCATTGCGTTCTAAGGATTGCATACAAGCTTCCACATCTCCAACTACGTTAAATTTTAAGTCGCTCAGATTCCATCCCTCATATTCCGCTTTTACATAAGTCATCAAATGAGAACCCGACCCGTAGCGGGAAATGGCAAAGTTTTTTCCTTTCAAATCATCAAAAGTGCGGATGGCGCTGTTGTAGGGAACGTGGATACCCCAACGCAGCGGTGAACTCACGTACACCTGAAGAATTGCGGCATCGAGTCCGTCTTCAAGAATGGCTTTTACAACGCCTTCGGTGAGCAAAACAGCCATATCCAACTCTCCGCTTTTGAGCTTTTGAACCATCTGACCGGTTCCCAAAGGCTGATCTTCCCAAATAACTCTTTTCCCGGTAAAATTGAATTGGCCCTCCTCGATGGCCAGGCGCCAAGGAAGGTTGAAGTGTTCGGGCACTCCCCCGATTTTAATTGAATTCATGTAGACAAAACAGCCCTGCGGCCAAAAGGTTGATTACATTCCGCCAAATCCGGGCATATTCTTCATCTGCTGCATCATCTTGGCCATCTGCGTCTTGTTGCCCATCATTTTCATCATTTTTTTCATGTCGTCGAACTGCTTCACCAAACGGTTTACTTCTACCAAGTCGCGCCCCGATCCGGCAGCAATACGTTTTCTTCTGGAGTTATTCAAAATCTCCGGATTCTCGCGCTCTTTAGGAGTCATGGACTGGATGATTGCCTCGATATGCTTGAAAGCATCGTCGTCGATGTCTATTCCCTTGGTCATTTTCGACATACCCGGAATCATGCCCATCAAGTCCTTCATGCTTCCCATTTTCTTGATTTGCTGTATCTGACCCAAGAAATCGTTGAAATCAAACTTATTCTTGTGAATTTTCTTCTGCAATTTGCGTGCTTCCTCCTCATCGAACTGCTCCTGAGCGCGCTCAACCAAAGACACGATATCCCCCATCCCCAAGATGCGATCTGCCATTCTTTTGGGATAAAAGACATCTATGGCATCCATTTTCTCTCCGGTACCGACAAACTTGATAGGTTTATCAACAACAGATTTGATGGACAATGCAGCACCACCTCTTGTGTCACCGTCTAATTTGGTAAGCACCACCCCATCAAAATTGATTCTGTCATTGAAGACCTTGGCAGTATTCACTGCATCTTGCCCCGTCATGGAATCCACAACAAACAAAGTCTCGGACGGATTGATGGCGTTTTTCACGCGCTCAATTTCATCCATCATCGCTTCATCCACAGCCAAACGACCTGCAGTATCGACGATAACTACGTGATGACCGTTTTTCTTGGCGTATTCAATCGCAGCCTTCGCAATGGCAACCGGATTTTTCTCTTCTTTATTGGAATAAACTTCAACCCCCAGTTGATCACCCAAGACGTGCAATTGGTCTATCGCAGCCGGACGATACACGTCACAAGCCACAAGCAAAGGCTTTCTGTTCTTCTTGGTTTTTAGGTAGTTGGCCAGTTTTCCGGAAAAGGTGGTTTTCCCCGAACCTTGCAGACCGGACATCAAAATGACCCCCGGATTCCCTTTGAAATTCAACTCCTCCTCTCTGCCCCCCATGAGTTCAGCCAACTCCTCATGACAAATCTTGGTCATCAACTGACCCGGAGTAATTGACGTCAATACATTTTGACCAATCGCCTTTTCGCGAACACGAACCGTAAATTCTTTGGCAATTTTGAAATTGACGTCGGCATCCAATAGCGCCTTGCGTACTTCTTTCAAGGTCTCTGCTACATTGACCTCTGTGATTTGTCCGTGTCCTTTAAGAACTTTAAAAGCGCGTTCTAACTTATTGGAAAGATTTTCAAACATAGCGTTTCTTTTGGGGCGACAAAAATAGCTAATTTGACGCTAAAGCAATTAACATTTCAGGAATTCAATAATTTGGGTTAAACGGTTTAAAAGTTTTATCCAACTTCACAGAATAATTTTAAATTTGGGGCACAAACTAAAATGCTATTTTACTGTAAAAGCCATGCATAAACTTTTTGTTTTTTCAACTTTCGCCTTAATTCTGGTAAGCAGTTGTCGCAAAGACAAAACCCCCATTCCTGAGGAGCCCATTGTACCCGACACAAGTGTTTCTGTGGACTTGAGTAAAATTCCCTACCAGAAACTTTCTGATTATCGATTTTTTACAGGGGAAATGGCTGACCACAATCCGAATGAAGGTGTACTTATTTACGAACCAATCACACCGCTTTTCACAGATTATGCATTGAAAAAGCGTTACGTTTGGATGCCGAAGGGCAGCAAAGCTAATTACGTGGCGGACAACAAGATTTTGGATTTACCTGTCGGTTCGGTGATTATTAAAACCTTTTATTACGACCATGTGCAGCCTGAAAACAAAACAAAAATTCTAGAAACACGACTGATGATTCGAAAAGCGAGTGGTTGGGTTTTCGCTGAATATTATTGGAACGATGAACAAACTGAGGCATTTCTCAATATGGACGGCAGTTTCAAGCAAATTTCTTGGATGCAAAATGGAACCGAAATGTCAACGAACTACCGTTTACCCTCGGGCACAGAATGTCTGATTTGCCACAAGTACCAGTCGAATCCGATACCGATTGGAATCAAGCCACAACACCTCAATAAAACAATGAACTATTCCGACGGTCCGATGAATCAATTGGAGAAATGGATTCAAGTCGGCTATTTGAACGGACCGCTTCCTGCAAATATTTTAACCGTAGTGGACTACAAGGACACAAGTAAACCGGTGCTTGATCGATTGCGGTCGTATTTGGACATGAACTGCGCGCATTGTCACCAAGAAAACAGCCATTGCGATTATCGTCCGATGCGCTTGGCCTTTTCAGAAACCACGCAAGCCATCAACTTGGGGCTATGCGTGCAACCGGATGAGTTCATCAATCCTTCTTTGATCAATATCATTACGCCGGGGAATGTTTACAAATCCATGATGCATTTCCGCTTGTCCTCCACAGAGGAATCCAACAGAATGCCTTTGCTAGGTCGTTCGTTGGTGCACCAAGAAGCAGTAGATCTTTTAACTCAGTATATTCAATCCATCACAGACTGTGATTAAACCCTAAAAACCATGTTTATGAAAAAATCATTATTCCTTTTCAGTTTCCTGGCTGCTTCGTCGCAGTTGGCTCAGGCTCAGAGTACTTGTGCTACTGCTACAGTGATTAACGCCGGTACCTTCGTGGTTCCTACGATTAACGGCACCCAAGTTCCATCGCCTGTTTGTGCTCCTGGTGGTGCAGGAGCCACTGCCGGATATTGGTACAAGTACACACCTACACAAAATTATCAAGTCGTAGTGACCAGTGATTTTCCAAGTATCAACGGCAATATCGACAACCGCGTGAATGTCTACAACGGTACATGCGCCACACTCTCTTGTGTTGCCGGCGATGACGACAGCGGAACGAACGCACTTTGCGTCGTTACCTTCGACGCAGTAGCCAATACAGACTATTACATCGCCTTTGACAACCGTTGGTCTAATTCAGGTTTCACCTTTCAGCTGATTGAAAATGCGCCCCCGCCAACACCGGCTGTAACATTCACTTCGCAAAACTTCACCAATATTTTGGGACAATACAAAATTGCCATTGCCGACATGAATGGTGACTTCTTGGACGATATCGTTTCTGTATCAACTTCGACGATTCATATTCTTTACCAGCAGACCGACGGCACTTTCCAAGCTTCGGCTATCACCGTGCCCAACGCGCAGTACCTTCCTACATGGAGCATGGCCATTGGCGATTACAACAAAGATGGTTTTAACGACTTGATGTATGGCAGTGGTAATGGAATCAGCTTCTATTCCTCCAACAGCACCGGAACAGGATACACGCACTTCGCTACCAATAACTACGTATTTTCTCAAAGAACGACTTTCGTTGACATCAACAACGATGGTCATTTGGATGCCTTTGCCTGCCATGACGTTGCACCGAATGTTTACTACATGAACGATGGCAGCGGAAACTTATCCTTCAACCAAGGCGGTTTTGGCGACCACCCAACCGGTGGACATTACGCCACGATTTGGTTTGACTATGACAATGACGGCGATGTGGACATGTTTATTTCAAAATGCAGTGGAGGTGGACAAGGTGCTGCCGCAAAATTCAACGAGATGCACAGAAATAACGGTGATGGAACCTACACCAATGTTTCCACTGTGGCGAATATGAATCATCCAATTCAAACATGGTCTTCTGCGGTAAATGACTACGACAACGATGGCTTCATGGATGTTATTGTTGGAGCAAGTACCTTCACAGACGGCAATCACTTGTTTATGAGAAACAACGGCGATGGTACGTTCACTGATATCGCATCCGGTAGCGGATGGGATACCTATACAGGAACCTCCATTGAATACGTATCTTATGATTTCAACAACGACGGATGGGCAGATGTATTTACCAATGGCAAACTGCTCCTAAACAACGGAGACAATACCTTCATGGTGCAAACCATCTCCCCGCAGGTAGGCGCTGTGGGCGATTTGAACAACGACGGTTTTCTGGATATTCAAAACGGAAATACAATTTTCTGGAACCAACCCAATGACAACAATTGGATTACCATGAACTTGAAAGGTATTGAGAGCAATTCAAACGGTATTGGTGCTCGCGTTGAAATCTATGGAGCATGGGGAAAACAAATACGCGATGTGATGTCAGGAATCGGCTTCCGTCACATGGGTACCTTGAACCCTCATTTTGGTCTGGGTCAAGCAACAGCCATCGACTCTGTGATTGTACGCTGGCCATCAGGCAAAGTGGATATGATTTGTAATCCTGCCATCAATCAAGCTTTGTTTATTCAGGAAGGCAGTGGATTAAAACCTGTGGCCAATTTTACCGCATCAAGTGTAAATATCACAGCCGGAGAAACAGTTGGTATGACTGATGCCTCGACAATCTGTCCTACTGCTTGGTCTTGGTCGGTGACTCCTTCCAACGGAACTGTGTTTACAAACGGAACAACTGCCAACTCTCAGAACCCACAAATTCAGTTCAACAAT
>JBBIIM010000013.1:14877-53536 GCA_037446475.1 Crocinitomicaceae bacterium | reverse complement strand
ATAAGCAATATTTACCCGATGAAAAGCAGCATTGGTGTTGGGTATTGGCGTCAATAGAATTCCGTTAACTCCGGTCTGCACATTCTGAAATGTCTGAATTTGATTGGTTTGCACAGAGATTGCGATTCGCTTCCATTCATAACTCATTCGAGCAACCAACTCATCCAAACCCACCCCCATAGGGTGGGCCAAAGAAAGGTTGTTGTTCACATAATTCAATCGCGGATTGTCGTGGCGATACATGGTTTCGGGAATTCGATTGGCTTCAACCAACATATGAAGGTTTCTTATTTTGAAGGGCTCCGCCAACCTCAATCCGACTTGCAGGGCCGGCTCGAATCGCTCAAAACTGTTGGAAGCCATCTGACCATACACATGAATTGAAGAAATAGGATTCCAAATGCTCTGTATGCCCAAAATGGTATTGAAACGCGGAGCCTGAAGCCCCAAGACTGCAGCGTGCAATAAAGGAATAGGATTGTAATACATCGGATGCACCCGACCCACATTGTCATTGTCGTAGCGCAGCCAAGTGGATCCTTCAAAAAGGCTGAGTTGGAGCGATTTTATCGGTCTGTAGTTCAAATACTTCAAAGTGTAACCCTTTTTCTCGTAGAGGCGCTCGGTTCCAAAAGTATTCAACGTCATGCGAATCATGTTGAGGTGCTGACCGTGCACCATCTCAAAATTGAGTTTCTCAGAAATCAACCAGCTCGTTCTCAGATAAGGAAACATATTGCTGTGGTCGGAATAAAACAAGGAACGATGTCCGGCACCAATGAAAAGTGGATTGTTTCCAAGATTGAAAATCAATTTCTTATGCGGTTGAAAAATCATTCCACCCGTTACGTAAGCGAAATCCTGTGCATTGCCTTGAAAGCTTTTGGCTCTGTTGCCACCGGAAATGAAAAAACCACTTTGGTTGTAATTTCCGTTTTCATTGACGCTGATTTGACCCCCTTTTCGAATTTCTTTGAGTTGATAATCCAGAAAACGCGCTTGATTCTCGCGTAAGGTGCTGTAAAATCCAAAGTACTTACCAATTCCACCATTGACTTGAACACCCCGGGTATTGAAATACACTAAATTTCCGTCAGGGTCTCGGAGGTCTTTACCCAAACTCAAATCCGAAAGGATGTCAAATGTCACAAAGAACTCGTCGTCTTTGTGTTCAAAAAAATGTTCGTCAAAAAGTTTTCTCCCAAACCAAATACTGCGATTCTTAGCACTTTCTAAGTCTTCCAAGCGATAGGCACGAGATTCCAAAACCGGAAAAAATGCTCCGAAATTGGTAACTTGATGTTTATAACGCCCCACGCTATCAGATTCTAGTGTCACACCAAATGCTCGGTCGCGGAAAAAATTATCGAGCGGCAGGTAGGTCAATTGCGACCAACCATTGAAATAAAAAATACTCAGCGTAAATAGGAATAGTGTTTTAGCGGGCGAGACCTGTCCAAACAGCGAATTACAAGAGAAGTAAAGCGGATAAACAGAGCGCATGGGCGAGCAGAATTCTGCCAAATTTAGCAAAAAAGGCATACGCAAGCAAGCTCAGGAATTTTTCTAAAACAAGGTAATACTAAGCCCGATTTGAAATAAGTTGAGTTTGCTGTCTAATTTGGTAAAAAACACCGGCGAAACGAAATAATTGGCATAAAGACTTAAACGGTGGTAGCCCACGCGAACAAAAGTGCCTGCTCTGAAAAATGAGGTATTGGGATGGTTGTATTCTCTGAACTTCAAATCTCCTTCACGCCATTTTTCAAAGCTATTCAAACGAATGCCCATACTGGCACCAATGGTAAATCGATACGACTTCAATGCCACGCCACGGAACCTAAATTCCAGAGGAACATCAAGATATGTTTGAATAAACCGTTGATTCGACCTGTTGAAATCGATGGTGCTCGTTGGGTAAAGAATGGAATAGTTTTGTCCTTGCCCCACTTGAAATAAGCCGTAGTGTTGTACAACTGATCTGGATAACCGAAAGCCAGAGGCCATGGAAAATGTACTTTTTTTATTCACCGGAAAATCAAACAAGCCATTTACATCAAACCCGATAGAACGCCATCCCGTTTTGACTTCCTGCCGGTCGCCGGCCCAATCATTGTAATGGAGATTCACAATCAAGCGATCTTTCTTGGGTGGCTCTTCATCATCTCGCGCATAGGCACCTTGGAATGTCGGCTCTAATTTCGGTTTAACCTCTTCATGAATAACCAAAGTGCCCTTGCGCATGAAGCCGCAAGAGGTCAATGTAAATACTGACAGCAAGAAAAAAATGCTTCTCATGATTTGTGTTTTAATTCCCAGTTCCAAGCGTGTTCGATAGCGTCCTTCATCGTTCGTTTGGACTGCCAATTCAGTTCTGTATTGGCCAATTCTGTACTGGCATAAATAGCGTCAATATCTCCAAATCTTCTTGGAGCAAACTCCCAATTCAGGGCATCACCACTAATCTCCTCAAACGTTTTTACAATCTCCAGAACGCTGTAGCCCCGACCTGTTCCAATATTAAATTTATGAACGCCGCTATCATTTTTCTGATTCAAATAAGCCAAAGCCGAAACATGCGCTTCAGCGACGTCACATACATGAATGTAATCACGTACACATGTGCCGTCCGGAGTGTTGTAGTCATTGCCAAAAACCGACAATTTATCGCGCTTGCCAATCGCCGTTTGTGTAATGAATGGCACAAGGTTATTCGGAACACCAATAGGATTTTCTCCGAGGAGCAAAGATTCGTGCGCACCAATTGGATTGAAATAGCGCAACAAAACAGCACGCATGTTTTGTTTCAGATCAATTACTTGTTCAATCATCTGCTCACAAACCAATTTCGTGTATCCATAAGGCGACTCAGGTTTGTTCAACGGACTTTGTTCGGTAACAAAAGGCTTTTCCGGCTTGCCATAGACTGTGCATGAAGACGAGAAAACAAGTTTGTCAATCCCGAGTTTCATCATCGCATCCAGCAAAATTACCGTGCTGTTGATGTTGTTGTCGTAGTATTTGAACGGCAGCTGAACGGATTCACCAACGGCTTTATAGGCCGCAAAGTGAATAACCGCATCGAAAGGATACTCTGCATAGATTTTCTCATAAATGACACCATCTCTACAATCGCCTTCAAAAAAAGGGACTTGGATTCCAGCCACCTTTTCAATACTTTCTACAACGCTCTTCTCACTGTTGGAGAGGTTATCCAGCAAAACAGGCTTGAATCCTGCCTCGGCAAGCGCAACCGCTGTATGAGAACCAATAAAACCCGTTCCACCGGTAACAAGAACATAAGCCATAGAATCGCTGTAAAATTTTAAGCCTCAAAATTAGAAATCTCTTTGGACTGAGCTGCGACTAAAGTCCCAAATGCCGAGAAAGAAAATAGCGCACCTGCAAGAAAAAATCCATGCACAAAAAAAGGGAGCCCGTGGACTCCCTTACTAGCAATAATTTGCATGTTAGTCATTCACATAATTTACAGCTGCAGTTGCTGCGTTATGCTGTGAAACAACAATCTCTTTTTTGTTTGATTCTTGCTTAGACGAGTGGCTTGTATGGTTACCCAATATTGGGGCAATCACCAAACCAACCAAGCAAGTCAATTTAATCAAAATGTTCATGGATGGACCGGAAGTATCTTTGAATGGGTCACCAACTGTATCACCGGTAACTGCTGCTTTGTGTGCATCAGAACCTTTGAAAGTCATTTTTCCATCAATCATAACTCCGGCTTCAAAAGACTTTTTAGCATTGTCCCAAGCACCACCGGCATTGTTTTGGAAAATAGCCCAAAGTACACCCGATACTGCAACACCTGCCATATAAGCACCCAATGCCTCAGCACCCATTGCAAAGCCGATAATAATCGGAGCGATAATGGTAATTGCGCCCGGAAGCATCATTTCTCTTAAGGCAGCATTGGTAGAAATTTCCACACATTTCGCATATTCAGGTTTACCCTTACCATCCAAGATTCCCGGAATTTCTCTAAACTGACGACGAACCTCATTCACCATGTCCATGGCAGCTTTACCTACCGATTGCATAGCCAATGCCGAGAAGATTACCGGAATCATACCACCAATGAACAAGGCAGCCAATGTTTTCGCTTTGAAGATATTGATACCGTCAATACCCGTGAATGTCACATAAGCAGCAAACAATGCCAATGCTGTAAGAGCAGCAGAAGCAATTGCAAAACCTTTACCTGTAGCAGCAGTTGTGTTTCCTACTGAATCCAAAATATCTGTTCTGGAACGCACTTCTTTTGGCAATTCGCTCATTTCAGCAACACCACCTGCGTTGTCAGCGATTGGACCGAAAGCATCGATTGCCAACTGCATTGCAGTGGTAGCCATCATGGTAGATGCAGCAATTGCTACCCCATAGAAACCGGCCAATTCATAAGAACCCCAAATAGCCGCAGCGAACAACAATACTGATGAGAAAGTAGATTTCATACCCGTTGCTAGTCCAGCGATGATGTTTGTTGCAGCACCCGTTGAGGAGTTTTGTACGATATTCAAGACCGGTCTTTTACCCAAAGCAGTATAGAACTCAGTGAAAGCAGAAATCAAATAACCAACAGCCAAACCTACAACTGAAGCATAGAATACATTCATGCTGCTCACACTTCTGTCTGCTTCACCAAAGAATTTCATGGTCATTTCTTTTGGCAACATCATCGTGATAAGGAAATATCCGGCAACCAAAGAAATCAAGATTGACGCAATGTTTCCGATGTTCAAAGCGCGTTGCACCTGCGCCTCTTTCGCATCGTTATTCGAAACACGAACAAGCATCGTACCGACGATTGAAGCAACAATACCAACACCGGCAATTACGATTGGAAGCAAAATTGGACCCATACCACCGAAATCGTCGTTGAAAACGCCTCCGATTGCCATATCACGAATCACATAGTTACCCAAAACCATAGCCGCCAATACTGTTGCCACGTAAGAACCGAACAAATCTGCACCCATTCCGGCCACGTCACCCACGTTGTCACCCACGTTATCAGCTATAGTTGCAGGGTTTCTTGGGTCATCTTCCGGAATACCTGCTTCAACTTTACCAACCAGGTCAGCGCCCACGTCGGCAGCCTTCGTGTAAATACCACCACCAACACGTGCGAACAGCGCGATGCACTCAGCGCCCAAGGAGAAGCCCGCAAGCGCCTCCAAGGCAACAGTCATTTCGTCGTAGAAGCTTCGCTCGCCTACCACGAACATGTTTAAGAACAAAACAAAGAACAGGCTCAAACCAAGCACTGCCAAACCGGCAACACCCAAGCCCATTACAGTACCACCACCAAAAGAAACTTGTAAAGCTTTCGGAAGACTAGTTTTTGCAGCCTCAGTGGTGCGCACGTTAGCATTGGTTGCGATGCGCATCCCAATGTTACCGGCCAATGCAGAGAAAACAGCTCCAAAAACAAAAGCAACTACGATCATCCAATGTGTGGACTCCACGATGCGCGAAACAAAAAACAAAGCAACTGCGGCCAAAACAACAAAAATGGCCAACAATCTATATTCTGCATTTAAGAACGCCAAAGCACCTTCTTTGATGCTTCTTGCAATTCCTTGCATTTTCTCATCGCCGGCGGGTTGCTTGTTCACCCACGATGCTTTGATTCCCATGAACACCAAACCTACCACAGCAAGTACAGCCGGTAAATACAACATTAATTTTTCCATGTTTATGATTTTTATTTTGAAATAGATTCAATTAAAATGCTCCCACTTTCAAGCGATTGCGGTTGTCTTTGTGGTCTGCATATTTCGTCAAGGCCATGAAAGCACGTGAAGACACGTTTTGTTTGTAAGACGTGAACAACGAAGTCTGTTGTGCTTTAAAGTCTTCAGCTTTAGCGCGCTCACTTACACTGTCCACACGAATCAAGTAAACCCCTTGGTTGCCCACAAGCGGTGTTTTGATCAAACCAGCCTTCACACCGGAATACAATGCACCTACCACCTTAGGCTCTGAACCTCCTGCTCCTAGCGTTGCCTGCTTGAAATCAACAGTTGCCTGATTCACGATGGTGTTCAATTTAGCGGCAAGGTCTTTCAAACTGGAGGAAGTCATTTCTTTTTTGTATTGCTCGGCTAGGAATTTTCTTTTCGCATCGAAGTCCATCAATTTTTTGGCTACATCTTTATCAGGAGCACCTTCATTGATGGTTTTAGTCAATTGAAAAATCAAGAAACGATTGCCATCACGAATTGGATCACCCACAGTCAAATCAGGTGTGCCCGTTTTAAAGATGAAAGACAATGCTTGATTTTGAGCAGTTGGAGAAAGACCATAGATCGAAGGATTTTCCAAGTAAGCCGATCCATTTTGAATGGAGTGACCTGCCTTAGTTGCCAAAGAATCGAAATTCTTCGGATTTTCATTCAAGATTGACCAAAAATCGCTCGCATCCATTTCCGCATTGAAAATTGTCTCCTCTGAAGGAACCACGTTTTTCGTGATTACAGCCATGAAAGGTTTGCGCGCGTCTCTTCTTCCCAATACCTCAACAATGTGGATACCATAACTGGTCTTTACGGTACCTACTTTATTCAATGGTGCGTTGAAAGAGTAATCGTTGAATTCAGGAACCATTTGTCCTTCAGGGAACCACTTGTATTCACCACCGTTGCTCACTGAACCTGGATCTTCGGAAAATTTCTGAACCATTTCAACGAAGTTGTTCTTCGTACCGATTACCTTAACAATACTATCCGCTTTTGCTTGCGCCATTAAGAAACCTGCATCGTCTTGAGCAGCAATCAAAATGTGACGCACCCAAGACTGTTTTTCATTTTGGAAGCCCAATATTTTAGCCATCTCAACGGTTTCGCCGTTGATGTAAGGTCCAATCACATCTCCAACATTTGCAGTTTGAATTTGCTTATCCACGCTTTGCGGATAGCTCATTGGCGCTCCATCATAAGCAGCCGCACTGTATGCTTGATTGCGATTGAAGAATTTGTTGTCGCTCATCATCAAGACATAAGTCGAGTCGTTCTTCGCGTTCAAAAATTCTGCTTTTTTCTCTGCCAAATTTGCAACAATGGCTTTCTTGTCATCCTCAGATGCTTTGATGTTAACGATAGCGTACACATACTCACGTGCATCTTTCTGCTTGTAGCGTGGATGATTTTTGAACTCATTGTAGTATTCATCAAATTGTGCATCTGTCAACTCTACATCTGTGAAATCAAAATTTTTCACCACGTAGGAAATATTCATAATGTCGTTTGAAGCCTTGAACTCCTGTTCAGCTTCAAAAGTGGTTACGAAGCTACCATACTGCAACAAAGCAACATATTTGTCCGCTTCGCGCTCTACACGAACCTGACCGCGAATTTCTTGCTCGTAAAATTCTTTGTAGTTGAAACCGGAATTTGGATCCACCACGTTATTCTCTGCTTGCTCTACGAAGTCCTTGAATTGACCTTCGTCAAAACCGCCATCAGGAGTCGGGAAGAAACGCTGTACTGACTGACTTCTTTTCGCTCCGTCCGTTGCGAAAATATATGCATCGATTTCTTCTTCGCTGATTGAAATACCCAAAGCCTCGAATTCGCGTCCCAAAAGTGTTACGCGCAATACTTCATTGTATGCAGCATCCTCCGCCTGTTGTCTGTCTTGTTCCGTGAACTCACGACCTTGATTCATTGCGTTGCGTTGCGCATTTGTAACAAAAAGCTCTGTTTTTTCATTCAACATGTTTTCATCAAGCGGCTCACCGTAAACCTCACCACGTGGGAGTGAAGTGGCTCCTAAACCGCCCATTGAGCGGATAGCCTCACCCAATATAAAGAGCAACAAAGCCCCTCCAATAACACCAATTAACAGACCTGATTTCTCGCGTATTTTACCAATCGTAATCATTTGCTTTCACTTTTAGGGGTGCGAAGATACACTAACTCTATAAAAAATTGAAAAATTGCCTTAAAAAATTAAAATTCGCTGAGTTAGCTGCATTGGGTCACTAGGGGTCGAACTCTTAAAAGCCTCGACCCAACAAGATTTTGAGTATTCTCATTTGAACACACCTGCTTGCCCATTCGTGAAGAGATTTTTCCTAAACTTGTGCATGAGAAAATTTGAAATTCATCCTGATATCGCCAAAGCAAAAACCCTTCACGCTGATTTTTACACAGACTCCAAAATTTTCGAAGAAAGTAAAGAAAAAATCTTTTCCAAGACCATGCACTTTTTGGGCGACATGTCGTTGATTCCCGAACAAAACAGTCTTCACCCGGTTACTATTCTGCCTGATTTTCTGGATGAATCACTTCTACCAGTTCGGGATGACAAAAACGAAATTCGGTGCTTAAGCAATGTGTGAACCCACCATGGAAACATACTTGTGAATGAACCGTGCAAAGCCAGAAAAATCACCTGCAAATACCATGGTCGGACTTTCGATCAAAGCGGACAAATGATGCACATGCCGGAATTTCGAGAAGTGGAAAATTACCAGAATTCGGATGACCATTTAACTAAGCTTCCTGTTTATCGCTGGGGCAATTTGATTTTTGACTCGTTAACCCGCGAAGCTCATCCACAAGAGTACTTCGGTGAAATGCAATCCAGAATGGCGTTTTTCCCCATGGAAAAGCTTGTTAAAAGGCCCGATTTAAGCAAAGACTACATTATAAATGCGCACTGGGCGCTTTATTGCGAAAACTACCTCGAGGGATTTCATATACCATTTGTTCACGCGCAGTTGAACCAAGAGCTGGACTTTTCCAACTACAAAACAGAACTGTATTTCCCGTACTCGAGTTTACAGTTGGGCATAGCCAAACATGACGACCATGTTTTCGAACTTCCGCCATCATCACCTGATTTCGGTAAGCCCATAGCAGCTTATTACTTTTGGGTTTTTCCAAACATGATGTTCAACTTTTATCCGTGGGGCTTGTCCTTAAATATCGTACAACCTATTTCAAAAGACAAGACCAAAGTCTCCTTTATTAACTACATGCTCGATGAATCGAAATACAATCAAGGCGCGGGTTCAAACCTTGAACGCGTTGAAATGGAGGACGAGGCCATTGTGCACAGCGTGCAACAAGGGATCCGAAGCAGATTCTACACCCAGGGCAGATTTTCAGAAAACAAAGAAAAAGGCACGTACCACTTTCAACGACTTTTGAGTCAATTCATCAGCCATTGAATTCTACATAAGCACATTCGTTTCTTTCTCAAATTGCTTGTAGGAAATGAATACTGCGAGGGCAGCGATGGCGCACATGACTCCAGCACTGATTGCCAGATAAACATAATCCAGCGTACCGGCTGCCAACTCTTTTGTAGCCAACACAATGTTTATCACCGGCACCATGGCTGTGGTATAATTCAATTCAATACCCGGCAAGAAGCCAATAACAGCGGGCAACACAATTACAATGTTGAGCGGGGTGATGATGCTTTGCGCTTCTTTAAATGATTTCGCGTATATCGCCAGTGGAATTAAAATACCGGCAATAAAAATGGTCAACGGCAATTGCAGCGCAAACAAGGTAAAAATGAACTTGGCTGTGAGGATGCTCTTTACCACGGTCAGGAGTGCAGGGTCTTGAACCAAATCGAGCGTATTCATGGAAATGTATAAGCCCAGCAAAGAAAGCATCGCCGCCAACAATCCTGAGAGCACTACTACGCTCATTTTCCCAAACAAAATCTGCCATCGCGCAATTGGCGCCGTGAGCAGCGTCTCTATCGTTCCTCTTTCTTTCTCTCCGGTAAACAAATCAATGGCAGGATACATACACCCCAGAAATGCAAAAGCTATAAATACGTAGGGAAGAAAACCTCCTGCCAATTTCCCTACCATTTCTTGAGGAGAAGCTGTGGGAGTCATCTGATATTCAAATCCTGAAACATCTTCGGACTTGATATTCAACGCCTGAAGCTGGGTTTCTATCATGGCTTGTTTGACTTTATCTATGTTCTTTGTGATTCGATCCGCAATTTCCAATTCGGTTCCTTTGTGCCAAACCATGAGAAGTTCCTTGCCACTAGAGGCATTCAATTCGAGAAAACCATGAATTGAATCCTTCTGAATGAGTTCTTTTCCTTCATCGACTCCGACCGTTGGACGAAGAACCACTAAAGAATCGGCAAGAGTAACTTCCATCAAGTTTTTTACGATAGGATGTTCCATGTCGTCCACTTCAAAACCAATGATCAACGTTTTGCTGTTGGCCTCATCGTTGAAGTATTGCGTTGTTTTCACCATAACCGTTAACAAAATGGGAAACAACATAATAGGAATAACAAACATCGTCATCAGGGTACGCTTGTCTCGGAAAATTTCAGTCAATTCCTTCTTTATAATATGTGCAAATGGTTTCATGCTTTCTCTGAGTTTTTAATGATGTCGATAAATCTTTCTGTCAAACTTTGATCCGGCGAGGATGCTTTAAAGTCTTGAAAAGAACTGGCAGCTACAATTTTACCTTTATGAATAATCGCCAGGTCATCGCAGAGCAACTCAACCTCAGACATGATGTGACTGGAAAAGATGACTGTTTTTTGTTGTGCCTTACAGTCGCGCACCAAATTGATAATCGCTTCGGCACTGATTACATCCAAGCCGCTGGTCGGTTCGTCGAAAACCAAAACAGCCGGATCGTGTATCATCGTACGACAAATACTCACCTTTTGCTTCATGCCTGTACTGAGCTTTCCAATTTGCTTGTTGGCAAAAAAATGCATATCCAATAAATCGTAAAGTCTCTTCTTGCGAACTTCCATGGTCGCTTTATCCACGCCATACAATCCGGCAAAATAGGCAATCAACTCGTTGGGTGTGAGTCGGGCGTAAAGTCCGGTTGAACCCGTCAGAAAACCAATGTTTTTTCGTGCCTCATTGGGATTGTTCACAATATCGACCCCATTGATGGTTACCGTTCCACGGGTGGGTTTGATAATGCCGCCAATGGTTCGTAGCGTAGTAGTTTTCCCGGCTCCATTCGGACCAAGCAATGAAAATACCCTGCCGGGCGTACATGTAAATGAGACCTCTTGCAGCGCCTTGAATTCCTTTGCATCGGTATTCAGCTCTTTGCGCTGCTTTTTGGACAGGTCGAAAGTCTTGGAAAGGTTTTTTACTTCAATCATGTTCGTTCTCTCTGCGTGTTTCAGACAAATCTAGAACAATCCAGCGAAGCAAACAACTGAAATTGACCGAAGGGCAAAGACTTGGATAAATGGCTCATGGCGGTAGTTGATGTGTTGTCCTTGATTATTTCAAAACGCACGGTACATTGTGTAATCATTTGCTTTACACATTGATACAACTCCGGAATAACTCATTACAGACTACCTGCACATGAATAAGTCAAAATCGCTACATTTGCACACCTAAAAAAATCGTTATGTCGAAAGCCAATCCATCCGTTTTGGAAGAAAATTTAACCTTTGAGGCATTCAAGCAAGAGGTTCTTGAGGATTTCAGAATTGCAAGTATTTCTAGGGAAGCATCCTTGCTCGGGCGCAAGGAAGTACTCACCGGCAAAGCCAAATTTGGAATTTTCGGAGATGGCAAAGAAGTGGCACAATTGGCCATGGCTAAGCACTTTCAAAATGGAGACTTTCGATCCGGTTATTACCGCGACCAGACTTTTATGTTTGCCACAGGGAATCTCACCGTTCGTCAATACTTTGCAGGTTTGTACGCCGACACAGACGTTGAGCGTGAACCCCAATCGGGTGGTCGTCAAATGGGCGGACACTACGCTACGAGAAACCTCAACCCGGATGGTTCATGGAAAAACCTGATGGAGCAGAAAAACAGCTCGGCAGACATCTCCCCTACCGCCGGACAAATGCCAAGACTCCTCGGTTTGGCTCAGGCATCAAAAGTGTATCGCAACCATCCAACGCTCAAAAATTTAGAAGACTTCAAAAAATTCACCAACCAAGGTAATGAAGTTGCATTCGGAACCATTGGCGACGCAAGTACTTCTGAAGGAGGCTTTTGGGAAACGTTGAATGCCGCAGGTGTGCTTCAAGTGCCTTTGGTGATGTCGGTTTGGGACGACGGCTACGGCATCTCTGTTCCCAAAAAATACCAAACCATCAAAGAAAGTATATCAGAAGCGCTGAGCGGATTTCAAAGAACGAAAGATAAACCCGGTTTCGAAATATTCAAAACGAAAGGTTGGGACTATGCACACTTGTGCAAAACCTACAAAGAAGCCGTTGAAATCGCGCGCACTGAACATGTGCCGGTTTTGATTCACGTGGAAGAAGTGAACCAACCTCAAGGACACTCGACATCCGGCTCCCATGAGCGCTACAAATCCTCTGAGCGCATGCAGTGGGAAAAAGACTTCGATTGCATTGCAAAGTTCCGTCAGTGGATACTCGATTACGAGGTGGATGGTCAGAAAATTGCTTCAGAAGAAGAACTCGACGCCATAGCGAAAGAAGCAAAAAACCACGTCAAAGAAGAGAAAAATCAGGCTTGGAAAGACTACACCGATTCTCTGAAAATGGATCTTGAAACGTGTCTTACGTTAGTAGACAACTTGGCTCAATCCGCAGGCAAATCGGAAATTTCTGCTTTGTCGAGTGCCTTGCGAAAAGAAATGAATCCGCTGAGAAGAGAAATTTTGGGAACAGCCCGCAAAGCCCTGCGATTTGTAAGAGGAACAGATACCCCTGCAAAATCAGCGTTAATAGCATGGCTTGAACAGCAGAAAAAACTCAACCACCAGCGCTACAGCGCAAACCTGTATGCTGAGGGCAATCAGCAAGTTTCGCGCATCGCTCCGGTAGCGCCTACCTATGGAGACAACCCCGAGCAGGTTGACGGTAGAATTATTCTTCGAGACAATTTTGACAGTATATTGACCAAATATCCCGAGGTGCTCTGCTTCGGCGAAGATGCCGGCGGAATTGGCGGTGTGAACCAGAGTTTAGAAGGGATGCAGGAAAAGCACGGAGATTTACGCGTTTTTGATACCGGAATCCGAGAATTGACCATCATCGGGCAAGGAATCGGTATGGCTATGCGGGGTTTGCGTCCGATTGCGGAGATTCAATACTTAGACTACTTGCTTTATGCCATTCAGATTCTTTCAGATGATTTGGCGACTGTGCAGTACCGCTCTGCCGGTGGACAAAAAGCGCCTTTAATCATCAGCACTCGCGGACACAGGCTGGAAGGCATTTGGCACTCAGGCTCGCCTATAGGGATGATTGTCAATGCGCTGAGAGGTATGTATGTATGTGTTCCCCGAAATATGACCAAAGCAGCTGGTTTCTACAACACGTTGTTGAAGTCCGATGAGCCGGCTTTGGTTGTAGAGCCTTTAAATGGCTACCGAACTAAAGAAACTATGCCTAGCAACATCGGGGAGTTTTGCGAGCCCTTGGGGGTTTGCGAAACGGTAAAATCCGGTAGCGACGTCACTGTAGTTTCTTACGGTTCAACCTTCAATCTTTGCGTTGTGGCTGCTGAACAGTTGGAGCAATTGGGAGTTTCAGTTGAATTGATTGATGTACAAACCTTAATTCCGTTCGACATCAACCACGACATCAAAAAGTCGCTTGCAAAAACCAACCGTTTGGTTATCATTGATGAGGATGTGTCGTCTGGTGCAACCGGCTACATGCTCGATCAAATTCTGGTAAAACAAGACGCCTATTTCCATCTGGATTCAGCGCCTGTCACACTTTCGGCCAAAGATCACAGACCGGCATACGGAACGGACGGAGATTATTTCTCGAAGCCCAATGTGGAGGACATCGTGGAAACCATCTATGCCGTAATGCACGAATACGATCCCAAAGCATTTCCGGCAATTTTCTAGTTGAAGGAAATCGCCGTGATACGCGCGGTTTTTACTTGCAGATTTGTTGCAAAGCCTGTTCTAATTTGGGGTACTCGAACTTAAATCCCGAGTCGACCAACTTTTGGGCATCCGTGTTTACACCATTGAGCAGCATTTCGCTCATCTCACCGAGCATCAATTTCATGGCAAAAGCAGGAACTCCAATAGGAAGCATCCAACGCTTGAGCGATTGGGCGAAAATCATTGAAAATTCGTGATTACTCACAGTTTCACCACAAATATTGAATGGTCCGGATAGCTTGTTTTTCATCAGGTGAATCACAGCATGAATTAAGTCATCCTCGTGAACCCATGTGAATGGTTGTCTTCCGGTGCCTAAGGGTGCACCGGCTCCGAATTTGAATAAGGGTTTCATCTTGGCCAAGGCACCACCATCTTCAGTTAATACAGCACTAATTCGCAGTAAAGTTACCGGACACAATGCTTCAAATTTCAATGCGGCGGATTCCCATTCTTGCACCAAAGTACTCAAATAATCAGAGCCGTAAGCATGGTTTTCGTGAACAACACGCTCTGTGTTTATTGGATAACAGTTGATGCCGGAGGCCGAGATGTAATGTTCAATTTTTCCGGACCGCTGAGCAGCACTTAAAAGAAGCTTAGTCGGTTTGATACGCGAGTCGCGAAGTTCTTTCTTCCGGCTATCTGTCCAACGCTTATCAGCTATTCCGGCGCCACAAAGATTGATTATTGTTGAAACGCCATCCAATGCATCCTCGGCAATTTGATCTGTATCCAGGTTCCACCATTTGAAGCCGTCTTGTTTGCTCAACGACATGTTTCTCGTCAGAACGATCACGGAATAGCCTGAACTGCGCAACTTGTGCACCAGCTTTTTCCCTATCAACCCCGTTCCCCCGGCGACCAAGATTTTACCCGACTCTGTCATTGCATTAAAATTTTCATTTTAAGTAACAGCCTGATTTCACTTTTGTTGTTCCAAATCGCAAAAACTAACTTTTAACTCAAATAAAAGAAAGAAAACCAAAACGCTCTAGCAAGTTTCTTGGAATCCCAAGATTACTGTTCCGAAATAATATCAAAGCCAACAAACAAATTTTTCTAAATTTACGAACCCAAATTTATTCTCTATGAAAACCACCTTATTCAGTGTTCTTGCACTCACTTTCTCCATTTTTGCCAATGCCCAAAAGGAAATTACCCCACTCGCCATTGGCTCAACAATGCCTCAACAAAATCACCTTTTGCAAAACTTCGACGGCTCTACCGTGGAAACCAAAAACCTGATGGGTGAAAAAGGGTTGATTATCATTTTTTCATGCAACACCTGTCCTTTTGTAGTAGGTGGTGACAAATTTTCCGGCTGGGAAAAAGACTACAACAACTTGTTTGATCTTGCTTCGAAATTAGGCTTCAACCTTGTATTGGTAAACTCAAATGAGAGCAAACGCGACAAAGGCGACAGCTTGGAAGACATGAAAAATCACGCGGCAAAAATGAACTACAAAATGCGTTATTTGCTCGATAAAAACCACGTATTAGCAGATGCTTTTGGTGCCAAAACAACGCCACACGTATTCTTTTTCAACAAAGAGTTCAATTTGGTGTACACAGGCTCAATAGACAATCAGATGGAACAAAACAAAAAGCGTCATACCGACTACTTACAGAACGCCATGAATATCGTGAGCAAGGGTAAGAAAGTAAAAATGAGCTCAACACCACCGATAGGATGTAGCATCAAACGCAACACCCCCACCAAATAAAACCCCAAATCCAGCTAAATATAAAACCCAATCAAAAACCATGAAAACAGCTATTTCTCTTTTCTTTTTCTTCTGGGCGATTCTCAGTTTCGCACAACAAGGCGACGGCGGCACACCTATGTCGTCCAAATTCGCTTTCGACCCTGAAATTCTAAGGGTTTCTTTTCCCCAACCGGACTTAGAAACTCTTGCATTAGAAGATGAACAAAACGACGGCAAAGGAATTGCTCCCTGGCGTTTCGGTTTTGTGAATCCATGCCAGATGAACACAAGTAACTCCGGCACATGGTTCAACATTCCCAACGGCGGCAAACTTTGGCTCCTCGAGTTGCAGTGCGAAAATGCGCTTACAGTAAATGTCACTTTTCAAAATTCTCGCATACCCGAAGGGAATCAGCTTTTCGTGTATCATCCGAATCGTCAGTTTGTACTCGGGAAATTCACCCAAAACCACCTCGTAGATGGTCAGTTGGGTGCAGAGCTCATCCAAGGCGACAGAGCCATCGTTGAATACTACGTAAGCCCGGAGAATTCAGACAACCCCGGACAAATTGAAATCGCATCCATAACGCACGGTTACAGAACTGCTTCTGATTTCGACCGCGCTTTCGGAACTTCGGGTTCTTGCAACATGAATGTCAACTGCCCTGATGGCGTTCCTTATCAAAACCAAAGAAACTCGGTCGTGATGCTCGTAAGTGGATCCAGTGGTTTCTGCACAGGCGCTTTGATCAACAACACGGCCAACGATGGGAAACCATATGTGTTAACCGCCAGACACTGCGGAAGTTCAGGATTTGCCAATTGGATTTTTCGTTTCAACTGGCAAGCAACGGCCTGCACCAATCCTGGCAGCTCGCCTACTTTCCAATCTTTGTCAGGTTCGGTGAATAGAGCCGGTAGCAACAACAACACTTTTGACATGCGTTTGGTGGAAATCACCGGTGGCTTAGAAAACGGAACCGTGCCTGCCTCTTACAATCCTTTCTTCGCGGGATGGGACAACTCCGGAGCAGTTCCTCCATCAACCTTTTGCATCCACCACCCGGATGGGGACATCAAAAAAATCAGTTTCGACGACAACCCAGCTGTAATCACCCAAGCCATGGGTTCAACAGTTGCGAATAGTGTTTGGCAAGTATCTTGGGATAGAAACACAACAACAGAGCCGGGCTCCTCGGGTTCACCGCTTTTTGATAACACCGGAAAAATAATTGGTCAACTTTGGGGTGGAGGTGCCTCTTGCACCAATCTTAGCTCACCTGACTATTACGGTCGAGTTGCAATGTCGTGGAATCCGGCGGGAAGTACTTCCGCTACTCAATTGAAATTTTGGCTTGATCCGGACAATTCCGGGGTGACCTCAATGAACGGTTATCCCAACGACAACCCGATAGCCTTAGACGCAAGTCTTGCTCAAGGCGATAATTGGCCATTGACAGGAACTATTTGCGGCACTTCTGCCACACCAACCTTAAAAATCACAAATCTTGGCTCAGAAACCATTACTGCCGTGACGATTAGCTATACGTATACACCAGGTGGAACTCAGCAATTCAATTGGACCGGTTCGCTTGGCTCAGGTCAATCGACCAATGTGCAATTGCCCATGCAAACATTCACCAATGGAAGTTATACATTCAATGCCAATATTACCGCAGTCAATGGACAAACGGACGAAAACACAAACAACAACGCTACAAGCTCCAATTTCTCCATTCTATCGAATGGCTATAACTTAAACATGGAACTCAAACTTGACTGCTATGGTAGTGAAATCTCTTGGCGTTTGCTGAATCAAAACCAAAATCAAACCCTGTCCAACGGCGGACCTTATCAGGACAATTTCACCACACAAACCATCATCAATCAAAATTGGTGTTTGGCGGAAGCATGTTACGTATTGGAAATCAACGACTCATTCGGCGATGGATTGAGCGGAGGGGGTACCTGCCAACTTTTGGGTTCTCTTCAAATCACGGAGAGCGGTGCCGTATTGAATCAAATTACTTCGGCTCAAGCCAACTTTGGCAACCAGAAGAAACTGCCTTTCTGTTTAGGAAGTGCAACCAACAGTTTGGAAAATTATGCGCTGGAAAGCCTGGAAGTTTCCTTATTTCCAAATCCAACTCAAGGCAGCTTAAATCTTGAATTCAATCAATCCGGAACAAAAATCATCCGATTGATATCACCCCTCGGCGCAGAGATTTTTTCAGCTGAAGCTTCAGGAACTTCATGGAGTCATGATGCTTCACACTTGGCACAAGGATTATATTTGGTACAGGTACAATCCGGTGACCAACAACAAACATTGAGGTTTATCAAGCAATAGGATATGACGATACTCGATGGATTTCTGCTTTTGCCTCTGATCTACGGCGCTTGGCGCGGTTTCAAAAAAGGCCTGATCATCGAGATTTTCACTTTACTTGCCATCGTGGTAGGTATCTATATGGCGGTTCGCTTCTCAGATTATGTGAGCCACAAAATCAACGACAACATCGGGAAAGAATACAGTTCAACTCCAGCGGTGGCTTTTACGCTTGTCTTTCTGGCTGTGGGTGCACTGATTTACTTTGGTGGCGTTGCCCTTGAAAAAGTGGTCAAAGCCGTCAATTTGAGCGTGGCCAACAGAATGTTCGGACTGCTCTTTGGTACAATCAAAGCACTGTATCTTTTGAGTATTCTTTTGGTCACCTATCAATCGTACGACCCGGAAGCCAAAATGATTACCGAAGAACAGCGCGAAAATTCTCTGCTGTATCATCCCATCAAAAATACCTCGATCAAAACCATTCCCTTGGTTGGTCAGTCGAGACTTTACCTGGAAGGAAAATTCGGCAGTTCGGACACTGACGAGCCGGAACAGACTTCTGAAGACGAAAACGCAGATGTATGAATTCCGGAGAGCATGCACCACCATTGTTGAGTCGCGTAAGGATATGGATACCCTTGGTCATCGGAATCTCAGTATCGGTGTTTTTGCTCTACAAAAATCTAAATGAGGTTCGCTTTATTGAAGTTGAACCGGGCGAAACAGGTACACACAGTTGGATAGATGCCAACAGGAATGGAGAAGTTGAACATTGGATGAGCACCGAATTTGTTCCAACTGAAAACGGAGCGTTCAGAAAAGAAACATTATCGGATATTGTCAAGAGCATTCAATGGTCTGCTGAATCGACCCTATTCATTCTATTGGCTGTTTTCATGATTTTCGTTCGCGACTTGGGGTATATCATCCGCATCCGTTTGCTCACAGAAAAAAAACTGAGCTGGTATCGCTCCTTTGTGGTAATCATGATGTGGGAATTTGCCTCAGCGTTATCTCCGGGTGTGGTTGGCGGTGCTGCCGTGGCCATGTTCATTCTGAACCGTGAAAACATACCGATTGGCAGAGCAACGGCTCTCGTAGTCATTACAGCATTTATGGACAATTTATTCTTCGTGCTTTGCGTGCCTTTGATTGCGCTTCTCGTCGGTCACTCCATCATGTTCGACGACTTCTCCGGAGATTATTCTCGTGGACTTGAAACACTTTTCTGGACGGGCTATGCTTTGATTTTGCTGGTTTCTCTCTTGTTGTTCATCAGCTTGTTTTTTTACCCGAATCTGATCAAGCGTGTATTGTTGTTTTTTACCAAACTTCCCTTCGTAAAAAAATACCGTGAGAATTTAGTCAGAACCGGTGATGAAATCATCATAACCAGTCAAGAATTCAAGGACAAAACGGCTCGTTTTTGGTTTTACATTTTCGGCTCGACATTTCTATCCTGGACGGGCCGTTATCTAGTTATTAACATGATTCTTGCCGCCTTTCTATCCATTGGCTGGTACGAACACTGGGTTGTCTTGTCCAAGCAATTTGCGCTTTGGGTTATTATGCTGGTGAGTCCAACTCCAGGCGCGAGTGGCGTAGCAGAATGGGGCTTCACTGCCCTGCTCGGTGATATTGCATCTTCAGCACTTTTGATATCTTCACTGGCCGTTTTGTGGCGATTAATCAGCTACTTCCCTTATCTCTTCATTGGGAGTTTGCTGATGCCGCGTTGGTTGAAAAAGAAAAAGTAAGTCAACCATCCAAATCACAAAAATGCATAAAAAAAGCCACGGCTGGCGCGGCTATATTTCGAAGGTTTGAATTCATCCTCATTCGTAGGAAATATCAAAACTTCCATCCGTTATTTTCCAAACGGTACCGGCATTTACGGAGGGAGCTGTTGTAAAACTGAAAGTGCCACGAATGCGTTTGGTCGTTTTGTTGTGCTCGATAATTATTACAGAACCTGTTTGTGCCAATCCATCATCACCGGCTTCCTCTGAAGTTGGCGGCGCATAATACGCATAAATTGATTCCTTTTTGGTCATGTCATTAAACGTGTTGTAGGTTCCTGCTACAATGTTCGGACTCATTTGAAATTGAATCTCTTCACTGTCTTTTCCGGTCGAAGCAGTAATAATCAAACGATTTGAAATTTTTTCGTGATTCCCGCTGACGAATTTTGCCTTGTAAGTCACACCGTCCAATTTACAAGCAAATTTGTTGGGCTCTTTGGGCGCTTTTGGGGCATAAGTTTTTGCAATGTTTAGATTAAAAGACAAAACACCAAACAACAACGCGGTGAACAACAAAGAATAAGTATTCATAACAGTAATTTTTAACAAAAGTAAATCATTTTTTTCGCCGGTGCCATTTTCAAAGTGTATGCCAAATTAAATGCAAGGGTTTACTTAGCCAGAAACTAAAGTTTTAAGTTTAAATAACGTGTATTTATAACAGTTACCCTTCTTAAACATTACCTTCGCTACGCAACAACAAAACTCGAATTAGCTCACTATTCAACATCATGGAACTGATTATCATATGTAGCACATCATTTTTAGCGGCGATTCTCACCTTTTTCTCGGGTTTTGGTTTGGGAACTATACTCACTCCTGTATTCATGCTCTACTTTCCGATTGATATTGCCATAGCATTGACAGGCATTGTTCATTTCTTAAATAATATCTTCAAACTTTTTTTGGTTGGAAAGGCAGCAGACCGCAGTGTGTTGATGCGTTTCGGCGTACCGGCTGTGATCGCTGCATTCATCGGCTCGTTTTTGATGCTTCAAATTACCGATTTGGAGCCCTTGTTTAGCTACACACTCAACGGAAAACAATTTGAAGTTTATCCGATGAAATTCGTTGTTTCGCTCTTGTTGATTGTTTTTGCAGGCATGGACTTGATTCCTTATTTCGGACGTTTGCAATTCGACAAGGAAAGACTTCCCATCGGGGGATTTATCAGCGGATTTTTCGGGGGACTTTCCGGAAATCAAGGCGCTTTGCGCACCGCTTTTCTCATCAAAGCCGGATTGTCTAAAGAGGCTTTTGTGGGCACGGCAGTGGTGGTATCTACTTTCGTGGATTTCACGCGTCTCGGTGTTTATGCCAGCGGAATAAGTACGAGTGGTGTACTCGACGAATGGCCCATTGTGCTTGCTGCCACATGCTCTGCAATTTTAGGTGCTTTTTTAGGGAATAAATTACTGAAGAAAATCACCCTAAAATCCATTCAAACCCTCGTGGCAGTGATGCTTATTGGATTGTCCATTGCCTTGGGTGCAGGTATCATTTAGGGCATTAATTTCACTCCAAAATCTTTCGAAATTCGTTCATTATCAATGCTGTTGCACCCCAAACAATTTTTTCACGAATGAGAAAGCAAGGAATATCCTTCATCACCACACCTTTGTCCAACTGAATTTTGGTGGTCGTAAGATTTTTAGGTTCGATTATATCTGCAATTGGAAAATGAATGATGTCTTCAACCTCACGCGGCTCAGGCGTAAACACAACTTTTTCTCTCGTGTAAAAAACCTTTGGATAGACCAAAAATCGACTTACCGGGATGTAAACTTTGGTTAAATCACCGAGGTGCAGGATTTCAGGATCATAAAAGCCTATTTCCTCGTGCATTTCTCGCAGGGCCGTATGTACTAAATCGTTATCGCTCTCATCGCGTTTACCACCCGGAAAAGCCATTTGACCGGAATGTGAGCCCGGGTAGGTTGGCCGTTGGATGAGCACAGAATGCAGATGCTCGTTGTGATGAAACAATAGTATAGCCACAGCGCTCTCGCGAAAATTGTTTACCGACTGCAGCATTTTTGAGGTTGCTTCGCGGTAAGGTAACATTTCAATGTGAGCACTTTCCCCCGGCAATGTACCGCGTAACCTCAGCTGAATTTCTAAAATTTCCTCAGGAAGCGTCATTAAAAAAGTTTCATTTGAGGCGGTTCTTCGTAGTCATCATCCGACGAATCCGTTGGTTTTTGCTCATCTCCTGAGCCAATGGTCCATTCAATTTCGAACGGAATGTCATCGTTGGATCTTGTTGAAGATGCTACATCAGATTCACCAACCTCATCGGCGGAGTCTTCCAAAAGGTCATCCTCAACGCCTTCCTCATCCACATTTTGCACTTTGGCAGGCTTAGTCTCCGGCCAAGGTACTGTGCCTTCAATAGGTCCAATGAGCTGAATTTCTTTGGTTTTTAATTTCGTTAATTGGTTCCCCAAAGCTTTCATACCCTTCACCTCAATGAAACTACTCAACTCCACGCGCTTATCGGGTAGATTTTTCGTAGCCTTCAAGAGCTTATTGAAAACAATATTGATCTCGGGTTGATAGGCCGTTGAAATGATGTCCATGCGCACGCCTTCCACTTCCGGAAGGAAATTCACATGGTCACTTCGCAAAGGAATCGCTTCACCAGATGCATATCTTTTTCCGGATCGAAATAGACACAAGTCAAAGGACGCTCGGGATGCCATTTTTCAATGTGGAGCATATCGTCTTCGAAGTGTGTGGACAAATCGAAATTCGACAGGCGGTACTGACCGGATTGGTAGAGGGTCAAGATGCGGTCGTTTCCTTTAAATTCGCCCAAATACTTACCACGTCCCTCATCGTTCAGGCGTTTTACTACTTCATCGTACCAAATTTTTCTAGCCCCCAAAGTTGAACCAAGCACTTCTTTTTGTGTCACTTTGGAGACCAATTCTTTGGTCACGCGATTGCCAGCGGCCGTTCTACTTTTGATGAGCAGATCTCCGAAATCGACATCAAAACGCAAACGCTTGAGATGGGGTCTGGGGCGCAAATGCACCGTCACCAACTCACGCTCTCCGTTGGGATGCACCGAAAAATAGACCAACTTGGACTTTTTGGTTCCGCGTGTCAGGTCGTATTCCGTGTCGCGCGTGGCCGCGTTCACGAAGAAGCGTTTCATCATCACGGGTCCGCCCAATCCGTCTTGGTACATCATGTGGTAAATGGTTCGTTTGTCGCCATTTTTCCAAACGCCGCAATACACAATCCCTTTGCCCACAAATTTCTTCTCCGCTATTGGAGTGATAAGCATTTTTCCGGTATCGAAAAAGACAATAACGTTATCTATTTCAGAGCAGTCTGCAATGTAATCAGCCTTCTTCAAGTTCCAACCGATGAAGCCCTCTTCGCGGTCGAGATAAAGTTTTTTGTTGGCAATAATTACGGTTCTCGCCTGAATCGTGTCAAAAGTTCTGATTTCAGTTTTACGATCGCGACCTTCTCCAAAGCGTTTTTTCAAATCTTTGAAATACTCAATGGCAAAATCGACCAAATTGTCGAGGTTGTGCTGAATGCTGTCTAATTCAGCTTCTATTTTGGCAATAAGTTCATCCGCTTTGAAACTGTCGTACTTGGAGATGCGTTTGATTCGAATTTCCGTCAAGCGCGTGATGTCCTCGACAGTAACTTTTCTCTTGAGGTGTTTGATATGCGGTTGCAAGCCCACATCGATTGTGGAAATCACACCTTCCCAAGTTTCTTCCTCCTCAATGCGGCGGTAGATTCTTTTTTCGATGAAAATTTTCTCCAGACTTGCAAAGTGCCATTGCTCCTCCAATTCGGCTTTTTTGATCTCCAACTCGCGTTTGAGCAATTGCACAGTGTTGTCCGTAGAAATTTTCAAGAGTTGCGAAGCGCCTAAGAAGCGCGGCATTTCACCGTCAATAACGGAAGCGTTCGGCGAAATTGAAACCTCACAATCCGTGAATGCATAAAGTGCGTCAATGGATTTATCCGGAGAAACGCCAGGAGCGAGGTGAATCACAATTTCGGCAATGGCAGACGTATTGTCTTCTATTTTCTTAACCTTAATCTTTCCTTTGTCGTTGGCCTTGATGATAGATTCTATCAAGGAAGAAGTTGTGGTGCCGTAAGGAATTTCAGTAACCACCAAAGTCTTGTTGTCCAGTTTGGCTATTTTCGCTCGAATACGCACTTTGCCACCTCTCAAGCCATCGTTATAGCCTGAAAAATCGGCCATGCCACCGTTGGGGAAATCAGGGAAAATCTCAACCCTTTTTCCTCTAAGGATATTGATACTGCCGTCAATCAATTCGTTGAAATTGTGGGGCAAAATCTTACAGGCCATACCTACCGCAATACCCTCAGCACCTTGAGCCAAAAGCAAAGGGAATTTGACAGGCAGTGTGAGCGGTTCTTTGTTCCTGCCGTCATACGACGCAAGCCATTCCGTAGTTTTTGGGTTAAAGACAACATGGTTGGCAAACTTTGACAAGCGCGCTTCGATGTAACGGGGCGCTGCTGCAGAATCGCCGGTGAGCGTGTTTCCCCAGTTACCCTGACAATCGATAAGCAAGTCCTTCTGTCCAAGTTGAACAAGCGCATCTCCGATGGATTGGTCACCATGCGGGTGATATTTCATGGTGTTACCAATGATATTGGCCACCTTGTTGTAGCGTCCATCATCCATTTCCTTCATGGAGTGCAGAATACGGCGCTGTACAGGTTTTAATCCATCTGCCAGATTGGGCACGGCACGCTCCAGAATAACATAGGAGGCATAATCCAGAAACCAATCTTGGTACAATCCACCGACCGCAGTTACTTTGTCGCCGTCAGGTCCGGATGACAAATCCCCCCTATCCATGCCCTCAGCGTGGTGTGGTTGATTGGAATGAGCAGACGCGTCCTGATTTTGCGCTTCGTCGTTGCCTAAATTATCGTCTTCTTCGATTTCGTCACTCATGTCTATTCAACTTCTTCTAGTACTTCTTTCTCATTTTCATCATCAGATTCAACGACTTCATCTTTTTCGATTCGCAGATTGGTGATGATAAACTCTTGTCGCTCAGGCGTATTCTTGCCCATGTAATAAGACAAGATGCTCTCTATGCTTTGTGCTTTGTTCAACAACACCGGTTCTAAACGGATATCCTCCCCGATAAAATTCGCGAATTCATCGGGTGAAATTTCTCCGAGTCCTTTGAATCGCGTGATTTCCGGATTTTTTCCGAGTTGTGCAATGGCATTTCTGCGTTCATCTTCGGAGTAGCAATAAATCGTTTTCTTTTTGTTTCTCACCCGAAACAAGGGAGTTTGCAAGATAAACACGTGGCCACGCTTCACCAAGTCCGGGAAAAACTGCAAGAAAAAAGTCATCAACAGCATGCGTATGTGCATCCCGTCCACATCGGCATCAGTAGCAATCACTATGCGGTTGTAGCGCAAATTGTCTATATCCTCCTCGATGTCTAACGCAGCTTGAATGAGGTTAAATTCTTCGTTTTCGTAAACCACTTTCTTAGTCAACCCAAAACAGTTCAACGGCTTACCGCGTAAAGAGAACACGGCTTGGGTGTTCACGTCGCGTGATTTGGTGATTGAACCACTTGCCGAATCCCCCTCTGTGATGAACAAGGTGGTTTCCAATCTTTTTTCATTCTTCAGGTCGGTGAGATGTGCCCGACAATCGCGCAATTTTTTATTGTGTAAACTCGACTTTTTTGCACGTTCGCGGGCCAGTTTTCTAATCCCGCTCAGCTCCTTTCTTTCGCGCTCGGATTGCTTGATTTTGCGCTCAATAATTTCCGCCACATCCGGATTTTTGTGGAGGTAATTGTCCAACTTTTCTTTGAGAAAATCATTCACAAAGGCACGCATTGATTTTCCGTCGGGCTCAATTTCCTGAGAGCCCAATTTCGTTTTCGTTTGCGACTCAAATACAGGCTCAATAACCTTCACAGCAATTGCCGCCACGATGGACTGTCTGATGTCGGAAGCTTCGTAGTTTTTGTTGTAAAAATCGCGGATTACTTTGGCAACGGCCTCGCGGAATGCACTTTGATGCGTTCCACCCTGCGTGGTATGCTGACCATTAACAAATGAGTAGTAATCCTCTCCGTAGGTGCGACCGTGGGTCATGGCGATTTCGATGTCCTCACCTTCCAAATGGATGATAGGATAGAGCGGATCGCCGTCCATGTTGTTCTCCAAAAGATCTTTCAAACCCTCTTTGGATTGGTACTTTTGACCGTTCAGAAAAATTGCAAGCCCCCTATTGAGGTAGCAATAGTTCCAGACCATCTTCTCCACGAACGGCATCTTGAAAGAGAACTTTTTGAAAATGGTATCGTCCGGAACAAATTCAACGTATGTGCCGTTTGCCTCTGTGGTTTTCTCCAAAGGAAAATCTTCCACCAATTCACCGCGGTCAAATCTGGCTCGCTTCAACTCGCCTTCTCGAACTGCGTACAGCGAAAAACTTGCTGCAAGCGCATTCACCGCTTTGGTACCTACCCCATTCAAACCTACAGATTTCTTAAACGCCTTAGAGTCGTATTTACCCCCGGTGTTCATTTTCGAAACTACCTCAACGACCTTACCCAAAGGAATACCGCGACCGTAATCGCGAACGGAAACTTTGCCGTCTTTGATGTTGATTTCGATCTTTTTGCCATTGCCCATGACAAATTCATCGATGCAGTTGTCCACCACTTCTTTGATCAGAATGTAGATTCCATCATCAGGAGCCGTACCGTCACCTAACTTTCCGATGTACATACCGGGTCTTAGTCGGATATGTTCTTTCCAATCGAGCGAGCGTATGTGGTCTTCGTTGTAATCGACGTTTGTATTTTCGTTTTCGGCCATTGCGGAGATTGGATTTAAAATCAGTAGCCTACAAATTTAAAGGATGTCAGACCTTTTCTCACGTTAAACCACAGGCAGTTTTTAACAAGGTTATCAAAAGTTACGCGAAGCGCTTCAGGTTCAAATCACAACACAAAACTCAAATAGTTACTCTTGTTTAACAGAGTGAATTCTGAGCACGATTGCCTATATTCGCGGCCAAATCTGATAAAGCATGTTGAAAATCGGTGTCATTGGCGCGGGACATTTGGGAAAGATTCACATCAGACTCATCAAAGAATTGAAAGACTTGTACGATTTTGTTGGCTTTTACGACGCTGACGCAAGCAATGCTGCAATGGTGCGTGACACCTATGGTGTCAGAGCCTTTGAGTCTGTGGATGCGCTTTTGGATTTGGTAGACGTAGTGGATATTGTAACCCCAACTTTATCGCATTTTTCTTTAGCACAAGAGGCGCTCAACAGAGGAAAGCACGTGTTTATTGAGAAACCACTCACAGAAACCTTAAATGAGGGAGCTACACTAATTGATCTCGTAAAAAGGACCGGTCGGTTTGTACAAGTAGGCCATGTGGAGCGCTTCAATCCTGCTTTTATCGCTGCAAAACCGTACTTCGACAACCCCATGTTTATCGAAACACATCGCTTAGCACAGTTCAACCCCAGAGGCTGTGACGTGCCGGTGGTTCTGGACCTGATGATTCACGATCTGGATATTATTTTGAGTGTAGTTCGGTCCAAAGTGAGTCGAGTTCATGCATCGGGTGTTGCTGTAGTAAGCGATACGCATGACATTGCCAATGCACGAATCGAATTCGACAATGGTTGTGTGGCGAATCTTACCACCTCACGACTATCCATGAAAAACATGCGCAAGAGCCGTTTTTTTCAGAAAAATGCCTACATCAGTGTGGATTTTCTGACCAAAGAAATGGAGGTAATCACCATGGAGGATGTACAGGGAGAATCAGACCCATTCGCCATGATTCTCGATCTGGGAGCGGGAAAAACGCCGAAAAAAATCATGTTTGAAAAACCTGAAATTCCTGAAATCAATTCAATCAAGGAGGAATTATCTTCGTTTTATCATGCCATCAATAATGGTACGAAACCAATCGTACCGATTGAAGATGGCTACGCTGCCTTAGAACTGGCCCATCACATCCTTGATGCCATGAAAAAGGCTTAGACTTACAATATATGGACGCACGTAACGTTACCTTAACACCATTGCTCAACCCAAAATTTATGCGGATTTTTACAATCTTATTTCTGGGATTTTTCCTAACCACATGCGGAAAAGATATACCACCTCCCAGCTATTTACACATTGATAAATTCATTCTGGAGCACAATATCGACGTCAACATGGGTGAATTAACGCATAGCTTTGACGACGTTTGGGTTTACATAGACAATCAAAACTACGGGGTATTTCCTGTGCCATGTGTGATTCCAATCAATATTGAAGGCGTGCACAACCTGACTTTGATGGCGGGCGTTCGAGCCAATGGACGCTCTGGAATGAAAAGACGCTATCCTCTAGTGGAGTACCACATACAAACGGTTGATTTCAAACGCCTAGATACCGTTTACATTCAACCAAAAACAAAATATTACAGCACTACACAGGTGTGGTATGAGGATTTCGAAGATGCCTCGGTGCAACTTCAGTCCACGGCTTTGTCCTCAGTGAACCTCATCAAGTCCAACGACCCAAACATTCTCGAAGCGCGCAACGGCAATTACTTTGGCTATGTTGAACTCAATGCCAACCAAATGATTTGGGATGTTACAACCAATTCCAATTGGAACCTGAGCGTAACGCAACCCGCCTATCTCGAGATTGATTACTATTCCAAAACCAATCCGATTCAAACAGGCTTGCGCAGCCAGGGTAACACCATCCAAAATTTGAATCACGTTTTAATTGCTCCCAATCGTCAAACGGAGGTGGGCTGGAGAAAAATGTACATTGAATTGAACTCCGTGGTAGGGCGCGTGGGAAGTGCCGGAAACACATTTAATTTACTGCTGTCATCACTCAACGCGCACCCGGACTCGACTTCATTCGTAGCAATAGACAACATCAAGCTGGTTTACAGATAATTCGAAATGCATAAAAGTCAAGCAAAATTTGGATTCATCCTCATGGATTATCTCACCGGAGCGCTTGCTTGGGCCTTGTTTTATGTTTTTCGAAAAGTTAATATCGAACAAGTAGATCCGGAAACCCTTGATTTTTCAACGAATGCACAGTTTTGGCTTGGCGTGTTTCTCGTTCCAATTTTCTGGATTTTGCTCTATGGAATCATTGGAACTTATAGTGATGTATTGCGCTTGCATCGCTTGAAAATCATTGCACAAACTTTTGCAGCTTCATTCATCGGCGTGATTGTTTTGTTTTTTGCTTTACTCTTGGACGACAAAATTCAATCCTATCAGACCTATTACACCTCTGTTGCCGCCCTCTTTGTATTCCATTCGGTAATCACGCTGATTCCTCGCTTCGTACTCATCAGTTATTTCGTAAAAGCCGTTCAGAGCGGAAAATTGGGCTTCAAAACGCTGCTCGTGGGTGGGAGTGACAAGGCCATCGCGATTTACGAGGAAATCAAATCCTTGCCAAAAAGCATGGGACATCAATTTGTTGGTTTTGTGAACCTCAACGGAATCGACACCCAACTGAAGGATCAATTGCGCTATTTGGGTCACGCAGATACCATTCAAGAAATTATCGAGCGCGAGCAGATTGAAGAAGTTATTGTAGCGCTCGACACATCCGAACATGAAAAGCTCCGACACATTGTTTCGGTAATCTCACCTTACGAAGTGACCATCAAATTAATCCCAGACATGTACGACATTCTATCCGGATCGGTGAAGATGAACAACATTTTCGGGACGATGCTCATTGAAATCAACCGCGATCCAATGCCCAAATGGCAGCAGCACGTGAAGCGAATCATGGATATATTCATCTCCGTAGTTGCAATGATCTTGCTCCTTCCTCTCTATTTGATGCTCGCAATTTGGGTCAAAACCTCATCCAAAGGTCCAATTTTTTTCAGACAAGAACGCATCGGCATAAAAGGAAGTAAATTCAATATCATCAAATTCAGGACGATGTATGTGGATGCTGAAAAAAATGGTCCGCAATTATCGAGTGAACATGATCCTCGTATCACCCCGGCAGGAAGAGTAATGCGCAAGTATCGACTTGATGAGTTTCCACAGTTTTACAACGTGCTTGTCGGAGATATGTCATTGGTCGGACCAAGGCCTGAGCGACAATTTTATATCGACCAAATAGCCAAAAGAGAGCCTCAATACTTGGAATTGACACGTGTTCGACCGGGAATCACATCCTGGGGGCAAGTAAAATACGGTTATGCCGAAAACGTCGATCAAATGATTCAGCGTATGAAATACGATTTGCTCTATATGCGCAATATGTCGCTGGCCTTGGATATTAAAATTCTCTTTTACACCATTTTGATTGTGTTCATGGCCAAAGGAAAATAATCCGGTAATCAGTTCAAGTATTTCGAAAATATCTGCACCATGCGATCGGGCGGAATCAAATTGTTGGAATAAGTACGCATTTCGTTGAGCACCAATTCAATCGCCTGAGGATTAAGTCCGAGCATAATTCCCATTTTTCGAATCATCTCAATTTCAGCAGGGGAAGCGTCCATATCCACATTCATCAACAGAATCATGCGGTGAAATTGTAGAATCCGATCCCCTAAAGTCTTGGGCATCGTCACCTCAATTCCGGGTAGAAACACTTGCTCGAGTTGCTCTTGTGTCACTCCCAAATTCGCCGCAAGTCCAACAAGGAGTTGATATTCAGCTTCTTTGATTTTACCATCCGCGTTGGCTACAAGAATCAACTGTTTTAAAAGACCCAATTTTTCACCTATTGTAATATCGCTCATGAAATAAAATTTGAATCCCTAAACATACGAAAATTAAATACTAATCCTTAATCAGTTACTAATCCTTCGGAAAATAAATATCCTCACCAAACGTGTCCAGTACCAACTCTACGGCTTTGGCACGCCAAGAGGATTTATTCTCAAAGGGAACGAGAAAATTTACAATCAAATACAAGCGGTCGTGGTCAATATCCAAATACACAGAAATCATTTTAAAATCATCTTTGATTTCTTGAATTTTGCCGTTCAAAGCCGCGATTTTCATGTCTTTATCTCTTGGGATTCTTTCCAAACGAACTTGAATTTTCTCATGAGAACGTGATTTCCCCAATTTTTCAATGCTTTTTTCCAGAAAAAATCGATTGGGAATACGGGTAAAGTCGTCTGGAATATCGGTGGTCTTGTCGAGAATCACGTAATAAGTTCCGATGTGCACCACCTTGCCATGTTCGTCGCCAATACGGATGTGATCACCAATGCGAAAAGGCTTTTTTCTCAATAAAATTAACCAACCGATAAAGGAGAGTAGCACCTCGCGAACGGCAAAAGCAAAACCCGTGGTGATAATACCGATAAAGAGTGTGATGTTGTTTAGCGACAAACCAAACAAGTTCAGCACTATGAACGCCCCTATGGTGAATAAAATCCAGCCGTAAATTTTCGAGTAAAAAATCCGCTCTTCCTGTTCATCAAAAATTCTGGAAACCCGATCCGAAGTGATCTTATAGATCAGTCGGAAGATGAGTAGCACAATAGCAGCCACAAAAATATTCTCAAAAAAAGCGGCGTATTTTGCTTCTAGCGTTTTATCGTTGAACAATCCAAAACTCGGTAAAAAATGAGCCAAGGTTTTGCCGGACGCAATGACCAAAACCAGAATGATGGTCCATGTGTGTCGGTGAAAGAAACCGGACTTTTTCGGCATAGTGATTCTCGGTATTAATCGATGTGGTAAATCCAACCCAACTCATCCGGCGCTGTACCGTACTTCACCGCGTCTATGTGTGCGTGCATTTTGTGCGACAAAGCACGTCCTGCAATTTCAGGCAATTGCAAAATTTCATCGCGGTAGCCAATCACATCAACGTGAGCAATTGTAGCGGCAGTCCCGGCGCCAAAGCATTCGGTCATTCGACCTTCTCGGATAGCCGCAACAACCTCTTTCACAGAAACTTTACGCTCCTGGGTTGGAATATTCCACAATTTTGCCAAGTCAAAAACTGTTCTCTTGGTGATGCCTTTTAAGATGGTGTCCGTATCCTCACTCGGTGAAATCAGTACACCATCAATCATAAAGACAATGTTCATGGTGCCGCTCTCTTCGATGTATTCGTGCGTTTTCCCATCGGTCCAAAGCAACTGGTGAAAACCTTTGTCGCGCCCAAGTTTAGCCGGATACAAAGAAGCAGCATAATTACCTGCAGCCTTGGCATTTCCGATTCCTCCCTCTGCTGCACGCGTGTAATACTCCTCAATCTTCAATCGAAGTGGTTCGGAATAGTAAGCACCAACCGGACAGGTAAATACCATAAATCTATAGTTATCCGATGCTTTTACGCCGATATATTCATCGGTTGCAAACATGAAAGGTCTGATGTACAGTGAAGAATCTTCAGTTCTTGGGATCCAGTTTTTGTCCAATTTCACCAATTCGGCAATTAACCCAACAAATTTGTCCTCGTCGATTGTGGGCATGCAAAGGCGCTCTGCAGACAAATTGAAGCGTCGGGCATTGTCATAAGGCCTAAAAAGCACAGAGTTGTCGTCCTTTTGCACGTAGGCTTTCATGCCTTCGAAAAACGACTGTCCATAATGCAAGGCGCTGGCAGCCGGGTGCATCAATACGGGTTCAAAAGGTTTTATTTCAGGGGTTTGCCACTGACCATCAACAAAATCCATCACCAGCATGTGATCGGAGAAAATTCGTCCAAATGGAATATTCGCAAAATCAACCTCTGCAATTCTCGATTGTTTGGTTGTGTTGATAATCAAATCGGTAGTGGTTAAATTACTCATTACAGGGGTTTGAAAATAATGGCAAATTTAAGAAAAAAGCCCTATCGAGCCATGTAATCACTGGCTCATGTTTATCTTTACGATTAATTTATGTTAATGTACAATTTACACTAATGAGCAAAACGCTGGAGGTTTTGGAGCGTTATTGGGGACACAAATCCTTTAGACCACTGCAACAAGATATTGTAGAAGCAGCGCTCTACGGGCATGATGTTTTGGCATTGTTGCCAACAGGTGGCGGGAAATCAATTTGCTTTCAGGTGCCGGGCTTAATTCGGGAAGGGGTGTGTTTGGTAATATCTCCACTCATCGCACTCATGGAGGACCAAGTACAAAATCTCAGAGGCAAAGGCATTGAAGCCGAATTTATCGTAAGCGGAATGACCTACAAAGAGATCGATCAGCTCCTCGACCGCGTGCGTTTTGGCAATGTAAAATTCCTGTACACCTCTCCCGAGCGCTTGCAAAGTCGCTTGTTTTTGGATCGTTGCAAATTGATGAACATCGGACTTATTGCGGTTGATGAAGCCCATTGTATTTCTCAGTGGGGATTTGATTTTCGTCCGCCGTACCTAGATATTGCTGCACTTCGCGAATTGCACCCGAAGACACCCATAATAGCGCTAACGGCTACGGCAACGGCCAAGGTAAAAGACGATATCGCCTATTTTCTCAAGTTGAAAAAGCATCAGTATTTCGAGGGAAATTTTGAACGGAAAAATTTGTCTTACGAAGTGTATCACGTCAACAACAAAGAGGCTGCCATCATCCACATGGTTTCAAAATACAGAGACTACACCGGGATTATATATTGTCAAACGCGAAAAAGCACCAAGTTCGTAACCCAAATTCTTACCGCAAACAACCTCTCCGCTGATTTTTACCACGGAGGATTGACGCGTGAAGAACGAAAAAACAAACAGGAAGATTGGATTTCCGGTAGAACCAAGGTCATTGTGGCAACAAATGCTTTTGGCATGGGCATCGACAAACCCAACGTGCGTTATGTCTTACATTACGAATTTCCTGATTCATTGGAGGCCTTTTATCAAGAGGCGGGTCGAGCCGGAAGAGACGGACAACCGGCGCGCACTTTGGCTTTTATTGGAGACCATGACATGGAAAATTTGGAACAACGCATGCTCCAACGCTTTCCCGAGGCGGATGACGTCAAACGCATTTATCAGGCTTTATGTAATCATTTACAATTGGCCATAGGTTCGGGAAAAGATGAAACCTACCCACTCGACATCCATGAATTCCAAAAGAAATATTCGTTTGATGCGCTGCTGGTTTACAATGCACTCAAAATCTTGGAGCTCAATAAAACACTGGCATTCAATGAAAATGCTTTTGATAAGACCAGAATTCATTGCATCGTCTCCAATACAATCCTCTACGACTTCCAAATCAAATACAAACAGCTTGACCCCTTGATTTCCATGTTGTCTAGAACGCATGCAGGCATTTTCGATCAGTTTGTGCCACTCGACGAATTCGGACTTTGTAAAGCTTTGAAAACCAATCGAGAGGATTTGCAAAAACAACTGAGAGCCTTAGAGAGCAATGGACTCTACGAAATCAACTGGAAAATTGATAAACCCCAGGTTACATTCCTCACAGAGCGTTTACCCGATACCCACTTTCAATTGCGACCCGAAATACTGCGAATCCGAAAAGAAGTGGCTACGGAAAAGTTCAGCCACGTAATTAATTATCTCACAGAATTCACTTGCAGAAGTATGCAGCTCATTGCATATTTCGGTCAAAAAGGAGAACCATGCGGTATTTGTGATGTTTGTAAGTCCAACAAGACAAGCAAGAACGAAAATCCAACGCGAAACATACGTGAAGTTGTGCTAGATTATTTGAATGAGCCTCGCACATTTGTTGAAATCAAAATCCATTTGGCGCAAGCCGACGACACCAAAATCCGGGAAATTCTTTTCGACTTACTCGACAACAGAGCGGTGGTTTATGATGGAAAAACTTACGTGAAACGCACTTCGTCAAACTAGAACAAGAACGCTAGTATGGCATCGTTCCAATCAATTGAATGCCGTAGGACGTGAATTGAAAATAATAAATCGTCCCCAACATATTATCACCGGAAGCAGCAATGACATAGAGAGCCTTGCATGAAACATCATCCAAGATTGCATCTTCCAGCATGTCGTAAGTAGTTGCTGCCAAAACGGTTTTCGTGTAATCGTCCTCCAACAAAGTGTTGGAAACTTCAGAGGAAACTTGTTCGGGATTGTAGTGTTTGAGCATGTCAAAATCCGAATCATTATTCACGATTGCCATGCGAAATTCATCCCACTGATTCGATTCGAAAAGCGTTTCCGAATTTGAAGACTCGATAGCGGGCTCTTCATGGTTTGTGTCGGTCGCAGAGGATTGACATCCCCAAAAAGCGCAGCACAACAGGAGAAAGACAATTGTGTATTTCATTTCAAAAAATGTTTAATGCATCAATTCGGCACCCAAACCCAGTCACCATCAGGTCCTCTTTGCACCCATTCCCCGGATTTATTTTCCTCATTATCGACATTGTCGTCTGCTTGCTTGATGTGCGAAATCTGAATGATGTTGCTTTCCTTTTGCTGATTGAGTGAGATGATGTAATGACCTAAATCTCCGGTGAAGCTCCATTCCAAAAGCACATCCGTATCCTGGGATTGATAGCTCTGTGGCTTACCGAATTTATTCTCCAATGCCTTATTGACAAAGTTCATGGCAAAATCAGCAAACTCAGGCTTCTTTGAAAAATCTAGTACCAAGATCAACTCAGAAAAATTCTCGTTTCCATAGAAAAAACAAGAAAGTTCATGCTTGGTAAAATCGTGTTCCCAAGAATAAGAGAACCCAATTTCCGAATTTCCGATCACCTTGGCGTTTTCAGGTATCAACTCAAGCACAGCGTCGAAATTCAAACCCGGATCAATCTTTTTAATGTATTCGAATTGCTCATAATCCAACTTCGAATCTTGTTTACCGTTGTCGCAAGACACCAAAGAAAACCATGCACATAAAAAATAGATTACTGATTTAGTCTTTTCCATAATTCAATAAGTTAGTGTGTGGAAAGATCAACTGTTATTTTATTGGTGTACACTGTCATTTTCAGCATACCTGCTTCAAAAATCCATTCTGCTTCAAAATCACCTGCGCTGTTGTAGCCGGTTTCGAATTGTTCCGACCACTCGCCATAGCTTGCATCCAAGGAGCGTTGTATCATTTCCTGATAGCGATTGACCCATTCAGAGTTCGACTTTTGAAAATCGATGGTGAGTGCAAAGCCTACAAGTTCATTGGCGTCGTCCAGATTTTTGTGAAAGCTCACGAAATAATGCACTTTTCGCTTGTCTTCTGCTTGATAATTGATGAAAAACTCTGACTCAGCGAGGAATTCATAGGGATATTGATCCATGATTTTATGCAACGCATCGACTGATGTTCCAATGAGAATTTGTTCTGTAAAAGCGTAATGCTCAAATTGAGGAATGTTCTCTTTGAAGCGCTCTTGCTCCGAAGAAGTGGATTCGGTATTCGGTTCGTTTGTTTCACTGCAAGCGCACAGCAAAACGAGCAACCCACTCAAAACCAAAAAATATTTCAAACTCATGTATTTTAGACATTTAGGTTCCCAAAGATTTGAAAATTATTCCCCCTTTGAGACTTAATGCGCATGAAAACACGCCGAAATTTCACGAAAACGCAAAATTATTTCACAAAGAAACAGCGCAGGTGTGATCAGTCGAATACTGTTTCGAAGTTTTCAAACGCGCTTTGATGATGGTCCTTTTCGGAGATGATGTAATTGTCGGGAATCCAGGGAATGTTTAGCGTAGGGTCGTTCCACTGCAAGCCCATTTCGTGCTCTTTGCTGTAATAATTCGAGCATTTGTATTGAAAAATGGTGTTGTCTTCCAAGGTTTGAAACCCGTGAGCAAAACCCTCCGGCACAAAAAATATGTTCTTAGACTGCGCATCCAACTTTACGATTTCGAATTGCCCGTAGGTTGGTGAACTTTTGCGAATATCGACCACGACATCCAAAACGGCACCTTGCACCACGCGAACCAACTTGGCCTGAGCCATCGGCGGCATTTGAAAATGCAATCCGCGCAAAACGCCTTTGGACGAAAGCGACTCATTGTCTTGCACAAAATCTCCCTGAAAACCAGTCGTCTTACGGAACAAATCCATCCGGAAACTTTCAAAGAAATACCCGCGTTCATCACCAAAAACCCGCGGCTCGATGATCCACAATCCCTCTATTTTACAAGGTTTAATATTCATGCAATATATCTAATTCAAACAACCCTTCAATCATCAATCCCCAAATCAACAATCCCTCAATCAACAATCCCTCAATCTGAAAACAACAATCCCACAATCAACAATCCCACAATCCTAAGCAGGCTTATCGCCGTACATCATCAAAAACACTTTCAGAAAATCATCCAAATCGCCATCCATGACCGCATCGACATTCCCGGTTTCATGACCGGTTCTCACGTCTTTGACCAGTTTATACGGGTGCATCACGTAATTTCTGATTTGAGAGCCCCATTCGATTTTCTTTTTGCCCGCCTCAATTTCAGAACGTTTCTCCATTCTGGCGCGCAATTCCAATTCGTACAACTGCGACTTCAGCAACTGAATCGCCTTTTCTTTGTTACCTAATTGAGAGCGTGATTCCGAGTTTTCGATAATAATACCCGAAGGCGCGTGGCGCAAGCGAACCGCGGTTTCGACTTTGTTCACGTTTTGTCCACCTTTACCCCCTGAGCGAAATGTTTCGAAGGTTATATCCGCGGGATTGATTTCTATGTTGATCGTGTCGTCTACCAACGGATAAACATAAACCGAGGCAAACGAGGTATGTCGCTTGGCATTGGAATCAAACGGGGAAATGCGCACCAAACGGTGTACTCCATTTTCGCCTTTCAAATAGCCGAAAGCATATTCTCCCTCGAACTCTAAGGATACGGTTTTGATTCCCGCAACATCGCCTTCTTGATAATTGATTTCTTTGACTATGTAGCCTTTTTTCTGCCCCCACATCATATACATGCGCATGAGCATCGAGGCCCAGTCGCAACTTTCTGTTCCTCCGGCCCCTGCCGTAATCTGCAAAACCGCGGTGAGCTTATCTTCTTCGCTGGAAAGCATATTTTTGAGTTCGAGCTCTTCCACCTCATCAACAATACCTTTGAAGAATTCGTCGACTTCTTGCTCGGTGTAACCACCCTCTTTGTAAAACTCGAGCATCAATTCGAACTCCTGACAATTGTACACCAAGCCGTCATAGGTTTCCACCCAATATTTCAATTCACGCAAATTTTTGAGAATTTCCTCAGCCTGCTTGGGGTCATCCCAAAAAGTAGGGTCCTGCGTGCGCAAATCCTCTTCATGAGCGCGCTGACGCTTGTCCTCGATGGACAAATAGTCTCGCATTTTTTCAATGCGCTGGGTAATGTCTTTGAATTGTTCTTGTGTTACCATGAATGATTTAAAACACGCTATATCAATTATTTTTCAGATTCTTCAACCATCAAACTCAAATCGAGCACACCGCGCAAATTGGGCTCCATAACCGCGTGCTCCATACGAATCTTGTATTTTCCCAAGAGATTAAACTTGTGGCCACGGCCAAAAATCGCCTGATAAGAATACACAGCACCACTTTTCTTGCCCAACCATCGACCGCGCTCATCGCTGAGTTGTACGTTTACAGTATCCGTGGATAAGGAGCCATCCGGTTTTTCTGTATGCATCAAAATCCAAATGTTTTGAAAATCGTACTCTGTATTCACACGCAGCAGGAAAGAAAGGTCATAGCTTTTGACCGAATCTGTTGTTTCGAACTCAAAAACAGGCATTTCACCCGAACTCCACAGACCGTTGGCAAATTCATGCGTTTCAGCGTACATGGGCTTCTTCCCACAGCCGACAAGCGCAAAGATTAAAAATCCAAAGACCCATGTACTATTCCGCTTTGTTCTCGCCTTCATTCGATTTGGGTTTGTTTCGGTTGCGATTTTTGTTGCGACTCTTGTTCGGACGAGGTCTCCCCGGATTGTCTGAAGCCTCT
>JBBIIM010000013.1:0-14867 GCA_037446475.1 Crocinitomicaceae bacterium | reverse complement strand
AGCAGGACCCGCATCTCGTACTTGATTTTTAATCGCCTGATTATCGTTCGATTTGAGTTGATTTTGCCCTTGCTTTGGTTTGTTGTTCGGGTTAGGCTGAGCTCCACGCTCTTTGTTCTGCTGCGGTTTGTGCTGTGGATTCGCCTTGTCTTGAGCTGTATTCGGATGCTGTTCTCTCGCCTGCGTACCCTTGCTCTTGTCAGCCGATTTCTGTAGCTGTCCGTGTTGAGCTTTTGACTCAGGTTTCTGAGCATTCGGGTTATTTGCATTTGACTGTGGCGCACCACCCTTTTTCTTCTTTTTCTTCTTTTTGAATTTATCATCGAAGCGATTCAAGCTGTCCTGTCCAACGACATTGCTGTAGTCCTCCTCTTTGGGAGAAACGGGCTTGTCCATTTCAAAGTCTTTCAAGTCGGTAGGTTTTTCACCGGCTTTGTTCATGGCGATAATTTCACGCACGCGATCCGGACTCAATACAACCATCGACGTGCCTCCGAATTCAGAATCGCTGTTTTCGTGCAAATACCACAATTCGCCTTTGAAAACATCGGTCTTGATGTGAAAAGCACGGCCTTTTTGGGTGTACAATTTTGTTTCAGTAGAAGGAAATCCTTTCACCACCTCAATGTACATATCGAGTTCATAGTTGAGACAACACTTGAGTTTGCCACATTGTCCGGCTAGCTTTTGCGGATTGAGCGACAATTGCTGGTAACGGGCTGCACTCGTAGAAACTGAGCGAAAATCTGTTAACCAAGTAGAGCAGCACAACTCGCGGCCACAAGAACCGATACCACCGAGGCGTTGTGCTTCTTGTCGCGCACCAATCTGGCGCATTTCAATTTTTGTTTTGAAATCACCCGCCATGATGCGGATCAACTCGCGGAAATCCACACGATTGTCGGCTGTGTAGTAAAACGTTGCTTTGGTTTTATCAGCCTGATATTCCACATCGGAAATTTTCATATCCAAGCCCAGCGCGATTGCATGCTTCCGCGCTTTGTGCATGGTGTCAAATTCCAAGCCTCGCGCCTCTTTCCACATATCGAGGTCTTCTTGCGTCGCCTTTCTGATGATTTCTTTAGCCTCGTGCAGCTTAAAATCAGGTGCTTTTTTGTCCACTTGGATGCGTGCCAAATCGCCTACAATGGAGACGATTCCGATGTCGATACCCGGAGCGGCATCCACCGCTACTGCATCGCCAACATATAGATTTTGAGCGTCTTTCGCGCGATAAAATCCTTTTCTGCTATTTTTGAAGCGCACTTCAACGATTTCGAAAACCTTTTGCCCCGTAGGCAAAGCCATGTTTCCTAACCAGTTGAAAACGCCTAATTTGTTGCATCCGCCTGAACTACAAGTACCGTTGTTTTTACACCCGCGAGGAACGCCTCCACCACTGGAGCAGTTCGTACATCCCATAGTTCAAAATTTTGCGGTAAAGGTAAGAATAATCGGGTTGCATGAAAGGGCTGATATAGGACAAATAATTGGCTTTAATATTTCAATTTGTTCAATTATTCAAATTATGCCTCTTCTTGAGAACAGCTTAAAAGAGAATTATTCCCACACATAAAAAGGCATGAATTCGAAATTTTCAAAGCATGTGGAGCTATTATCCCACCTAATGTTGAATTCTCAAATTACACAATTTAATTACATTTGAAGAAAATCAAATGACGATGAAAAGCTATTTATTACACGCGCTATTTTTTGTCTTGCCATTATCCATACAAGCTCAATGCTGTGATTACAAACTGGTTATGCTTGATAGTTACGGAGACAGTTGGAATGGAGCTACTTTGCAGGTTTTAGTCAATGGAAATTCGTTTGGCACTTTTTCAGCACAACAATACGGAACAACAGTTGATATTCCTGTTTGCAATGGTGATGCGCTCAGTTTGGTTTATAACTCAGGAAATTATGAAGAAGATAATTCCTATGCGCTTCAGGATGCTTCGTACAATTTATTGTTTAGCGATGGTCCTTTCCCAGCATTAGGCAATGTATTTTCCACGATCGTCAATTGTAATACACCTTCTGCTCCGGGCATACATCCGTGTGTTGCGATTCCACTTTCCGATTATACGTGTTATTCAGTAAACACATTGGGAATACCAGGATCTCTAATAAATCCGAATTGTGGCAATTTTCAAGGCGCTGATATATGGTATAAAATTCCTATTCCCGCTACCGGAGGGCTAAAAATAGAAACACTGGCAGGAAACATTAACGACACAGGAATTGCTGCTTACATTGGTTCCAGTTGTAACACGCTTACACAAATTGGGTGCGATGATGATTCGGGTCAAGGCTATTTGTCCATGTTGATGCAATTTAACTTAGTACCCAACGACACGCTCTATGTTCAAGCATGGCGTTGGGGAGGAGGCTCAGGAACCTTTGAATTGTGCTTTACTCCTATAGAAAATGTTTCTCTTGTGAGTTCAAATTTGCCCATCTTAATCATTGAGACAGATATCAACGCGCAAAATGGTCAACAATTCGAAATCGTAGATGAACCCAAGGTTCCTGCTACGATGAAGCTCATATTTCGTCCTGACGGTTCTCAGAATTTTATGACAGACATTGCGAATCCTGCGTTTTTGAACTACAATGGTAGAATTGCCATAGAAATTCGGGGGTCAACTTCTCAGTTGCTACCGAAAAAACCCTACGGATTCACTACCACTCAAGCCGATAATACAACAAACAACAATGTAAGTTTGCTCGGTATGCCTGAAGAAAACGATTGGATTTTAAACGCACTAGCCTTTGACCCTTCAATGATACGTGATATAATTTCTTATGATTTAAGTCGAAATCTAGGTAATTACGCACCACGAGGCAAATACGTCGAAGTTATTATCAACGGAGATTACAAAGGTGTATATGTATTGATGGAAAAAATCAAAAGAGATAACAGTCGAGTGAATGTTTTTAACATGACAACAGCACACAATTCACTTCCAGAATTATCCGGAGGGTACATCGTAAAATGCGACAAATTAACCGGAGGCGATGAGGTAGCATGGACTATGCCGGGTGTCACCGGTAATGCTGAGTTCATTTATTATTTTCCTAAGCCTGAACTTATTACGTTGCCCCAATCACAATACATTCAAAATTATTTTCAAAATGTTTCGAATAAAACAAATCCTGCGAATGCACATATTACAAGCGGATATCCGGATTTAATAGATATTCCGAGTTTTATCGATTTTATGCTCATGGCGGAGATTTCTTCCAATGTAGATGCGTACCACTTAAGCACATACTTGCACAAGGATCAAGGTGGGAAACTCCGAGCGGGGCCAATATGGGATTACAATTTGACTTTTGGAAACGATTTGACATTCTGGGGGTATGACAGGAGCAAAACGGATGTATGGCAGTTTAATAATGTAGATAACAACGGTGCCTATTTTTGGTTGAATCTGTTCAATGATCCTACTTATAAATGTCTGTTAGCAAGAAGATGGTTTGAAACAACCACAGCAGGGAAACCATTGAATTATCAATCAATTGAAATTTTAGTTGATTATTACACCAATTTATTGAATGAAGCAGCTCAAAGAGAACAAACCCGGTGGGGCACGGTAGGAACTCGAATTGAAAACGTTCAAGAATTGAAAAATTGGTTGCTTCAAAGGATGTCTTGGATGAATGCCAATATTGGGAATCCAACTGCTTGTCTTAATCCTAGTCTTCCCAATTTGGTGATTTCAAAAATTCACTACAACCCCATGGCGCAAAATGGATTTTTGAGTACTGAGTTGGAGTTTATTGAGATCACGAATAATTCCAACACAACGGTAGATTTAAGCGGGATATACATCCGAGAATTGGGCATCAGTTACAAGTTCCCCGCTTCTTCATCAATCGGGCCAAATCAAAAATTGATGCTCGCCAGCAACGCACAAAAGTTCAATCTATTCTATGGATTTCAACCGTTTGATTCGTTTAACCGAACTTTATCGAACAAAGATTACCCCATTGTGCTTTGCGACGCATTAGGAAATATTATAGACCAAGTTCATTACTTTGATGCTGCACCATGGCCGTCTGCTGCGGATGGGAATGGACCTTATTTGAAGCTCGTAGATATTAATTCTGACAATTCGTTGGCAGAAAACTGGATCGCTTCATCAGGTTTCGCAAACCTTGATTATGCAGGAGAAATAGTGCCTGACGTATTGGTCTTTCCAAATCCAGTAAAAAATGAAGTCAGTATTGTTTCGGAGGATTTTATCATTACCAAGGTTATCATTCATGATCTACAAGGGAGAGAAATATTCGAATATTTTTTCAGAGATACTTTCGATGTTCGAACACGGACTATAGATACGGGTAATTTAGATCCCGGAGTCTATGTCCTGAATTTGAACTTGGATGGCGGGATTATAATTAAGAAAGCTGTGGTCAAATGTTGACATAAGATAGGCAAAGAACATGTTTCACAATTCTTCTGACGAAAGGTTGATTCTATTGTAAACAAAAGTTTACGATTCCTGAATCTAGTGGCCTTGGTGATTTTTTTTAACAGAATGAAATTTTTATCAATCTGGAGCTTGCTAAACAAGCCTCACTTACACTCCTCTCACATCCCGACTCGCAAACCCAAAAATCCCGAAGCCATTGAGGATGTTGCTGAAAATTTTCACAGGCTCACTGAAGAAATCCTGTTGCATAAACAAACTGATGGATTTGCGGTATTGATAGACCTCTTTGGTCATGCTGATAAGCTCAACATGCAGGGTCGTTTGCTCCGAACCGAAGAAAAATGGATTTTGGGATTCAAAACGCAGGGTTTTCAAAGCGCCGTTGAACGATTGGTCGCTGATTAAAAGGTATTCTGCATACCCAACAGAACCATCAATATCCGTGTTCTGTGCATTGTCCACAGCCGCGTCTTTAGAGCCTATGAAGATGGGGAAAGTATAGGTTTCGGTGTCCCAAATTTGGGTGGCCATCACTTGAATCATGTAGTAATTTTCCTCGGAGGCTGGGTCGTTCCATTTGAGTTCGTATTTCAAGATGCTCTCGGAATTTTGCATCACAGAACTTGTATCCAGGCTCACAATTTGTACCCCGGAGAGTGTTTTCATCTCTGCGCCGATGCTTTTGTATTCGGGATGGGCAACTTCAATGCTGTAATTGGTTCCCGCAGTGACATTAAAAGGGAAAACGTAATATCCATCGCCATCGGATTGCGTCAAGGTGAAGCTTTCATTCGTGTTCAAATTTTTGACAACGACGATCGCTCCTGAGTTGATGGCGTGCTCGGTCTGCGGACTGCTATCCAGAAAAAACACGGAGCGCTCGAGTTTCACCTTAAAAGTCGAATCCAACTCCACAATACCTTGCAGTACCAGACGCGGATCACTCACGTCACCTTTAAAACTGATCTCTTTCCGACAAGCATTGGTTAGGATGAGTATGGCAGAAAGAACTATGAAATGACTTTTTCTCATGACAATTTATATTATGGGATGTTTAATTTTTCCTGGATTCTTTGCGCCTTATTTTCCTTCATTTTTTGAAAGTCAAACTTGAATTTCCAACTTACGGATGGAATGATTGGAAAAAGAGAAACCTGCATCAATGTTTTGTATCCGGCATCGTTTACCGTTTGAAACAAGTAAAAAGCATTCAAGCGGTTGTAAACGTTGTAAAAGGAAATTGACAAAATAGAATGTCCGTAGTTCGTGTCTTTTTTTCTATTTGCTCCAATGTCGAGGCGGTGATATGCCGGCATGCGGTAATCGTTCATCTGGTCGAAGTTGCTGAGCGTCGGATTTCCCCACCAGTTGGCATAAAAGCCCGGCAAATTGGGGGCAACGTTGTAATTCTGTGTGGGCAAAGTGATTGCATTTCCCGTTCCGAACACGAAAACCAATCCAAAATCCCAGGTTTCATTGAGGTCGTAGGTTAGTGCGACATTCAAATCGTGGCGTTGATCGTATCGGTGGTAGAATTTCTTCCCAAAATTGAGCGCATCAAATTGGCGCACCGACCAACTCAAAGTGTAGCCGATCCATCCGGTGAATTTGCCCTCTTTCTTCTCCAAGAAAAACTCTGCGCCATAGGCCCAACCCTGCCCCGCTGTGACGCGTTCCTGCCAATCGGCCGAACCAGCAATGAAACTCACCCCTTCTTTGTATTGAATGAGGTTGTTCATCTTTTTGTAATAACCCTCCACCGAAATTACCATGCTTTTGGGCAATTCCCGGTAATAACCAGCACTGAATTGGTAGGAAGTGATCGGTGCGATTTTATCCGTGGCTGGAACCCAAAGGTCGGTTGGAAGTCCGATACCAGTGTTTGTTAGCAGATGCAGGTATTGCGCCATGCGTGTGGCTCCGACTTTAACACTTGAAACCCGGTCTAATTTATAATTAGCGCTGAATCTGGGCTGCGGAATGTGGTAACTCTTGCCATTGGTGAAGAAACTGCTTCCGTGCACACCAACATTGATTTTCAAATTGTCAAAGACTTTCCAATCGTCCTCGACGTAATAGCTCAATTCGTGGGAATACTGACGTAACGAGCCAAAAGTGGAATCTATGGCCTGGCTACCGTCTTGCACCGTAAAATAATTGATTCCCGGAGTAAAAGTGTGATAGGTTTCTCCTGCACCTAAACGGATGCTGTGGTTGGGATTGGGCACATAGGTCAAGTCGGATTTCAAGCCCCAATCGTGAATACCGGAGTTCAAGCCAAAGGCAAACAACTGCAGTTCTTTTGAACCATTCGGTCGAATGATGTCCGTACGATCTTCCAAACCGACTTTGAACATGTAGCGCGAATAGGTCGCCGTGGTGTTCATAAACAGCTTGGGCGTGATTTTGTAGTTCCATCGCAGGGCGCCGATTCTGTTACCCCACTCTAAACGAGAACGACTCGTATTCTTGCGTTCAGTGCCATCAGCATCGTATATGCTATATGGTTTGTCACGAACAAAAACGCGATCCAAACCAAAATATCCACTCAAATATACATGATGTTTGTCGTTGATTTTGTGTTGAATCTTGGTATTTACATCATGGAAAAAATAGCCTGCATCAACGTCTTCCAAAGCAATCAGAAAAGGACGATAAAGCATGTCGATATAAGTTCGTCTGGCGCTGAAAGCAAAGGAAGTTTTATTTTTTACAATCGGACCTTCTACCAATACTCTGCTTGCAATAATTCCTACTGAGCCTTCGACATTGTAGTTGTTCATGTTACCTTCCTTCATGCGGATGTCCAAAACCGACGAGGCTCTGCCACCATAGCGCGCCGGAAATCCACCTTTAATGAGCGTAATCCCGGAAATCGCGTCCGAATTGAAAGTCGAGAAAAAACCAAAAAGATGCGACGCATTGTAAATCGGAACGCCGTCCAACAAAATCAGATTTTGATCCGGACTACCCCCACGCACATACAAACCGCTCGACGCCTCTCCCCCGGATTTTACGCCCGGCAAGAGTTGAATCACGCGCATCACGTCTTTCTCTCCCAAAATTATAGGCAGCTTCTCCACCTTGTCCATCTGCACTTGAATGGAGCCTGAATTCGAACTCTCAATTTCTCGATTCGGATTTCCCGTTACCACCACCTCGCCGGTTGTCGTCGTTTTCTCGGATAATTTGACATCCAAGCCATTGATACCCTTAGGGACGCTCAAGAACTGCGTTTGCAAACCGAAGGCAGAAATTCTCAAAACAGCATTTTCATTGGGAATCGTCAAACTGTAAAAGCCGTATTCGTTCGTGCCTACACCCTTCTTGGAAACCGTGTCGAACACGATGGCACCAAGAATTTTTTCACCAGACTTTTCTTCGGTAATCGTTCCGGAAATGGTTCTTTTTTCCTGGCTCTGTGCCATTTGCCAAAACAGCAGAGTAGCAGCACTCAGGCAAAGGTGTTTGATTGTCATATAACTCGATTAGTAGGATTTAAAAATTGCTCCCTTCTTAGTGAATTAACCATCACAAAAATGGCAATCAAACGCAGGGTTTGGATTAGAATTGTGATACATGTAAATCACGTTTACGCTTACTTGGGTATGTACTCGTAAGTCGCCTCCAGTCCAAGAGAAAAACCCAACTGCCAGTAGATGAGGAGGAAAACAGTCCAGGCGAGCGTGAAAACGATGGAATAAGGTAGCATCATCGCGGTCAAACTTCCTATTCCGGTGCTCTTCACATACTTTTGACAGAAGATCACAATCAAAGGAAAGTAAACCATCAGCGGCGTGATGATGTTGGACACGGAATCCCCTACCCGATATGCCGCCTGCGTAAAGTCAGGTGAGATGCCCAAAGCCATGAACATCGGAACGAGAATCGGTGCCAAAAGTCCCCATTTCGCTGAAGCCGACCCGATGAATAGATTCACAAATGCCGTAAGCAAAATGACCAACACGATACTCACACCGGGTCCAAACTCCATGGCTTTGATCAAATTCGCACCTTTGATTGCCAATACCGCGCCCATTTTCGACTCATTGAACGCATAAATAAAAATAGCGCAGAAAAAGGCCAGAACCATATAATAGCTCATCGAAGACATGGCTTTGGACATGCTTTTGATGACATCAGCAGAAGTTTTGTAGGTTCCGGACATGAATCCATAAACCACACCCGGCACGACAAAAACAACAAAAATAATCGTCACAATGGCGGCCATCAAAGGCGCTCCCGGTCCGGTCAGTTCTCCGTTTTCATTGCGCAATGAGGAATCAGCAGGAAATGCCCAGGCAAACAGTCCGACGAGCAAAACAAGCATGGCAGCTGTTGAAACCCAAAAAGCCCTTTTCTCGTGGGCTTCGATTTTACCCATACTGTTGTTGGAGCCGTCATCTTCCAACTCATCCAACGCAGTGTTTTTCAGGCGTGGCTCTACCACTTTGTCGGTAATTAACCACCCCAAAATCACGATGAGTACGGTAGATGCCGAGGTGAAATACCAATTGTTGAGCGGATTCAGCACAATGTTTTCATCAGCAATTCTGGCAGCAGTTTGGGTAAATCCTTGCAGCAATGGATCGATGGAAGAGGGTATAAAATTGGCGCTAAAGCCTCCTGAAACTCCTGCAAAAGCTGCTGCGATTCCGGCCAAAGGATGTCGTCCTGCCGCATGAAATATGATGCCCGCCAAGGGAATGACTAACACATAACCGGCATCAGCAGCGGTGTGCGACACGATGCCCACAAAAATAACAACGGGTGTCAACAATTTTATCGGCGTGACGCTCAGCATCAGGCGAAGGCCCGCATTGATGTAACCGGAATAATCCGCAACACCCACACCGAGCATCGCGACCAACACGACGCCAAGCGGGTGGAATCCCGTGAATATACCAACCATTTTGGAGAAAAACTCCGAAAACGCCTGACCCGAGAGCAGGTTCTTAATGGCGATGGTTTCATTTTTGGCATCAACCACGGAAACCTCGAAAGCAGAGAAAATAGCAGAACACAGCCAAACCACCAAAATCAAATAAAAAAATAACACCGCCGGATCCGGCAATTTATTTCCAACACGTTCCACAACGCCGAGTGCGCGTGAAACAAATCCCTGTTTTTGATTTTCCATGGTTCAATGATTTGCCGACAAAACTATAAAAATATCAACAGCCGCGATTTTCGTCATTCCGGCACAACATCGAATCTTTTGACTACTTTTCGCCTCCAAAATCAAAACCATGTTTGAAGAATTTGACCCATCCAAAGTGCAAGACAACGGAACCAAAGAAACCAACACCAGCGCCCTATCTGTTGTGGCTATTGTGTTCTTTTTTTGGGGTTTTATAGCCGCGAGTAACTCTGTTTTCATTCCTTTTTGTAAAAACTATTTCAGCCTCGACCAATTTCAGTCGCAGCTCATTGATTTGGCGTTTTACTTCGCTTACTATTTCGGGGCCTTGGTTTTATTTGCCTATGCCAATTTCTTCGGCTCCGACCTCGTGGCGCGGATGGGTTATAAAAAAAGTATCGTTCGGGGTCTGCTTTTTTCAGCTTTGGGCGCTGCCTTCATGATTTACGCAGTCAACGCCAACAGCTATCAATTGATGCTGATCGGTCTGTTTGTCATTGGTCTGGGTTTTTCCCTGCAACAAACAGCTGCCAACCCTTTCATGATTTCACTAGGCGATCCTAAAACAGGGGCTTCACGGGTGAATTTGGGTGGTGGCGTCAATTCTTTCGGCACTATGATCGGACCTTTGGTGGTCACTTTCGCACTCTTCGGTACTTTCGAAGCAGTGTCTGACGAACAGATTCAGAACCTGCCTTTGAACAAAGTGATTATCCTCTACACTTTTGTTGGTGCACTATTCATCGGCGCCGCAGCGATTTTGAATTTTTCGAAAAAAGTTCCTGCAGGTATTCAAAACGTTGAGATGGAATCGGCAAAAAAAGCATTCTGGGCCTTGGTTTTCATGACCCTACTTTTGGTGGTATGTTTTGTTCCCATCTTCGACTCTTACCGTCCATCGGACAAACCCCTTGAAGTTTTAGAAGAAAAACGGCTGTTCTGGCTTATTGGCGCATTCATAGCCGTTGTAGGCACTTTGTTTGTTTCGCTATTTACGGCCTCCAAAAGCAAAACAGGTTGGGGCGCCATGCAGTTTCCACAGTTGATTTTGGGGATGTTGGCCATTTTCTTCTATGTGGGCGTGGAAGTGGCTGTGGGTAGCAACTTGGGAGAATTGCTCAGCACTGAGGCTTTCGGTGCCATTTCAACCCAAGATGCCTCAGTGTATATCTCGTTTTATTGGGGGAGCTTGATGGTGGGTCGATGGACCGGTGCTATCAGTGTGTTCAAACTGAAGCAGTCCACCAAAACCGTCCTGATGATTGTCGTGCCTTTGGTTGCCTTTGGTATCATGGTGCTTGTCAACTCCCTAAGCGGGAAAGACGTAAGCAATTTGTACTTGTATGTACTCTGTGTTGCCGTGTTAATCGGTGCATTTTTTGCCAGCCAGGACAAACCGGTTCGCACGCTGCTCATATTTGGCCTTTTCGGTTTGGCAGCGATGCTCATTGGATTGATGACTTCCGGAAAAATAGCCATCTACGCTTTTCTCTCAGGCGGTTTGGCCTGCAGCATCATGTGGCCTTCGATCTTTAGTTTGTCGCTCATGGGCTTGGGAAAATACACCACACAAGGCGCAGGATTCCTGGTAATGATGATTTTGGGTGGATCAATCATTCCGCCGATTCAAGGCAAATTCGCAGATATTCACGGTGTTCACAACTCGTATTGGTTGGCAACCATTGCTTTCTTGTACCTTATCGTTTTTGCTGTAGTCGTTGGGAGAATTTTGAGAAAGCAAGGTGTGTTGGGAAGATAGAAATTCAGTGGATGAAAAATCATTCATTCACATTTCTAAAAGCAAAGCCTGAATGCCCAACGCATACCCCTTGAACCCAAAGCCCAAAATAACACCGCGACACACCGGAGAAATGAGCGACTCATGACGAAAAGTCTCTCGGGCGCTTATGTTGGAAATATGAACCTCTACCACCGGGATTTCAACCGATGCAATTGCGTCGCGGATGGCCACGGAAGTATGCGTATAACCGCCTGCATTGAGCACGATACCAACATGCGCGCTGTGTTGAATGGCGTCGATGATTTCACCCTCATGATTGCTTTGGAGGTAATCCAGCGTTACATCAGGAAATTTGGACTGCAACTCCGGCAAAAAATCCTCAAAGCGCTTTTCACCATATATTTGCGGCTGTCTCTGACCCAGTAAATTTAAGTTCGGTCCGTTTAGAATTAAAATTCGTTGCATAAGTGAAATGGTCTGTTGTCGTTAATGATTTTGAAAATTACCTTCGATTCGAGAAGGGGCTTTCAGAAAACACAGTTTTGGCTTACGTCAAAGATGTGGAGAAATTGCAAAACTATGCCGAAGAATTCAATAAATCGCTCACCAATATCGATTATGAAGATCTGAACGCCTTTGTTGCCGGCTTGTTCGACATCGGTCTCAGCGCCAGATCTCAAGCAAGAATTGTCTCAGGAATCAAGCAGTTTTTTGAGTTTTTGGTACTCGAAAACCAATTGACAAAAAATCCGGCCTTATTGCTCGAACCACCGAAAATAGGGCGCAAATTGCCTGAAGTGCTTACCGTTGAAGAAATCGACCAACTCATCGCCGCTATAGACCTATCCAAACCTGAAGGACATCGCAACAAAGCCATTCTGGAAACATTATACTGTTGTGGACTGCGGGTAAGTGAATTGTGTGATCTCAAAATCTCGCAAATATTTGTGCGAGAAGGCTTCATTCGCATCATTGGTAAAGGAAACAAAGAACGTCTCGTTCCCTTAGCCGACAGCGTGTTGAATGAACTGGATTTTTATTACGCAAGCATGCGCAACTTCATGGACATCGAAAAAGGTCATGAAGATTTTGTGTTTCTCAACAGACGCGGAAAACAACTCACGCGGGTAATGATTTTTACGATAATCAAGTCACTTGCTGAGAAGGCAGGGATAAGAAAAAGCATCAGTCCGCACACCTTTCGCCATTCATTTGCAACACATTTACTAGAAGGAGGAGCCAATCTGCGTGCCATTCAGGAGATGTTGGGTCATGAATCTATTCTTACCACAGAAATTTACACGCACGTGAGTATTCAATCGCAGCGCGAAGCGATACTCAAATACCATCCAAGAAACCAGAAGGTCTAGTTTTCTCCTTGCTCGAGAAGCGCGTTCTCATCAATCTCCTCGTTGATTTCAATGTCTTCATCATCAAAGAGCAACTTGTTGATTTCGTCAACACAAGCCGGACCGGCCTCCGCGGAAATTTCGTCGCGTGACATGGTCAAAATATATTCACAGCCTTCAGACATGGGCTTGTCAGATTCCTTGGTCACCAACTCTTTCCAACAATCACAAATTTCTCCCTCACCGCTACACGAAAGAAACAGAAAAGAAGCGAAAGTCATCCAGGAAATTTTTCTAAACATGGGTTAAGTTTTATAAAAGCGAAGGTAGAAAAAATGACGCTCAGCATAAGCACCGAACTTCTAATTTTTTAGTAATATTTTTACAGGAATCACTAAGGTAAAGCTACTTTTTTTCAAAGTCGAAATCGTTCTCCCGCATGAAATCCTCCCAATCTGAAACAGATGCTTGAACCACCTCGATCACAAAATCACAGCGCAAATCGAGTACCTGTCGAAGAAGGTGCAATTTTCTTCTTTTGACCTCTTTCAACAAAATCGGCATCTGCTCATAGGTGCAATGCACTTCATAACTCGTCGTGATTTCTTGTTCTAATGTACCGGAGTTGGCCAAGGCCTCTTTGGCTGCTGTTCGATACGCTTGTATCAGGCCGCTCACACCCAGTTTCGTGCCCCCGTAATAACGAACTACCGCCACCAAAATCTCAGTGACTCCAAAAGCATTAATCTGCCCCAAAATAGGCTGTCCGGCAGAATTATTGGGTTCTCCGTCGTCTGAAGCCCGATAAATTTTGCCCTCAGGACCCAACTTGAAAGCATAACACACATGGCACGCTCCGGGATGCTCTTTTCTCAGACCATCTACCAACGTTTTTACATCTTGCTCGTCTTTTACCAGGAAGGTGTAGCCCAAAAACTTCGAGCCTTTTTCTTTGTAAAGACCGCTTCCTGATTGTTTGATGGTTAGAAATGACATTCCGACTTAAAATTTGACTAATTTTACCTATGCGATTGACAAAACTAACACTAATCTGGGTTTTGGGTCTATTGACCTTGTTTTACGCCTGCGACAAAGACCCTAAACCTCAAGAGCCGAGTTGCTCTGATGGAATCTTAAACAATGGAGAATCGGGTGTGGATTGCGGAGGACCCTGTGCGCCCTGCCCACCGTTTACGGGTCAGGTATTTTTCGCGATTTTTAATGGAGAATTGACAAACTTCAATCAGGTTCAGGTCGCTTACGGAGACACCATACACATCGCCGCTACGACCGACTCTGTTCAAGTCAACTTAATTTTCAAAAATCTGACTGTGCCTGATGAAACCTCGCAACTCAACCCACTGATTTATGGCATCATGCCCTTGGTCACCTACAATGACGTAGAATACACCCAGTTCGATTCTACCTACACAGTGGTGGTATTGACAAAGAATGAAAACAACAAGTTGTCCGGTCTTTTCCAACTGCGTCTCCCTCATGGTTTGAACAACATGGACACACTACGGGTGATCAACGGTACTTTTGAAAATTTGCCTTATTGACCATTGTCTCGCTGAATTGATAACATGAAAGTTCTCGTTTACAACATTCAAAACTACGATAGACCCTTCATTGAGGCTGCCAACAACGGCAGACATGAATTGTCTTTTTCTCATGAAGCGCTCAGCGAATCGACGGTACATTTGGCCCATGGGATGGATGCGGTTTCTCTTTTCTCGAACGACAACGCTTCAGCTCCTGTACTTCAGAAACTGGCTCATTTAGGAATTCGCTACATTGCATTGCGTTGCGTTGGCTACAACCATGTCGATTTAAAAGCTGCCGGTGAATTGGGAATTCGAGTGGCCAATGTGCCGGAATACTCTCCTTATGCCATTGCTGAACATGGTGTGGCGCTGCTGATGGCCTTAAATCGCAAAATTTATGAGTCGCAATTGCTGATGCAACTTCAAGATTTTCGTTTGGATACACTTATTGGTTTTGATTTGCGCGGAAAAACAGTGGGTATTATTGGGACAGGAAAAATTGGATTCGCTTTCGGACAAATCATGAATGGGTTTGGTTGCAAAATATTGGCTTATGATCCAAATCCCCACCCAAACGCAGCACAAATCAATATGACTTATGTAAGCCTTGATGAACTTCTTGGCGCGTCGGATGTGATTTCGTTGAAT
>JBBIIM010000012.1:0-55124 GCA_037446475.1 Crocinitomicaceae bacterium | reverse complement strand
TAGTGACCACCCCAGGCTCGGGAGAAGCGGCAGATGGGGTGTATTTTTATAGGCTAAGGGTTGGGGAAGAGGAATGGAGTGAATCATTTTCAGGCCATATAACATTGAAAAAATAGAAAAAATGAATTGGTCTAAAACTTACTGTATCTTGAACCGGACATTAGCGAAAAAGTTGTTAAGCCTTGCTTTATGTTGCGTTTATGGGCAGTTCGTGTTGTCGTTCAATATCAACGAAATCCAACCATTTTGTATATCATATTCAGGCGAATCTGCCGAAATAGATGAAGAAACCGCTCTTCGTTTGGTTGAGGGATTAGAACAAGTTGCAGACGCTGCTATGCAAAGTCAGCAAGATGCACCCTCAGAAATTATCAAAGAACAATTGACCTACGACCATGTGTATTATAATGAACAATTGAGAGATTCTGTTCAGGTGTTGGAAGATTTCTATTATACCAAACTCGACGAAAACATTGGCAAATTGCGAGCAATGGAAGAGAAAATAGAAGATCACGATTATTCCAGTGCTGAGACGCTGCGTAACCTAATCATTGCAGAAAATACCGTAGTGCAGGCAAGCAAAGAAGTACTGAGTTTATACTTAAAACACGAGCAAGGTCTTTTTGACTCCAATGACAGCCTAGACCTATTGATGTGGGCAACCAGTTGTTACAACCTCTATGGCAAGGCCGTACTAATGGCTCAAATTTTACATAATTCGATGAATAATACCTCGGTTCTTTTCGAAGAAGATTGCCCTGAAAGTTTGCCTCGATCGGCTTCTTTACAACGCAAAGATGAAATTATCTTAGAATTATATCCTAATCCCAATAGAGATGTGCTGTATATTCAATCAAGTCAAGAAACTGTGTCAGAAGCAATTGTTATAATAAGGGATTTGGAGGGCAAGGTTGTTTTCCAAGGCGATATCAACTTTGAAAAAGGACTTGATCTAAATAATGTTTCACTCAGTTATGGTGTATATATTGTTGAATTGTCATTTGAATATGATAATATCCGCCAAAATCATCATAAGAAATTGGTGTTTTTGAAATGATAAGAATCAGAACCATACTAGTGCTTTTAATAGGGTTGGGACTTTGGTCTCAGCCTTCTTTATCTCAGGATTTTGATTGTAACCCATCAATTCCTCCAATAATTCTACCTAATGTTACAGTTACTGATTTTTATTCAGAAAACATTGGGTTGAGTTTTGGTGAAAATATATCCATTTGTAACGAATCAGGTTACGATGTTTTTATGCCCCATGTCCATCTAGGACAACCAGAAATACCCACGGGAATATTTTGGTATCCTTTCACTTATAAGTTGATTTTTTCGAAGCCCATTACAAAAATTGAATTTGTTTTACTCGTTGGCGGCACTGCAAATCCTGAAATTGATTATGGTGCAGAGAATTTTGTTATTAAATCACCGAATTGTGGTTTAGTTATTCAGGATATATATTCTTGCTATACTTTAATTGAGGGTGATACTATTTATCTCGGAGTTGATAATTCAGGAACAGGTTGGTTCTCAGTCACCTTTGATAGCCCTGTTATGGAATTCACCATAAGCGGCAAAGGCGGCGGCAATGGTTCAGGTTTCCAAATCTGCTCCAACTCCATCCAAGTTGCCCCCTTGTGGGCAAGTATTACCGCACCCGAGCAAGTTTGCGCCCAAGACAGTATTTTGTTCACTGCCTACGAGGGTGAGCCAAACACCAATCCACCGCCTTATACGTTCAGCTACACGCTCAATGGTGTGGCGCAAACAGTCACAACAACGGGGTTAAACGATAGCGTGCGGGTGCTTACGCCAACTACCCCTGGCACTTACACCTACGAGTTGCTTTCTGTAACTGATGCCAACGGAAACAGTGTAAACATGAGTTGCAACAACACAAGAACAGTTGTAGTAGAGCCGCCGCCTATGGCGCAGTTCACAGCAAGTCCAACAAGTGGTTTTGCGCCAATGGAAGTCAACTTGCAAAACCAAAGCAGCAATGCCACGAGTTATGTGTGGTTCGTCAATCCAACCGGGGGCTTCGACTCCGCTCAGCCGCCCGCCTCTACTGCCGAAAATCCAGTGCTTACTCTTAACGACACAGGTTCTTATGAAATCACGCTAGTTGCCTTCAACGATTTGGGATGCGCAGATACCACCGTGCAAGCCGTGCATGTTTTGGAAGAGTTGCAAGTAGTTATTCCGAATGTTTTCACCCCGAATAATGATGGTATCAACGATTGGTTTGGGATTACGAGTAACGTGGAAGCGGATGCCTCAATCGTAATTCTTAACCGCTGGGGGAATGTGGTTTTTGAAAAGGAGTTTGTGACCACGCCGAATGTGTTTGAACCGCTGTGGGATGGCACTTCGGCAGGCTCAGTGACCACCCCAGGCTCGGGAGAAGCAGTAGATGGGGTTTATTTTTATCGGGTGAAGGTTGGGGACGAGGACCCGAAAGCTATCGAGTTTAGCGGTTTTGTGCATTTGAAGAAATAGAACACAGACTTTTGGTGCTCGGCATCGGCATGACGTGTATAAGTCGGAATTAATCAGCGTTTATCCACGAGAACGGTGTAATCAGCGTTCTGTTATTTGGCAATCTCAAAACAAGTAACGCAGATGTACAACATGCAATCATCAACCTTACACCATTGCTTCGATTTTTATTAGTATTTCCTCAGCTTCTGCCAATTTCGCGTCAGCTGCTTTTCGATTGGTGTGAGATAGTTTGTGTGAATCGCTGAGAAGTTTGGCGTACAACTCTTGCAATTTTTCTTTTTCTGTTTTCTTCTTAAAAAGTCCGAACATGATTTTATTTGAAGAAACGTCTCAAACAGTGTTTTGGTTCGGTTTGTTTTTTTGCGAATTTGTCATTAGAGCCATGAAAAATGATACTTACAGTATTTGACAATTTTGCGGTGCATTCCATTCAACTTACGCCGTCACTTTTATCGTTTTAACCTTATCTTTGCGCCCAAATTTTGATACAATGAACAACTTTGATGTCGTGATAATTGGTTCCGGACCGGGTGGCTATGTATGTGCTTTGAGATGCGCGCAATTGGGCATGAAAACTGCCTTGATTGAAAAATACAACACGCTTGGTGGTACTTGCTTGAATGTAGGATGTATTCCTTCAAAGGCTTTGCTGGATTCATCGGAGCACTTCTACAACGCAAAGCACACCTTCGACAAACACGGCATCATTATCAATGAACCTATTGCCGACATCAACAAAATGATTGCACGAAAAAGAGAAGTTGTGGATCAAACATGTAGCGGTATCAAATATTTGATGGACAAGAATAAGGTTTCTGTCTTTCACGGACTCGGTTCATTCGTCAATGCCAATCAAGTAAAAGTGAGCCATGACGATGCTTCTGAAACCATTTTGGACGCTAAAAATATCATCGTCGCAACCGGTTCAAAACCGAACTATTTCCCGGGTATGGAACCGGATAAAAAACGCATCATCACTTCCACTGAGGCTCTGGAAATGAAAGAAATTCCCAAGCGTTTGTTGGTTATTGGTGGTGGTGTAATAGGCCTTGAATTGGGTTCTGTTTACGCGCGTTTGGGTGCCGATGTTGAAGTTATTGAGTTTGCGGATTCAATTATTCCAACTATGGACCGCTCATTGGGTAAAGAATTGATGAAAGTGTTGAAAAAAGAAGGCTTGAAATTCAACATGGAACACCGCGTGCAGGAGGTGAAGAACTTAGGGGATTCTGTAACCGTTCGTGCGCTCAATAAAAAAGGAGAGGAAGTAACTTTTGAAGGCGATTATTGCTTGGTTTCAATAGGAAGAAAGCCGTTTACTTCAGGACTTGGATTAGAAAATGCCGGAGTTCAGTTGAATGAGCGCGGACAAGTGCAAGTGGACGACCATTTGAGAACCAATGTTCCGAATATTTATGCGATTGGTGATGTAGTGCGTGGCGCTATGTTGGCCCACAAAGCAGAGGAAGAAGGTGTTTTTGTTGCAGAACAATTGGCTGGACAAAAACCGCACATCAATTACAATTTGGTTCCGAATGTGGTTTACACTTGGCCAGAGGTTGCGGCGGTTGGAAAAACAGAGGAAGAATTGAAAGCAGCAAACGTTGCTTATAAAGTTGGAAATTTCCCGATGAAAGCTTTAGGGAGAGCCAGAGCGAGTAATGATGTTCACGGTTTTGTGAAAATTTTGGCTGATGTACAAACGGATGAAGTGCTGGGAGTTCACATCATTGCAGCACGTGCAGCTGACTTAATCATGGAAGCGGTTACAGCGATGGAATTCCGAGCAAGTGCAGAAGACATTTCACGCATTTGTCATGGTCATCCTACCTACAGCGAAGCCATCAAGGAGGCAGCGTTGGACGCAACTGACAAAAGAGCTTTGCATATTTAAGAATTCCTTATGACAAACAATTTTGATTTCATTGTGGTAGGTGGTGGTATCGTCGGTGCTGCCACAATGTATAAACTACAATTGGCCTTTCCCGACAAAAAAATTGCTTTGGTTGAGAAGGAAAATTTACTCGCAGACCACCAAACGGGAAACAATTCCGGAGTGATTCACTCGGGATTGTATTACAAACCCGGGTCTTTGAAGGCAAGAAACTGTGTTCATGGACGCAGGGAATTGGTGAAATTCTGTCAAGAACACAACATTCCTCACGACGTTTGTGGAAAGGTCGTAGTGGCCACTGATAAAGCTGAATTGCCTTATCTGGAGAAGATTTACCAAACGGGTTTGCAGAATGAAATCGAGGGCCTGAGAAAAATTTCTGCAGAAGAAATTAAAGAAATTGAGCCTTTTGTGGAAGGTATCGCCGGTCTGTTCGTGGCTTGTACGGGCATTGTGGATTATCGCGCGGCCACTGAGAAAATGGTTGAATTGGCATTGGCAATCAACACGGAGAGCCGTTTGTTTCTCAAAGAGGAAGTATTGTCCATGCGCAAAAGCGGTCAAGACTCCGTTTTGACTACATCCAAACAAGAATTACAAGGACGTTACGTGATTTACTGCGCCGGATTACATGCCGATCGCTTGGCAAGAAAAGACGGGGTAAATCTCAAAGAGAAAGTGGTTGGTTTCCGAGGAGACTATTACGAATTGACCGAGCAAGGCAAGCACAAAGTGAAAAACCTAATCTATCCCGTGCCGAATCCTGATTTTCCGTTTTTGGGTGTTCATTTTACCCGCATGACAAACGGTGAAATTGAATGCGGACCCAATGCGGTTTTCACGTTTAAAAGAGAAGGCTACGGCAAAACGGATTTCAGTTTACGCGATACTTGGGATGCCTTGACTTATAAAGGCACCTGGAAATTGTTCTTCGGCAATATGAAGTTTGGTATCAATGAATACCGCCGTGCCTTTTCCAAAAAATTGTTCTTGAAGACGCTCCAGCGCATGATTCCATCTTTGACCATGGACGATATCAAACCGGGTCGCTCCGGCGTTCGTGCATTGCTGCTCAGCAAAGATGGTGACACGCGCGACGATTTCCGCATCGAGTTCACCGGAAATTCTGTGCACGTACTGAATGCACCTTCACCTGCGGCAACGGCATCCATGGCTATTGGTCAATACATCGTGGATGAGATGAAACGCGAGTTTGATCTATAATTTCAAGGTGCTCGTTCATTGCGCATGGATGCACTTATTTCTCCTATTTTTGATTCGCCCTACATCCGGTAATTAAAGCATGATTCATTTTCACAAATTCACTCTCAACAACGGCCTGCGTGTACTGTTCCATCAGGACAAATCCACGCCGATGGCTGTGGTGAATACGCTTTACGATGTGGGCGCACGCGATGAGCATCCTGACTTGACGGGTTTGGCGCACTTGTTTGAGCACCTCATGTTTAGCGGTTCAGCGCATGTCGAGAATTTTGACCAAGCACTGCAACGCGTTGGAGGTCAGAGCAATGCATTTACTTCCAACGACATTACCAATTACTACATCAATTTGCCCAAAAACCAAATTCACACAGCGCTTTGGGTCGAGTCAGACCGCATGACGCGCTTGTCGTTGTCTGATAAGAATTTGGAAAATCAGCGGCAGGTGGTTATGGAAGAATTTAAACAGCGCTATTTGAACCAACCCTACGGCGACACATGGATGGAATTGCGTCCGCTCGTATACGAACAGCATCCGTATCGCTGGGCAACCATCGGCAAAAGTTTGGAGCACATCGAGCGCGTGACTATGGACGATGCCTTGGCTTTTTATAAAAAATTCTACCACCCAAACAATGCGATACTGAGCATTGCCGGCGACTTTGAAGTTCAGGAAGTGGAGGATCTGGTGCAGCAGTGGTACGGCGATTTACCCGGTGGAAATAAAGTTGATCGAAATTTGCCCAAAGAGCCTCAGCAAAATGCGTTTAGAAGTAAAGCTATCGAACGGGATGTACCTGCTTGTGCCTTCTATTTTGCTTTTCGTATGGGTGATCGCAATTCGGATGACTATCCGGTTGTCGATTTGATTTCTGACATTTTGGGAAGGGGAAAATCGTCCTTACTTTACCAGCGCTATTTTCAGGAGAAGCAGTGGGTTTCAGAAATTTCTGCTTTCATTTTGGGTGCTGCCGATCCGGGTTTGTTGCTCATTGCAGGGAAATTGCACAAGCAGGAAATGATGGCTGCTTTACAAGATGATTTGTGGAATTTTCTTCAGCAAATACAAGCAAAGGAAATTGAACAACGCGTTTTAGACAAAGTCAGAAACAAATTCCTGACCTCTAAAATGTTTGAAGAACTCGGTCTCTATTCCCGAGCGATGAATCTGGCTTATTTTGAATGGTTGGGCGATGCGCAGCAGATTAACGATGAATTGTTGCGCTATCAAGCAATCACAACGGCTCAAGTTCAATCGCTTATGCAAGCCACACTCCAACCCGACAATTGCTCTTGCCTCATCATCAATCCAAAAACCACATGAGTCCTGATAGAAGTCGAGCACCCAAAATTGAGCCGTTGCAGACCATAACTTTGCTGCGTCCGGAGTTATTTACGGCGCCAAACGGTTTGCCCATTCACGTGTTGCGTAATGTACCCAACGAGATTTTTCACATTCAAGTAGAATTTGGTGCAGGAAAAATACAGCAAATCAAACCCTTGCAAAGCGCGTTTACTGCAGAACTCTTGTTTTCCGGAACGCCGGAAAAATCGCAATTTGAAATACAAGAATTGCTGGATGTACAGGGTGCGTTTGTCAATGTGGAAGCCGCCCTTACAAGCAGTGTGTTGAACATTTATGGCTTGGTGAACAATTGGTTTCCCATTTTGGAGGTGGTGGATGAAGTCTTGAACAAAGCGAGTTTTCCGGAGGATGTTTTTTTATTGCACAGCAGGGCTTCATTACAAACGCACCGCATCAACATGGACAAAAACAGCTATGTGGCGCGCAGAGAGTTTTTGAGCCGATTGTTCCCCAACAACCCCATAGGCAAGGTGGCTGATGACGAGGACTTTGAGCGTATTACAGCGCAAGATTGCAGGGATTTTTACCGCAATAATTGGACGAATAATGTGCGTCAACTTAATGTTGTGGGTGCGATTGGAGAAGAAGAAATCAAGCGTCTCATGCAGATTTTTGATGCCCGTCACAATCCACAGGTTTTTGTTCCTGAGGCTCCTCAACTTGAATCCCCTCAGACGGTGTATATCGAAAAACCTAATGCCTTGCAAAGCACAATTCGAATTGGTAAAATTTTGTTCACCCCGAAGCACCCGGACTATTTTGAGATGGATATTCTGGAGACAATTCTGGGTGGCTATTTTGGCAGTCGTTTGATGCAAAACCTGCGCGAGGACAAGGGTTACACTTACGGCGTAGGCAGTGGTATCACGACGCATGAGCACACTGCGTATTTCTTTATTAGCACGGAAGTCGGTAAGCAACACAAAGACGCCGCCCTAGAGGCTATTCGCTTTGAGTTGGAACGCTTGCGCGAAGAACTCATACCGGAGGACGAATTGGAATTGGCGCGTGCTTACATTCAAGGTCAGGTGCTCAAATCCTCCGATGGGGCTTTTGCGCAAATGAATCAGTTTCTCTATGCCAAAAGGTTTGATTTACCGGAAAATCATCTGAATCAATTTTTGGAAATCCTGCAAGCCATCACGCCCCAGCGCCTCAGAGAATTGGCTCAGAAGCACTTGGATTGGAATAGCATGACGCAGGTGGTTGTCGGTTGATTTTTGATTTTTTAGCATTCTCCAAGGTTTTTACTTTTTGCGCTTCATGGGATTGCACTAAGTTTAGAGCGACCAAAAACGAAAACCATGTTTGCCAAGTTCTTACCTCCTATACTCCTGTTCGGTTTTTTCTGCCACCAAAAAGTGCTATTTCCCGAGATGGTAGTCACGCAGTTTTGGTGTTTCAGCAAAATTTAGACAATCTGCTCTATCGTTTTGGGGTGTTGCGTTTTCCTTAAACTGATAGAACCCCGTTATCGAAGCCATGACTTTGACTTTTCAACCATACGCATAAAGTTCTTACTTTTGCCCAAAATCGAAAATTGGCACCGGTAATATTTAAGGGAATGATTACGGGTTTGGTCTTGAGCTTCATGATCGGGCCTGTTTTTTTTATGCTGCTTGAAACGAGCATCATGAAAGGCATTCGCGCCGCTATGGCCTTCGATTTTGGCGTTTTACTTTCTGACATCATTTACATCGGTGTGGTTTATTTTTTTTTAAATGAAGTGGCACAAACCATTCAGGAAAATCGAAACCTTTTGACCGTCGCCGGCGGTGTGATTTTGCTTGCTTTTGGGGTTTCGACCGCCCTGAAAAAACAGACCGCCAAACTCAACACCGACTTTATTCGCGTGGTGCATCAACCCAGAGACTACGGCGTGTTGCTCCTCAAAGGTTTCTTTTTGAACTTTCTCAACCCGATGGTTTTGTTTTATTGGTTTGCGGTGCTGACCATCGATACGGAGAGTGTGGCTACCGGCGGCTTTCAGGCCTTCACCTTCATCTCGGTAATCCTCATCACGTTCTTTACTGTGGACTTGCTGAAGATTTTCGGAGCCAAAAAATTGCGGGTTTTCATCACGCCTGCCCTGCTCAAAAGACTCAATTTAATTCTAGGCGTCATCCTCATGATTTTTGGTGTGGTTTTATTGGTGCGAGGCGTAGTAACCAAATGATGAAGCCGGCGTTTATCCAATCAGCTATGAAAAGTATTGTATTCCTTCTTTGGGTGGTTTTGCTTGTATTCAATCTCGATGCACAGGAAATTCTAAAAGACAACCTGACCAAACCTTCAACAACGTATTGGGACAAGGAGAAAACCAAAATCCAAAGCACGGGTTGTTATTATAAGGACTATCGGGGTGAAACTTTTGACAAACACGGTCCTTGGCTGTATTACGACAAAAATGGTGTGCTCGAAGAAGAGCAAAACTATTTCCGTGGCAAACTGCACGGTGCAGTGAAAATGTATTACGCCAAAGACAAACCACGCACCGAAGGTTACTTCAAAATGGGTTTACAAGACAGCATTTATCGCGCGTGGCACGACAACGGTAAACTGCGTGAGGAAGGCTTTTACAAAAACGACAAACCTATCCAAGAATGGAAATATTTTTACAACTCCGGACAGCTCATGTTGGTAGAAAAATACGTGGATACTGTAGCATTGGTGATGGAGTTTTTCAAACCGGATGGCACGCAAACGGTCGTCTCCGGTGAAGGTGTGAAAGAAACGTTTTACAGCAACGGTGCGCCCAAAGACCGCTATCAGTTTCTCAACGGATATAAACATGGAGCATTTGTTGAATACCACGTCGATGGCCACAAAGAAGTCGAAGGCGCCTATCAATTTGGCTTGAAACACGGCTCCTGGACTTTTAACTACTACACGGGAACTTTGTTCAAGAGCATGAACTACCAAAAGGGCGAGCTGCACGGACAATACGAAAACTACTACGACAACGGAAAATTGAAAGTCGCGGGAAACTACGATCGCGGCAAAAAAGACGGAGCCTGGACTTGGTACACAAACACAGGTGTAATCGATATGTCCGGTTCATTTGTTCAAGATCAGCAGCACGGCGACTGGGTCTTCAATTATCCCAACGGGCAATGCAGTTACAAAGGCACTTTTGACATGGGTAAACGTTCCGGCTCGTGGACGTATTATTATCCTGATGGCAACAAACACCGTCAAGGCACCTACAAAAATGACGTAGAGGATGGCCTGTGGCAAACGTGGTATGAAAGCGGCAAATTGCTCATGTCAGGCAAATACGTCATGGGCAGAGAAGAAGGAGAGTGGATCAATTATTGGGAAAACGGCAATATCAAAAACAAAGGCAATTTTAAAAAGGGCCAGTTGAATGGTCGCTGGGAATCGTATTACCCCAATGGCATCATGAATATTTCCGGGTACTACAAAAACGGGCTTCGTGAAAAGCAATGGGTGGACTATTATTCCAATGGCAAAGGACGAGAATTGGTCACTTACAAAATTGTTAAGAAGCGTTCGGCGGTGAATAAAATGTCGCTGCCCGAAAGTGTGAAACACGGAAAATACGAGGCCTATTCCTCCAAAGACTACAAATTGACCGAAGAAGGCACTTACAAAAACGGGAAGAAACACGGCTTGTGGATTGCCTATTATCCCGGGGGTAAAATTCCTGCGGTAACGAGCGAATACAAAGAGGGTCGCTTGCATGGCGTGGTGCGAGAATACGACTTGAAAAACGGGAAAGTGCTCCGCTCTGAAACTACGTACAAAGACGGCGCTAAGCACGGCAAGATGACCGTGTATGACAAGCGCGGCAAGAAGGTCGCAGAGAAAATGTTCGACAACGGAGCGGAAGTGAAAGAAATCGAAGAAATTCCAACCAACAGAACGGTTCCCGGGAAAAAGAAATAACTCGCTTCCTACAACCCGTCTCTCGCGAACAGAATGAACCGCGGGTTGTTTTACAAACACAGCAAAAGCATCATGTCATCCAACAAATTTACCGACTGGCCTTATTTCAACGAAAATAATTTTCTGATGATCTCCGGACCTTGCAGCGCCGAAGGACCTAAACAAATCGATACAATCGCCCAAACTTTGGTGCAGCAAGGTGTCGGTATCTTGCGGGCAGGTGTGTGGAAACCGCGCACCAGACCGGGCTCGTTTGAAGGCATGGGAAAAGTTGCATTGCCTTGGTTGGTTGAGGCGCAGCAGCAATACGGTTTGAAAATCGCTGTGGAGGTTGCTACGCCCAAGCATGTGGAAGAAGCATTGAACCATGGCATAGATATCCTTTGGATTGGTGCGCGAACCACAGCCAATCCCTTTGCAACACAAGACCTGTGTGATGCCCTTCGCGGAGTGGATGTTCCCGTTTTGGTGAAAAATCCAACCAACCCGGATGCATCGTTGTGGTTGGGCGCAATTGAACGTGTGGAGAAAGCGGGAATCAAGCGCATCGGAGCCGTTCATCGCGGCGTTTCTCAATTTAAAAAGACCATTTTTCGCAACAACCCGCAATGGGAAATGGCGTTTCACCTCAAACAAGAGCGCCCGGACATGCTGATGCTCTGCGATCCCAGCCACATTGCCGGAAAAGCAGATTTAGTGCCTATGGTTGCACAAACCGCCTTAGAGTTGCGTTTCGACGGTTTGATGGTTGAAATTCATCCCACACCAACAACAGCATTGAGTGACTCTACTCAGCAATTAAACATGGAGCAATTCGGCGATTTGATGCGCAATCTACAAGTCAACAAACAAGTGGTGGATGATCAGAATTATCCCCATTTGTTGGCTCATCGTGCTGAAATATCCGAAATTGATCAAAAATTGATTGAACTCTTGGGCGAACGCATGCGCATCATTCAGAAAATTGCGGCCATCAAAAGAGAGAAAGGTATTTCCATTTACCAAGAACAGCGCTGGCAAGAATTGGTAGAACAACACATCCGCACCGGTCAGGCTCAAGGATTGAACATCAACTTTATTTTGAAAATCTTCGACAACATACACCTTGAATCGATTGACAAACAAATTGGGGTGGTGTATAAGGACAGGGAATAATGCTGCTGCTTTGAGTCAATTCCCTTACTTTTCCATAGTCTGCTGTTGACGATTCCATTTGTGAAGCTCTGCTGCTTTGGTTAACTTTGAACGCTAAATACTTTATCCATGTCACGAAAAATTGCACTTCCCCTGGTGATGATGAGTCTGCTTTTCTTGAGCACGCCGTTGCACGCTCAGAAAAAACGCCGCTCTGATTTTTACGGTCAATCCAACATCGATCTGATGCGAACAAAGGTGAAAAACCATGCGATTATCTTCTCGCTTGGAGCCACTACCTTGTTGTCTTTCGATGAAAGAAGGGCCCAAGCCTTGAACGACGGAACCAATCGCGAGTACTTTTTTGAATCCGGAAGCAGAGTTGGGAATTTGGCAGAAATTGGAATGTTGCATTTTACCAAACGCAACTCCTGGCGATTCATCAAAATTGACCACTACGATTGGGCCATTGGTGTTAAGGATTTTAAGGGTTGGGAGGAAACCTTTGTTATTTTGAGAAACGATCAAAATCTAGAGGCTTCCAGAATTACCGGTAGAGGCGATTTTTCCTTGACCTATCTCACCGGTCGCGCTTCATTCCACAACATGATTAAGTTGTCGCCAAAACTTCATTTGGACCAGTCTCTGGGTTTGAACTTTGATTACCGTGTTTCCGGTAGTAAACCCGGCGATTTATCCACCTACACGCCCATGGAAGCCGTTTTGCCACAGACGCAAAAATTTCAAAAGGATTTTATTGCGCAAGCGCACTATGAAATCGGCATTCGCTTTCGTTTGGTTGATTTGCTCTATTTAACGCCTTCTGTGCAGGTTCCTGTGCTCACCGGCTACCAATGGCTCGGAGGACGCTCATCAATTCATTGGTTTTCAACACGCTACCAACCTTTGCTCATCAAGTTCAAATTGATGATTCCTTTGGTGGAGAAAAAAGGAAAATGTCCGGCGATTTACTCCAATCCTGACGACGAGCGCCGCAACAAAGAATATATGGAAGGAAAATAATTTTAAAATAATTACGAATGTAAAGCCTTGTTAAATAGTTGTTTAGCAAGGCTTTTTTAATTTTATTTGAAAAAAAATCACAGCGCTGTAACAAATCAATCTTGAGTTCGTCTTACAGCCAAACACATCAGCAATGACTGTTCAAGAATACAACCAGTGTGTGCACGACTACTCAGATAAAATCTTCCGATTTATTCTGAAGCATATCGGTCACGTGGAGAGAGCCGAGGATATTGTGCAGGATGTGTTTGTAAAGGTTTGGATGAAAGTGGAGGACATTGCGTTTGAAAAAGCGAAAAGTTATTTGTTTCAGGCAGCATACAACACCATGATCGACACCATACGTCGTGATAAACGTGTTGAGTTGCAAGAAGAAATTCAAATCACTTCGAGCACGTATCAGCCGGACTTGGGATTGAAAGAGGCTTTGGAAATCGCTCTAAACAATTTGCCACAAATACAAAAGAGCGTGGTGTTGTTGAGAGATTATGAGGGCTACGACTACCGGGAAATAGGAGAAATTCTCAATTTGAACGAATCGCAGGTCAAGGTTTATATTTTCAGAGCCAGAAAGAATTTGAGAGCATTTTTTACAGGAAAAGAAGAATTGGTCGCATGAACACAGTGAGTATATATAACTACGAGGCAGTATTGCTGGATTTCACTGAAGGTCGCTTGTCATCGGCTGAGACGAATGCACTTTTCGACTTTTTGGCGGCGCATCCGGAGTTGCAGGATGATTTTGATGCAGCCCTTGCGATGACTACGCTGGAGGAGGATGTAAGCATCGGTTTTTCCAAGAAAAATGCGTTGCTCAAAGATGACGCTACCGATGCCTTGCAAAACTTAATCATTGCCTCTGTGGAGGGCGTTGCCAACCCTTCCGAGGAGCGCGCTCTTGAGTCGATGCTGCAAGCTAATCCGAAGTTGGCACAAGAAATTCGCGTGTTTGAGCACATGAAACTTGAAGCAGACGAAACTTTGACTTTCGCGGGCAAAAACAAGTTGATTCAGCCCGTTGTGGTGCCGATTTCCACTTGGATTTTCCGAACCACATTCGCAGCCGCAGCGGTTTGGTTGTTGTTCATAATTTTCAATCAAAATGTGGGTATCCAAGAAAGCGACACTTTGGCCAAATGGCAATTAAAACCATTGAGTCTTGGTGATAAAGTTCAATCCGACTTGACACAAGATGTTTTTCAAGTGGCTGAAAACTTCACCAAGAGCAGCGCGCCACAGGTTGTTCAACCACAAAACACGCTCAATAAAAGCACTTCCGGGAATTCGATTCGTATTGAACTGGCAGAGAATCGAGAGTTTTTCCAAAACTTAAACCCGCGTGTTGCTTCAAGTTTGGATATGGCTGACGAATCCGCATTGGCGCATGTGAATCCTGAAGAATTCATACCACAATCCGGCAAAGAAAAGTACGTAACGAGCTTCCTGGAAGAATTGGCAGCGCAATCTACACGTGTGCAAGCCACCTACGGATTCGCAGAAGATTTGGCCGGAAAGGTGAAATCGCTCGCAGAGGATTTTAGAACGTATGACGAATTGGAAATAAAAATTTGGGGAATGCATACCACAATCCGCAAGCCGTCGTGGATGAAATGGAGACGGTCAATCGATAAACTATAACACACAACGATCATGAAAAAGTTAATTCTACTTGCCGGTATGTTTCTGGCAACAAGCCAAATCATGGCACAGGAAAATGAAAAAATTACTGTCGAAATCGGCTCTGAGGGCATTAAGGTAATCAACCACAAAACCGGAGACAGCACTACGGTGGACGTGAAAATGTCCGGTGACGAGCCTGCAGATGAGGACGACAAAAAGGTGAAAACAGGAATCAGCAACAATGCAAATTGGTCTGGATTTGACTTCGGCGTAGGCATGCTCTTTCGTCCTGATTGGTCCAATAATTTTGCCACGCAACCTTATTTAGACTTCGATCCTGCCAAGTCCTGGACTTTCAATCTGAACATCTTCGAGCACTACTTCGGAATCGCAGGCAAAGACAAACAAAATTTTGGTTTTGTAACCGGCTTGGGTTTCAATCTCAGTCACTTCGGCTACAATAGGAATTACACCATCGTGTATGATGCCGATTCTATCCATGGCTTTGTGGATGCCAACAGAAACTACAAAAGAAATCGCTTGCGTGCGGCCTATTTGCAAGTGCCGGCTTTGATGCAGGTGAATTTCAAAGGCAAAAACAGCAAAGAGAATTTTCACCTCAGCATGGGGGTTGTAGGCGGTGTGCGCATCGGCTCGCGATTGAGACAGCGCTATATCGAGAATTCCAATGAGTTCAATATCAAGGAGAAGCGCGGTGATTTCTTTTTCAATTCGTTCAAAGCAGATGCCACGGTGCGCTTTGGCTATGGCGATTTTGGAGCCTTTGCGAGCTACAACTTGATTCCTCTTTTCAAAACAGACGTCATCGAACCGGTGAGTAACTTGTCTTTCGGGTTGATGCTCAATTTTTAAAAGCAATTCAAGATGTAAGTAGTTTTTTTCTTGGGTTAATTAGTAACAGGAAAAGCGATTTTCAAACGAGAAAGTCGCTTTTTTTTGGCCTCATTGAGAGGATTCCAGAAATTCAAAACGCATTAACAGCATAGAAATTTATTACTGCACATTTTCTTTTTTCTTGCCCTCGTGCCAGGTTCCGCTCACGATTTTTCCATTGGCAAAACGAATTTCTCCAAGGCCGTGCATCAAATCGTTCTTCCATTGACCACGGTAAATTTCGCCTGAGGCATAAGTATATATTCCATAACCGGAGCGCTTGTCCTCTTCAAAATTTCCCTCATACACGTCGCCATTCAAGTAGCTGTGTTTGCCCTTACCGTGACGCTTGGTGCCTTTCCATTCTCCCAGATAATTCCCATGACCAGTGTACAACCCGACACCCAGTCCGTTGGGTTCACCTTGCGACAACTGCCCGTAATACAACACATCAATTTTCTTTGGAGTAACAAAACGGATGGTGTCTATTTTGAATCGGTTGTACAATTCGCGCACACTTTCAAGCAACTGTTCCAAACTGTCTTTTTGGTTATTCAATTCAATTAATTCGAGTTTGAGAAAATGCTCTTTATGGGAAGTGTTCGATTGCAAGTTGAACAACTCCATGCGCTGATCCTCAGTCAATGCGGTAAGGCTCTCATTGATACGAATGAAATTCTCTATTTTTTGCTTGAGTGCATCGGATGTGTCAAGCGCTCCGAAGTAGATGCGGTCGAGTTGCTGAAAAACCGAAAAGTGATCGCGCTCGTTCTGTAAGTCAAGATTCAGTTCGCCAAGAAATTCATTGAAAGCCAACATAAAAAGCTCATATTCTTGTAGTTTTTGTTTTTTTTCTTGATTTTCCGAGCTCAGGGATTCAATTTTCTGTTGGGCGTTTTTGATATTATGACCTTGATACAGCAGGCCAATAACAAGTCCAAGAAAAGTGACAGCCAATAAGGAGTATGTTATGTAGCGTTTCATAATCAGATGCTTAATAGCCGAGGTTTACCGGAGGAAGTTTGTTGTCAGTTTTTCTGAAATCCATGCCAATCATGATGTTGAAACGCAAAATGTGACTTTTTCTGTATTCAAAACCAGAAGATTTTTGTCCAAAAGTCCACATGTGTCCGGCAAAAAAAGTAATGTTTGGGTTCAAAATATAGCCGATGCCATTATACACCCGAAAGTCTTCAAAATGGTTGAAAACGATGGATTCACCGGACTGCATAAAAATCTCAGCACTCGGCGAGAAGAAAAGCGTACCATTTTCAAGTTTGTTTTTATTGATAGGGATGTAGGCAAAAAGTTTGTAGCGGTAGCGGTTCGTATATTTCAAAGGAGAGTCCACCAGATTTTCTCTCTTCCATCGGTGCTCAAAACGAAACTGATGAAACAAACTGATTCTACCCATTTTAGGCATGATGAACAACCACTGGTGCCAGATACGAGGTTCAATGGTCACTTTTTCGAAATTTTCGTTGCCGGGTTGAGGGGTATAGTTGAAAACCAAAGTTGGGCCTATTACTCCTTCGAAGTATTGATTGATGTACAGGTTAATGCCTGCTCTGTTGTATATTTGACGAGGTCGCCCGTAAAAACTGCCAACGCGATCCAGACTGTTGCGCGTGCGGTAGTGATGCTCGCCGTAGTATCCAAATTTCTTGGAAATTTTGCCTTTGAAATAGGCGCCATACCAGATTCCTGTTTCCTCGAGTGCTGAAGAAAGTTGAGGTTCTTGCGACGAAGCAGTGGAGCAAAATAGGACGGCGATAAGTACGAGTAGTGATTTTGTTTTCTTGGGAACAAGCAATGACATGGTGCAAATATAACATCTGTCGTATTTTTATCGGTTGCAATTTGAAAACATTATGGGTTTAATTGAAAATTTAACACAAACCAACAGCAAGAGAGGTAAACTACTGAAAATAATGACTTTTTTCGTATCATAATAAAATATAAACGTATCAAATCGTATCGTTTTTCAATTTCAGTTTCGAATGATATTCGTATATTTGCGTATCAAATCGTATCGAAATGAACAACAATGTTTACAATTTTAAATTGAATATTGACTGGAAACTGATTAACTTAATTAGTGAAATCGATCGTTTTGATGCAAATTGGACAGCTATAGAACGAAAAGAAGGACAAAGTCTCAAGGAATTGAAGACCATTGCAACCGTTCGTAGCGTGGGGGCTTCAAACCGTATTGAAGGCAACAAGATGAGCGATGAAGAAGTTGATGCACTACTTCGAGAAATTGACATTACCAAGCTTACTGACAGAGATTCTCAGGAAATAGTTGGATATTTTGAAGTATTGGATTTGATTTCGGAATCTTATGAAGGCATCAGCGTTACAGAAAATCACATCAAAAGTTTACACAATAGTTTAATGAAATACAGTGCCAAAGACCAATGGCATAAGGGCAATTATAAGATGCATAGTAACGCAGTTGAAGCATCATATCCTGACGGCACAAGACAAATCATTTTCCAAACCACTGAAGCGGGATTTGCTACCGAAGATGCCATAAGGCAGTTAATCAATTGGTATAATTCAGAAACGGACGTACACACGTTAATCAAAGTGGCATCTTTTGTATATGATTTCCTGAGCGTTCACCCTTTTCAAGACGGAAATGGAAGGATAAGCCGTTTGATTTCAACGCTTTTGCTACTCAAAAACGGATATAAATGGATACAGTACGTGAGTTTTGAGCATGAAATAGAAAATCGAAAAAACGAATATTACCAAGTGCTTAGAAGTTGTCAGGCTCAACGTCCAAACGAATATGTAACAGATTGGATAATGTTCTTTTTGAATTGCCTGTCAAACATACAATCGCAACTCATGCTAAAACTGCAAAAAAGCGGTTTGGAAACACAACTTTCATCCAAAGAAAAATCAATTTATACTATTATTCAAAACCGTCCGAACATCCAGTCAGGTCAAATTTCCGAAAAGTTAGCCATTCCAGCACCAACTGTAAAAAGAATTTTGTCAGAGTTGCACAAAAAAGGGCTGATTGAAAAGCAGGGAAACGGACGAAATGTAAGTTACACGATAAAATAAAAATGAAATATAACAGAACAAATAGCAATACAAGAATTGAAAACGTCAACCTACTAACTGGCGTGTGGCTCACTGGCGTGTGAAGTGGTTCATTGAACATTCTAACTCACATCAACTTTAGTGGTTAATTGAAAGTTTATTACTCCGAAATCCTCCACTGCGGCAAGCGTTAGCAGCCCTATTAGGACCATTGATAAATAAAAGTTCGAACTCTTTTTTCGCTCGCATTTAGGGGCGCGTCAAACCATATCCTAGCAAACCGGCAGCCACAGCCAAGTGGACAATGAGCCATACTTTTTGCCAACGTGGTCTATCTGTCCACGATTCCTCGGTGTTGAAGGGATCGAAAATGAGCCCGATGCCCAAACTGCTGGCTGCTTCGATGAAATCTTTGTTGAAAGCCGCGTAGTAGATGGCAATCAACACAAAGCATCCGTAGAGCACGCGATTGAATCCAAAAACAAACTTTTTTGCTGTATTCATGGTCTTATTTTTTGAGAATTTCCAAGCTCCAACGTACTGCAGATGCGCCAACTTCAGGATTGTAGGCATCGAACAGTTGCTGGTATTGCTGGTTGCTGAACAAATCGAAAGCTTCTTGCATCGTGCCGGATTTCGCAAAATAATGATCAGTTAGCGGGTAGCACATCAATAGTGCATTTCCGGGATGATAATAGTTTACAGTGCGTACAATTTGTTCGTGGTCGGCTTGTGAAAAGGCTTGAAAATCAGACTCACCAAACTGTACCAATACTTGTGCTGTAGTATTTTTCCAGTGCAACAAATGTGGAAGATCCTGGATTTGTTTCCAATACTCGGCGTTTCTACTGATTATCTTTCCAGCACCATCATAGGCCCATTGCGTTCTTAGAATGCTGTCAAAAAGTGGATTTTTTGCGAGTTCGCTCAATGCTTCTTTTTGTACAAAGTAGCGGTAGTTCAGTTCATATTGATCCACGATGGATTGCTCGTATTCCAGCGGCTCCATGCCGGCCAGTAGATTTTGTGTGCGATACATTTCTATTTGGTACTCAAACCAAGATTTCGCTGTTGTGCCATAGACAATAACGCCTGCTACTTGATTTTTTGCACTCAACGCAGGAGCAATAACACCGCCCATAGAGTGTCCGAAAATGATGATTTTGTTGGTGTCAACGAAGGCTAAACTTTTCAGCTTGTCCAAACCCATTTGAAAATTTTCAATTTCATCGAGCAAGTCGCAGGATTCGCAAGCAGGGGTATTTCGGCTGTCACCCAATCCACTTTTTTCAACCCTCAGCGTTACAAATCCCGCTTGCGCGTAGGCGTCTATGATGCGCTTATACGGGTGATTATCGCTGAGATTGTCAATGGATGAACAGGTGTAGCCAGGGATGAACAACAGCGCAGGCATTTTCTCAGATTTTCGAGGCTTGTTGATGATTACGCGTAATTGTCCTTCGCGAAATGGTGCCTGATCGTAAATGACTTCTGCATGTGCCGATGTTTCCAAGGGTCGACCTTCAAAGGTGCCTTGTAGCTTCATTTTTTTTGTTCCGCGAAGCACGAGGAAATTGGCCGGAGTGCCGGAGTCTTGTTGGTCTAGAAACGCCTGAAGCGTGGATAGATCAGTGATGGGTTGTCGATTTATTTCCAAAATGATATCCTCGGCCTTTAATTTAACATTGGCGGCTGTGGCTCGTACAACTTTTTTGACCTGAACCCCTTGAGGTGTAGTTTCCACCTGCGCACCCAATTGCACTTTTCTCGGTAAGTCAATGGTTTGACCAACGACAATCCCGCTGATGACAAGCCATAAGAATGCGAGCGCGCAGCTAGCGAATAGGCGTGAGTACATAACCTTGTTTTTTGAGTAGGTTAATAACACCTTCTTCACCGGGCAAATGTGCAGCTCCTACTGCAATAAAAGCTGATTTTTCAGCTGTCATTTTCTCAATGACAGGAATCCAGTTTCTGTTTCTTCTGTTGAGAAACAACTCCGTAAAGCCGGGGCTGCTGGCTTCACTTTCTGCAGCCATCTCAAGCATGGCACCTAAATCTTCAGCCTTGTATTTGGCCAAAAGTTTTCTAAATTCTGTAAGCTCCGTGCCTAAATCTTTGAGCAGTTGTTGGTAGCCCTCTTCAATCGACATGCTGTTGATGGTTTCAAGTTGGAAGTCGATGGATTCAAGACCAACAGTTTCCATCTTGTGTTTTTTGGCCATTTTTTGGAGTTCTTTTTCCACTGCTTTTACCTTGCCCAATTGATGCAGCAGCAAATTCGAATTGATCCAAAACGGTTTTAATGGCAGGTTGCGATTGAATTTTTTCTCTTTCATTTTTAAGGTGATCAAGCAGTAATTGCGGAAGGTGTTGTACTCGTCAGGGGTCAAATAATCCTTCATGGTTTTGCCTTGTTCGAGCGTCATTTTCGGTGCCATAGCGATTGCATCTTTGAGCTTTACCACTACTTCAAGCGCCAGAATTTCGCACGATTTGATTTTGGACTGAACATTGGGATTCAGGTAGAATTCCTTTTCAGGGGCCACGTGCAAGGTGCCGTAGAGGTAGGATTTTTTCTGAAGTCCGTTGCCGGAAATTTCCCAAAGCAGTTGCGCTTTTGAACCAAAGGAAAAAAGAAATAACACGGTGAACATACCGGAAATGCGTTGCATAAAAGTCATTTTGTACGTTTTCATTGGATTCAATTTTCCTACAAAATTGGTGACAATCCATGAACATGATTTGTCAAAAATTGCTTCTTTTTGGACACAGTTTTTTACGGCGCTCCATGTACATTGGCACATTCTCAGCGAAATTGAAGATTATTGGCAGCATCTGTGTTAGTTTTACACCCGAAATGTCAAACACGCATGTAATACAACTCTCTTTTGTGGTTCCGGTGTACAACCGACCCGATGAAATGGCTGAACTTTTGGAGAGTTTGAGCCGTCAAAGCGACACGGATTTTGAAGTTGTGGTGGTTGAAGACGGTTCTACCTTGCGTTCTGAGGAGGTTTGTGAGCGTTTTTCAAGTCGATTAAATATCTGTTATTTTTTCAAAGAAAATACGGGACCCGGTTTGAGTAGAAACTTCGGTATTGAACATGCCTCGGGTAACTATTGCATTTTTGTAGACTCTGATTGCGTGCTCCCTGAGTTCTATGTAGAACGCGTGAAGCGCTTTTTGCACAAAAACCCGGTGGATGCTTTTGGTGGTCCGGATGCGGCAGGGGAGTCGTTCAGCACTTTGCAAAAGGCCATCAATTACGCTATGACTTCGTTCTTTACTACGGGAGGAATTCGCGGGGGCAGTGAGCAACTGGAAAAATTTCATCCGCGCAGTTTCAACATGGGAATCACCAAAGAAGTATACCGCAAAACCGGTGGCTTCCCCAGCATCCGATTTGCATACGCCAAGGCAGCCGGCGAGGACTTGGACTTGAGCATTCAAATCATCAAGCAAGGTTTTAAAACCGCTTTGATAACGGATGCGTTTGTGTACCACAAGCGACGCACCTCTTTGCAACAGTTTGCCAAGCAGGTTTACAATTTTGGCATTGCTCGAATCACCATCTCAAAGCGGCATCCGGAGTCACTGAAGTGGATGCACTTTGCCCCAACGGTTTTTCTGTTGGGTTCCAGCTTTTTGGTTCTGATGATGCTTCTTTACTCCGTGTTTTTTTCGCTACCGCTGTTGCTATTCGCCGCCCTCATCCTTATGGATGCGACTTTGAAAAACAAAAGTGTTCAGGTAGGTGCTTTGGCAATTGTTACCAGTTTTGTGCAGCTCTTTGGCTACGGTTATGGTTTCTTAAAAGCCTTCTGGATTCAGCGTGTGTTCAGGCGAACTATGTTTTAAATCGTTCATTAAGGGCAGAATTAAATTCTGAGTCCCCCGAACCATTTTAGGACGCGATCCCCGACATGAGGCACATGAACATGAATCAGATATACACCCCCTGCGATGCTCTGGCCTGAGAAGTTGAGTAAATCCCAATCTAGCGAAGTGGTAGGATTGTCTTTTTCAAAACTCCGGACAAGCCTTCCTTGAAGGTTATAAATGTTGATTGTGCAGCGCTGAGGCAAGTTGACGATTTTCACCACGCGCTCTTGCGGATGTAGTTCGTAGGCTGAATATGCATAATAGGGATTTGGCACTACATTAATCAATGCCAAAGACGAAACAAGAGCCTCTTTATTGTTGATTTGAGTAGCTAATTCATCCATATTCCATTCAAAAGCCGGTTTACCCACATTCCTTCCGGTCATCAAGAGGTTTTGGAAACGCTTTGCGATGCGTATTTTAATTGTAGCATCCGTTTCCAATAAACTTCGATGGGGCACGAGCATAGGATACATGACCCAAGTTACACTTCTCCAGGCATCCCTTAAGAAATCGCTGTTCTCAGAACTGCTGAACTCATGAAACCAAGCGCAACTGTCATAAACGATGTTGGACCAATGATTCAGATTGCTACCGGTCACTTTTTCTCCTATGATGTAAATCACATGTTGACCTCCAAATAAAGGATTCATCACATTGTCGAAGAGTCGTGAAGTTGGATTCCAAATCATGTCTGCGCCGTTTTGACCTCCGAGTAAAGAATTTTCTCCGAAGGCGATATTCAATCTCCTGCCGGTTTCAACATCGATAGCATAGCCAGGAAACCAACCCATACCCGTGGATGAAATTGCATCGCCCTCTTCAGCGTTGTAGCCTGACTGTCCTGCAGAGCGACCATTTTTATCCACAGAAGGGTGGGATCTCGGTCTGCCGGCTCGAGCGTTTCCTTGCGCTAGTGCCGGATCAGGACATAATTCTAATACAGTTGATCTAGTCCATTTTGAACGGTCGTTTGTAAAAACCAGATCGATGCTTGGCGCATTGGCTATCGAACCCATTTGCAGAACTGCGGGATTTAGTCCGTTAGCATGAAATGCGATGGGTGAAGCCGGTCCGCAGTTTCGAATCAGTCTGAAATGTGTAACAATGCCTCCGAGAATTTGGTCAAACCTTTTTTCATGATCTACACTTCGATTGCGATAACATGAATTTTCCACAGAAATGTCTGTTCCGGACAATATCCAGTTGCTGGGCTCAGGCAAGTCTGTGTCTTTCACACCGGTGAGCCATATTTTGCTGGAATCTTTAAAGCTCAGGCTGGCCTCAATCAGCGTGCTTAATTGATTCGAAACTGAGGGAAACAAAACCGGATTTGAAAAATAGGTTTCCTGCTGAATGCGAACAGAAATGCCCCATTCCGGTATGAGCTGTTCGTGGTTTATTGGACTAAATGCACCGTCCGAATTCAATCTGCCAATGGCTTTTTCTGATGTGATTTCCTCCAGTAGTTCACCATCTTTTCTGTCGTAGCGTTTGATAATCCATCGTGCTGTGTCAATGCCTTTTGGTGTATCGGTAAATTCGTTAAAATACAATTCGTAATGACTCGGTAAAATATTCAGAGGATCAATCACTTTGACATCTATTGGAGCGCGGTTGCTCGAGTATGTCGGACTGATATCGATTCCTGTGGTTAAGATTTTGTTGATGGTTTTGGGGTGCAAATCGGTCCCGAGACCCATATTTCCTCTTCCGTCCAAGCGTGTGATTTCCGGTTGCGTGCCGTAATCTGCAAAAACCAGTGTGCCGTTCAATCCGGGCAGAGGGTCACGGGGCGTTGCACTTACCGCTTGAATCGGTGTTTCCTGCCATGAAAGTTTAGAGGAGATGTAGGGTAGATTTTGTCCGTCAAAACCTGAGGAATTGATAATAAAAGGTTTGAACTCATTGTGCGCATAGGCAATGGCGATGAAATGGTATGTTTTGTGGTTCACAAGTCCTTTGTTTGCTCCTGTGGCAAAAAGGTCCTCTTTAATACTGAATGAATGGCGTATCCCGGTATCGCCTCCGTCCACCATAAGCTGAGGTATCAGGACGCCAAGCTCGCTGTCCCAAACGTGATTGATGATTCTACCTACACCGTTTTGAAGATCGCATTGCACGGTCAATCGAGCCAAATTTGGATTACTCAAATCTGCCACGCCTACTGAAGGATCTCGAACCTGAAAAATTTGATAGCCTTCAAAGCGATAGGTCTTGTCATAAGGTGGTTCTGAAGGATTTTGATGAATTACCAAAAGTTTGTCTTCGTGCGCATAAGTTTCGAGCACATTATTTCCACTTGGGTTGTCGATCATGAGAATCAATTCGTTTTGAAGAGCCTGTATTCGCAATCGGGGCGCATGGGGTGGCTCAATGGTGCGTAAACAATGGTCGAAAAGTGCTTGTGCTTTTGAAGACGCGTGTATGGCTTTGTCTCTGGAATCAATGAAATTCGAACCCCTGGCATAGGACACGCCTAATGTTAAGCTATTTACACTACCGGGTCTCATTGTAAACGGACCTGCCGACATAACAAAACGCCGGTCGCCGGGAGGGTTGTTGATGCCTATCTCGCTCCATGGCTCCATGGCTCCTCCTCCATACAAGCCCCAACCCATGGGATCTGAATTTCCGGGAAACATATAGTCGGCGATGACATTCTCGAATGTACCCGGTGCGCCGATAACACCAAAGCCTCCATACCGCAATCTTTGTCCGTTTTTGAAAAATCCGGTCATGTAGTTGTAGTACTCGTGTGGATATAAAGGTAGGTCATCGACGAATGTTGGACCACCAGTTCCACCACGATTCATGGCCATGAAATGCCGCATACCTAGACGTTCATTGTCCACTAAACCATCACCATAACCCACGCCTAAGCCGGAGTAAACCGTCCCTTTGTCGGCGCGCGCTTGAGCCACTGTTGGTATTATCCAAGACCCGTTCGCATCTTGAAATGGTCCAATATTGTCCTTTCCATCATCGTCCTGGTAAGGACCTTCTAGCAAATCCATAGCAATAGCCGGTGGACGATACCCTCCGGATTCGTCCCACCATGAACCATCATAGCTAAATCCATTCATTGCATAGGCGAGACCCCGAGAAACATCACATCCAACATAGTCATCTTCACTGCCACCAATATTGGGATCGGCGAATTTCGCAAAATAGGTATCAAATAAGGTCTGACTGCTGCGGTTGATGATTTCATAATGATAGAATGTCGCGTCATTGATTTCGTCATGCGCTCTAAAGGAAAATGCTTGCGCCCGAATTTCAAGACCTATTTGAGAGCCTCCTGATTCACCATGTTCATTGCCTTTGTCGTTAAAAACCCACCAATGGGTATCCTCTCCTTTGAGTGTTGTTCTTCGGTCTTTTGTGCAATCCACTTCATTGTCGAAATCGTACCATGGATAATCTCCACCGACGATTGGGTCATAAATACCATTTTTATTTTTGTCATAGAAAGGTGCAAGGTATTTGTCCTGACCTAAATTTTCATCACCGTGTGCAGGCCAATTCAGGATAATATTCAAGGTTTGTGGATTGATATGCACAGATTCAGGACATGCGCCCGGATTTTTGTTGCAGTCCCACCACCGAATAAATTCTCGAACTTGATTTTTGTTGATGCTGAAGAAGCGGTCATAGGCCACGCAGGTGGATGCATTTACAGAAGCTTCGCCATAGTCTCTTGTTACTTGTTGACTATTCGTATGGGGAATGTTTGGGTCGTAATTGCCGGAACTCGGAGTCACCGATAACGGACCCGGAAAAAAGTCGTTGCCCCGAACACCATATAGCATTGCAGCCAGTTTCAGTTGCCCGTTGCTGTCTTTTCCTCCAATCCATACTGAGCCTGCAAAAAGAACACCGGGCGGATTTATTTGGTTTGTTCCGGATAATCCTACCACATAAGCACCGCGACTCAATGTTCTGTCATACCAAAGCACACCATTCGTGTTCAGCCGCATCTTTACTGCGTTGTATGATACCTCAGTTGAGTTGCTTGGGGGAACACAACCTGATGCCCTGAGTTGCATTAACTCGTCTGTGGCGGAGTGAGCCGAAAGCATTGATAAAGACCAAAGAAATCCTATAAATACCTGAAATAGTTTGTTTTCCATCGCCTTCATTTTTTGAACTGCCCTCAAGACGTTTTTATCCATTCAAGCGTTGGGATTTGATTCCAATTTCTGAAGCAATATTATTTCTCACTTCTTCAGAATTCGCTAAATTCGCCCATCAAATCATGCTCCATGAAAAAACTTTATTTCTCATTCTTACCGCTCTTCTTGTTCTATGGATTTCTTATGGCGCAAGTGAGTGGCGGCGGGCGTCCGGTTTCTTTTGATTTGCCTTACAAAGCACTCAAAACGGCGCAAAAAGTACAGTTGCAAAAACCCAACATTGAACAGCTGCTGCAGGAAGATGACGCCAATGACCGACTGGGCAAATTGTATCGAGTGGGTCATCTGATTTCTGTAAATCTTTCCCCAACCAATGCAGGTACCTGGAGCACGTTGAGTGATGGAAGTCGCGTTTGGCAATTGGTGATTCAAGCGGATGGTGCTCTTGCCTTAGGACTCTATTTTTCCGAGGAAGTTGATTTGCCCAAAGGAGCCAAATTATACGCATTCAACAGCAACAAAAATCACATTCTTGGATCCTACACTTCGGCTACGCCCAAGTTTCAAGCCATGCAAATGGTTGAGGGCGAACAATTAACATTGGAGTATCATGCGCCTCAAGGAACAGTGGGCTTACCGACAATCTCAATCAACGAAGTGGCTTATTTCTACCGCGGGGTTGAGGATTTCGTGGCAGACTTTAGCGGAAACCAACCTTCCCGGGCGCAAAGCTGTCAGGTAGATGTAGCTTGTTCTCCGGAAAATAATGGTTGGGCCGATCAAATTCGCTCTGTGGTGCACTTTACGTTCAACCAGGGCGGTTCGACCTTTGTTTGTTCGGCAGCAACTATAAATAACACAGCCAACGATTGTAAACCTTACATTTTGACGGCTTGGCATTGCGGAGAGCGCTCTGCCGGATCGAGCATTAACTCTTGGGTGTGGTATTGGAACTACCAAAAAGCGACCTGTCAACCCAACTCCAACAGTGTGAATCCAAGCAAAGGCACCCAAACTATGACCGGAGGAAACGTTCGTGCCTCTGCAGGCAGTGGTACACTCAACAACCCGCCAGGCAGCAATCAAGTGGCCGGTTCTGACTTCTACCTCGTGGAGTTGAACGCACAAATTCCAACTACGTACAATCCTTATTTTGCCGGCTGGGACAGAAACAACACCGCAGCGACTTCCGGGGTGAGTATCCACCATCCCAATGGCAGTGCGAAAAAGATATCGACTTTCACCGCGGCCCTCACCAATACGTCCTTCAACGGGGGTGGTAATGGTCATTTCTGGCGGGTGATTTGGTCTGCCACTACGAATGGTCACGGGGTGACTGAAGGAGGTTCTTCCGGCTCACCTATTTTTAATCAAAACAAGCGCATTGTGGGCCAGTTGACCGGTGGTTCTTCTTCTTGTACCGCTACAACTTCACCCGATGTTTATGGTAAACTGCGCAGCGACTGGGATTTGAATGGAACAACAGACAATGCGCGTTTGAGTCCTTGGCTTGACCCAACGAACTCCGGAGTTACTGTACTTGATGGACACAGTTGCACAGGAGGTTCAAGCTCTTATTGCACGGCTTCGGCTACACATACTTGTGGCACGGGTGAAGAGCACATCACCCGGGTTCAATTGAATACCATAAACAACCCATCTGCTTGTAACAACTATTCTAATTTCACAGGTCAATCTACGAATTTGGGCCGCGGACAACAATTCACAATTTCAATCTCTACGGGTATTGTGGGTTCCACGAATGTCGCTTATGTTGACAATCAAATCGCGGCTTGGATTGACTACAACCAAAACAATGCCTTCGAAACCAACGAGCGTCTGGGATTGGTTACTGTGGCACAGGGCACTTCATTCCCCGTTCAATTTACTTTCGTAGTTCCAACAACTGCCAGTTTGGGCAGCACGCGTTTGCGCGTTCGCCTGAGTCACCTGCCTACCGATGGCAGCATAGAGCCTTGTAACCCGTCGTCAGGGCCATATGCCTACGGAGAAACAGAGGATTACACTGTAGTTATTCAAAATACTTCCAGTCTCGAGGATGAAGAGTTGTCGCAGATTTTGGTTTATCCCAACCCAAACAAAGGCCTGTTTTACTTGGATGCAAGTGCTCTGAATCAAGGAAACATTTCTTGGCAAGTGTACAACCTGCAAGGGGCACTCATCGAGGAGGCCTACGATGTCGCATCCGGTGTGATTCCTGTGAATTTGGGCAATTCGGCTCCCGGCATTTACTTCCTGCAGATTAGCGCAGGAGATTTTGTCTGGACAAGAAAAGTTGTAGTTACCGAGGAGTAAATCCTCGGTTTATTCCTCATAGGGCAATTCGAACAAGTAATTGTTGTATGGGTATCTGACCTGAAAAATGGTCTTCACCGCTTCATAGACTTTTTCTCTAAGCTCGTCTATATTTTGCTTTTTCTGTGCAGAAATGAATACGCAGTTGTCTTCCAATTTGGACATCCACATGGCTTTTAAATCTTCCAAAGTGGGTGCGCTTTGTTCGTCACTGACATTATTGATCACTGGCACAAAGCGCAGTGCGTCAATCTTGTTGAATACCACAATGGTCGGTTTGTCGTTCGATTTCAACTCTGCCAGCGTTTCATTCACAACGTTATAATGCTCTTCAAAGTTGGGATGCGCAATGTCTACCACGTGCAACAGCAAATCGGCTTCGCGCACCTCATCCAGTGTGGACTTGAAAGACTCTACCAACATGTGAGGCCGTTTTCGAATGAAACCGACGGTGTCTGAGAGCAGGAAAGGAATGTTGTGAATCACCACTTTGCGCACGGTGGTATCGAGCGTTGCGAACAGCTTATTTTCAGCAAAAACATCTGATTTGCTCATGAGGTTCATCAAGGTGCTTTTCCCGACATTGGTGTAACCAACCAAAGCCACACGTACCAACTCGCCGCGATTACCGCGCTGGATGCTCATTTGTTTGTCAATGGATTTGAGTTTTTCTTTGAGCAAGGCTATTTTCTGTTGGATAATTCTGCGGTCGGTTTCAATCTGCGTTTCACCCGGTCCGCGCATTCCAATCCCCCCTTTTTGCCGCTCCAAGTGCGTCCACATGCGCGTGAGTCGTGGCAGGAGATATTGGTATTGCGCCAATTCGACCTGAGTTTTTGCGTGAGCTGTCTGTGCACGTTTAGCGAAAATATCGAGGATGAGGTTGCTTCGATCCAAAATTTTGCATTCCAAAATGCGCTCTATGTTGCGAAGTTGCGATGGACTTAGTTCGTCATCGAAAATCACGAGTTCAACGCCGCGTTCATTGATAAAATCTTTGATTTCCTGAATTTTACCTGTACCTACAAAAGTTTTAGGATTGGGAGCTTCAATTTTCTGCAAGAAGCGCCCCACAGTTTCAGCCCCGGCTGTCTCCGCCAAAAAAGCGAGCTCGTCCAAATATTCACGGGCTTGTTCCTCGCTTTGGTGCTGTGAAATCACACCCACCAAAACCGCCTGTTCTGCAATTGTATCGGTTAAAATAAAATCTCCCAAAGTCTATTTGTGTTTTTTGAATCCATCGGCATAAGTAGCTACAGCCGCCATTTCAGCATCGCTTAGCAGACTCTCGAAAGGCATCATGTCGCCTTGACCCTTGCGAATTACGTGTTGTATGCCTGCCTGGTCAAGTGTTGTGTGCACCAAACTTTTGGCTCCTGCAATTCCACCGGTACCATCGGGTTTGTGGCAAGAAGCGCAATGAATGTTGTACAATCGACCCGCATCCGGAGTGCCATCGGCTTGTACCGCCGGTGAAGACTCGCACGATAACAGCGCAATTCCAAAAAGTAAGCTGACAAACTTTCTTAGAACCATGTGGTAACGCCTAAATTTGTTCTGAATGGCCATGGAATACTCGCCAAAATGATGATGAGTGCAAAGGTGTAACCCATCATGATGATGCGGTGTTTTTTGTTCGCGTCGTCCATTTTCTTCGATTTTGAATGAGCGATGGTCACGAGAATCACCGCCAACAACATCCCGAAGAAATGTTCCAAACCGAAAAAGCGATTGGCTGGTGAGGAGAACATTTCTGCAAAATTCACTTTGTTGCTAATTACATAAAGCACCAAGCCAATCACCAACTGGATGTGGAGTGAAATCATTGCGAACATGTTGATTTTTCGATCTGTAGGCTGGTAAGCGCCAGAAGCTTTTTTTGTCATCGCGTTGACAATCGCAACGAGCATTAAAGCCAAAACCACCCAACGCAAGCCGGAGTGTGAACGTATCAAAATCGTGGTAAATGTATCCATGAGTTATTTTTTGCTGCAAATATCTAAAAAAGCATGGATTTGACGGGGTTAAAGCCTGCGATTTGCGCTTCACGCTTAGCGCTAAAATTGTACTTTTGTCGTTTCACGTAAAATACACAAGACAATTCTATGAGTTCCCACATAAAAGTCGGCATTACCCTAGGTGACATCAACGGAATCGGCCCGGAGGTAGTCATCAAAGCCCTTCAAGATCATCGCATTTTGACCCATTGCACTGCCATTATATACGGCTCAACGAAAGTTTTGGCCGCCCACAAGAAAACCATCGAAGGAGAATTTGCTTATCAGTCGATCAAAGGAGATGAACAACCTGACCCCAAGAAAATCAACGTGGTCAACTGCTGGTCGGAAGACGTGCCGGTAGAGTTCGGTCAAAAGACGGCACATGGCGGACAATGCGCGTTCAAAGCGCTCGAAAAGGCAACCGCCGATTTGGCTTCGGGAAAAATTGATGTGCTCGTTACTGCACCGATTTCAAAGGAAAATATTCAGAATGCGGGATTTCAATTCCCCGGACACACTGAATATTTGGCCTCCATTGCTCATGAAAAAGAGGCGTTGATGATGATGGTGTCGGACAATCTGCGAGTGGCTCTCGTGACGGCGCATATTGCGTTGAAAGAAGTGGCCGAGCAATTGACGCAACAAAAAATCATCGATAAGACCATGGCTGTGGTCAATTCGCTCAAGAAGGATTTTAAAATCGTGCGCCCGAAAATCGCGGTTCTTGGGTTGAATCCCCACGCCGGTGAACAAGGCAAACTGGGCAAGGAGGAGCAGGAAATTATCGTGCCTGCGCTGAAAACCTTGCAAAGCCAGGGTGTTTTGGCTTATGGTCCTTATCCTAGTGATGGATTTTTTGGTTCGTCAGCAATCACGCAGTTCGATGCCGTATTGGCCATGTACCACGATCAAGGACTTACACCTTTCAAAGCGCTGGCCTTTGATACCGGTGTGAATTTTACCGCCGGATTACCGATTGTCCGCACTTCTCCAGACCACGGAACGGCCTTCGACATTGCCGGTCAGAACAAAGCCCACGAGCAGTCCATGCGCAACGCAATTTATTTGGCGGTGGACATTTATCAAAACCGTCAATTCTACAAAGAAATAAACGCCAATCCACTCGAAGTGCAACCCCAAAAAAAGGATAGAGGCGAAGAGCGCTAGTCAAAACCTAGATTTGAAGACATGAACAAGATTGAACATATCGGCATTGCAGTGCGCTCCTTAGAGGAAAGTATTCCTGTGTATGAAAAATTGTTGAACACGCCATGCTATAAAATTGAGGAGGTGGCCTCAGAGGGTGTGAAAACGGCGTTTTTTCAGGTCGGAGAATCAAAAATCGAATTGCTCGAAGCTTCGAATCCGGAGAGCCCAATCGCAAAATTCATCGAAAAGAGAGGTACCGGCATGCACCACATTGCTTATGATGTTTCAGATATCGATACTGAAATTGAACGCCTCGTATCAGAGGGATTTGTTATGATTCACCAAACACCGAAAGATGGTGCTGATGGCAAACGCATCGCCTTTTTGCATCCGAAGTCTTCAGACGGTGTCTTGGTCGAACTGTGTATGGATAAACCTCAGCACGAGTCTTGAAATTGATGCTTTGCAACAACGATATAGCGGTGCTTTGTAACCAAACGATGAGAGTTTCAATTATTTATAATCCTAAATCCGTCTTATGCGTCTAAGGCTATCCGTTGTTTTTATTTTAATCAGCGCAATCGCAAATTTCAGCTCAAGGGCTCAGCAGAGTATCGACGGTGACCTCAAGGCTTACATGTATCACGTGGTCATGAAAAGTCCTATTTTGATGGAAAACATTGGGCGCTATTTCGAGTATTCCGGTCCCATGATAACCTTGACGAACGGAAGTGTGAACTACGACTCAATCGACGTGCTCATTGCCAACAAACCGGATTATTTGTTTATCCGCAGTTCCGAAATTGCCAAACGATCGCCGGGCATTATCGCTGAATTGGCCAACAAAACTGCGATTTGGGAACTGAACAAAACCATGATGGCTTACATCAGCGGGGATGAAGTTGAGCTCAAACGCAATCAGGTGCATTTCGACAAGTTTGAAGCCTTGCTGGTGGCCAATCTACCTGAAATGTTTGTCAAATCGGTCAACAGACAACAAACCTTCGATCCAAAACTTAAAGAGGTCTTGAACCCAAGTGTTTCTTTCAACCTCAAACGCGACATTCTCCTGGGCTATCGGCAGGTAGATGTTGAGTTGGCCAAGCAAGTTTTGGAAGCCATTAACCTGAGCGTAGAGACTTGGGTGGAAGACCGCACCTATCAAATTTTTTACATGCTTGGCGGAAGTACAAAACGTTTCGAAAATCTGCTCATGGCGGCAGGCGACGGATCCTTTACCTCGGGATTATTGAATGAACGCGAGAAAGATGCCCGAGGACGATTTTCCAGAGGTTTGCCCAGAGCCATTGGCTTTTTCCCTTATCAGATGTACATCAAAAGCAATGAAAAAGGGGAACAGGAATTAAAATCCTACCATTATCCGAGTGTGGATTTGCAAACGTCCGGCAAAGGCAGAGTGACCAATATTCACCCCGATGTCTGGGGCTACAACGATAAAAAGCAGACCACTTTGGTTATTGAGAAAGCCGGGCGTCAATACTTACTCTTCGGCTCACAAGAAACGCGCTTCCTTTCCCCGGATTCGAGTTTTGTGGCCGGTGGCACTTTCGTTTCTGTAGTGAATGATTTGGAATTCCGATTAATAGCCGACTTGAGGGATAAAATTTATGGCAAACAAGGCTTCGAGTATTGGATCAAATACAATTTGGCCGAGGCGGAAAAAACCAAGTACGAAACGATCAAAATTGAGTTGGACTTGAAAAAATACCGCTCCTCAAACAGCAGAAACACCAAATCCGGTAAAAAGAAAATTCAACAACTTCAAGCCAAGTTTATCGCCAAGCAAAACTACATCGACAAGTGCGAAGACAATGTCAAAAAACTGACCAAGCAGCAGCAAATGGCCCAGGATTTATTGGATCAATATGAAGCCAAACTCAGTAAAATGAAACAGTTGATCGGCACCAATTGGGTTTCCTGGAAGATGAAAGACGGCTTTTTTGTGTTTGAAGATGGAACCACTTTCGATATCAAAACCCAAGATTTTCGCTTTCCGCCCACAGCAGAACCGGAGCCTTTTGAAATTCGTCTTTTGGCCGTTCCTTTCTCAGCTAAAAGCAATGAAGTAGATGAAGTGATGTTGCACATCTCGCTTTCGGATATGCCTCGGGATTTTGACAAAAAATTTCAACTCAGTCGCGCAGATTGGTTCGAATCGAACAGTTTTCAGTTGACCCAACCGATATTCAGTCCGGAAGATACCGTGGTGGTGAGAGACTTACTCGATGCGCTGACGACTAAACTCAAACTTGAATTTTCAGCTGCCGGTTCCGGCGTGGGCATGTGGGTGGACAGTCAGTTGGTGAAAAATCCGGCTCCTGTTGAGGAAACGAGTTATCCGGGTAATTCTGCCGAGGAGAGAATCCTTGCAGCAAATAGCGAGACCTATAAAACTCTTCGACAAACTGTTTTGGCTTTAGATGTGAAACAGACGATTTCCATTGAAGTAAATTCTTTCACCGACCCTGTTAGTACCAATTTTACACCGACCCATGAAGGTTTGGCGAAGTGGCTGAGTCAAGGGAAAATTTCAAACAATGAAGCCTTGAGCGTTTACCGATCTGCGGCTGTGCTCAAGGCTTTGAAACAGGAGTTGATGACTTATGCAGGAGAATACCTCGATAGAGAAAACGCAGCCAAAGTCATCGATCATTTGGAAGCGGAATTCAGAAAAGCCAAAATCAGTGTAGGCTCGCTTTCTGTAAAATTGTCGGAATTGTAGTTACTTCAAAGGCAGTTTAGTTCCCTTCCAACAACTTCATCAATTCGTCCAATTTTGGAGACAAGATAATTTCTGTTCTTCGGTTTAGTGCTCTGCCTTCAGCAGTGTCGTTGGATGCTTTTGGCATGAATTCACCTTTTCCTGAGGCTGTTACGCGCAAAGGAGATATTTTGTAATCCACCGTTAAAACACGCACAATTGAAGTGGCACGCACCACACTCAAATCCCAATTGTCTCTGAATTGAGCAGTGTTGATCGGCAAATTATCCGTGTGACCTTCAACCAAAACGTCGATATCAGGATTTTTGTCGAGAACGTCTGCCAATACTTTCAAGGCTTGTACACCCTTGGCTTCCACGGCAGCACTCCCGGAGCGGAACATCAATTTATTCGACATAGAAACATAAACTTTTCCGTTTCTTATTTCAACCGTCAATTCATCGGCATTGAAGCCCAAAAGCGCGTTGCGAACGATGTCGTTCAAACGCTTGGTTATCGAGTCTTGACGTGCAATGATGGCTTGCATTTCTCTCAGCGCAGCTTCGCGCTCTGCCAGGAGTCTTTCCTGCTGCTTCAGTTCCTCAGATTTTTGTCGCAATGCAGCGTTGAACTGATCGGATTGAGAAATATTTTCATTAATCAAGTTGTTGTATCGACCTCTCAAATCGGTTAGGTCATTGTTCAATTGCGTGTTTTGTTTTCTGCTGTCTGCGAGTTTCTTGCTGAGGTCTTCGTTCTCTGAAACTTTGGTCGCCAGATTTGTACACAACTGATCGCGCTCTTCAATCACAGCTTTCAAGCGTTTGCCACCCGGTTTTTTCTCGGGTACCGCATCGCCACATTTGTACACCGGTGCACAAGAGGTTGCCAGAAAAACCAAGGCTCCGGCGAGAAAAGAATACATTTTCACTTGTTTCATGCGTTTAAATTTTGCGACAAATGTATTGCTCAGGCGATTGCCTAAATCCAAAAAAACGTTAATCACTGAAATGGGGTTGAGGTGCCGTGCCAAATAGCCTATTAACCCACTGATAATTTTGTATGTCGCTTACGATTAAATATTTATCTTTGCAGCCCAAAAAAACCGTTTCGCCGTGGATATTGCAGTAAAAATTTTCTCTGGTCGCGCCTCCAAGCACATCGCTCAGGAGATTGCCAATCGTTATGGGACTCCCTTGGGAGAAGTGATCGTCACCGATTTTTCGGATGGTGAATTTCAGCCCTCTTTCGAAGAAACCGTGCGCGGCCAAGACGTTTTTCTGGTGCAGTCCACGATGATGCCGACTGAAAATTTGTTCGAATTGCTTTTGATGATTGATGCCGCTAAAAGAGCATCCGCGAGAAAAATTATCGCGGTGGTTCCTTACTTCGGCTTTGCGCGTCAGGATAGAAAAGACAAACCGCGGGTAGCAATAGGAGCTAAATTGATTGCCAATATGTTTGCCGCTGCGGGTGTGAGTCGCGTAATCACCATGGATTTACACGCCGATCAGATTCAAGGTTTTTTTGAGGTTCCGGTGGACCATTTGTACGCGTCTACTTTATTCTACGATGAAATTCAGAGATTGGACAATGGCAACCTCATCATGGCTGCTCCGGATGCAGGTGGAACCAAACGCGCGAACTCTTACGCTAAAAAGTTGAATACAGGCTTGGCTATTTGCCACAAACAACGTCGCGTGGCCAACGAAGTAGCTGAAATGACTGTGATAGGCGACGTGAAAGGCAAAGACGTAATTCTTGTTGACGATATGTGCGACACTGCTGGTACTTTAACCAAGGCCGCAGACTTGTTTTTGGAACAAGGTGCGAATAGCGTACGTGCATTCTGCACACATGCCGTTCTTTCCGGTCCTTCTTATGAAAGAATCGAAAAATCTGGTTTATCGGAATTAATCGTAACGGACACCATTCCATTGAAACAAAAAAGCGACAAAATCCGTGTGGTTTCCACCGCTTCATTGTTTGCTGACGTGATCAGACGATTGGTGGCCAATGAATCCATCAGTTCACATTTTATAATCTCGTAATCAATTAAACACAAATACAAATGAAAGCAATCTCGTTGAGCGGTGTGCAGCGCGCACACGTAGGGAAAAAAGATGCTAAAGCAATCAGAAACGCCGGAAGAGTGCCTTGCGTACTTTACGGAAATGGTACACAAACCCATTTTTCAGTAGACAGCATTGCCTTGGGCAAAGTGGTTTACTCTCCGGATGTTTACCAAGTGGATTTGGACATCGATGGCAAGAAAACTCGCGCTATCATCCAAGAAATGCAACAAAATCCTGTTACTGACAGAATTACACACGTTGACTTTTTGGAAGTGACTGATTCTAAGCCAGTAAAAGTTGCTTTGCCTGTTCGCACAAAGGGAATTTCTCCGGGTGTGGTACGTGGTGGTAAAATGCAACAGGTTTATCGTCGTTTGCAAATGGTAGGTTTGGCGAAAGATATGCCGGCTGATATCACTTTGGATATTTCTGAATTGGAAATCGGTGATGCAATTCGCGTGAAGCACATCGAAATTCCAAATGTTCAGCTTTTGGATCCTGCGAATTCAGTAGTAGTTTCTATCAAAATGGCTCGTGGAGCTAAGAAGAAAGAAGCTGAAGAAACAGGCAAGAAGAAGTAATCGTTTTTTCATTTTTTCAATCCCCTTGTGTCCTGCGATGCAAGGGGATTTTTTTATGATTTATTGGGAATTGTTCAAAAATCGATGAACTAAAATTGGCTAATTTCGTTTCCTACAAAAATTCAGAAAATCAAGAGATTATGAGGCTGGGGCACAATCTTGTAACAGGTATCGGTTTGCTTGTGAGTACTTTATCAAACAAAAATGTGTATGGTCAGTACCAGTACTTTGATGAGCACGACAGAACTTTTTTCAATGCTACCACGTTCCTTTTCGGCGCTCATTTCAACAAATTTGAACCGCAATTTAACGCGCTGAATTATCGACTTCTTGAAGAGACATCGGTGTACAATTTTGCAGGAACGTTGGTTGCGGATAGCACCAATTTTGTGCGTCGCAGCAACTTTTTCGGACTCGGTTTTAATTCTAACAACATTCAATTTTTAATTTCGGGAGGATTCAGACGCTCGAACCCGCTGCGTATTTTCAATTTCGGATTTGGATTAGGGTTCAATCAGGTGCTACATTTCAGCTACGAAACCGGGCAACCCAAGGTATGGTTTGAGGGTTTGTTGAACTACAATTACATCAATTCGAAAATTCGCCTGGCAAGTTTTGATATTACCCAACCGCCGATGGCCTATTTCAATGGTACACAATTTCCGGACATTCCGGAGGTCGTTGGTGGAAAATATCACTTGAGTATCGATGCTAACCATCACATCGTAGAGCCGGTCTTGGCGCTCAATTTTGCGTTGACAAAATCTCTGGGACTCCGTTTTGCTGCGGGATATTCGTTGCTCCGTTTTTCCTCTGATCCCAAATTGGCCCTGCGCTTTCGCCCCGATCCGGCTGAGACTTCCACCAATGCACGCGCCGATAAGTTGATTTTTGAAAATACCTTGGAGCAGATCAACCTGGACGACAAGGTCATGGACCGCTATCCCTTAGACCTGAAAAGGTGGAATTTTAATGTGTCACTCGTATTGAGAATGTTCCCGGAGAAGGAGGCTTCAACCCGTCAAGAATTTTACTAGAGTTTTTTAGGATTGACTCAAATTTCGAAAGCGGTCGCCTATATTGGCGTTCCAAACTTCGATGTAGTTGAGTAGTTTTTCCCTACCGAATTTCGATTCTGCAGAGGTGGTGAAGATAGGCGGCAGTTCCTCCCAATATTTGAGCATCTCTTTCCGGTAGGCAGCCATGTTTTTTTGCAATGCGGAACTCGAAAGTTTATCAATCTTGGTAAATACCATGGAGAAGGGGATGCCTTTTTCGCCGCACCAAGACATAAACTCCAAATCGATTTTTTGCGGTTCTAATCGGGAGTCGATGAGCACAAAGGTATTCACCAAATTGGGCCGGTTGTTGAGGTATTTTTGGATGAATTCTTCCCATTTTTGTCGCTCGTTTTTCGACGCTTTTGCGAAGCCATAGCCGGGCAAATCCACCAAATACCAAGATTTATTAATCAGAAAATGATTGATGAGTTGTGTTTTTCCCGGTTTCCCCGATGTTTTCGCTAGCGTAGTGTACCCGGTAAGCATGTTGATTAATGAGGATTTACCCACATTCGATCGGCCAATAAAGGCATATTCCGGCAAGTCGGGTTTGGGGCAGTTCTCCGGTTTGGAGTTCGAAATCACGAATTCGGCTGATTTGATATTCATAGGATTAATCCTCCTTGTATTTGTTGCGTTTAATTTTCTCCTCTTTTTCTTTTCCGGCCAACACGACTACAATTTCTCCTCGTGGTTCGTGTTTATCAAAGTGTGCGTAAACCTCAGAAAGACTGCCGCGCACAAATTCTTCATATACTTTGCTGATTTCACGGGCCACACAAACTTTTCTTTCTGCACCACAATATTGAATGGCCTCCTCCAGAAACTTTTTCAAACGGTGCGGAGATTCGTAAAATATGACAGTGCGCTCTTCCTCTACCAGTTTTTGCCAAGCCGTTTGTCGCCCTTTTTTGTGGGGCAAGAATCCTTCAAATACAAAGCGGTCGCAAGGGAATCCACTGGCCACCAATGCAGGAACAAAGGCTGTAGGTCCGGGCAAACAACTCACCGGAATTTGTGCATCAATAGAAGCGCGAACCAACAAGAACCCCGGGTCTGAGATGGCCGGTGTTCCCGCATCGGAGATGAGTGCGGCTTTGGATACGTTCGCAATTTGCTTTATGGCGTGCTCCAAAGCTTTGTGCTCATTATGTGCATGAAAGGGGAAGAGTTTTTTATCGATGTTTAGGTGACGCAACAGTTTTTGGCTGGTACGGGTGTCTTCCGCAAAAATCAACTCCGCTTCTTGCAGCTCGCGTATGGCACGCAACGTGATGTCTTCCAAATTGCCAACAGGCGTAGGTATGAGAACTAGAGAGGCCATGAATGTCGTGGACAAAGGTAGGTATTATTTGTCGCCTAGTGTATGGATCGGTCGGTATGCTCAGGAGCAAACGGTTCTATTGCTCTGAAAAACAACTCTTTTCAAGTGTCATGTATACTGTCAATCCTTACCTTTGATGCATGAACAAAACTTTGTTTCTGGATGCGCACGAGAATGCCTTGAGGTTTTCATCATTTGACAACTTCAACGGTGAAACGAGCTTCAAACAACTCGCAGCGAAGTTTGTCATTGAAGGCAGTGAGACTTATGTGATTGGCGGGAAAAAGTTCAAAGTGCATTCCGGGGAGTATATTCTGGGCAACAACAATTTGCTTTCTGAGGTATTGATTCAGGAGAAAACAGTTGGATTGTGCCTGGATATTTCCAACAAGATTATTGATGAGGTGATTCAAACCTTGTATGACAACCCCGATTTCAGCAATTTCCTTTTGGAAGATAAATTTTTGGTGAATACCTACAAAGCGCAAAACACCTCTTTCGGTCACCGGCTGCAATGGCTGACCAAAGCTGTGGTAGAGTCTAACCGCGACGATATCTTGATGACGGAGTTGTTCTATGCTATTGGTGAAAATATCGTAGTGGATCAGGCCCTAATTTTCGAGCAATACGCGCGACTAAATTTTAAAAAGCAGGAGGTGAACGAAGAGCTATTTCGCAGTCTTTTGAAAACCAAGAGTTACATCGATGATTGCTTCCTGGATCAACTTACTTTGAACAAATTACTGGAAGTGGCTTGTATGTCGAAATTCGCGTTTATTCGCTTGTTCAAAACGACTTTTGGAGTTTCTCCCTATCAATATATTTTGCAAAGAAGACTATTGTTTTCAAAATCCAAATTGGAAGCAGGATGCGCTGTGGCTGATGTAGCGGAATTGTCCGGTTTTGCGGATCAGGCTGCGTTCAGTAAGGCCTTCAAGAAATATTTCAATGTGCCTCCTTCAAAAATACTCAGAAGATAGACTATGAGCTTCTATCTCACGCCTTTCTCCAACATTGGAACAAAGGCACAAGCCCCAAAATTTTCCTCCTGCAAAGTACCGTCTTCATTCTTGGTAAAACGAAACATGGTTTGAGAACTGGTATCCCCGATGGGAATAACCAAGCGTCCACCGGGTTTGAGTTGTCCCACCAATTTCTCGGGTAAAAAAGGTGCCCCGCAAGTCACTAGAATTCCGTCGTAGGGAGCGTAGGAGGGCAGCCCTTTGTAACCATCGCCAAAGAAAAGTGTTGGTGCAAATCCCAATTCTGTAAGTATCTTTTTGGCGCTGACGAAGAGATCCTTTTGTCGTTCTACACTGAAAACTCTTGTACCCAAAGCCGCAAGTACGGCCGTTTGAAAGCCAGAGCCAGTACCGATTTCAAGGATCTTGTCTCTTTTCTTCGGATTCAGCAGTTGGGTTTGAAAGGCCACCGTGAAGGGTTGAGATATGGTTTGTCCGGCAGCTATAGGAAAGGCCATGTCTTGGTAGGCAAAATTCAAAAAGGAAGAATCTAGGAACAAGTGTCTGGGTACCAACATCATTGCATCTAAAATGCGTTGATCAAAGCCGCCTTTTTGTGCCAATTCCTCAATGAGTTTGCGTCGCATGCCTTGGTGCTTGAAGGTGTCTTTCATAGGTCACAAAAATATTGCAATGACAAAAGCCCGAATTTTGAGTCTTCGGGCTTTTATTAACAAAAGAAATTCAATGATTAGTGGTCCTCGTGTTTTTCTTCTTTTTCAACCGGGAACATCTTTGGCGCATCAGGCACACCTTGAAGCCGATCTAAAAACTCCTCAATCTGACCCAACGAAAGATTCTTAGCTATGATTTTTTTGTCTTTGTCTAGCACGAAAATTTTGGGGTTTGCATAGACGTCAAAATAGTCTTGGTATTGCAGCGACTGTACGTTGGTGAACTTCGGAATAAATTGCCAAGGATCTTTTGTGGCTTCATTGTAGAGCCAAGGGGTGATGGCCACATTGATGAAACTCAGGTTGTGTTTTTGGATGAAGGCTTTCCATTTTTCAAAGTCGTCGCCGGTGGCTTTGCCCACTGCAAAAACTTCCACATTTCTCGCTTTGAGCTTTTCGTTGTAGAGCTGCGCCATGCGTGGTGTGTCTTTTTTACAATGCCCGCAATCCGGATCCCAGAAATACAAAATGGTATAATCGGCTTTCACATCGTAGAGCGAACGCCATTTCGTGCTTGTTGAATCCACCAGCGAGATGTTGTGGGGTCGAACCCCCACCACCAAGTGCTGCAGTTTCCATACACGCTCACAAAAGGGTTTCAACTTTTCAGCGCTCAACCAGGTCACCTCCGGATTTGGGTTCCCCATTTTGTCGCAATAGTATTTTACACCGAGCATCACATATACCTTGTCGTGGCCCATTATTTTCGACTTCTCATACTTTTGTATCAAGTATTCCAGGGTAAAGCGAAACATATCCGATTTCTTGTCGAAGCGTTCCAACAAGTCGATGGAATAGTGCAAAATCGTGTCAGGCAATGGAATCATCATTTGCTGACTGAAATACAAATCCAAACGCTGCTCAAACACCCCAAAATTGACCAGACGATCGTCTTTGAAGTCGATGTTGTCGAAGAAATGCGCGCGGTAGTAATTGAACGCAAAATTGGAATCTACCAAAGAACCATCCGCATTTTTCGGCGTTTCCGGAATTTCGATTTCGATACCCATTTTCACGAATTTTCCAACCAAAGTATTTTTGTTGTCCGAGGCAAATTTGTTCAAATACACCTTCATGCGTTCGTTGAGGTCTTTCAACTTTTGCTCGTCACGACCGTTGTCTAGAATTTGCTGTCGCTCTTTGCTTGCTTTGGAGAGTTCAACCAAATACGAGAAAAACAATTTGTTCTCGTTGGATTTTTTAACGACTGCTGTTTCCGGAGCCATCGTATTGAAATCCGCATGAATTTCTATTTCCTCCTTAACTTTCAGAAAATCCAGCGCCTTGGAGTTTACAAAATACAAGGTCATCAATCCGTCTTTGTGTTTGCTTCCCTCAAAAACAGCCATATCCTTCACGATTCGGGCTGTGTCTGCATAAAACTTTTTGTTTCCAAAATGCCGCACCAGATAAACAGTGTCGCTGGGTGCATTGGTGATTTTGAATTTGATTTGCTGTGCATAAAGCGGGCTGAAAACCCCGACGAAAAACAAGAAAATGAGTTTGTTCATAGTAAATCCGATTTTGGAATAATGCGACTTTTCAAATTGTGCGCCAAAATTATACAATCCTCAAAAAAGTTAAGTTGACTTCGTGTTCAACGGTCAAACGTCTCGGGGTTAAAATGGGTTGCGTCTGCGCATTTGGTCTTCACAACAATTTAACAAACCGTGCAACTTTCTCCGAACGCCCCTTCGAAACTTGAGTAGATATTGCGCAAATTTGATTATTCTTGTAGGTCAAAACGCACAGCATGAGATTGATATTACTTTTTTGGGTTACCTTTTACGGGTCAGCAATTTCGGCTCAATTTTCAGACAATTTCTCCGATGGAAACTTTACTTCGAATCCAACATGGATTGGTGAAACCGGGAAATTTTTGGTGTCACCCGAGCAACAGCTGCGCTTGTTTATCAATCCGCTCACTGCGGGCACTGCCTATTTAAGTACCAATAGTCAGAGTATTGAAAATGCCACCTGGGAATTTTTTGTGCGCCTCGACTTCAATCCATCCTCAACCAATTTTGCACGCGTCTATTTGGTTTCGAATTCTTCCGTGCTCGACGGTCCTTTGAACGGCTATTTTGTGCTGATTGGTGATACGCCTGATAAAATCTCTTTGTTTCGACAGACTGGTACGACGCGCACGGAAATCATCACAGGGCAATCGGGCACAGTGAATCTGAACAATGTTTTGGTAAAAATCAAAGTGACGCGCGATGCACAAGGCAATTGGGAATTGCTCCGAGACGTGAATTTAAGCGGAACGTACACCAGCGAGGGTACGGCTTTGGACAATACACACATTCAATCTTTGTTTACAGGAGTGTATTGTCAATTTACGCAAACCCGTTCCCAGCATTTCTATTTCGATGATTTTGTAGTGAGTGGTCAACCCTTTGTGGACAATGACCCGCCGGTATTTATGAATTTGGCTTTTCCGAGCAACAACCAATTGGTGCTCACTTTTAATGAGGCGCTTGCGACAAACGCTGCTAGTGTGGCGAACTTTTCAGTAAACAACGGTATTGGAAGTCCAACAAGCGCATACATCAATCCGCAGAACAACACACAAATTATCCTTGATTTTGCCGGAGTTTTTACGGATAACACGAACTACTTAATCACCATCAATAACGTTGCTGACTTGGCTGGAAATATTGTGCCGAGTTTCATTCAGCCTTTTCTCTATTATGAACTTAGCATTCCTCAATTTGGAGAAATTCGAATCAACGAACTTATGGCTGATGAAAATCCGAGTGTGGGTCAACCGCTTGCAGAATACGTGGAACTATTCAACACCACCAACAAGACCTTTCAACTGCAAGGATACCGCATTTGCAACGACAACAGTTGCGGCACAATTCAGAGCGCCATCTTGCCGGCAAACGGCTATTTGATTATTACCGCAACCTCCGGGCTTGGACTTTTTCCTTCGGTAAATTCAATCAACGCGACATCCTTTCCAGGCCTCAAAAATACCGGAGATCAAGTCAGTTTAAAAAATCCCACACAGACCTTGATTATCGATCAAATGAGCTATAATGTAAACAGTTATCAAGATCCGAATAAATCCGATGGAGGCTATTCTCTGGAGTTGATTAATCCCTTCAACCCGTGTCTTGGAGCCGACAATTGGCGCGCGACGGACAGTCCTACCGGTGGAACTCCGGGTGCTCAAAACTCTGTATTCAACAATGCTCCGGACGTGATTCCGCCTTTCGTGGTTTCAGCATTTGTTACCGCTTCGAATGTTCTGGAAATCACATTCAATGAGAGCATGGAGGTCAATGAGTTGTTGTCCATGAGCATCGTTGTTGATTTTATGGGTAATATTATTGAGATTCAGGCTGATAATGAATACACCAACAAAGTGCAAGTGATTTTTGATCAACCGTTTTCACCCAATGTGCTCTACAATTTTACCATTGAGAATCTCACGGATTGTTCAGGCAATACTACGACAATTAACAGTTCTTTTGTTTTAGCAGACCAAGTTTCTACCAATGATTTGATCATCAATGAAGTGCTATTCAATCCGGTAACAGGAGGCGCTGATTATGTGGAAATTTTCAACCGCTCTCAGAAATTTGTCAATTTGAAAGATTGGAAAATTGCCAATTTGAGCAATGGCGTACCGTCCAATATGTGCACGATTGCCTCTCAAAATTTGATTCTTGCACCACAGGCTTACATCGTTTTGACAACAGACAGCACCCAAGTGAAGCAAACCTATGTCAATCATGGCGTGGGAACTTTTATCCAAATGACCTTACCCACTTTTGCCAATGCCGAGGGTAATGTGTATTTGTTGAGTGAAACAAGCATGGTGGTGGACAGTTTGAGCTACAGCGAAAAATGGCATTTCAGATTGATCGATGACCGCAAAGGCAAGTCGCTCGAGCGCATCAATCCTTTTGGACCCACACAGAATCAAGACAATTGGCAAACGGCCTCTGAAACGGTAGGCTGGGGCACGCCGGGCATACAAAATTCCCAGTATCTCAACCCTCAGGCATTGGGGGCTTTTACAATTCAACCTACGGTAATCTCTCCCGACAATGACGGCTTTGAAGATTTTGCTTTTTTCAAATATGAACTTCCCGAATTGGGCATGTTGGGCACCATCAAAATTTATGACGAACAAGGAAGAATGGTTCGCGAATACCTGAATAACCACTACTTCGACCAAAGCGGTGAATTGAAATGGGACGGTCTGGATGACAATGGTATTAAGTGTCGCATTGGGCGTTATGTGGTGATTTTCAGTGCTACGGCTATTCAAAGCGGCAGTACTTTGAGCTTCAAAAAAGCGGTGGTCATAGCCGGTAAAGTGTAAGCCTAAGCCCCAATGAACAAACTCTTCTATAATGCCTATCGCTTGTATGCTTACACGGTATTCGCGCTCAGTCTGTTGCCCTTTTATCCTGTCACAGCACTTCTTGTAATCCACCCTCGCACCAGAAAATTGAGCACAGCTGTATTTTGGATTTGGAGCATGGTGTTGAGCCTGTTATTTTTGATTTTTGTCAAGAAAAATAAAATTAAACTACCAGATGAGCCACTGATCATTATTGCCAACCACACTTCGTATCTGGATATTTTTTTGATGTATCAAATCTTGCCGATGCGGCACATTGTTTTCATGGGTAAAAGCGAAATATTGAACTATCCTCTGATTAAGACGTATTTCAAATTCTTGCATATACCGGTCAACCGCAGCGATAAAAGACAAGCTGCCCAATCGATGCTTCAGGCTAAGCGAAAACTAGAGGAAGGGTGGAGCATTGTGATTTTTCCCGAAGGCGGAATTCCAGACCATCAAGCGCCAAAAATGCTGAATTTTAAACCCGGAGCTTTTGTTATGGCGCAGAAAAATAAAGTTGCTATTCTGCCGCTTACCTTGAAAAATCATTACAAGCTTTTGGCCGAACCGCAAAATGTGAAAGCCTCATCACGGCCGGGTATGGCTGAGGTTCATATCCATGAGCTCGTTCCGGCAAAGGAGATACGAGCGTCTGAAATTGAGCAGCTGGCCGCACAACTAAGAGGTGTTATCGAGTCAAAATTGTAGTGCTCAAAAACTAAAAAATGACTTTCATAAACCCAAAAGGGGAGTTCATGTGCAATCTGCTGGTTTTCATAGTTTTCTCTAAATTGTGAAAAAGCCAAGTGCTATTTTTGACACAAATATTTGATGTATGTGTGTCCGTTTTATGAATTTTAATCGTTTTAAGTATATCGCATTTTTGGGGTTGTTGCTCCTGGCTCTAACCCCGAATCAGGCATTTGGATATGTTGTTCGAGACTCGAGTTTGGTACAAGCCACGGATCAGCAATATAGCCATTCATTTGCGGAAACGAAAAAATCTGAAACGACTTTATTCGAATCAAAAACGAAGTCGAATAAGGCCAAGCGGAGAAAAGCGGCCAAAACAAAACTCAACGGCAAAGGCTGGTGTAAATACTGATATTTCGGTCTTCTTTTTTTTGAAAATTAAAGAGACTTGTGTGATTTTTAGCGCAATCGACAATCGAATTTTAGCTACTTTTGCGGGCTATGATTTCAATAGATCCCAAGTCGCTTCCCGTACCTGAATTACACAGTTATTTGCTTGGTGCCGTTGGTCCCAGACCGATTGCTTTTGCCAGCACAATGGATGAAAAGGGCAACCACAATTTAGCGCCATTCAGCTTTTTCAATGTCTTTTCGGCCAATCCTCCGATACTGATTTTTTCTCCTGCGCGCAGTGGTAGAAACAACACGACGAAGGACACTTACGAGAATGCCAAAAAGATTCCCGAATGTGTAATCAATGTGGTGACCTACGACATGGTGCACCAGATGAGTTTGACCAGCTCACCTTACCCGTCTCACGTGGATGAATTTGTGAAAGCCGGATTCATTCCTGTGCCTTCGGAGACGGTTCGTCCGTTGCGTGTGAAAGAGTCTCCGGTTCAATTTGAATGCAAAATCATTGAAGTTAAGGAGCTTGGAACGCAAGGTGGAGCCGGGAATTTGATTATTTGTGAAGTAACGCGCATCCACATTCGCGAAGATTTGTTGGTCAACGGAAAAATCGACCAGCGCAAAATTGACCTCGTAGCCCGGATGGGTGGCGATTGGTATTGTAGAGCACATGGCTCGGCCTTGTTTGAGGTGAAAAAGCCGCTGACTACTATGGGTATCGGTTTTGACCAATTGCCCAAGGATGTGCTAACCAGCAAAATCTTGAGCGGCAACGAGCTCGGTCAGCTTGCCAACGTGGAGCAGTTGCCCAATGAGACAGACGTCAACGATTACAAGTTGATTGAATTGAGTGATCTGTTTATTCAATTTGAAGATGATGCAACGCAGTTGGAAACGGAATTGCACTTGAGAGCCAAACAGTTGCTCGCTGAAAATAAAGTTCAAGAAGCATGGCTTACCCTGCTTTCTTTCAATAATTAACCTCAAAAACACAGTAAGATGTACACATTAAATGGAATCCTTAAAGTGATTAACGACACCCAAGTGGTATCGGATCGCTTCAAAAAAAGAGAAATTGTAATCACCGACAACACGGGTCAATATCCTCAAGATATTTCTTTTCAGTTGACGCAGGAAAAGACCGACGCGGTGAATGATATGAAAGTAAACGACCCGGTTCAAGTGTCTTTCTTTATTCGTGGTCGCGAATGGACCAGCCCACAAGGCGAGGTGAGGTATTTCAACTCTTTGGATATTTGGTCCATCAAGAAAATGGATGGAACAGGAGCCGGTGCGCCACAGATGGGCAGTCAGCAAGAGCCGCCAATGCGAACAACTGACCAAGTTCAATCGTTTACAGCATCCGACGACGACGATTTGCCATTCTAAAGCAAGCCTTCAAGCTCATTGCTGATTTTATATCAAGAAAATTAAACCACTATGGAAATATTCATCATCACCTTTCTTTTTATGTCCTTGGCTTTTGCCGGTATTGCCATAAAAATCTTGGTTAAGAAGAACGGTAAGTTTGCCGGTACTTGTGCCAGCAACAACCCTATGCTTCAAGAAGAGGGTGCCACGTGCGGCTTGTGTGGTGCACGCCCTGAAGAACAATGTAAAAACAACGACTGATGCAAATTAACTGGCAAACGGTAAGAGAATTTGAGGACATCACCTACAAGAAATGTGGTGGTGTGGCGCGCATTGCTTTCAACAGACCTGAAGTAAGGAATGCATTCAGACCGAAAACGACTGCTGAGTTGCTCGAGGCTTTCAAAGACGCGCATGAGGATACTTCGATTGGCGTGGTCTTACTTTCTGCGGAGGGTCCATCGCCTAAAGACGGCGTTTGGTCGTTCTGCAGTGGTGGTGATCAACGCGCTCGGGGTCATCAGGGCTATGTGGGCGAAGATGGCTACCACCGATTGAACATCCTCGAGGTGCAGCGCTTGATCCGATTCATGCCCAAGGCCGTAATTGCTGTTGTACCCGGCTGGGCTGTTGGAGGCGGTCATAGCTTGCATGTGGTTTGTGATTTGACCCTAGCCAGTAAGGAACACGCGATATTCAAGCAAACCGATGCCGACGTAACGAGTTTCGACGGTGGTTATGGTTCTGCTTACTTGGCGAAAATGGTAGGTCAGAAAAAGGCCAGAGAAATATTTTTTCTGGGAAGAAATTATTCCGCACAAGAGGCTTTTGAGATGGGTATGGTGAATGCAGTGATTCCGCATGAGGATTTGGAAAACGAGGCCTTTCAATGGGCCCAGGAAATATTGGCGAAATCACCAACGAGCATCAAAATGCTCAAGTTTGCGATGAATTTGACAGACGACGGCATGGTGGGGCAACAGGTCTTTGCCGGAGAAGCCACACGACTTGCCTACATGACCGAAGAGGCTATTGAGGGAAGAAATGCCTTCCTGGAAAAGCGTAAACCGAACTTTGAAAAGAAGTACATTCCCTAAAATGTACAATGGAAATACGCAAACCCCGATTCATCATCTGAGTCGGGGTTTGTTTTTTATTGCTAAATTCGCCATCTGTTTCACCGACTTCGGTCAGAAAATTTTTCCTCATGAGTAAAGGCAGCAGCGCAATTCCTTTTGGTTTGAAAAAGGACAATTACAAATGGATTGTCATCGGTTTGGTAATCAACATCATCGGATTCGCATTGATGATTGGTGGCGGTTCGCCTGATAAAACACAATTTTTGGAATCAGAACTGTTCAGCCACAGACGGATCACTTTGGCTCCGGCACTTGTTGTTCTGGGCTACGTAATTATCCTTTACGCCATCATGAAGAAGGACAAGAATAAATCTGCACGAGCTCAAGAGCAGTCACAAGCAAGAGTAAAATAATCTAAGCCGGAATTATGGAATATTTCGAAGCCTTAATTTTGGCTATTATTGAGGGTTTGACAGAGTTTTTACCCGTTTCTTCTACCGGTCACATGATTATCGCGTCCACCTTCATGGACATTGCACAAGATCCTTTTACAAAAATGTTTACTGTGGCCATTCAATTTGGCGCCATACTCTCCGTGGTCATGGTGTATTTTAAACGGTTTTTTCAATCCTGGGATTTCTATACCAAATTGATTGTCGCGTTTATTCCAACAGGTATTTTAGGACTTCTGCTGAAAAAGCATGTGGATGCATTGTTGGAAGAAATTTGGGTGGTGGCTGTAGCACTTTTGTTGGGAGGTATCGTATTGCTTTTTGTTGATAAGTGGTTCGCAAAAAATGAAGAGGAAGGCGATGAAGAAGTCACTTACAAAACCGGGTTTATCATCGGCTTGTTCCAAAGTTTGGCCATGGTTCCGGGTGTAAGTCGCTCTGCCGCTACGATTATCGGTGGACTTACACAAAAATTGAAGCGCAAAACGGCCGCTGAGTTTTCTTTCATACTGGCGGTGCCTACGATGGCTGCTGCGACGCTGAAAAGCATGTGGGACGAAAAAGAAATGCTGATGAACTCTTCCGGGAAAGAGTGGATGTTGTTGATTCTTGGCAATGTGGTGGCTTTTGTGGTGGCGTATTTGGCCATCAAAACGTTCATTGCTTTTTTGAACAAAAATGGATTCAAGGCCTTTGGTTATTACCGCATTGCACTGGGTTTGGTGTTAATCATTTTGTTGCTTTCCGGCGTCGATTTGGCGATGATTGATTAAATCATCCATCGTTTTTAACAAGTTTTAATTCCTCTTTTGAACCGCTGAATCCGCTTTGGCATAGGTTTGGTTTTGGAATGGGTAAACAATGTATTATGTTACCCATCATTCTCAAAGAAAGCCGTGTCGCGATAGTGATACTTTTCGCAGTCTTCTCATTTTCCGTTAGGAGTTTGGCTCAAAGTCAGTTGAGCGTTCAAATGAGTCAGCCCGGTTTTTATACCGTGGAAATGAATGGTCAGTTTCACTACTTCAATCAACTGTATTACACAGTCCCAAACGTTTGGCCCGGCGTGCATCAGGTGCGTCTGCATCAGTGGGTTCAGGGATTTGCTAATCAAGGATATTGGAGTGTCATTTACCAAGGTCAAGTCAATGTTTTGCCGATGCAAAATGTGCTTTTGGTGCATCATCCAATGAATGGCACACAGATTCAATACTTGCCTGTTGTGGGTTTACCGCATCCGAATCAACAGAATCCGATCCCCGTAAGTGGCACCTGGACTATGGGCATGGATGCAGCCGCGTTTCAGCATTTTGTAAACGAATTGGGTCGCATGAGTTTCGACAGCAACCGACTTCAATACGCGCAGTTTGCTATTCGGAAAAATGGCATTTATGTGCATCAATTGCAAACAGCGCTGAGCAAATTCAGTTTCGACAGCAACCGCCTCGAGTTGGCTCAATATGCGTATCCTTTCACCATCGACCGCCAGAATTATTTTATGCTTCAAAGTTCATTCAGTTTTCAAAGCAATTTTAGAAAATTGATGGAGCTTATCTGAGTGGCAAATCAAACCACAGGGTCTTGAATCATGGAGCGTCCGCCCTTTGCATAGCATTGGGCGGCTTTTTTGATGTCCTAGTGGAGTTATTGGATTAAACAGAATCATGAACCACTAACAGCCAACAGCCAACAGCCAACAGCTAACCGCCAACAGCTAACCGCCAACAGCTAACCGCCAGCCTCACTTCACCAGCCTCACAAATTTGTCTTTTTCAATTTTGTAGGTATTTCCATCAATTTCAATGGTCTGACCGTCTTTGAGTTTCATCATGTTCAAAATGTCTGATTCTATGGTGTGCACCGAACCACCGGTAGCTCTTGCCAGTTGTAAATACTCCACATTGACAAAACTATGCGCTCCACAGATAATAACTTTCACGGGTTTTTTCAATTCTTTCAACAAACTCAAATCGCGACAGGGCGAGTAATTATCGGCTATTAAAACAATATCGCTGCACTCCGGGCAGGCTATTATTCCGGCCAACAATGCCTCTAGATCATTTTCCTGAATATCTCCGCCGCTGCCGGCCTGCATGGCCTCTTTGGCTTTGTCTGCAACTGCGGTGTAGGCCTCGGCTACTACGTGATAAATGCCGCCTGTTTTCCCCACTTCTTTCTTGTCTGTGGGCAATAAATTGCCATCATTGAAAAACGTGAAATGTTTGAAGCGCTTGTCGTCGGTATTCAATTTGAGCCACAAAATTAATTGTGCAGTATAAGGCGACATGCTTCCTGTGACATCCATCACCACGAGCATGTTTTTCCATACTTTATTTCTGTCAAAAACTTTATAAATCAAACTGTCTGATTTCACCGGACGACCATAGAGCGCGGCATCGATGCCTGCCAATTCGGTTTTCAAATCATAGGGTCGATAATACACCACAAAGCCGTGGAAATAGGAATTGATATTTCCCGTTTTGGCCACTCCCGTTTGCACCACAACGCGCCATTGGATGTGTTTGTCGTTGAATGCGTTGGGCACGAACTTCGACAGTTCCAGAAATCGTTTGCGGTTGAGTTCCGTAAAATCATCTCCAACCGGGTAATCTGAATACACCAAATCGACAGCCACAATGTGTTGCGTGCGCAGGGCTTCCGCTTTGATCACATCCAAAATGCGATGATCGCCGGCATGCATGTCAATTTTTTGAAAACTGAATTCGTCAGAACTTGGTGAATAGCGATCCAGCCGCAGGGTGTCTCTGACGCGAAAGATTTCACGTAGAACGGGTTGCGCACGATACAAATGCAGACTAGAAACTAATGCATAGAGCAACAAAATTCGCGTTTTCATGGTATTTAGATTTTAGGGGTTCAAGGCGAGTTAATTGCACACCACAAGATGTGCTTCAATGTGTTAATGTCAATACGTCCAATAGGTTACCGATTGGCTACCAAATACTTTTCACTCTTCCTGATCAAACCGCGCCTATTAAACCAACCACCAACCGCCAACCGCCAACCGCTAATAGCCAACCACCAACAGCTAATAGCCAACCGCCAATAGCTAACCGCCAATAGCTAACCCTCCAATAGCTAACCACCAACCGCCCAATCAAATCACCGTCTTGAGTCAAGAGAAAAACTTTTCTGATTCTCCGCCGTTTAGGCTGAATCCTCCTAACTTTGTGCAATGGAAAAAAAGTCTTCATTAGACCTGAAAATCTTCTTTCGCTTATTAAAATCTGCAACGCCTTACCGCACTTTATTTGTTGCTGCTCTGGTGGTGACGGTGTTTTACGCCGCAGTGAGTGCAGTTCGTCCATTGCTCATCGGTGAATTGGTTAAAAAATTTGTGGGACCTGGCTACGAGCCGGATGCGCTCACCACTTGGACCATTTTTCTTGTAATCTTGCTTTTTGCTGAGGCTTTACTCCAGTTTTTGTCCTCTTATTTATCCTCTGTTTTGGGGCAAAGAATCATCCGCGACGTGCGCCAGCGCTTGTTTGATCATGTGGTGGGATTTCGTCGCAAATTTTTTGATAAAACACCCATTGGCTCATTGGTGACGCGTGTGGTTTCGGACATCGAGGCCATGGCTGATGTTTTTTCCCAAGGTGTGTTGAGTATCATCGGCGATATTTTCATGCTTTTTGGGGTACTTGGTTTGATGCTTGCGGTCAACTGGAAATTGACTTTGGTGATGTTGATACCATTCCCTCTTTTGTTCGTGGCTACACGAATTTTCGCGCGGGCGATGAAAAACTCGTTCATGCTTGAGCGTCAGGAGGTCAATCGTTTGAATACTTTCGTTCAGGAGCGCATTACCGGAATGTCCATTGTACAACTTTTTAACCGTCAACAGCGGGAGGCCGAGCGTTTTCGTGAGATCAATGAGCGCCATCGCGAAGCGCATATCAAAGCCATTTGGGCGAATTCTATCTTCTTTCCGGTGGTGGATTTGCTAAGCTCCTTGTCGATTGGACTACTTTTCGTTTGGAGTGTATTGCAAATCGAATGGTTGCGCTCAGATGCCGATATTTTCTCAGAAGTGGTACGTTTTACCTTGTGGATCAACATGTTGTTTCGTCCGGTGCGCATGTTGGCAGATAAGTTCAATACGCTTCAGCGCGGTGTGGTGCGTGCAGAGCGTGTTTTTGAGTTGTTGGATATGAATGAATTCGTTCAGGACACCGGGAAAATTGAGTCCTGCAACTTCAATCAACAGATTAAATTTGAGCACGTGTGGTTTGCCTATGAAGAGCAAAAGTGGGTCTTGAAGGATTTGAACATGACCATTGAACCGGGAGAAACCATTGCTATTGTTGGTGCCACCGGTTCGGGCAAAACATCAATCATCAATTTACTTGGACGCTTTTATGAATTTCAAAAAGGTCAAGTGAAAATTGGAGATACAGATTTGCGAGACCTGTCCATTGCCTGTCTGCGCTCCCACATTGGTATCGTGCTTCAGGATGTGTTTCTATTTTCTGATACCATCCACAACAACATTACTTTGGGTAACGAGAATATATCGCGAGAGCAAGTTATTGCCGCGGCGAAAGAAGTTGGCGCGCATGATTTTATCAGTAAACTGAAGAATGGTTACGATTATGAGGTGGGCGAACGCGGGGGCGGACTTTCAGTGGGTCAGCGCCAGTTGATTTCATTCATTCGGGCTTATGTCTACAATCCTTCAATTTTAATTCTTGATGAAGCCACCTCAAACATCGACAACGAGTCCGAGGCGCTCATCCAAATGGCTACCGAAAAACTTACAGCCAACAGAACATCGATTGTCATTGCGCACCGTTTGACTACAATCAGCAAAGCCAATAAGATTTTCGTGCTTGAAAAAGGCGAAGTGATTGAGCAGGGAAGCCATGAAGCGCTTATCGGACTCGACGGCGCCTACAAGAAACTCTTCGAGTTGCAGTACAGTCAAAGTTAGACTGTTCCATCTTCAACCCTGTTAGTATGTAACCTTTTTTGCAAAGGCTTTGCTCCTCAATGATACAGGAGTATGTATCAACTTTGGGCTCGAACCAAGGACCCATCCCGATTGCAATATCGGGATCAGATGCTCTAACCAACCGGATGCAGTGTTTCGATTCAAAACTGAGCTATTTGAGCCACGAAATCGTGATGAGATAATGACAAATAAAGGCAAAAAAAAA
>JBBIIM010000011.1:22385-56046 GCA_037446475.1 Crocinitomicaceae bacterium | reverse complement strand
GCCATCAATGCTTTGTTGCGGGAAATCAAGGCTCCAATACGCACACCACACATCGAGTATCGCTTTGACACAGAGTCGATTAGGATTACATTGTCTTCAATGCCTGACAAATTCAATACTGAAAAAGGTTCCGCACCGTCATAACAAAACTCGCGGTAAACCTCATCGGCAAAGAGAAACAAGTTGTGCTTTTTGACCAAGTCGCGGAGTTTCTCTAATTCCTCTCGGGTGTACAAGTATCCCGTCGGATTGCCCGGGTTGCAAATCACGATGGCTTTGGTTTTCGGGGTGATTTTTTTCTCAAAATCTTCAATTGGAGGTAGTGCAAATCCTTTGTCGATCTTGGCTGTAACGGGCACTACGGTCAATCCTGATTGGGTAGCGAAACCGTTGTAATTGGCGTAAAACGGCTCCGGAATGATGACTTCATCACCCGGGTCGCAGCTTGCCATAAAGCCGATAGTTAGGGCTTCCGAGCCACCGGTGGTAATCATCACATCCTCGTGCGTTATAGGAATTCCGGCTTTGCAGTAGTAATCAGCCAAACCTTTTCTGTAGCTTTCGTTTCCTGCAGAGTGCGAATATTCTATGACTTTCTGGTTGAAATTTCGAATAGCCTCGAGTGCCACAGCCGGTGTTTCGATATCTGGTTGACCAATATTCAAGTGATAAACAATTGTTCCTTTGCGTTTTGCGGCTTCAGCATAAGGCACCAATCTTCTGATTGGAGAAGCGGGCATGTTTGTGGCTTTGTTCGATAATTGCGGCATATTGATAAATTTTGGCAAATTTAGGAAAAGCGCGCTTCGCAGGGATTGCTTCTCTGGGAATGTTGGTAAAAAAACACAACGGATTGACTCAACTGTCAGGTGCTGAGAAAATTCCCGGTGACATGTTGGTGAAATTGTTGGTGGTCAACGTGGCTGACTTTTTCGACAGTTTGTAGAATATGCCAAAAGAATTAATTTTCTAAATTCTCTTCTAAAGAATTAACTCTATTTGATATTCCAGCGCTGGTTCTTTTAGTAAAAATAGGTCAAGTTCTTTTTTTGAGTTGAAACCGCCAATTTTCTCGCGAAATGTCGCGGCCTTATTAGGATTTTCAATTTCAAGTTTTCTGTTTTTGCTGATTGTCAAAAATTCTTCCTCTTGGTCGATGCCTAAATAGCGCCGGTTTGCCAAATTTGCAGCAATTCCAGTTGTTGAAATTCCTGCAAACGGATCTAAAATCCATGCGTTGGGTTTGGTGGAAGCCAAAATCAATCGTGTTAATACAGAAAGCGGTTTTTGTGTTGGATGTTTACCACAAGATTTTTCCCAAGGAGCAATTGCTGGAAGTTTCCAAACATCTTTCATTTGCTTGTCTCCGTTGAGTTGTTTCATTAATTCATAGTTGAAATAATGAGGAACCTTATCGGATTTTCTTGCTCAAATGATTTGTTCTGTCGAGTAAGTAAAATAGCGACAAGAAAAATTCGGTGGGGGATTAGTCTTTTCCCAAGTAATTATGTTAAGAATTTTAAAACCTAATTCTGTCAAGATTTGTCCAACCGAAAAAATGTTGTGCATTGTTCCGCTGATCCAAATAGTTCCGTCATCTTTCATTTTGTCAAGAACTAATGAAAGCCATTTGCGATTGAACTCGTTGATATATTCAAAGCCGTGTGATTTATCCCAATTTCCTTTATTTACGCTTACGATTTGTCCGTTTTGAATTGATAGTCCGTTGTTTGATAGAAAATAAGGGGGGTCGGCAAAAACCATATCAAACTTATGTTCAAATTGAGGCAAAAGTTTCATTAAAATTCAATTTATTCTGAGAGTGATTTCCCTGAATAAAAGTCCATTACAAGTTTTAGAGTAATTTCTAATTGGGTTGGTTAAAGACCTAATTCATCTAAATATTCAATATCAACAAAGGTTTGTGAACTTCCAGCATCAAGTGCAATCAGATTGGCATATTTAAACAAAAGACCATTCTCAATCAGTTTGTCTCTTAAAATAATTCTTGGGTCATTCATAATTATAAATTTCAATTTCGGTTGAAACATAATCATCGCTGTCTAGGACAATTTCTTCCTTTCTATACAATTCACGAACTTTTGAAACTGCTTCATCTTTTGTTTCTGCTTCCATTTCAATTATTCTTGATAAGAACTCTTGAATTTCAATTTTAAATGTCGCCATATTTAATTTTTTTGTATTTACCACGACCAACAAATTCAATAATCCCTTTATCACGGAGAATTTGAAGTTGTTGCCTTATTTTATCTTTAATGAAATTATTGTTCGGGTATTTTAATTTGAGCTTTTGCTCAAACTTATAGATTTCATCAAGATTGAAAATATCAGTTTTGATTTCATCTACACACTTCATAATATCTAAAATCCAACCCTTTGCATCACTTGACTTCTGCCTAAGAAACAAAGTTTTATTAAAAAATTGATTTACCACTTCGCGGTCAATAATCTTAGAGTTTTTTACTAAGAAAACTTTGCCTGACTCTGCCACTTTGGAAATGTCAATATTACACCCTATCCATCCTGCTCTCCTTGCTGTTGGAGCTAATGGTGGTCTTTTAATGATAATTTCTTCTGTAAAAAATTGTTTAGGAATAATCAAAAAGTCGTTAACACACCAACTCTTTGAATATGTAAGAAAGAAAAAATTTGGATTGTTTTCAGAGTTTATTCTTTCAATCATTGTTGAATAAGCTCCGTCCGTAATTGTATTCGTGAGTTTCCCACCCTTGCTTTTTAATTCAAATTCTTCTGAACATTTCTTGCAATAAAAATCAGCAACAGGTCTATTGTTTTCAAATTCATTTAAGGGTAAATCTCCGCAACTAGGACAATACGAATTGTTTAGAACCCAATTTTCTGTGAGAATTCTCGCTATTTGAGAATTACTTTGATAACCTTCTGCAAGTTTTAAGTTAAACGATAGGTTCATTTTTAGCATTAAGTTGCGTTAGGGATAGAAGTGGAAAGCCCGCAGCGAAGCGAGGAGTTGAAACAGATAGCCCGACCCGATAGGGGAACGCCCAAATAAAAATTTTCTGGATTGGCATTGATACTTCTTCTTGCATCTACTCTTTGTATTTTGAAGTCAGAATATAAGTCGTCAAAAAAATTATCGTTTTCATCTTTGCCTTTTACGTCCGAATTGCTCAATATCCATTTGTGACCAATAGAATTTAGCGTGACACAGAAATCGCGCAAGCGGATTTGCTCAGCGTCGTTAAATTCATCTTTCGCGTAAGAATTGAAACTAGATGTATCGCTCAAAGGCTTGTATGGCGGGTCAAAATAGAAAATCGAATTGTTATTTGCGTGTTTCAGTGTTTCCTCAAAATCACCGCACAGAATTTCAACTTTTTGTAAAGCCTCACTCACTGCTTGGATATTTTCTTTATCGCAAATGGTGGGTTTTCTGTAGCTTCCCATCGGTACGTTGAAACCGTTGTTTCTATTCACGCGGTACAAGCCATTGAAACACGTTCTGTTGAGAAAAATGAACATCGCAGATTGCTCAAGAATAGAAGTGTTTCGAGCGTTGTAGGATTCTCTTTTTTCGTAGTAGTATAGTTTTTTCTTTTCAGCGTCTGTATCCAATTCGTGAAATTCATTTTGAAGAACTTCCAACAATTCTATCAAGTGTTTCGGATTAGATGCAATGGTTTTGTAAGTGTTTACTAAATCTTCGTTAATGTCATTGATAACCGCCTTTTCCATATTCGGAAAATTATTGAGCATCCAAAAAAGTACGGCTCCGCTGCCCACAAAAGGCTCCACATAAATGAATTGTGATGAATTTAAATCTTTGGGAAGGGCATTTTCAATAGCTGGAATCAATTGGGTTTTTCCTCCTGCCCACTTTAAAAATGGTTTTGCAATTTTGTTTGTCATCAATTTATTTTTTTACTAGTTGGTGAATTCAAGATTTCACCTAAATGTTAATTCTCGCCCATGATTAACATGAATCATGAGCGAAGCTAATTAAAACCTACCTCAACCCCCATTTCAAAAAGTCTTTCCACTGCAAGCGATAGCCATTGGCGAGCAGGGCTTTTTGGTAGATTCGACCGGCAAAACGCAGGAAACACCATGCCGTAAGTACCATGATTAGCAACGCGACCACAAAGGTCCAAATTTGGGTGTCTTCGATGCCTAAAGCAAGTTTAATCAAGATGACCACCGGCGAAGTGAAAGGGAAATAAGCCAAAAAGCCGTTCAAACTGCCTTGTGGATTTTCGATGAGATAATACCCTGCACCCAAGGCCAGCAGGAGAATGAGAAAAATGGGGATTAAGAATTTTTGTCCGTCGGAGTCTGAACCTTGCGCAGCACCTAAAGCAGCGAAAAGGCTTCCATAGAACAGATACGTTAAAATGAAGATGAAGATAAACCAGGGCAGCATCACGTAAAAATTGATTTTTTCATACACGAGACTCACCCAGCTATTATTTAAAAATACGCCTTCATTTTCCAACAAATTCGTGGCATTAAACAAATCGGGAAAAACGGTCAACCTCAGCACAAACAATCCCAAAGCAATGCCAACAAACCACAAGGCATACTGGAGTAACGCGGACAGCCCGATTCCGACAATTTTACCCAAAAGCAATTCTCTTGGACGAACAATAGATAACATTACCTCTGCCACGCGATTGGTTTTTTCGCGTGAGGAACTGCGCAAAATGGTCATGCCGAAGGTGAACACAAACAACAACACAAGTGCTCCAAAAAAGAAACCGGTGTAAGCTGCCATGTAGTAGTTGTTTTTCATCTGAGGCCGGTAAGCATCTCTGACCTCCAATTTTACGGCGTGCATCACCCGACGGAAAGTTTCATAATTCATAGCCGTGAATTCATCGGCTTTCAGGATTTCAAGTCGTTTTTCCAAGTCGCGGTGGATGCGGTTTATCAGTGCCGGATTGATGATGATGCGTTGAAACAGGAAAGCGAGATTGTTCGACAACACTTTTTCGATGATTTCGAGTAGGGCGTCGAATTTTTGATATTGCGGCTGATTGGCAAAATCCTCAACTTCAATGTATTTTTCGATGAATGTGTAGTTGATTTGCCCCGCTTTTCCCGTCATGATGCCGTTGGCAATGTTGGCTGGATCGGCAACGAGTATGTGGAGTTTTTGCTTTTCATCTCCGGATAAAGAGAATAGGCTGTAAAGTGCAAACAATACAATGGCCGGACCGAGAAGTGCCATCAAAATGAAATAGCGGCTCTGGATGCGTTCTTTAAACTCACGCAGCGCGATGATCCAAGCATTTTTCATGATGTTTTGTTTTGGGTGAGTTGAATGAAAATTTCCTCCATAGAAGGAGCATCCGGCCAAACGCCTTCGAACTCCACTTCGGATATGAGTGCCTGCAACAAATCCGCGATTTTGCTGCCGTTGAGCATTTTAATTTTCGCCAAATATTGATGGTCGCCGATTTGTTTGGATTCGAGCAAGTCGTAGTTGCTCCACAAGGCATTGGCAAAGCTCAACATGTTGCCTCGAAACTGTACTGAAAATACGTCTTGGCTGAAGGTTTTTTTAATCGCTGCGTGGTGACTGTCGAGAATGATTTTGCCGCGATGAATCAAGGTGATGTGGTCGCTTATTGTTTCCGCATTGTTCATGTTGTGTGTAGAGAGCAGAATGGTTTTTCCTTGTTCCTTAAGCTCTCTCAAAACGCCGCGCATGAGTTGCACGTTGGTCGGGTCAAAACCGCTGAAAGGCTCGTCCAGTATGAGCAGCGCCGGATCGTGAAAAACTGTGGCGACGAATTGAATTTTTTGTGCCATACCCTTGGAAAGTTCGTCGATACGCTTGTTTTTCCAATCGGCAATTTCAAGTTTCTCAAGCCAATGTGATACCTGATGTTGAATGGTCTTAGACTCCAATCCACGGAGTTTTCCAAGAAAAGTCAGAAAATCTTCAACAACCATGTTCGTGTACATGCCGCGCTCTTCGGGCAAATACCCGATGCTGTTGAGCGCATTTCTATCGAGGTATTTTCCATGCAGATAAATACTTCCGCTGTCCGGCTCATAAATTTGATTGATGAGGCGAATCAAGGTAGTTTTTCCAGCGCCGTTGGGGCCCAATAAAGCGTGGATCTTGCCGGGTTCAAAACTCGCAGAGACGTTGTTTAGTGCAACGTGATCTCCAAAGCGTTTTGTGATGTTCTTGACTTCTAACACGTCAGTTACTGTTTTGGGTTAGGGAAACGCCTTGTATTAATTACTTCTTCTCGATGTATGCGCCGGTTCCGGTGATTTCCTTCGCCTTATTGAGGTTATTGGTAGCCTCTTCCATGCTTGGATAGGAATGAAAGGATACGGTATGCCCGGTGGCTGTAGATCTTAGAATTTTGCCATCGTAACCTGAATCGCGGATTTTTTGTACCAAGCGGTCGGCATTTTCTTTCACTGCAAATTTCCCAACGATAATGTGGAAGTCTCCACTCGAGGCCACCGCTGGAATATTGCTTGGCATGGGTTCCGGAGTTGGTAATACTTCAATTTTGGGTGGGACAGGAGCAACTTCGGGCAATTCTTCAGTTTCAGGTAAGTTTTCAGCCGGCTCAGGGGTGACGTCCTCAATCTCAGCCTCTTCTTGAAGCACCGTATCCCTCGGAACTTCCGTCGTTGGCGCACTGATTCCAAGCCATTCGCTCACTTCGTCTGTGTACAAGAACGCAAACGTACCCAATACGATGATGAGGAAGAAAAGGAAGATGTTCACATAAAAAATCTTGCTCCGTTTGCGCTTGATGATAATCTCCTCTCCTTGAACTTCCGGATTTTCGTGTTTCTTTGATTTTTTTGGTTTGCCGCTTGCGTTATCCACATTTTCGGATGAATTTTGAACGCTTTGAGCATTTTTATCAGCCAAAGTTTCACCCACCTCTGATTTAACTTCCTCTAAAGATTGAGCAATATTCTCGTGCGTAATTGCAGAGCTGGTTTCAACGATGGGCTCATTGTCAATGACCTCAATGGATTCGGGAGTGTTTTCCGAATTTTCCTGAGTCGGATACACTGCTCTTGCGTTTAATAAATCGTCTAAACTCGCTTTTTTTGAGGTAGTTTCCTCTTTTTGCTCAAGTTCGAGTTGTTCTTCAGTAGGAGTTATCGTATGCTCTTCTGCCTCAACCGGATTTGAATTGATATCTTTTGCAAGTTCGATTTGCTCTTCGGACTGCGGTGTCTCGGCAGTTTGCGGTGTTTGGTCAATAGTGTGCGCATGAACTGTCACAGGTTCCGGTTGAAGCGATTCGTTTGGCTCCTGTTGCGAGGGTTCTTCTTGTCTGCTTGAACTTGCTGATATTTTTGATTCGGTGCTGAATCCAATCTCGTCCTTACCTTCAAGGAAGAATCGTCCCAAAGCGCCCAAATCAAAATCGTGTCCCTGCATCAATGTTTGCTCGATTTCCCGTGTCCACGCGCTCAGTTTTTTCTGGCTTTCATTTTCACCGATGCCTTCTAACTCCATGATTTTCGCAGACAACTTACCATCATTGAATTTAAGGAAGGGGTTGAAGATTATTTTATTTTCGTCATTGATGGAAAGACATCCCACGCCGGGTATGATAGCTCTCCCAGCTGAGTTCAGTAATTCTTGAATGGCTTGAATCATAGCTTATAATTCGTTTAATTTGAATGTTTCTTTGAGACGAATTCCTTTTTCTGTTTGATGAACGGTACAACATTCATTGACACCGTCGTGCTCCAAAAATAACACAAATTCCTCTTCGGCTGCACGTGTCATGAATTTCGCTTTTTCCTCTAAGGTGATTAATGGACGTGTATCGTAGCCCATCACATAGGGCAGTGGAATGTGACCCACACTGGGCAATAAATCAGCCATAAAAACGATGGTTCTTCCTTTGTATTGAATGTGAGGAAGCATTTGGCTTTCCGTGTGTCCGTCTACAAAAAGAGCGCCGATATGCTCAAAAATGTCCGAAGTGAAATCATTGGTTCGTGGAATAAATTTCAATTGTCCACTTTCCTCAATGGGGAGGATATTTTCGCTGAGGAAGGACGCTTTTTCGCGTGGGTTGGGTTTTGTGGCCCATGACCAATGCTTTTCATTGCTCCAAAATGTTGCATTTTTGAATGCCGGGGCATATTGATTTTCAGAGACTCTTTGTATGGCTCCACCACAGTGATCAAAGTGCAAGTGCGTCAAAAAGACATCCGTAATGTCGTCCGCGCTGAATCCAAGTTTCTTCAAGTTGCCGTGCAGCGAGTCGTTGCCATGCAAATAGTAATGCGCAAAAAACTTTTCACTTTGCTTGTCCCCAATCCCTGTATCTACCAGAATCAAACGGTTCCCATCTTCGATCAACAAGGAGCGCATGGCCCAGGTACACATATTGTTTTCATCGGCGGGATTGGTTTTTTGCCAAATAGATTTAGGCACAACACCAAACATGGCTCCACCGTCCAATTTGAACATTCCAGTATTGAGAACGTGTAATTTCATGGGGTATGATTTTTAATTTGTGAGGGGTAAAGTTAGAGATAGCGTTGGAATAATCTCTTCTTCCCGGAAAGAGTTCTCACAATACAAATGTTCAAGTTTTTGCAGCGTGGCAAGAATCTTGTTTCGGACGAATTCTTTAATGTTTAAATTTAGCCCCCAAATCTGAAATTTATGAAAATTCGTTTGTCAAGTGCTTTGCTCGTTTCTTCCTTTTTGACTTTTTCAGGATTCATCAACGCTCAATCCCAAAGTATCAACAGTCTTTTTGAACAAGGCAATAATGCCAAGATCATGGAATGGATTGGTTCCAATTACAACAGAAAAGTGAGTGTAATCAATGAACGCATGTACGATTTTTATCAACGGAGAATTCCACTTACCTATATGTCTTGCATACCTGACTCGACAGCGGTGTTGAATTATGCCATTTGGTCAGGAAATAGTGCCGTTTACGAAGATTTGCTCAAACAAAAGAAAATTACTTCAGATGTAGCTCTACTGAGTGAGGCACTCAATTTTGCTGTAGGAAAAAAGAACCTGGCTTTGGTGAAGCGCTTGGAAGCTATGGGCGCCAAGTTCAACGCAATTTCACCCTTCTATCTCAAACAAAACACACTTCAAATTGCGCTAAGTGAGCAGGTCGATTTGGAATTGGCTGAGTACGTCATCAGCAAATCGGACCTTGCTGCTTTCAATCACAAAAGTTGTTTGGAGAAAACAGCTTTGGACTATGCAGCTGCTTACAAGGACAAATCTGTTTTGAAGCACTTCATCGAGAAATTTTCCGATAAGGTTTTTGAGGTCAAGGAAACGGAAGAACATCCCCTCGAGCTCATGCTCAAAAGAGGTAACGTCAATGAAGCACGTCAGTTGTGGGCTAAGATGAAAGAAAAAGAGCAGTTCAAAATCTTGAGTATGATGCATCTATTGCCACGTATGCGTTTTCACGCTGTGCAGTCTAGAAATGAGGCTTGTGTGCGTTGGGTGGATAGCTTGTTCATGATAACCAATTCTCCCGGCAAAGACAATGTATCGATCTATTTACTTGAAAATCAGCCTTACGACTTGACCAATTTCATTGATGAGTCTTTGAATATCACGGATAACTTTTTGGATTTGAGAACCTTGCAAAGCGATATCAAGGAGCGTTCATTTTTGGAACTTTTGAAAGCTTATCAATCCATGCTTGGAACCTTTTTGAACATCAATCCGGGTATCATGCCTACGTTCCAAGGAAGATCTCGTTTGATTACTTATGAGGATTTGACTTACGTGTGCGGTTTCTTTGTGAATAAGTACTGGTTACCTCTGATCACCAAAAGTCTTAAACCCGAGCAGATTGAGATGCTTCAGGAAAAACAAGAGATTTTTTACATGTTTTGGGATATTCAGATGCCTGAGGCATTCAAATCCAATTTCATCATCAATTTTGACGATTTGGTGAGTTATCAAGGAGAGACTTTGGATCGTATTCAGTTTTTATTGTCCAGCTTGCAAGTGCAACAGCTTGCCGTTCGCGAAGTGACTGCCTTTGAATTCGATTATACTCAATATTTTCCTTATTTGAATTTTATCGAAATACAGTGGACGAATACGGAATACACAAGCTATTATTTGCAAAGTAACTTGTTGAACTGCACGGAAATCCGCTTCAAAGGCATCAAAGAATTGCAAATGCCCAATTTACCCAAAGGTGCCAAATTGAAGAAAATTTATGTGCCAAAAAACACGAAAATCGTCAATTTGCCAAAGGGCTTTAATGTGATTTATGAGTAAGCACTAGGCCAATTCCTTGCCCGATTCCATGGCTTTGTAGGCTTGTATTTTGCGATGCATCAGCCCGAACCACAACGGCGGAACCAAGGATATAAGCATCATTCCCGGATAACCTGTTGGCATCTGAGGACTGTTTTCGTGGTGTCGAAGAACCTGATATTTTCTGCTGGCAATGAAATGATGGTCTGAGTGTCTAGAGAGTTCAAGCAAAACCAACCTGCCAATGGGATGATTGGAGTTCCATGAATGAATGGGGAGGGTACGTTCGTAGGTTCCATTTTTCATTTTTCGACGCAAGCCATAATGCTCTATGTAATTAACGGTTTCCAGAAGTAAAATACCAATGAGGGCAGCAATCATAAATTGAATCAAAGCGAAACTGCCGAAGACCAAAACAATGGCTGAGAGGAAGAGTAATTGAATAATTTGAAAGCGCAGCATTTGATTTTGCATTGAAAAAGGTGCAATTTTCAGCGCGCTGAGTCGCTCTTTTTCAAGACGCCAAGCAGAGGCGTAAGAGCCGATTATGGACCGAAGCCAAAAAGCATACAAGGCCTCACCGTATTTGCTGGACGCGGGGTCTAAATCTGTGGATACATATTTGTGGTGTCCGCGATTGTGTTCAATGAAAAAGTGCATGTATAAACTCGTGAGAAGAAGCACTTTGCTTAAAAACTGTTCGCTTTTGGTCAATCGGTGTCCCAATTCATGCGCTGCATTGATTCCAATCACACCACAAGCGATGCCCATACTAATAGTCTTACCAAACAGAGTAAATGTGGAGTAGCTATTGTGTTTCATATCATACAAGAAATACATCAGCAAAGCGTATTGCATAGGAACAAGCAGGTAGAGAATCCAGTCGTAGGTTTTATCCTTCAGTGCGACCTCTTCCTCAATTTTTGTCAAGTTTACCGAGGAAGGTTTTAGGAACAATTCAAAAAGTGGGAAAATCAAAAATAGAATGACAACAGCAGTGAAAGTGTAAACACCGTCAGACATCATGGAGAACCCTACCAAGAGTGGGGTCGTGTAACAGGCCAAGTATTTCAGTGCTTTCATCGAAACGAGTTTGACCAAAATTAATAAAAACGTTTTACTCTGTATTACTGCTTTGTTCCTGCTCTTAATTCATGTGAATAAGCTGCCCGGACCCCGTTTTGTTGAGTTGAATGCTCGAGGGCGTGCCGTTATAGTACACATCTCCATTAAATTCTATATTGACAACCAGCGGGATACCCTCGGCTCTGCAAAAAATTGGTCGGTTGGAGCGGGATGTAATTTCAAGTTTTTCGGCAACGTCCAAAGTGCGTACGTCAGCCGAACCGTTTCCGTGGGCTTGGATGTGTGCAAATTTGGTTTTTCCTGAAAATCGATAATCCGGGCTGCCGTCATTTACAAAGCCGTTCAAAAACTCAGTGTCTACAAGTAGGTTTGCATTTCCGGAGGCACCTGAAATTCTGAGGTTGAAATAATTGCCTCGAATGGTGTCAAGAGTATTCAATTCATGAGAAATTCTTCCGTCAACACGATTGAGCTGTGTGTAATGTATTTCTACGTGAATGGTGTGATCGTAGTTTCTCAGAAAATTGCACTTGTTCTTGTTTTCGATGGAAAGTATTCCGTTGTTTAAATCGACTTGAATCGCGTTGAGTAAATTTTGACCTCCCGTGATTTTTAGAAAGTTTGTTGAATCATTAACCAAGGTGTAATTCAATTTTGGACCTAAATTCAATTCGTTGAAATCCCCGATGGTAATCAGTTTGTAGGTGCTTTCTCCGGTGCTTTTGAAACAAATCCTGTCCTCTGCTTTTTTACAAGACAAAAAGTAGAAGACCAATGAAATGAAGAATGTTACTTTTTTCATCGCACTGAAATTTTATAGCTTAAACCGGTTTCGAAAAAATCTGCTTTTGCCCAATGTGATCGGACAAAACCGTGAAAACTCAGACGCTCTGTGATGCTGAATCTTCCGCCTAGCCGATGATAAAACCAGCCGTGTGGATTGTAGGGGTTGTACGCATAAACGCCCATGCCGACAGAGAAACAAAAGCGATAAATCTCTAACTCCCAGGCATTGTAAATACCAACTTGCATGGTTTCCAGCATGGATTGGTCTGCTGGTGTAGACAAAAAGTTGCGGTTGGCTTCATTGTACAAAAGGTCAATCCCGTAGAGATACCGGTAACGCGTTCCGTGCTTTTTGGACAGATGAGCACTCAAACCAAAAATGGGATACACAAAGTTTTCGAACTCGTAATTGTTTTTAATACTGCCCATACCCATCAAAAACAAGTCTAAATCAGAGCGTTTAAATTCCGATGTGTTCTCTATCCATTCGCGACGTTTGGTAATCCAGGATAGACCCATTTTCATTGAAGGAATATTCAATCCTAGGTTAGGTTTGATGGTTCCGCCATTGGAAAAATGGGTGAAATCAAAACCTAGGGAAAATTCGTAATTGGGTTTTCTATAGCGTATTTCAGTGCCTAGCATCACTAGGAGATTGATGTGTGAGCCGATGGCAATATTTTTGGGGTTGTCCAATAAATCAAATTTCTTTTCAAGGTAGCCCAAACCGAAGGCAATGTCATTGTTCCAGCTCCATTGTTTTTGTTTGCCCCAATACCTTTTCGGAAGCAGAACGCGGCCACTAATGCCGAAGCCATTGCCCAAAACCGAATTGTTTGCATTCAAAACTGCGCTCGCCACCACGGCGAATTGCGGGAAGTTGTGCGCTTTTTCCCACGCTTGATCGCCTGTACTTCGGAAATAATAGCCCAATTCATAGCTGTGAAAATGCGATTGAGGCAGGTGGGCCATGGATTCCCGGTGCGCGATGAGAAAACCGATTTTGTACTTGAATTCTACGCTTTGCCCGTAAGTAGGTATATTGGCTTTATACTGGGCATAAACATTCGGCCAAAGCATCAAATGCATAAGCGTATACCACGTAGTTTTCCAAGGCGTCATCGCGTCAAAATTAGTCAAGAAACCGGGAAATTTTGGATGCAAGATAAAATTGACTGAATTTCCGAATCTGGTGGTTATAAATTGGGAATGATTCTTTGTGCTTGGCATTCAATTTTCGTAGAATTCGGTTTCAGAACAAACTTGTCTGCTTTCGAAATTGCTACATTTGCCGCCGAAAACTGAAAGGTTTGGTTGGATTCGACAAAGAACTTTTCATGCAATGATTACATACGTTTAGCAATGATGAAAAATTACAATTTTTCCGGAAAACGCGCACTGATTCGCGTTGATTTTAATGTTCCATTGGATAAAGAAACCTTTGAAGTTCAGGATGATACACGTATTCGTGCAGCCTTGCCAACGATCAATCACATTTTGAGTCAGGGAGGCAGCGTGGTGTTGATGTCGCATTTAGGACGCCCAAAAACCGGTCCGGAAGATAAATATTCATTGAAACACATAGTGGGCCATGTGGCGAAGTGTATCGGTCGAGAAGTGCGCTTTGCAGACGATTGCATTAGCGTTTCTTCCTTCGAACAATCATCGAACTTGAAATCCGGAGAAGTCTTGATGCTTGAAAACTTGCGCTTCTACAAAGAGGAAACTGCCGGTGATGTTGACTTTGCCTCAAAATTGGCCAAACACGGTGATTGTTATGTGAATGATGCATTCGGTACTGCGCACAGAGCACACGCGAGTACCACCATCGTGGCTCAATTCTTTCCAAATGACAAAATGTTTGGTTATTTGGTTGAAAATGAAATTATTGCTGTAGATAAAGTTTTGAATTCTACGGAGAAACCTCTGACAGCGATTGTGGGAGGTGCCAAGGTTTCTTCCAAAATTACGATACTCGAAAGACTGTTGGATAAGGTAGATAACCTCATTATTGGTGGCGGTATGGCCTATACTTTTGTGAAAGCCATGGGTGGACAAGTTGGCAGTTCTTTGATTGAGGACGATTACTTGGAAACTGCGCAAAAGATTATTGACGAAGCCAAAGCCAAACATGTGAACCTCTTGCTCCCGGTAGATACCGTAATTGCGGATGCTTTCGATAACAATGCCCAAAGAGACGTTTGCGATATCATGGCCATCCCTGAAGGTTGGATGGGATTAGACATCGCGGAAAAGAGTATTTCTATTTTTTCTGACGCCATTGAGTCCTCCAAATTGATTCTGTGGAACGGGCCAATGGGCGTGTTTGAATTTTCTAATTTCAATCATGGAACAGTGGCAATTGCCGAGTCTGTAGTTCGGGCAACTGCGAAAGGAGCCTACTCGCTTGTTGGCGGTGGAGACTCTGTGGCGGCAGTGAATCAATTTGGTTTTGCCGACAAAGTTAGTTATGTATCCACGGGTGGTGGCGCCTTGTTAGAATATCTCGAGGGCATCGAGCTGCCTGGGATTAAGGCCATTTTGGAAAAATAGTAGCGCTATTGGTCCACTATTCCCGCTTTGATTGGAGCTCCTTTCGATTTTACGATCGGAAAAAAATATTTCAAATCGAGCGTAAAATGTGTTCCGGTCAATCTTCCGATGCCCGAATGCGGGTCGTTGATGTAGCGGTATATAGAACGCACCGTGTACATGGGGAAAAACGGCCTGAAAAATGAGGCGCCGAGGTAAAAAATACCGTTGGATTCGGTGCGAAATTCTACGCCGGTATTGGCGTTCAAAGCAAAATTCATCCAATTGGTTCGCGCCGACTCCATCATGAAGTTGTGGGGTAGGGTATTGGTTTGCGTGGCCGTGTTTGTTGGGATAAAAATGAATGAATTGCCAAACGAAGCATTGATGTAAATGGTGTTACTAACTTTCGCATAGATGAGTAAATTGACAGGAATGTCGTAGCTCACGTTTCGAATCAGCGTCGAAGCGGTCAAATTGGAGTCAGGAATGGTATATTCTGTGAAATAATTTCTACGTGTAAAATTAATACCTGTTTCAATGGCGAGTCGGGGTGTAAAGCCGATACGCATTACGCCCCCAATGGAATAGCTGAATTTTTGCGTGACAACAGAGCTGTGTATATTGTCTTCGTCCACAACGGTTTGAGGACCTGCACCAAAAGCATCAATCGGAACAATGGGTTTGTATTGAAAACCAAAAAAATCGGGATAGAGCTTTTGTAGTTTTTGCTTTTTCCTTTGTTCCCTTTTCACCGATTCGATGCTCTGTGCCAACAAAGGGTTGAGTTTGTCAGATAAACAAACTATACAAAGTAGTATCGGCAAAATGAATTTCATGGAATTTTATGGCAAAAGACGCTTTACTTGGGTCTAACGTTGGAATTGGAATTAAATTATGGTGCAGTTTGCAAACGCGTAGTTTTTGCTTGGAGCACAGACCTGCTTTTGCAATAACTTACCGAACCAATGACAATCAATGCGAGCATGACAGTTACAAAAAAGTAGCGCAGAGACTTACTCGGAATAAGAAATTTCTTGTGCTTGGATTCTGTCAGAAAATTGAGTTTTTGCGATTTTTTGAAGTATTTTTTCTCAATAGCAAACATGTACACTTCTTTTTCATCGTGGTCAGGGTCGGAACGCTCGAACCACAATTTTTCGGCAATCAGTAAGGCTTCAAAAGTGTCTGCTCTTTGCTTGTCCTTAAAGCGATAAACGATGTAATTCACATTGGTCGGATGTTGGCGGTAATTCACCAAACCCATGTCAAAATGTTCTAATCCTGCCTCCATGTAGTCACGTATTCGATCGGTTTTCGGTGTGCTTTGGGCCATTCTATTTCCGGATAGCCGATGTACAATAGTCCCAGGCATTTGTCTTTTTCGCCAATGTTCAAAAAGGCATTCATTTCCGGACTTTGCAACACTTTCGGCGTAGCCCAGAAGCCTCCCAGTCCATAGGCTGTGCAAGTCAGGTGCATATTCTGAACAGCGCATGCCACGGCCTGTATTTCATCAAGCTCGCTAATTTTTTCTGTTTCATCCCGCTTCATGACGATTGCAATAACAACGGATGCAAGCAAAGGTCTGGATTGAAGATTTTGAAACTTCTTGGGATTGAATTGTTGTTTCGGTGTATTCTGCACATACCAAGACGACAGAAAGTCGGAGAGTGTCTCGCGACCGGAATCTGTAAATACTTGAAAACGCCAAGGTTGCGTATTGCCGTGTGTTGGTGCCCAAATGGCGTTGTTTAGAATTCGTTCAATTTGGTCGCGTTGCACCTGACGCTTGCTGAATTGCTCGGGGTAAATTGTTCGTCTGGATTTAATCAAGTCGGAGATTTCGCTGAGATTGAATTTCATGGTTTTGTAATTGTAATGGCTAAATATGAAATATAAATAATGAAAATCGTTGCAAATTTAGTGGATTGTATGCGCATGAGTGACCTTTATTGTCAAATAAAAAAGTCGTGAATTCGAGAACCCACGACTTTTCGGTTTATAGCATAGCGGAGACCTATTTTGCATCCAACATGTTGATGAACGGATTTTTTCCATCCATGAACAAAGTCTTAGCATTCGGCGAAGTGGCAAGCGCCATCATAGCCTCAATTTGCTTCATTTTCAATACGTTCGGAGTCAAAGACGCTGTGATCAATTCATTGGCTTTGTTTTGTGCTTCCGCTTCAATGCGAATCACTTCCGCACGGGCTTGAGCGTCGATAACTGCTGTTTGTTTTTTAGCTTCTGCTGCAATCACCTGACGTTCGGCCTCACGGCGCTGTTGCTCCAAAATGAACTGCATACGCATGGCATCTTGCTCTGCTTCCAATTTTTGTTCAATGGCATTGGTCAAACCTTTGGGAAGCGTGATGCTCTTTAGCAACACGGCTTCGATATTAAATCCTTTCATACCCAAGCGTTCGTTCATCAAATCTTTGATTTCACTTTCGATTTTTCGGCGCTCGCCGGAGTGCATGTCCTTGGCGAAGAACTGTGAGCAAATATCCGCTGCGGCAGATCGAAATACGCTGGTGATGATTTGGTCGTAGGCGAGTCCGATTTCGCGAATCACATCAGTCACTTTAGATGGTTCAATTCTGTATAGAATGGACACGTCAGAAGCAATTGTCAACCCTTCTTTGGAGGGAAGATTCATGGTCAATTCTCGGTTGATGGTGCGCGTTGGTACACGAATTACACGTGATACGAAGGGGTTGTAAAACATCACACCCTGCGATTTGGTGGTTTCACTCAAGCGACCGAAGCGCTGTTTTACTCCAATTTGACCGGGTTGAATCACCGCACAAGAGGTGATTGTAATACCTGCCGCGGCAACGATAATCATTTTGTGGAATCTCATTTTTGCAGTTTTTTGGCCCAAAGATACAGGCACAGTGATTTTTTGAAGAAAGTTCCACTCGGCTTATTCCTAAAATTTCATAATTCGGAGTTTCAGGCCAAGCTGTCGGTGGCTTGCCTAATTCACAATGGAATGTTGCAAATTACCGTGTTGACCAATATTGAAAGTTTATATATTTGCGCCCAAACAAAATCTTTTATGAAAGCACAAACTCAGACACCAAGCTTTTGGGACAAGATTGTTCCTGAAATGGAGTTGAACCGTTTTGGTACAGTTTCGATTATCATTCTTTTAATTGGCTGCCTTGGAGGTATTACGGTTAGTCAAGGTGCAGGCCACAGTTGGATTCAGTTGGCTATTTTGGTTGTTCCCATGATGACCACGCTTGTGTTGTTGCTTGCTGTGATGCCGATGAAATGGATTTTGAACGCTACTTTGGTTACCTTGGCCATCGATTTGATGGTATTGGCTTACAATATTTTCTCCTAGTTTAAGGAATAATTTCATATTTGGACTTAGCGGCGTTTCTGCTCAAACCATTGAAATGCCACCATTCAGTCTCAAGATTTACAAAACCCGCCTGCTTCATTACTCTTCGAAGAAGTAGGCGGTTTTTTATTTGTGCCTCATTCAAAAATCCTTGATTTAAAAAGTAACTTTCTTTGCTCGGATAGGCAATGTCACTTGGGTCGTCAAATCCTGCACCCATATCCAAAGGCTCTCCTTTCGCGTTGCAAATGGTGAGATCTACCGCAGCACCGTAGTTGTGCACCGAACCGTTTTTTGGATTAGACACGAACTTTACACGCTTACTCACCGGAATTGAATCCAGCAAATTCCACATTTTCCACTGTACCCATTGGGGGCGAGCAGCATCATAGACTAAAAGAAACAAATTGCTGTCAATTTCAGTAAGATAATTTTGTGCGCGACTGAGTTTTTGGGCAATTTCCTCTCTCAAATAGGCGCGTTTTAAATTGCCATACACATTGGTGTTCATTAAATTATCTGTCGAGCTGTACTTAAGGTCAACGCGAATGTTTGGATTAATTTGCTGAACGTCAACCAAACCCATTTCACTCAGCCGGTTCCCCAAGGAGTCCAACGCACTTTCATCGCTGTTATTGATCAAATTGTTGATGTCATTGCTTTCAATTGAACTTTGTGGATGTTCAGAATTTTGTTCCATCTCAGTGGAGCATGACAGCAGGCTTCCGATGGCAAGTGCCAAAACGTATCTTTGTAGCATCATATTGAAAACCCAAAAGTAATTGAATGAATAATCCGGAAGTGTTAATCATGGTTCGACCCGCTAATTTTGGCTTTAATGACCAAACCGCAGACTCGAATAAATTTCAGAATTTTGAGGAGGGTCATGAGGTTCAAAATCTTGCGTTGCGTGAATTTGATGCTATGGTAAATGCGCTGTTGAGTGGTAACTTGGATGTAAGAGTAATCGATGACAGCCCTGATCCCAAGAAACCTGATGCAATTTTCCCAAACAATTGGATTTCATTGCATCCCGATGGTACAAAGATTTTATACCCCATGGAAGCGCCCAACCGACGCCTTGAACGAAGACCTGAGGTACTAGGAATCCATTCATTTGGAATGAATAATTCGTGGCTGGATTTGACCTATTTCGAACAGGAAGGAAAATACCTCGAGGGCACCGGTTCTATCATTTTTGATCACCAAAATCGAGTTGCCTATTGCGCTGAGTCCAGTCGTTCCAATATTCAAGTATTCGAGACGCTTTGCGCCAAATTGGGGTTTCGCGCGGTGAGTTTTTTGGCTACTGACCTGAATGGATTCCCGATTTACCACACCAATGTAATGTTATCCATTGGTGATCATGTGGTGGTAATTTGTTCTGAATCCATTGAAAATCCCATAGAGCGCACAATGGTTTTAAACGCACTGAAATCTTCAAAGAAAACGGTAGTAGAAATTTCATTGTCTCAAATGACTCAATTCGCTGCGAATTGCTTGGAAGTCAATGATGTCAATGGAAATCCTGTACTCGTGATGAGTGAAACTGCAAGACACAGTTTGAATGAAGACCAATTGCAAACTATTGAAAAAGAGGTTCGGATTCTTTCAGTGCCTATTCCAACCATTGAGAAGATAGGAGGCGGCAGTGCGCGTTGTATGCTTCTAGGGGCTTGGAAAAATCTATTTTCCTGAGCTCTTGTGTTCTTTGCTCTGGCTAATTGCAATTGTGGTCCAAATCCAACCTGCAATCATCATGAGGCCACCGAAGGGCGTGATGAGGGCTATAAAACCGGAGATATCCACTTTTGACGCTTTCAGAAAAAGCAACGCGAAAATAGAAAAGCAGAAAATAATCATACCATAGCGGATGAGTCTTACCGGATTTTTCAACTCAGCGCGGAAAAGAGAAAGTACCAGAAAGGCCAGTCCATGAAAAAGAAGGTAATCGGTTGATGTTTTGTAACTTTCTAGCAATTCAGGCTCAAGAATGTTTTTTAAAGCGTGGGCACCGAATGCACCAAGCACGATTGCTGTTGTGATGAAAATTGCGCCGATCACGGCCAGTTTCTTGTCTCTAATCATATTGATTCAATAATTGTTTGGCATTGGCAATAGCCGCTTCGCTAATTTCCTCACCGGAAAGCAATTGCGCAATTTCCAATTTCCTTTCTTCTGAATTCAAATATATCACTTTTGATGATGTGCGTGAATCTGTCACAACTTTTCTTACCGATACATGCTGATGACCTGCACTAGCAACCTGGGGCAGGTGGGTAATGGCAAATAGTTGTCGGTTGGTGCCCATTTCTCTGAGCAGTTGGCCAATTCTATCTGCAACATCCCCGGAAACACCGGTATCTACTTCGTCGAAAATAACTGTAGGCAGGGCTTTCTTTTCACTCAACAAGGTCATGAGAATCAGCATCAAACGACCCAATTCTCCGCCGGATGCAATCTTCTCGACGGGTTTAGGTTCAAAGCCGGTATTCGTTGAAAAAAGCAAATCGACTTGATCCATACCTGAAGCGTCAAAATGCTCTTTTTTTTCAAACTTGAAAACGACACGCGCCCCGCTTAATTTGAGTTTTTCAAAGTAAGGTTGCAGTCTCATACAAACGCTTTCTGCGGCTTGTTTTCTTGCATCTGAGAGTTGCGAGCCCAATAGCTCGAGTTCATTTTGCAACTTGTTTCTTTCTGAGGTAAGTGATGATATTGCTTCCTCGAGGTTGTCTGAGGCCAAGGTTTTTTCTAAAAAATCCTGATAGCATTTTTGCAGTTCCTCTTGGCTTGAGACGTGGTGTTTTCTGAGCATGCGCTGATAAGCTTCAAGTGCCATGTTCAGCCGTTCTATTTCGTTGGGATCGGCGTTGAGCGATTCAGAAAAGTCCTGTAACTCAGCTTGAATATCTTTGAGTTCAATTTCACTAGATGCCAAACGCTGAGCTATGGCCTGAAGTCGATGCGAATGGGTTGCACTTTTTTGAGTCAGTTGCTTCACATACTTGAGTTGACTCAAAACACCTTCCGGATTGTCGAGAATGTCGATCGATTTGCTCAAGTTTTCAAGGATTGAACCCCTGTTTTCTAATGCCTCAAGTTCAGTTTGAAGGGCATCGTAGTTCGTCGTAGCAAGGTTGAGCAGTTCTAGTTCGTCCTTTTGAAATTGGTTGTAATCCCGCTCTCGAATACTTTGGGCCAGTAAATCGCTGAGTCGATTGTGTTCTTTTAATACGCTTGTGTATTCTTTGTATTGTGCCTGATAGTTTTGCAATAATTGGCTGTGGTCGCCAAGCACATCGAGCAAACTCAATTGAAAGGATTTCTCGCGCAGTTCCAAAGTGTTGTGCTGAGAATGTATGTGAATCAGTCGTTCGGTCAAGGATTTCAATAACTGCAAGGTCACCGGCGTGTCGTTTACAAAAGCTCTGGATTTACCCTCCTTGAGAATTTCTCTGCGCACAAAACAATCGGTGTCGAAATCCAAGTCATTGGATTCGAAAAAGTCCATCAACTCATGTGTGATTTGCCAATGCCCTTCAACAATGGTTTTTGAACCGGAATCCCGAATTACAGAATAATCCGCACGTTCACCCAACAACAAATTAATGGCACCTAGAAGTATGGATTTTCCAGAACCGGTTTCTCCCGTGATTACCGTCAGGTGATTTTCAAAATCGAGTTCAATATTTTCAATGATAGCGAAGTTGCTGATCTTGAGTTTTTTGAGCATAGTTACATTTTCAAAATAGCATCGTATCTGTCGCTGTTGGTTGGGTCAATTTTTTTCAAAACGGCAACCACATCATTTTTTTCTCCCGGTTCGGCTCTGGAAAAAATGTCCACAAACTCATCGCGTTTGGCAAGGGTAAATATTTGTAGGTTTACGTTGCCAAATCGCGCATTTTGAATGGCTTCCAATGTTTTTAAACTCTCAACAATATTTTGACGCGCTTTTTCCATGTTGCTGAACATCAAATCCAAGCCCTGACGGTGGTAGTTGTAGTAGGCTTCTCTGAGCGGTTTGTATAGTCCGTTTAAATGATTATCAATGATGAAATAACGATTGCGTTTGCTTCCATCGTTTTGAGACCATCCCGCCGTTCCGGAGGTTTGGGCTAGTGTGGCAATTTGCTGGGCAATAGTGAAATATTTCGTTCCGCCTTCCAAGGAAAACGAATCGTAATCGTAGCCCAAAATCATGTAAACCCAAAAAGCAAAGGTCGAAGTTAGGTTATCTCTGAATTGGTTTTCGGAGTATTGCATGATTTGATCTCGATTGAACGAAAAGTCCACATTGTCGTCCTTGAAGTTGATCATTGTGGTTGAAATCGAAGCGTTGAAAATCGGACGCGTGGCATTGATAATCAAAGAGGCTTTGAAATTGCTCCCGCTGGGTGGTCCATTCATAGTCAACTGAAACGAGCAATTGATTTTTTCATGCGTTTCGTAGGTATCCGTGGTCCATTTCGTATTGTTCAGAAATTCTTCAATGACACGTTTCAAATTGTCAAAAATTTCTTGATCCACAGTGGTGACTTGCATGCCGGGCTTGGGCACTACAGACACTGTGGCTTTGATTTCCTGACCGAATGAGAAATTTAACGGAAAAGAGAGAAGTAGGATTACAAAGACGGAACTAAGGTAAATCTTGGATAACATAGTTGACGATGTTTTTTGCGACTTGAGATTTTTTCAATAACTCAAAATTAGTGATTTTATTGGCTTTGTTGATGACAGAAATTTGATTCGTATCATATCCAAAACCTGTGCCAGCGTTGTTTAGCGAATTGAGTACGATGGCATCTAAATTTTTACAGGCGAGTTTAGCCTGTGCGTGCTCAATTTCATTGTTGGTTTCAAGCGCGAAGCCAACCAGGTATTGTTCGGTTTTATTTGCACCAGACCAGGCCAGAATATCAGGATTTTTCGTTAACTCCATAGTGAGCGTGGCATCGGATTTTTTGATTTTGTTTTCGGCTTTAGTGGTAGGTTTATAATCTGCCACTGCCGCCGAAAAAACGCCGATATCCATTTGCTTCCACAATGCTTGGACAGCACAGAACATCTCCTCTGCTGATTCCACTCGAGTAACCGATAAATTGGAGTAGGCCGGTATATTCTCCTTTGATGGACCTAGAATCAATGTCACTTGAGCACCTTCCAGTGCAAATTGTTTGGCTAGGGCAATTCCCATTTTTCCGGTAGAGTGATTGCCAATGAAACGCACGGGATCTAGTGCTTCGTAAGTAGGTCCGGCGGTGATTAAAACCCTTTTATTTTTTAATCGCCCCGTTTTAGAGTAAAGAATGGCCTCGGCTTGGTCATAAATTTCCTGAGGTTCAGGCATTCTTCCCTGTCCGGAGAGTCCGCTGGCCAATTCTCCCGATTTCGCATCCATCACATGGACATTCATCTTTTTGAGTTTGTCGATATTCTCCAGCGTACTTGTATGTGCGTACATATCCAAATCCATGGCCGGTGCAACAAGGACCGGACATTTTGCGGATAAAAACGTAGTTAACAGGAGATTGTCGGAATGCCCGAGAGCCATTTTGGAAAGGCTCGAAGCAGTGAGCGGGGCAATTATAAAAATATCGGCCCAAAGCCCCAATTCCACATGATTCGTCCATTGACCGGTCTTGGCATCGAACAATTCGGAGGCAACGGGATTTTTGGATACTGTGGCTAAAGTGAGCGGGGTAACAAATGCAGAAGCCGAGGGCGTCAAAATACAGCGTACCTCGGCTTGGTTTTTTACAAAAAGTCTAACCAACTCTGGAATTTTGTAGGCTGCAATTCCTCCAGTTATTCCGATGAGGATGCGCTTGCCTTCCAGCATTTTAATCAGCCTTGATGATTAATTTTCCTGATTTTAGCTCTTCGATAGCGAAGGCAGATGGTTTTGGAAGTTTTTCGTAAATTTTAGAAATCTCGATTTGCTCTCTGTTCTCGAAAATCTCTTCCAAATTGTCTGTGTGTGTGGAAAAATCTTCCAATTTTTTGCCCAATTCTTCTTTCAATTCAACATTGATTTGATTGGCGCGCTTGGACAAGGCAACGATAGACTGATACAAATTACCTGTAACATTTTTGATGGGTGTCAAATCACGTGTTACCGTTGTTTTTTCAGCATCTGTGTTCTTAAAGTTCATATTTGACTTTATTTAAAATTTAGTTTTTGACGATTTCAGAAAGGTACTTTTCAGCTTTTCTCCTGTAACCGTTCAATTCTCCGGCATATTTTGACTCCGGAAAAAGAGCGGCAAATTTAATACATCTTTCCGTAAGAAGCTCGAAGCGTTCTTGTTTTTTATCTTCAATACTGTTTTCCGCGATAAAGAAAGAAGAGCGCGTCGCGATATACATCGCTTCTTCTTTGCGCTTAGTGGCAGGAAATTCTTCAATAAAGATGTCCATGGCTGCTGCTGCGGCTCGGTACTTTTCCATGTGGTAGTACAAGTAAGCATTGTCCCATGCCTTATTTTCCAACTGCAAGTTGAGTCTATCCATCACGCGGTTGCATGAATCCACGAGCAAACTTTTGGGATATTGATTCATAAATTCTTGTAGCGATTGCATTGCCGTGTAGGTGTCGGCTTGATCCAAAGAGCGTTTGGGAACGTTGTTTACAGAAGCAACGGCCGACAAAAATTTGGCTTCTTCTGCCTTTTCAGAGAAGAAAAATCGGGAAGCGAAATTTTTGAAATAATATTCTGCCAAATAATAATCCTTCATGTTATAATGGCTCATGCCCAATCGGTAATAAGCCTCTTCTCCAATCGGACCTTGGGAGTAGCGCTGGTAGATTTGTTCATACAATGCCGCTGCGCGATCCCAATGTTTGCCATTGTAGGCATCATTGGCATAGGTTCTTTTAAGCTCGTAGTCGTCGCTCTTGAGTACCTGATTGAATCCGGTACAGGAGAAAAGCGCCAGGAATAATAAAGCGGAAAGTAAGATTTTGTACATAGTGTAATTCGCAGCTTGCAAAATTAGTTTTTTATCTGATGCGTGGCCTAGCAATTAACGCAACTCGGTTTGTCGTATTGCCAAAACCCAGATAAATTATGTTAAATGTCATCAATAACGAACTCGGTGCGTCTGTTCATGGCGCGATTCGCGTCGTTTGTATTGGGCACTTTAGGTTTTGTTTCGCCAAATCCCGAGTATTTCAAACGGGAGGCATCAATACCAAGAGAAATCAGATAATCCATTACGGCTTTGGCTCGATTCACAGAGAGGGTCATGTTTTTGGCGTCATCTCCCACATCATCGGTGTGACCGTGAATAGATACTTTGATGCCGTTGTTAGATTTCAAGAAGGCTGCAAATTGCTTGAGGATAAATTTAGATCGTGCGTTCAATTCCGATGAATTGGTAGCAAAAAGAATGTCATTGATGGTGTAATTGGCGCCTTTTTCAATTTTGCGCACTTCCATGTTGTTGTTTTTTGAAAATGCTTTTTCTGCAACTACTTCTTTCTCAATGTACTTGGAGTCAAAGGCTGCTCCTGCTTTGTTTATGGTGAGCATCACATCTTCCGGCTTGTCTGCCTGGATTACTGCCGCGTATTTGCCATCGTTGCCATTGACTTTTACACTTTCTTTCTTCCCGGACTCTGAATAGTTGATGTCGATGGTCACGTTTTCCAAAGCGGCAGCATCGGAGGCTTTCAATTCACCTTTCACAAAAAGTACTTTTTTAGGTCGTGCTTCGGGATAGAGTTCAAATGAATAAATATTCCATGCACCTTTTTCACGACTGGAAAAATAGGCAAGTTGACCGTCCGTCGAAACGAAAATCCCAATCTCATCAGCTTCAGTGTTGATGGGGTAGCCAATGTTCTTTGGTTTTTGCCATTGGCCTTTTTCATCCATTCTGGTGAAGAATATGTCCAACCCGCCAACGCCTTCTCGATTAGCTCCTACATCTGAAACAAAATACAAGGTGTGTGAGTCTTGATGAATGAAGGGAGATTTGTCTCTTCCGGCTGTGTTAATTTCTTTGACCGGTATGGCTTTGGTCCATTTGCCGTCTTCGCCGCGTTTGGCCATAAAGATGTCATCTTTTTGTGTGCTTGGTCTTACGGCGGTGAAGTACAACGTGTTGCCATCGGCGGAGAGTGAGGGTTGACCCTCCCAGCCGTCTTTGGTGTTGATGTTGGGTCCGAGATTTTCGAGTTTGATCCAATTGAATTTCCCGGTTTTGGTGTCGCGCTCGTAAATGGTGGAATACAAGTCGCAGTTGTTGTATTGTTGCCCTTGAACGTTTTCAGTTTTACAAGCACAAATAATCATTTCCTTATTGTCGATGGATACCGTGGACGCGCCGTAGTTATTGAATGTTCCGTCGTTGAAAGGGTAGGGTAAGGGTTCTCCCGAATTGAAATCAATATAAGCATCGTTCCGTTTGGCCATGGTGAATTCCTCCACGACATTCGATCGCAAATCACCTAAATTTTTTCGATCTACACGTCGTGTGAAAAACATCAACTCGTTGTCCGGTGAAATCATCGGAAAAAATTCATCCAGTGCTGTCGATACGTTTTTGACAATCGTCGGATTGAACGGCACTGCATTTTCTTTGACCTTAATTTCTTGTTTGACCGCACCTACAATTTTTTCGGCTTCTTTTTTCTTGTCAGCATAGTCTTGAGGGTAGCGTTTGCTGTCTGTACTTGAGTAGCTAATGAATTTTTTGAATTGCTCTTTGGCTTGCTCATTTTCTCCAAGCATGTAGTGGATACCACCCATGTAGAAATAGACATCAGCGTGGTAATTGTCACATAATTTCAGGCATTTGTCAAACAATCCGAGTGCTTTTCGAAGATGTTTTTCGGCGCGTTGCACATTGGCCTTCGCAGTATTCTGAGCTTCTTCAAAAGAGTAGATGGCGAATTCAAAAAAAACATAGGCATTTTCGGGTGCGGCCTCTGTGGCTTCGTTGAACAGCTTAGCAGCCTCAGCCGGCGGTGCTGTTTTTGCTTTTTCGACAATCTTAATAATTTTCTTATCCGGGGGCAAACAAGCAGGGTCGTCTTTGTCTTGACCAAAAAGCCAGGTGATATTAAGTATCAGAAAAACACAGCTAAGGAGTGTAGTAGATTTATTCATAAAATCCGAATAGAGATTTTGGCAAATTCAAAAAGCGTACCGCAAAGGTAAATAACGGTTGCCGAAACATGAGGTTACACCCCTCTTTGAACAATCATTACGGTCAATCGTCCTGTGCAAATCAAGTCTCCGTTGTCTTTGTTGTGCATGTCCACCTGCCAAACGTGTGTTCTCCGTCCACCATGTATCAACTTTGCTCTGGCAGAGAGTATTCCTAATTTCATGCTTTTGAGGTGATTGGCATTGATTTCGAGTCCAACGGGATGTTCTTTTTGCAGGTCAACAATCAAGGAAGAACCAACAGAGCCGATGGTTTCCAAAATGTACGCACTGATGCCGCCGTGCAAGAGCCCCATCGGTTGATGGGTTTTGGGGGTAACAGGAGTCTCAATCACCAAATAATCAGAACCAATTTCGGTGAATTGCATACCGATGTAAGCGGCCACTGAATCACCCATCATAGCGTTGAGTTGATTTAAATCGACAGTTTTAATCATGGTTTAAAACAATCCGTTGATTTCTGAGTCGATGTTTAAGATGATTTTACCCAAATCTTCGTCGTTTTGAATAAAGTTGTTGTTATCCACGTCAACGATCAGCAGTTTCCCTTTGTCGTAAGTGGAGATCCATGCTTCGTAGCGCTCGTTCAATCTTTTTAGGTAATCCAAACGGATACTTTCTTCGTATTCTCTTCCGCGCTTCTGAATTTGGTTCACGAGTGTCGGCACACTGGCTCTGAGGTAAATCAGCAAATCCGGCGCTGAAATGAAGCTATCCATGAGGTTGAACAAGGAAAAATAATTTTCAAAATCGCGGGTGGTCATCAAGCCCATGGAGTGCAGGTTCGGCGCGAAAATGTAGGCATCTTCGTAAATCGTTCTGTCTTGAATCACGGTTTTCTCACTTTTTTTGATTTCCTGAATTTGAGTAAATCTTGAGTTGAGGTAATAAATCTGCAAGTTGAACGACCAACGCTGCATGTCGTCGTAGAAATCATTGAGATAAGGATTGTGCTCTACGTCCTCGAAATGGGTGTCCCAGTTGTAATGCTTTGCCAAAAGCGTGGTCAAGGAGGTCTTTCCTGAGCCAATATTACCTGCGATAGCTATGTGCATAAAAAATATTTTGTGGTTGTTATTGTCAAATTTCTGCGGCCACGAAATTACAAAATCATTTGCTAGCTTTTTGCACTTGCAGATGCACTAGGCTCGAAAAATGACTGTTTATTTTCTTTTAATAAAGGCAGTGCGACATGCGGAGATGGACTGTGGATTCTTCACAAAGGACGATTAATTGCCCATTTCCGAGAAAAATTTAATTCTCATCAGACGCAATTCTTCTTCGGTATAGTCTCCGTCAAATTCGTGGTAGGCATCAACAATAGAATCTGTTTCAGCTTCTTTGAAGTAGTCGAAGATTTCCTCCTGATTTTCAGGGTCTAGAATGCCGTCGATGTAGTAATTGATATTTACACGAGTTCCGGACTGAACGATGCCTTCGATTTCGTCTAAAATTTCCTCAAAGGTCTTACTTTGTGCCTTGGCAATGTCTTCAAGGGGTAGTTTCTTGTCGATATTCTGGATCATTTGAACCTTCAATCCCGATTTGTTCACAATGGATTTCATGACCAGGTCGGTAGGTCGATCAATCTCATTTTCTTGAACATAGCGGTCAATAAGTTCGATGAAGTCCTTGCCGTAGCGTGTCGCCTTGCCCTGTCCTACACCCTGAATACTTGTCAATTCTTCTATGGTAATTGGGTACTGGAACGCCATTTCTTTCAAAGACACTTCCGAGAAAATAACAAATGGGGGCAAGCCGTTTTTCTTGGCGACCTTTTTTCTCAGGTCAATCAACATATCGTACAAAGCGTCATCCAAAGCCCCTTTTGAGGCCACGACAAAGGATCCATCTTCATGGTCGTCACCGGAATAGTCGCTTTCTTTGATGAGTGTAAAAGAGGTCGGATTTTCGATGAATTGACGTCCGCTCTCTGTGAGTTTGATGATGCCGTACGTCTCGATGTCTTTGTGGAGCAAACCAGCCACCAGCAGTTGGCGGAAAACGGCATTCCAGAAATGCTCTTCTTTTTCTTTGCCTATACCGAAAAGAGGATGTTTGTCGTGTTTGTAGGAGGTGATTTCTGCGGTTTTTACCCCCATGATGAAGTTGGTCAAATACTTTATTTTTTGCGTATCTTTCATTACTTCAGTGACTTGGAGCGCCATCAAAGCATATTGTTGACCGTCGTATTTTTCTCTCGGATGGCGACAGTTGTCACACATGCTTTGACACTTGCTGTCGTCAAACTTTTCTCCGAAATAGTGCAAAAGGTATTTTCTACGGCAAATTGAAGTTTCAGCGTAAGATACGATTTCGTGAAGCAGTTGCTTACCAATTTCAATCTCTGAAACGGGTTTTCCGTGCAGGAATTTCTCTAGCTTTTCAACGTCTTTGTAGCTGTAAAATGCCAGACAGTGACCTTCTCCACCGTCCCGACCGCCTCGACCGGTTTCCTGGTAGTAGCTTTCAATGGATTTTGGGATGTCGTGGTGAATCACAAAACGCACGTCGGGCTTGTCGATACCCATTCCGAACGCGATGGTTGCTACAATAACGTCTGCATCTTCCATCAAGAACATGTCTTGGTGTTTTGCTCTGCTGTTGGAATCCAATCCGGCGTGATAGGGAAGGGCATTGATGCCATTGACGCGTAAGATTTCAGCGAGTTCTTCCACTTTTTTTCTGGAAAGGCAATAAATGATGCCCGATTTCCCCTGATGCTGTCGGATGAATTTGACAATTTCTTTCTCTACCTCGCGTTTCGGACGCACTTCGTAGTACAAATTGTCACGGTTGAAGGAAGATTTGAAGAGCGTGGCATCCATCATGTTTAGATTTTTTTGGATGTCCACTTGTACTTTGGGGGTGGCTGTTGCTGTAAGTGCTATGATCGGAACATTGGATATTTTCTCAAAGATCTCGCGTAATCTGCGGTATTCAGGTCGGAAGTCGTGACCCCATTCAGAAATACAATGCGCTTCGTCTATGGCAAAAAATGAAATGGGTACAGTGGTCAAAAAGTCGATGTTCTCTTGTTTGGTGAGCGACTCAGGAGCAACGTAAAGAAGTTTGGTTTTCCCGCTCAGGATGTCGCTTTTTACTTGATTGATTTCCGATTTGTTGAGCGAAGAGTTTAGAAAATGTGCAACTGAATTGTCCTCGTGAACATTTCGAATGGCATCAACTTGGTTTTTCATGAGGGCAATCAATGGGGAAACAATAATTGCCGTGCCTTCCATAATCAAAGCCGGTAACTGATAGCAGAGCGATTTTCCGCCTCCGGTAGGCATGATTACGAAGGTGTTTCTGCCCGATAATACGTTGTTTATGATTGCCTCCTGTTCTCCCTTGAAAGTGTCGAAACCAAAGTGTTTTCGTAATGCTGTTTTTAATTCAGTTTCTAGGACCATAGCTAAGCTTTTTGTGTTAAACGAAGTTAAGTAAGTTTCATTAATGAACAAGTAAAAAAGACAAAAATCATAAATCTAATTGTTTTGATAAGTGATTGGGAGCACATTTTTTTTTGAAAAAGTAGGGGTGTTGTGGGTTTTGTTATTCTAAAACAACTACTTTTGCAGTCCAAAATTTAAAAATAGCTATTATGTACGCAATTGTAGAGATAGCAGGGCAGCAGTTTAAAGTGCAAAAAGATCAACGTGTGATTGTACACCGTTTGGATGCATCAGAAGGCGACAAACTTAAGTTTGACAACGTTCTTTTGGTAGATAACAACGGTGCGGTTCAAGTTGGCGCCCCGGCTGTAAGTGGAGCTTCCATCGAAGCGAGTGTAAATCGCCATTTGAAAGGTGATAAAGTAATTGTTTTCAAAAAGAAAAGACGCAAAGGATATCGCGTGAGAAACGGTCACAGACAGTCGTTTACCGAAATCACTGTGAACGCCATCAACGCGTAATTGATTAATCAGAGTTTTAAACTCAAAAATTTTAAGTAACCATGGCACATAAAAAAGGAGTCGGTAGTTCGAAAAACGGTCGCGAATCAGAAAGCAAACGCTTGGGCGTTAAGATTTTCGGTGGCCAACCAGCGATTGCAGGTAACATCATCGTGCGTCAACGCGGTACCACGCATCACGCGGGTTCAAACGTTGGTGTAGGAAAAGATCATACATTGTTTGCTCTTGCTGACGGGATGGTTGAGTTCCGCAAAAAGAAAAACAATCGTTCTTACGTTTCAGTAGTTCCTTTCACAGATTCAGCTGAAGCTTAATTCGAGAAATGACAATACTCTCAGGCGATTTCTTAGGGAATCGCCTTTTTTTTGTAACAGATTTTTTTTCAAACAAGGTTTCCACATCAAGAGCCTGGGCAATTAGCTTTCCTACAGCTTGATCAATAATTTTATACATACACAAACAATTTCTTGGTTGCGCTTCCTCGGTGTGGCGTTTTTGATGACTTTTTGCCTTTCAACGCTGAACGCTCAAGACAGTACAGACGTACAAAAGCCCAAAAAGACGCTCTTTGAAAGGTTCGGCATCACGCCGCTCGATGACACAACCACTTCGGTTCACAACGGCTTTATTTTTATGCCAGTTTTGTTTTATTCTCCGGACACGCGCTTGGGTTTCGGTGCTGCCGGGGCTTATGTTTTTCACTTGGGAGCTCATGATTCTGAATTGCATACGCGTACCTCTTTTGTGCGTTTTTCAGGAGCCTACACGATTAACAAACAAATTGATTTAGCCTCTGAATGGGGTGTGTTTACAAAAGGTGAACGTTACTTTCTAAAGGGTGATATGCGCTTCAGAATTTATCCGGATCGTTTTTATGGTGTGGGCAATACCACGCCTGCGAGCAACATGGAAATTTACGAGTATAAGCTGTTTAACATTCGGGCATCTGCACTGAAAAAGTTGAAAGAAAACCTCTTTGCCGGAACTTCTCTTCAATTCAACCGATCGTTTGACTTCAAATACAGCCCGACAGGAGCACTTGGCGACGGCACTGTCACTGGGTATAATGGTGGCGTGAACGCAGGTGTTGGTGCTTTGTTGATTTACGATACCCGAGACAATGTGCTCAACAGCTACAAAGGAATGTTTCTGGAAACCTCTTCGCTTTTTTACCATCAGGCCTATGGCAGTACTTACAATTACCAAGTTTTTCAGTTGGAATACTGCAAATATTGGCAGGTGGGTCCCAAACATATTTTAGCTTGGCAGTTTCGATCCAGAATGAGCTTTGGGGAAGTGCCATTTTTGGAGTTGTCGATGGTGGGTAACGATGATATTTTGCGCGGTTATCCTAGAAATAGATTCAGAGACAATCATTTTATGCTTACGCAACTGGAGTATCGATTCCCATTGTTTTGGCGCTTGGGTATGACGACTTTTGCCGGCTTTGGAGATGTGTTCTCCAGACCTCAAGACATGTCCTGGCGCAACACGAAATTCACTGTGGGTGCCGGCTTGCGCTTTTTGGTAAATACTGCTGAGCGTATCAACATTCGCTTGGATTACGGCTATGGCTCAGAAGGAGGATTCATTTATATCAATGTTGCGGAAGCGTTTTAATTCCTGATAATCATTACGTTATTACATGTCTTTCGATGACTAAATCTCAGAGTTCACAAGTGCTGAGATTAAAATTTATTCACAACATGCAGTAACCTTAAATCTGAGGGCTGCAATCTGTATTTTTGTACTTCCTTAGATTCAAATCTCAGAATACTGATTTTATCGCACATGAAGAAACCTATACATATCGTAGTTGCCGTTGCTAAAAATGGAGTGATCGGAAAAGACAACCAACTCGTGTGGCACTTGCGCGATGACATGCAGTTTTTCAAAGAACTCACTACAGGTCACATCATTTTAACAGGTAGGAAAAATTACGAATCTATACCTGAAAAGTTTCGACCCTTGCCCAATCGCTTGAATTGCATCATGACTCGAGATAAGCGTTACCAAGCTGCTGGTTGTGAGTTTTTTGATAGTTTTGAACGGTGGATTGAAAAGTACCAAAATGATGATAGACAAATGTTCATCATCGGCGGTGGTGAAGTATACAAACAAGCCTTAGAAGCCGGTTTGGTAGATGTGATGTATGTGACTCATGTCGATGCCAGTCCTGAAGGGGATACCTTTTTTCCGGATTTTGACAAGACGCTTTGGCGCGCTGAGGTGCTGAAAACCCAACCCAAAGATGCTCGCAATGAATTCGACTTCGAGATTGTGAAATACACCCGATTGGAAGCATGATTGTTTGTATTGCAGAAAAACCGAGTGTAGCCAAAGATTTGGCTGAAATCCTTCAAGCCAAACAACGCAAGGACGGCTATTATGAAGGCAATGGCTATCAGGTTACCTGGACTTTCGGTCATTTGTGTACATTGAAAGAGCCGCACGACTATAAGCCGAGTTGGAAGTCCTGGAATTTGTACGATTTGCCGATTATTCCTTCTCATTTCGGCATCAAGCCGATTGAGGACTCAGGGGTCAAAAAG
>JBBIIM010000011.1:0-22312 GCA_037446475.1 Crocinitomicaceae bacterium | reverse complement strand
TGAACTCATCCAACGCTGGGTATTGCACTATGTAAAATGCAAAGTGCCAGTCAAAAGGTTGTGGATTTCATCGCTCACTGAGGAGGCGATTCGCGAGGGGTTTAAGAAGCTGCGCGACGGTAAAGACTACATTCCATTGTATCAGGCGGGAATTTCACGTGCAGTAGGTGACTGGATGCTCGGGATGAATGCTACGCGCTTGTTTACGTTGAAATTCGGCAACAACGACGGCGTTTTGTCCATCGGACGCGTGCAAACTCCCACTTTGGCCATGATTGTGAAGCGTCAAAAGGAAATAGAGCAATTCATTCCCGAGGATTTCTGGGAAGTAAAAACGAAATACCGCGAAGTTGAATTTTCTTCCGAACTCGGTAAAATTAAAAAACTGGAATTAGCAACCAAGACCGTTGAGGAAATAACCGGCAAACCGTTTGAAATCGTCTCTTTTGAGGTGAAGGAGGGCAAAGAATCCGCACCGCGACTTTTCGACTTGACCGCGCTTCAGGTGGAGGCCAATAAAAAGATGGGCTATTCTGCAGAGGATACGCTCAAATTGATTCAAAGCCTTTACGAGAAAAAACTGGTTACTTATCCGCGTGTGGACACGACCTATCTCTCCGAGGATTTGTATCCCAAAATTCCGGAAATATTGCAAGGCATTGCATCGGTAAATCCTTTGGCAAATGAACTTTTGGCAAAACCCATCAAGAAATCCAAGCAGATTTTTGACAATAAAAAAGTGACCGACCACCACGCGATTATTCCCACGGGAGTTAATCCCAACAACATGAGCAAAGACGAGGCGCGCATCTACATGTTGGTTTTGAATCGTTTTTTGGCGGCTTTTCACCCGGATTGTAAGGTAGCCAATACCGTGGTGATTGGAAAGGTGGATGTCGATGCGGAAAAAAGCCTCGAATTTAAAGCTACAGGAAAACAGATTCTCGAACCGGGCTGGCGTGTGGTTTACGATTTTGAGAAAAACCAAAAACAAGAAGAACCCGAAGACAAGGAAGAGCAAAATGCTGAAGACGAGGAAAATCTGATGCCGATATTTGAGGCAGGGGAGTCCGGACCACATGAGCCCAAGTTGGAAACCAAAAAAACGTCTCCACCCAAGCCCTATACTGAAGCAACCTTGCTGCGCGCCATGGAAACCGCAGGTAAACAAGTAGATGATGAGGAGCTGCGTGAGTTGTTGAAAGACAATGGGATAGGTCGACCATCAACGCGTGCTAACATCATAGAAACTTTATTCAGAAGAAAATACATCGAACGCAAGAAGAAGAACATTTTTGCCACGGAAAAAGGGGTTCATTTGATTGATACAATTTCCAATGAACTGCTTAAATCGCCGGAACTTACGGGAGAGTGGGAAAAGAAATTGCGCTTGATCGAAAAGCAACAATACGACCACGAAAAATTCAAGGAAGAGCTCAAGCAAATGGTCATGGACCTCACCAACGAAATACTCTCTCCAAAGGCTTACCGCATGCAAAAAGCCATCGAAGAGATGGGTGGTTTGACTTGTCCAAAATGTGCAAAAGGACAGGTCATTCAAGGCAATAAGGCATTCGGTTGCACGCAATTCAGCGTGGGCTGTGATTTCCAAATTCCAAAACAAATTTTTGATGTAACACTTGATGTGAATTCAGTTAAAAACTTGATTTACAAAGGAAATGTTGATTTTGATGTTCCCAATGGAAAACTCCGACTTCGACTGGATCAGGAGGGTACGATGAACTTCCAGCGCTTGACCGCGGATGAGTCGATGTAGGATCGCGGTTTTCAATGTCAAATGCACTTTTTGTCCATCAAAATCGAGACAATATTTTGTTTGTTTCCCATGTGGGCAATTCGACAAGTATTTTAATTTTACCAAATCTTATAAAATACGACTGCTCATGTTCGAACAAACCTTTAAAAATATTGATGATATTCTTCACAAAGACGCAGGTTGCGGCAGTGAATTGGACTATGTGGAGCAAACCTCTTGGATTTTGTTCCTTAAATATTTGGACGACTTAGAGAAAGACCGAGCCACAGCAGCCGAACTAACAGGCAAGACTTACACGCCTATTATTGACAAAGATTACCAATGGACAGTTTGGGCAATGCCAAAAGGCAAAGACGGAAAACTCGACCACCACAAAGCCCTGACAGGTGACGACCTCACCGACTTTGTAAACAACAAACTGTTTCCCTACCTCAAAAAGTTTAAGCTAAGTGCCGAAAGTGCCGACACCATTGAATACAAGATTGGCGAAATTTTCAGCGAACTGAAAAACCGCATTCAAAGCGGCTACAATTTGCGTGAAGTGATTAACCGTATTGACGAGTTGCGTTTCCGCACCCACGCAGAGAAGCACGAAATGAGCCATCTGTATGAAGACAAAATCAAAAATATGGGCAACGCAGGGCGAAACGGTGGCGAATACTACACGCCCCGACCGCTCATTACGACCATTGTAAAAGTGGTTGCCCCAAAAATTGGCGACAAAATTTATGACGGTGCAGTAGGCAGTGCGGGCTTCCTTTGCGAAGCGTTCGACTATCTGAGAAACAGCAAATCACTTTCTACCAAAGAAACCGAGATACTGCAAAAACGCACCTTTTACGGCAAAGAGAAAAAATCATTGGCGTATATCATTGGCATTATGAATATGATTTTGCACGGTGTGGAAGCTCCCAACATCATACATACCAACACGCTTGCCGAAAACCTTGCCGACATACAGGAAAAAGACCGCTATGATGTGGTGCTTGCCAATCCGCCTTTTGGTGGAAAGGAACGTGCCGAAGTGCAACAAAACTTCCCGATTAAAACAGGCGAAACCGCTTCGCTCTTTTTGCAGCACTTCATTAAAATATTGAAAGCAGGTGGCAAGGCAGGTGTGGTCATTAAAAACACATTTTTGAGCAATACCGACAATGCCACAGTTGCCATACGCAAAACCTTGTTAGAAAACTGCAACCTGCATACCGTGTTGGATTTACCCGGTGGCACCTTTACCGGTGCAGGGGTAAAAACCGTTGTGTTGTTTTTTGAAAAAGGAAAACCCACACGCAACGTTTGGTTTTACCAGTTGAACCTTGACCGAAATTTGGGCAAAACCAACCCACTCAACGAAAACGACTTGGCAGAATTTGTTGAATTACAAAAAACCTTTGCCGATAGCGAGAACTCCTGGACGGTAAATGTAAAAGACATTGACCAAAGCACTTTTGATTTGAGCGTAAAGAATCCGAATAAAAAAGAAGAAGTAACGCTACGCCAACCGCAAGAAATATTGGCTGAGATGCGTGAACTGGATAGAGAAGCAGATGAAATATTGGATAGCATTGCAAACCTTATTGTCTGAATCAGGATTTGCAGGATTGACAGATGAGCAAGATTTTAAATGCCTATGACTTTAGACGAGATTACATATAAAATAAACGGATGTGCCATGAAAGTGCACAATACGCTGGGCAATGGTTTTCAGGAGGTTATATACCAACGGTGCTTGGCTATTGAGATAGAAAGAGCCGGATTGAATTTTGGGAGAGAAATTGAACAAACTATTTACTATGATGGGATAGAAGTAGGAACACGCAGGGCTGATTTTGTGGTGGAAAATCAAGTAATCGTTGAATTAAAAGCACTAATCAATTTGGAAGATGTGCATTTAGCTCAAGCTAAAAACTATGTGGTAGCTTATGATTTTCCGATTGGCTTACTCATAAACTTTGGGGCAAAAAGCCTTCAATTTAAAAAAGTTTACAATCCAAAGTTCAATCCTGTAAATCCTAAAATCAAGTAAATCATGATTCAGACAGAAAGTGCAGAAATACTAACCATGATTAAAGGATTAATAGATTAATATGATTAAGACAGAAAAAAAATCAAGCAATCAAGCCAATCAGATAAATCACAAAAATCAAGGTTCAGACAATATGAAGCAAGGTTGGGAAATAAAGAAGTTGGGGGAAGTTTGTATTGTTGAGCGGGGAAGTTCACCAAGACCAATTGAAAAATATCAAACGGATAGTCCTGATGGGGTGAATTGGATTAAAATTGGAGATACGAAAGGAGTTGACAAATACATCTTTTCTACGAAAGAAAAAATAACAAAAGAAGGTGCTGAAAAGTCAAGATATGTAAAAGAAGGAGATTTTATTTTATCGAATTCAATGTCGTTTGGAAAGCCATACATTATGAAAACGGACGGCTACATCCACGATGGTTGGTTTGTGTTTAGATTACCTGATTATCTTGATAAAGATTACTTCTATTATTTACTTACTTCACCAAATGTTCAAGAACAAATTCAATCACTTGGTGCAGGTGCCATTGTAAAAAACATAAGTGGTGACCTTGTTAAGAAAGTTGATATTACATTTCCAAAATCTCTCCCCGAACAACAACGCATTGTTTCCATTTTAGATGAAGCCTTTGCCGCCATAGCCAAGGCCTTAGCCAATGCCGAACAAAACCTCAAAAACGCCAAAGAACTTTTTGAAAGTTATTTGAATTCAATAAAAGCAAACAAAGTTGATTTGGGAAGTTTGGTTGATATAAAAACAGGCAAATTAAATTCTAATGCTGCTGTTGAAAATGGTAAATATCCTTTTTTTACTTGTTCAAGAGAAGTTTATGCAATAGACAATTATGCATTTGACCTTGAAGCAATTTTATTAGCTGGCAATAATGCAAGTGGTGATTTCAATGTTAAGCATTACAAAGGCAAATTCAATGCTTATCAAAGAACCTATGTTATCACTGTGAATGAAAAGCAGAAGGTTTTGTATCGCTACTTATATTTTCAACTACTGAAAAGTTTGAAAGAGTTTAAAGAAATGTCAGTTGGAGCGAATACCAGATTTTTGAAATTAGGAATGATACAAGGGCTTAAAATTGCATTGCCTACAATTGAAGAACAACAATCCATCGTCCGCCAATTAGATGCCCTGCGAGCCGAAACGCAAAAGTTGGAAGCGGTGTATCAAAAGAAAATAGCTGATTTGGAAGAACTGAAAAAATCCATCTTGCAAAAGGCGTTTAGTGGCGGTCTGAACCTTGATGTAAAGGATTCGCAGATTACCACGATTTCAAATAAATCAAGTCATCAAGTAAATCAAGCACAATCAAGGTTCAGACAATAATCAAGGTTCAAGACAAAAAGAGCACAATGAAAGAGCAAGAAATAACCCATAAAATCATAGGAGCCGCAATGGAAGTGCATAAGCATTTGGGTAATGGTTTTCAGGAAGTTGTGTATCAAAGAGCTTTGGCAATTGAAATGCAATTGCAAAACATTGAATTTGTCAGAGAACAAGAAATGCCTTTGGTTTACAAAGGATATGACGTAGGCACACGCAGGGTTGATTTTTTTGTTGAGAACAAAATAATGGTGGAAATAAAAGCCATCATTAATTTGGAAGATGTGCATTTAGCACAAGCAATGAATTATTTGGAAGCCTACAATTTGGAAATTGGTCTGTTAATCAATTTTGGATCAAAAAGTTTACAGTTCAAACGAGTACACAATAATAAAATCAAGCAATCAAGTTAATCAAGCATAATCAAGGTTCAGACGATAATGGAGGAAAATAAAAACATAGATAAGAAATCACTCAAATTCCTGAATGGTAAAAATACCGATTGGAATGAGTTGGCAAAAGATTGTGTTTGTTTTGCCAATGCTCAAGGTGGTTTTATCTATATTGGTATAGAAGACAAAGCAACACACCCACCCGAAAAACAAAAAATTGCAGATAGAAACTTTCCTGATATTATTCAGAAAAACATTGCACACAGAACAGTTAATGTGGGTATAGCCGTAACCATTGAAACTGCTGAGAACAAAGCCGAGTATATTCAAGTACAGATTTTCAGAAACGCACAAACCATTGCATCTACTACCGATGGCAAGTATTATGTAAGGGTTCACGATGAATGTAAGCCTGTGCCTCCCGATGAAATGGCTCGTTTGGCTGCCGATAAAAACGCTTTTGTTTGGGAAGAGCAAACCACCAAAAAGGTTCCCGCTTCTCAATTTGATGAAGTTAAAAAAAGAACATTTCTTAATGACATCAGAAATTCACAACGGGTAAGCCGCTTTATTAAAGAAATGGATGATGAAGAATTATTAGATTTCTACTTCATCCAAAAGAATGGCTTTTTAACCAATTTGGGTATTTTGTGGATAGGCAAACGCAATGATAGAGCTTCGCTGCTTTATCCACCAGCCATACAAGTCATTCGCTATGATGACAAGGATGAAAAAGTATGGAAATTGCTTTTAGATGATTATTTCGCAAATCCCAAAGAGCTATTAGATAGAGTTCTGAATGATGTTCCGGATTGGCAGGAAAGCGTAGAAGTGTCGGAAGGGATGTTCCGAAAAAATATCCCATTTTTCCCGATTGAAGTAGTCAGAGAACTGGTGGTGAATGCATTGGTTCATAGAACATACACCACTCGGGGCGATATTTTTATCAATATTTTCCCAGACAGAATGGAAATTCATAGTCCGGGTAGGTTGCCATTTGGGGTTACACCCAAAAATATTTTAAGTCAATCCATTAGAAGGAATGAACACCTCTCCAAAATTTTTTATGATTTGGGCTTAATGGAAAAAGAAGGCAGTGGCTATGACTTGGTTTACGCCAAACTTTTAGGCTCAGGAAAGCCCCTACCCATTGTAAAAGAAACTGACGAGCGGGTAACCGTTATTGTGAAAAAACAATTTGTGAGCAAAGAAGTAGTAAGATTAATGGATAAAGCAAGCAATGAGTTTTCGTTAAAACAAAAGGAACTAATTTCATTAGGTTTATTAGCACAACAACAATCTTATACTGCTCTTGAGATTTCTAACATCCTTAATCAAAACGAAGAAGTAGGGTTAAGAAATTGGTTGGGCAGATTGATTGATTTGGAATTGGTTGTAAAAACGGGCAAAGGGAAAGGAACTCAATATGCGGTAAATCCTGAATTTATCCGAAAAATCAATTTCAAGGGAAAAACTAATCTTAAAAACATTGAAGATTACCGTTTGGAAGAATTGATTTTTAAAGATTTGACAGCTTATCCGAATAGTGGATTTGGCGAAATTCATCAAAGGATTGGAAAGGAAATCAATGAGCATACTGTCAAGAGAATTTTAAAAAGTATGGTTTCAAGAGACATTTTGATTCTTGTTGGCAGTAAACGATGGGCAAAATATTCTATAAAGCAAAAGATGTAAGAAAACGATGTTTTACTTTATAGATTTCACTTTATAGAACCGTTTCAAAATGACAAATAACTGAAAATCAATTATTTGTATAAAACAAAAAGAAGAAAGAAAACCTTAAAGTGCTTTAAAAGAGAAATTATGAACGAATCAGAAACAAGAGCAGAACTCATAGACCCAAAGCTAAAGGCTTGTGTTTGGGGCGTTGTGGAAGGCTCTAAAGTCCTTCGTGAATACAATATAACGGCAGGTAAAATTCAAACAGGCGGTGGCAGGGGTAAAAGAGAAATTGCTGATTATGTGTTGGTTTACAAAGGCATCAAGTTGGCAGTAGTAGAAGCCAAAAGTGACGAATTGGAAGTGGGCGAAGGCGTGATGCAAGCCAAGAAATATGCAGAGAAACTAAAATTAGAAACCACATACAGCACCAACGGCTTAGCCATTTACCAAATCTGTATGAAATCAGGCGAAGAAGGTTTGGTAACAAATTTTTTAAGCCCTGACGAACTTTGGAACAAAACCTACCCGAAAAGCTCGGACACTGAGCCTGCCGAAGTGTGGAGAGAAAAGTTTGCCAATGTTCCTTTTGAAGACAAAAGCGGAAGTTGGCAATTAAGGTATTATCAGGAAATTGCTGTTCAAAGAACCGTTGAAGCCATTGCACAAAGCAAAGAAAGAATTTTACTCACCCTTGCCACAGGAACAGGAAAAACGGCAATTGCTTTTCAAATTGCGTGGAAACTGTTTCAAACCCGTTGGAACTTAAAACGAGACGGCAACCGCAGACCAAGAATTTTATTTTTAGCCGACAGAAACATATTAGCCGACCAAGCCTACAATTCATTTTCGGCATTTCCCGAAGATGCTTTGGTGCGGATAAAACCCAACGAGATAAAGAAAAGCGGAAAAGTGCCGACCAACGGCAGCATTTTCTTTACCATTTTTCAAACCTTTATGACTTCTCCAACGTACACTGGAGAATTGACAATAGACAATGAAAAATCACTTGACAATGAAGAATTGAAAATAGAGAATGAAAACCTATCCATTGCTGCTGAACCACCGGCTAATTATCCATTATCCATTGTCAACTATCAATTATACCCAGCCGACTATTTTGATTTTATCATCATTGACGAGTGCCACCGTGGTGGAGCCAATGACGAAAGCAATTGGCGAAGCATTTTGGAATATTTCAGTCCCGCAGTGCAGTTGGGTTTAACAGCCACACCCAAGCGAAAAGACAATGTGGACACTTACCGTTACTTTGGCGAACCTGTTTACATCTATTCGTTGAAAGACGGCATCAATGACGGTTTCTTAACGCCATTCAAAGTAAAACGCATCAAAACCACTTTAGACGATTATCGCTACACTTCGGACGACACCATTGTAGAAGGAGAAATTGAAGAAGGCAAATTGTATGAAGAAAAAGACTTTAACCGCACCATTGAAATTGTAGAACGGGAAGCCAAGCGGGTAAACATATTTTTAGATGAAGCCAACCATCCCGATAGCAATCGGGACGAGAAGGCAATAATCTTTTGTGCCAATCAAGGACACGCAGCATTGATAAGAGATTTGGTAAACCAAAACGCTAAGAGCAAAGACCCGTTTTATTGTGTTCGTGTTACTGCCAATGACGGAGAAGAAGGCGAAAGATTGTTGCGTGAATTTCAGGACAACGAAAAAACAATCCCAACCATTCTGACTACTTCGCAAAAACTTTCAACGGGAGTTGATGCACGAAACATTCGGAATATCGTTTTGCTTCGTCCTGTTAATTCAATGATTGAGTTTAAACAAATCGTTGGACGTGGCACAAGACTTTTTGATGGCAAAGAGTTTTTCACCATTTACGACTTTGTAGACGCCTACAAACACTTTTCAGACCCTGAATGGGACGGAGAACCTTTGGAAGAAGAACCTTGCAAAAAGTGCGGACAAAATCCGTGTGAATGTGAATACGTTCCGCCAAGACCTTGTCCTGTTTGTGGAGAAAGACCTTGCGTTTGCGAAAAACAACCGCCCCAACCTTGTGAGAAATGCGGACAGCGACCTTGTGTTTGCAAGAAGAAAGTAAAAATCAAACTGAAAAACGGCAAGGAAAGAGAAATTCAACATATGGTTTCTACTTCATTTTGGAGTGCAGACGGTAAACCTATTTCAGCAGAAGAATTTTTGAATAATCTATTTGGTGAGTTGCCTAAACTTTTCAAAGACGAAGAAGAATTGCGGAAACTGTGGAGCAATCCAATGACACGTAAAACGCTCTTAGAAAATTTAGATACAGCAGGTTTCCCGAAATCGAATTTAGAGACCTTGCAAAAGTTGGTAGATATGGAAAAAAGCGACCTGTATGATGTGTTGCGTTATATTTTCAACGGAGAACGTGAATCATTGACCCGAGAAGCCAGAGCCAAAGCTGCCGAAGCAACCATCTTTGCCTTGCTTAACGACAAACAAAAAGAGTTTATCACTTTCGTGTTGAGCAAATACATTGAAACAGGTGTGGACGAACTCGACCAAGAGAAACTACCCATTCTTTTGAGAAATAAGTATGATTCCATTCAAGATGCTTTGGCGGTTTTGAGAGAGGTGTCCGATGTAAGGAAATTATTTATTGAATTTCAAGAACACTTGTATCGTCAAAGTGTTGCTTGACAAATGTGGTCTAAAATCATTAAATGACTTGGACGTTGTAAAACGGTAATACGACTTCTAAACCTGGTATACCCATGACAGAATTCCTCGCATACAAACTTCCCAATGATTCAGATTTTCAAGTGCATATCGGCAAGTGGGTTCGGACTGCTGGATTGGGAAATTCCGGTTTCGTGATTTCTGATGCCCATGCGGAAAATTTCTGGACATTTGAACCAAGCGAGGCCGTAGGTGTGCACGATTTGCAAGTTTCCGAGTTTCCCAAGCGCGATGTGCCTGAAATGACCGAAACAGACTACCTCAAAAGGGCCAAGAATTTGATTGCTGCCATGAAGGCGCAGGGTGTGGCGAAAGTGGTTTATTCTCGGGTTCAATCGGTTCCTATTTCCCCGGATTCCTTTCAAGATGTTTTCGCCATACTTTGCGTGACCTACCCGGCCAATTTCACGTATTGTTTATACAATTCGGAAACGGGTTTTTGGATGGGTTCAACACCCGAGATTTTGTTGCAGGGTGAGAATAACGTGTACAAAACTATGGCGCTTGCCGGAACCTTGCCGGCTCATGCGGATGACGCTTTGTGGACGGACAAAGAGCGTGAGGAGCAGCAATACGTTTCTGATTTTTTGGAAAGGCTTATCGTTGAGCACGGACAATTGTTGGAAAAATCGCCGGGCTATGTGGTGCAAGCCGGTCCGGTCAAACACCTCCGCAATGATTTTCGTTTTGCCTTGAAAAGTGAGAATTTTGAGACTTTTGTTCGCTCTCTGCATCCAACGCCGGCCGTATGTGGCGTGCCAACGAATGAAGCACTGCACTTATACCGTCAATTTGAAGCGCATCAGCGTTCTTTATACACCGGAATGATTGGAATTGTTAACGAAAATGCATCGGCTTTATTTGTCAATTTGCGTTGTATGCAGTGGGTAGAAAATAAGGCAATGCTCTATGTGGGCGGTGGATTTACGCAAGATTCTGACCCGCACAAAGAGTGGTTGGAGACAGAACGCAAGGCAGATACTTTGAAGCGGGTAATTGGCTAGTATTTCGTTTATTTTTTGTTTGTTATTTTTCCTTGTCTTGAGTCGGCACTATTTTGCTGATTTTTTTGTTAAGTAATGAAGAAGATTTGTGTTTTTTTTCTCAATGTCATGTGGAATAAAAGAGAACGTTTGTTTTGCTAAAAGTAAATCTTGTGTATATTAGGAGCAAAATAATTTTATGAAACTGGAAAAGATACTGGATCAGCTAAACTCGTTTGAAAAAAATTCATTTTTAAAAATTATTGATGGGCTTCTAAGTTCCAAGTCCAAAAATTCTGTTGAAATAGATAAGATATTAACAGATGGCAACAGAGACATCAAAAATATTGATAACATCAATGTTGCCAAAGTGTTTGAACTTATCAAACAAGAATTCACTGATTTAGTTTTCAAGGAATTTACCAATACTACGTCTCAACTTGATATTTTAATTGACATTATTTCCAGAGAAGGTAATGCTATAATGAAACAAGATTGGTTTTCAAGACTTTATGAATCTGAAATTGAGAGTTTTAAAATAAAAATTTCGGAATTTAAAAATGAGTTGGAATCAGAAAAACCAGTAATGGAAATTAGTCGACTTCGAGATTACAGATTATATAGAAGTTGTCTCAATACGGCTTATTTTAATGATAACGAAAACAATCAGGATTCAAAGATCACTACCGATGAACAAAGCATCTTGAAGACCTTAGCTCAAGAATTAGGTTTGTCTCAAGAAGAAATAAAAAAAATCAATTACTCCATTTTACCAATAGCAAAATTGGATATTGATAATGTCATTAATGAGTTGAAAACTTTAGGACTTATTTTCTATTCTAAAAAAACCAGCACAATTTATGTCGCCGATGAGATAGTATCAATTTTGCGTAAGGTCAGAGGAAAAGAATTAGGTGATAAATTCTATCGTCGTGTATTAAAATCTTTCCGAGAGCCGCAAATTAACATGATTTGTAAAAGGCATGGTATCGACACGAAGCTCTCATATGAAATGAAAATAGAGTCAATAATTTCAGAAGGTATTTCGTTTTCCAAAGTTTTAGCAGAGGACATACACAAAGAAGGTTTGACTTTGACTGAAAAGAAAAAGGTACTGAATGAATTAATTGAAAATTCTCTAAAGATAAGTGTCCCAATTAAAGGAATGACAATTGAGGAAAAGATACAAAATTTGATTTTGTATTTTGAATCAATCGAAAAAGATGATAAGGTAGGAATCTCAATTGATGGATTCGAAAAATTACTTCATGATTTAGATCAGGAACTTCCTGAATTGAACAACACCTTGAGGGAAAAATATCAATTTCAAGAAGAAAAAGTTCTGATTAGTTCATTCTTATTGGATTCAAATATTAAACCTCGAGATATTCTTGAGCATCTAACAAATGAGCAACTAAACGCCTTCATAAAGGCAAGAGAAATAAAATCAAGAGGAGACCTTATTACAAATATTCTTGAGGCATATAAAGACTCAGCCAATCTTTTATTAGAGAATTATTCAAGAATTGGATTCAGAGATTTGAATGGTCTTAAGGATAATGGAGTAGTTATTAAGGAACCCGATTTAGGATTGAAATTTGAGGAACTCACAAAAGATATCTTCATTCAACTTGGTTTCAATGTTGATGAAAATCTTCGAAAAAAATTGAACACTAACAAGGATATAGTCGATGTCTTAATCAATTTAGGCAATAATGATATTATTGTTGTCGAGTGTAAAACAGTAAAGGAAAATGGGTATAATAAATTCAGTTCAGTGTCTAGGCAACTGAAATCATATTCAAAAATGATCAACGATAAGGGCTACAAGGTTGTGAAGTCGTTATTAATAGCACCGGATTTTTCAGATGATTTCATTAAGGAATGTGCTATTGAATATGAACTCAATCTTTCACTGATCACAGCATCAACACTTTATAATATTCTTACTTCTTTTAAAGGGTCAAAAATGAAGCAATTTCCTCATAATTTGTTGATGAGGGATGTTGTAATTGAAGAAGAAAGAGTGATAAAAGCTCTGGGTAAATAGTGAATCAAATTGTAAAAAAGCCCTCCGAAATTCGAAGGGCTTTTTTAATATCTAATCGATTACGCATCAATGTTGGCGTATTTCGCGTGTTTTTCGATGAATTCTCGGCGTGGTGGCACATCGTCGCCCATGAGCATGGAGAAAATTTGATCTGCTTCGGCAGCATTTTCAATGGTCACCTGACGCAAGGTACGACCTTCCGGGTTCATGGTTGTTTCCCAAAGCTGTTCGGCGTTCATTTCACCCAAACCTTTGTAGCGCTGCACACCTACCGAAGAATCAGAACCACTGCCTTTCATTTGCTGGATGAGCAAATCGCGCTGGTCGTCGTTCCACGCATAGGCAGATTTTGTACCTTTTTTCACTTGGTAGAGTGGTGGTGTTGCAATGTAGACATAACCTTGCTCAATCAATTCTTTCATGTAGCGGAAGAAGAAAGTCAAAATCAGCGTTTCAATGTGCGAACCGTCCACGTCGGCATCACACATGATGATGATTTTATGGTAGCGCAATTTTTCGAGGTTCAATGCTTTGGAATCATCCTCCGTTCCAACGCGTACACCTAAAGCTGTGTAGATATTTTTGATTTCTTCGTTTTCAAAAATCTTATGCTGCATGGCTTTTTCCACGTTCAGGATCTTACCTCTTAGGGGCATAATCGCTTGAAAGTGACGGTCGCGACCCTGTTTAGCCGTACCACCTGCGGAGTCTCCCTCTACGAAGTAAATTTCGCACATCGCCGGGTCTTTTTCGGAGCAGTCGGCCAACTTACCGGGCAATCCTGAACCGGACAACACATTCTTTCTTTGAACCATTTCGCGGGCTTTGCGTGCGGCGTGTCTGGCGCGTGCTGCCAAAACCACTTTTTCCACAATGCGACGGGCGTCGTTGGGGTGTTCCTCCAAGTAGCTGGCCAGAATATCGGAAACCAACTGCGATACAGGAGCCGAAACTTCCTGGTTGCCCAATTTAGTTTTTGTTTGCCCTTGGAATTGTGGCTCCATCACCTTCACAGAAACGATGGCGGTCAATCCCTCACGAAAGTCGTCGCCTACAATTTCTATTTTTTCTTTGGCAAGGATACCACTTTCGTCTGCGTATTTTTTCAGCGTATTGGTCAATCCGCGTCTGAAACCGGAGAGGTGCGTTCCTCCCTCGTGCGTGTTGATGTTGTTCACGTAGGAAAATACGTTCTCCGCGTAAGAGTTGTTGTAAATGAGTGCCACTTCTACGGGAATGCCGTCTTTTTCACCTTCTACGTGAATCACTTTTTCGATGATGGGTTCGCGGTTTTTGTCCAAGTAAGCACAGAACTCAGCCAATCCACCTTCAGAGTAAAATTCTTTGTGCAGGAAAGTACCGTCCTCATTTTCAACGCGTCTGTCAGTCAATGAAATGCGGATTCCTTTGTTCAAGAAGGCCAATTCTCGCATTCTGGCAGCCAAAGTGTCGTAGCTGTATTCAGTAACGGAGAAAATGGTATTATCCGGTTTGAAAGTTACTTTGGTACCGCGCTTGTCGGTGGTGCCGATTTCTCTCACAGCATACAGCGCTTTTCCACGCTCGTATTCCTGCTCATATATTTTTCCTTCGCGATACACCGTTGCATGCAAGTGGTCGGAGAGTGCGTTTACGCATGACACACCCACACCGTGCAAACCGCCCGAGACTTTGTACGAATCTTTGTCGAATTTCCCACCCGCACCGATCTTAGTCATTACAACCTCTAAAGCAGATACGCCTTCTTTTTTGTGAATATCCACAGGAATACCGCGACCGTTGTCTTCTACTGAAATGGAATCGTCTTCATTGATGATCACTTTGATGTTGTCGCAATGCCCTGCAAGCGCTTCGTCGATCGAGTTGTCCACAACTTCATAAACCAAGTGGTGTAAACCTTTCACGCCGGTATCGCCGATGTACATCGACGGACGCATGCGCACGTGCTCCATGCCCTCGAGGGCTTGAATATTGTCTGCTGAATAATCTTTGTTTTTCTCTATTTCACTCATAGTTTTTCTCTTGGGAAAATTCGTTTTGTGTTCTTTTTTGGAAAGGTGCAAATTTAATGATTTCAACGTCATTTCAGGTGCTCAAAACGGTGTTGGAGGGGTATGTTTTCAACAATGTTTCAACAGCAATTGTGTGGTCACAGAATCGCTTCTTAGCGCATGAAATCTCAAATGTTTTTAAGAGAAAATTTTGGGTTTCCCGAAGTTCTACATCATGTCGTCGCCACCGCCGCCACCGCCCGGGTTTTGGGTCGGTTTTTTGCGTGGTTCTTTGCCGGCTTGCATGCGTCCGAATTTGTAATTGAGCGTAATGAAAAGACGGCGCGTTTCCCATTTGAAAATACGCTCTTGATAAACGCCGTCGATCTCTGTCAGCAACCACATACGCTGGGTGTCTAATATGTCCGAAACTCTGATGGTCAAGTCGAGCTTTTTGTCGAGAAAACTTTTTTGGAACGAAATATCCAATGAGGGACCGGGTTGCGCAAAACCTTGCGGTGTAATGCGTCGCGCGGTGTAGCGTCCATTGATTTGAATTGAGGCTGTTTTGTTCCACAAGTCAAAGCTTGTGGTGAGTTTTGCATTCCAGTTGATGCCTGAGTTGTTCTGCAGCAGGGGATTGTTGGTCCGGATGTAGAGTTGATACACATTCACGGAGAACATATTTCTCCACCATTTCGTGGGCTTATAGGTCGCTACGCCTTCATACCCCCAGTTGATGGATTGTTCCAAATTGTCCCAGGTCACCGCGCTTCTTCCAAGGCTGTCAAAAACGATTACGCGCTGCAACACATCATACGAATGTCGGTAGTAGAAAGTGTTGTTCAAGGCAAGTTTTTTCAAGTCCTGGTTGTAGCCCACTTCAAAGCTGTTGGTGTATTCGGGGCGCAACGCAGGATTACCATAGCGCAAGTTGAAGGGGTCGGTGAACTCTACAAAGGGATTCAAGTTGCCCATACCTGGTCTGCTGATGCGTCTGGAGTAGCTCACGAAGAGGTCTTTCTTGTTTTGCAAAGGCAATACAATGTGAACACTCGGAAAAAAAGAGAAATAGTCGTTTTTGAAGTTCTGATTGGTGGTCAGAAGTTGAGGTCGAACCAAAGCCTGTTCGAGCCGCATCCCGACTTGGTAGTGAAACTTTTTGAGCTTTTGGGCATAAATACCATACGCGGAGTAGATTTGTTCCACCAAGCGAAATTCATTGTTGATGTTGACATCGGGGTAGAACTGGCTGTTGTCGAAGTCGTAGATTTCGCGGTACTGCGTTCTGTCATTGCTGTTGATGATTGCTTTCAGACCGTATTCAATCTGATTTTCTTTTTTGAAGCGATTCACAACATCCCAAGCTGCCGTTGTTATATTTGACGATTCAGGGTTGTCCAGACGTTCGGTGTAGTAGAGTCCGGTTTGGTTGCCTGAAAATGCGAATTCATCGTACAAACCTACCATTCTGCCTTGTGAGCGCGAATGGGTGACATCCAAAAACATTTCACCTTTTTTGTCTTTAAATCGCCATTGGTAGTTGCTGTTGATGTCCAAACTGTTGTTCTTGGTGTCTTCTGTGCTGTTTCTGTACCACAAGCGAGTGCCGTTTGCATTGGTGCTCATGTCGTTGCTGAGCAAGCCATAACGACCGCGGTTGTTGTCGCCATAGGTGATTGCAAAACCGGCAACCTGATTGTCGTTGATGGTATAGTCCAGACCTGTTTTGAGCGTGTTTCCGGAATTGATGTCCCTTCCGTATCGCGATTGATCGAATATTTCGAGGTCATCCCCTAAAACGCGTTCACGGTAGGAGAAGAAGTTTCGGAAACCGTCGTTGATGCGGTTGCTGTAGTTGGCAAAAACGTTGACTTTGGAGGTTCGATAGTTGATTCCGAAAGATGTGGTGTTGCTGTTGCCCGTCCCTCTGGACACCGATACATTGCCATTGATACCTCTGAGACGATTTTTTTTCAGCACGATGTTGATGATTCCTGTCATACCGTCGGGGTCATATTTCGCGGAAGGATTGGTCACAATTTCAATGCGCTCAATAGATTCCGCCGGAATACCGCCCAATACAGCGCCCCGGGAACCACCGCTCAAGGTACTCGGTCTGCCATCGATGAGGATGATAACATTCGAATTTCCGCGCAATGAAATACCGCCGTCTTGGTCCACTTCCACGGAGGGTACATTTTGCAATACATCTTGTGCCGAACCTCCTTTGGACGACAAATCTTCATCCACGTTGAAAATCCGCTTGTCGATGCTGGTTTCGAGTAATTTTCTTTCCACTTCAATGACTACCTCGCTTTTGGAAAAACTTGACGGACTGATTTCCAAAACACCGAGTTCCATTTGTCGCTCTGTGCCCTGAACCTTGATGTTTTTGTAAAGTTCGGTATAGCCGATAAACTTGCAGCGCAAAATGTATTCTCCTTTGAGGATATTAGACAAGCGGAAGGCGCCTTTTTCATCGGTGAGTCCTCCGGTTACAACGCTTGAGTCAGCAGCTTGCAGTAGCACGACATTCACAAACGGCATAGCGGAACCGTTCTCTAAATCTACCACAATTCCTGAAATTGAAATTTTTTGTTGTGCATGAGCCGTTGAAAAGGCAAGGAAGCTCAAGAAAAAGTACAAAAATGATTTGTGCATGTCGCAAAGTTAGCGATTCTGACAGTAAGGGTGTTGAACTAGGTCAATTTGGGAAATTTAGCGATGTTATTCAGTGATTAAACGGTGTTAACCAATGACTCATCAGAAAATGAGGAGAGCAGCAATGAAAACCGCGCCGCTCACAGCAAACAATGCCAAACAGTAGGGCAGTAGTGCGCTCAGTCTGATTTTTGTGATTCCGATCAAAGGCAGCGCCCAAAAGGGTTGCAGCATGTTCGTCCATTGGTCGCCGTAGGACAGCGCCATGATTGTTTTAGGCACACTCACACCCAACTCCAAAGCGCTTTGAATCAAAATCGGACCTTGTATGTAAAATTGCCCGCCACCGCTTGGAATGAAAAAATTCAGAATGCCTGCGCTGAGAAAAGACAAAACGTGAAAACTGCCCGCGTTTGATATTTCCACAAAATATTCGGAAAGGAGGATGGTGAGCCCACTCGTTTTCATGAGCCCAATTATGCCGAAATAGATGGGAAACTGAATCAGAATGCCGGAAGCATCTTGAATGGCGTAATGAACCGCAGCGGAGAATTTTTCCAAATTATTGTGCAACAAAAGCCCCAGACCCAACAAGCACAAATTGATGTAGTTAACGTTCAGGAATCCGAGAGGAATGGAATTGTTTTGTAAGGCCAAGAATAGTGCAACAACTAGGAAAACGAGTCCGCTCAAGGCTGAGAGGTTCCATCGAAAGGTGCGCTGTTCTGTCGTGTTTTCGAGGATTATTTCGTGTAGCTGATTTCTTGAATCGATCCTCTTGGACATATAGAACAAAACAAGTGGCAAAAGCACGATCAGCATAAGCGACACAGTCAAATTCAAATTGGAGAAAATTGTCTCGGTCACAGAAATACTACCCAAGACACCCGATTGCTCCGAATAGCCGGCTTGCATCAGTATTTCCTGCAATGCCCCGGGCTCGCTCGATTTTATAGGACTACTTCCGGAAAGTCCACCATGCCAAACAAGCATGCAGGTATAGGCCGCAGCACCGAGCAGTCCGGCATTTACTTTTTGGCCTTGTTGACTTAATTTTTGAAGGAGATGTTTCACCAATAGTGCTGACAGAACCAACGCCAGACCCCAATTGACAAAACCGAGTAGAATAGAAGTGATGGCCACTAAAACGACAGCAGTTGAGTTGTTTTTACCGAAAATGGAAAGATAGCCGATAAACTTTTGAAAGGGTTCGGTCTTTGCCAAAACATGACCCAAAACCAAAATGAGCATCATTTGAAAAGCAAAGTGGAGACCACCGCTGGAATTATCCCAGAGTCCACCGTACCAACCCTTCGTCAACAATGCAAGACTTTCCTGCCAAGACTCGCCCTGGCTTAAATTTCTGAAAAAACCAATAACAAAAACCACAGCGGTCAAAGCGAGTGCAATGGCCAAGGGTGACGGAAATGTTAATTTTGATTTTTTCAAATGGTAACGTGTAACTGTAATTGTATGGACTTATCCTGTATCGCCTGATGGAGAATTCAAGCGCTTGCAAAAATACAATTTGACAGAATCATTCTAAATCTTGCGCTGAGAAACTGGTCTGAACGGAATCATGAACCTCAATTTTGGGATGATTTTATCACTACTTTTGCGCGCTAGAATTTGAGCAGATTATGTTAGAAATACAGAGAATACGCAAAGACCGTGATGCCCTTGTGGAGGGATTGAAAAAGAGAAATTTCGATGCAGCACCGCTTATCGACACCCTGTTGGAAAAAGACAGTTTGTGGAGAAATAAAAAGACGGAATTGGACGAGTTGTTGTCCGAAATGAACAGCATTGCCAAGCAAATCGGTGAGTTTTTTAAGTCAGGAAAAAAGGAAGAAGCAGAGGTATTGCGTACTCAAAGTTTAGCCATGAAAGAGTCCGAACAAGAGCTACGCGCAATGGTGAATGCCTTGGAATCTGAAATTCAAGAGCTTTTGTATCAAATTCCCAATGTTCCAAAGGCTATCGTGCCTCCCGGTAAGTCTGACAAAGACAATGAAACAGTTTTTGAGGCGGGTAGTATTCCCAATTTGAGTGAAGATGCTTTACCGCATTGGGAAATCTGTGCAAAATACGATTTGATCGATTTTGAATTGGGCGTGAAAGTAACCGGTGCAGGTTTTCCAATTTATAAAGGTAAAGGGGCCAAGTTACAGCGTGCTTTGATCAATTTCTTTTTGGATGAGGCTGAAAAAGCCGGATACCGCGAGTTTATCCCACCGCATGTGGTGAATCAGGCAAGTGGTTATGGCACAGGACAATTGCCGGATAAGGAAGGTCAGATGTACCACATCGGTGTTGATGATTTGTATTTGATACCTACTGCAGAGGTGCCGCTAACCAATATCTACCGCGATGTTATCTTGCCGAATGAAGATTTTTCTATCAAAATAACCGGCTACACGCCTTGTTTCAGACGTGAGGCAGGCTCTTACGGCAAGGATGTGCGTGGTTTGAACCGCTTGCATCAATTTGATAAAGTGGAGATTGTCCGCTTTGAGCACCCCGACCGTTCTGAGCAGGCACATGAGGAAATGATTGAACATGTGAAAGGTTTATTGAATAAATTGAATTTGCCCTACAGAATATTGAGATTGTGTGGTGGTGATATGGGATTCACCTCTGCACTTACCTACGATTTCGAAGTGTATTCCACGGCTCAAAAACGCTGGTTGGAGGTTTCTTCTGTATCCAATTTTGAAACTTTTCAAGCCAACAGGTTGAAATTGCGTTTTAAAGGTGCAGACGGGAAAACCCAATTGGCACATACTTTGAACGGCAGCGCATTGGCTCTTCCGCGTATCGTGGCTGCGCTTTTGGAGAATAATCAAACGGAGGCGGGCGTTGTTATTCCGGAAGTTTTAAGACCTTACTGTGGATTTGATATCATCAACGCATAATTTAAATGGAACAACAGTATGAAATTGCATAACAAAATAGCTTTGACTTTGGGAATCTTTTTTTCGCTTGTTTCTTGTTTGGATGCTGAGAAAAAGGCGCATTTTCAAGAAATTGATAGCATGGTGCAAACCTTGGATAGCCTGGAAAAAGAGTTTCAGTCCATGCCTAATGACAGTTTTGATGTTATCAAGCGCAAGGCTTGGGAAATTGAGGTGGAAGTGAAAACCTACTTCATGGAAGATACCATCGATCAGGAATTTGCTCGAAAAATGAACCTCATTCGCGACATCCGCAAAGGCAGCGATTTTATCACCATGAGACGCATGTTTTTGGATACGATTTTTGCCTTCCAACGTGCCCAACTGAACACCTTGCGTGAAGATATCGATAACGGTGTGGGAAAACGTGATGAATACGGCAATTTTATTACATCAGAAAGAGCCAATGTGGATATCATTGTCTCGTCTTTTGGCGATTACAAACTGCGTTTTGACCGCATGAGAACGTCCTATTACGATGTTTCGGATGCAATACGCGAGCGCGTTAGACCGTTTAGAGAGAAAATGCAGAAGCCATGAGAATTTTGAGCTTGTTCATCTTGATTTTGTGCATGCGTGCCTTAGTTTTTGCGCAGAGTGCAGAGCATGAACTGGCGAATTTATACTACTCCAATGGTGAATACGACAAGGCTATTGGCTATTACGAGAAGTTTTTCAATGAATCCGGCGAGGCAATGTACTTGCAGCGCTATGTGACATGCTTGGTCAAAACGAACAAAGCCAAGGACGCAGAAAAGTTTCTCCAACGCTACATCAAAAAAAATCCGAATGACTATGTGATTGCAGTGTATTTGGGTCAAATGTACTTGGAAGAAGGACGCAAGGACGAAGCCGAAAAACATTTTAAAAAGCTCATAACCGAACTGCCCAACGGGGTAAATGCATACATTGAATTGAGTACGGTTTTCAAGAACAACCGCTTGCACCAATGGGAGTTGGAAACACTACTTCAGGGACGACGCGTGATGAAAGACCGCTATCCTTTCAACATGCAAATCGCCGAGGCCTATGGCGCGTTAAATCGCAATTCCGAAATGATCGATGAATACATCAGTCTCATTGAGTTCAATCCAAGTTACAGAGCATCGGGTGAGAGTATTTTGAGTCGCTATTTGCAATTTGATACCGACGAGGATGAAGTGTACGAGATGGCCAAAGAGCGCCTTTTGGAAAAAGTTCAAAAAAATCCGGATAACGTTGTTTACGCAGAACTGCTTATTTGGCTCTACAACTACAAAGGACGCTACAATGCCGCACTGATTCAAGCCAAGGCTTTGGACAAACGCATGAAGCGCGGTGGATCGGATGTGCTGAGCATTGGTATCACCGCGAAGAATTTCGCGGATTACAAAACAGCCAGAGGTGCTTTTCAATATGTTCTTGATTTGGGTGCGACTGGTCCGAATTATCTTGCAGCGGAAAAGGAATTGCTCAACACGCTCTTTATCGAAATTACCAAAGAACGCAGTTTCACAAAAGCGGAAATACAAGAGGCGGAACAAGCGTACAATCAGGCGATTCAGCGCGTAGGGAAGAATAACAGAACCTACAAGATGCTTATGGAGTTGGCGGAAATTCTTGCTTTCTATGGCGAAAAACCGGAACAAGCCAAAGCCATTGTGGATGAGGTTTTAGAAATCAAACAATTGCCTCAACTGGCGTACGCTGAGGCAAAAATGTTGAAAGCGGATATTGAGGTGCTGACAAACAACATTTGGGACGCCTCACT
>JBBIIM010000010.1:38066-56966 GCA_037446475.1 Crocinitomicaceae bacterium | reverse complement strand
TTTACACCCCCTTAACTTTTAGGCAATTTATGCGGTTTTTCAACAAAGACTTGTGGATGTAACTTTCGAATTTCACCACCCCCGGGCGACTATGCAGCCTATATTCACCCCCAAAACTAATCCAATGGCTAAGAAACTCAAGATTTTTGTGCTCGATACCTCTGTTTTGTTGCACGACCACCAAGCAATAGTCAATTTCGGGAAAAATGATGTCGCTATTCCCATCACCGTACTTGAGGAGTTGGACAAATTCAAATTAGGTAATGACACAAAGAATTTCTCTGCACGCGAGGTGATACGATTCATCGATAAACTTTCAGGGAATCAATCCTTGCAGCATTGGACATCGCTAGGAACAGGAAAAGGTTCGCTGTGCGTTGTGTTTCACAGCCGACCGCAAGATTTAGACGCAGAGAAAATTTACTCCTCCGATAAGAACGACAACAAAATCATCAATGCCGGACTGATTCTCAAGTCTGAACACCCCAAAAAGGAAGTGGTTTTGGTGACCAAAGACATCAATTTGCGCATCAAGGCAAAAGCCCTGGGCCTCACGGCTGAGGATTATGAATCCGATATGGTAAAAAACTTCGAGGACATTGAGTCCAACATGATTTCTATCGAAGGTGCGGACAGTGAAGTGGTGCGCGAACTATTCAACAAAGGCTACACCGAGGATTTGAGCGTGCTCAACGGTCACAAAATGGACAACGCCAACTACATTATCCGCAATGGTAAATCTTCTGTTTTGGCGTATTTCAACCCGTTCAACCTGCGCTTAGAACGTGTGGAAAAGGAATACGCTTATGGTATCAAACCCAAAAATGCGGAACAAGCCTTTGCCGTGCGCGCCTTACTCAACCCGGACATCAAATTGGTCTCGCTGCAAGGGGTTGCAGGGACCGGAAAAACACTGCTTGCTTTGGCTTGTGCCTTGGAACAGGCGAACTTGTACGACCAAATTATTTTGGCTAGACCCATTGTTCCATTAAGCAACAAGGAAATCGGGTACTTGCCCGGCGATGCCAATGAGAAAATTGCTCCCTACATGGAACCACTTTGGGACAATTTAAAATTCATCAAAAACCAATTTAAGGAAAACGAACGCAAGCACAAGGCCATTCTTGAAATGGAACAAAACGGCAAGATAATTATCACACCGCTGGCCTTCATTCGTGGGCGCAGCTTCTCCAACACACTCTTCATCGTTGATGAGTCACAAAACTTAACGCCTCATGAAGTAAAAACAGTAATCACCAGAGCAGGGGAGGGAACCAAAATCGTGTTTACCGGAGATATTCATCAAATTGACTCTCCTTACCTCGATGAGCGAAGCAACGGACTCACCTACCTGATTGACCGATTGAAGGGTCACAAGCTTTTCTCACACATCAAATTAGAGAAAGGCGAACGCTCTGAATTGGCCAACCTCGCCAATGAACTTTTGTGACATCATGTAACCAATGTCGATTATGCACATTACTTTTGACAAAGTAGATTGATTCCATATACATGCAAAAATTCAGTTTTTTCTTATTGCTTCTCGTGCTGTTTTCTTGCGGAGACAGAGGTATCGACGAAAACCTAAAATCTCGTTTGGATGATGAGAATTTAGTGCTCGAATGCAAGGCTTTTATCGAGGAGCAGGATATTCTGGTGGACAGCCAAGGCCAGCGTTTTGAATCACTCGTCTACACAAGTGCTTGGGAAGAATGTAAATCCATCTTGTTCTATTACAACGATTCGCTTTCGGTTTTAAGGGAATGGAAAAGAAATCCTGAGTCGCATGTTGACCATGAAATCTCGTACTATTTCAAATCCGGCGCATTGTATTTGGTACAAGATATCATGGATTCGATGAAGCAGGACGGCACCTTGAAATCTACCGAATTGTTGATTTATCATGAGCAGGGAAAACCGGTTAAGGCCTGGTTCAACAATGCTGAAAACGGTTATTTTGACCATGCAGATTATCAAACCACAAAAGTCAAAACCTACACGCCCAACCGAGCATTGGACATGTTTTACCATGAGGGCAATTTTGGGTTGAATTTTGACAGCTTTTTGACCTCGGGAAGCGATTTGTTTTTGTTGGTCAATTCCGGTGCTCAAAAAGAGTTCGTTTCTGCGATTAAAATCAATGAAATGGATACTTTTTTGAAGAATTTGCAAGCCAATCCGGACAAATTCAAAAACAAACCACTTAAGATCGAACACCAAGCTGTGTCACAAGAGGGTTGGCTCTTTCATTATTACATTTCCGGCCGGTTCAAAGAGTGATACAACAAAAAAGGCGCTTTATAGCGCCTTTGGAATTTCGTGAAGTTGAAAATTACTTCGCCGCTTCGTATCTTCTGGAAACTTCGTCCCAATTGATCACATTAAAAAATGCATTGATATAATCCGGACGACGGTTTTGATAGTTTAGGTAGTAAGCGTGTTCCCAAACGTCCAAACCTAAAATTGGAGTTCCCGTACAACCTTCACCCATCAAAGGATTGTCTTGGTTGGCAGTAGAGCAAACTTCCAACTTACCATTTTCCACGCACAACCAAGCCCAGCCGGAACCAAAGCGCGTTGCTGCAGCTTTTGAAAACGCCTCCTTGAAGCTGTCGAAAGAACCAAATGCAGCATCAATCGCCTGAGCCAAAGCGCCACTTGGGTGACCACCTCCGTTTGGCGACATGATTTCCCAGAACAAATTGTGGTTGTAATAACCTCCCCCGTTGTTGCGCACAGCAGGTTTGTCTTTACACAATTTCATGATTTCCTCAATGGACTTACCTTCTAAGTCTGTGCCGGCAATGGCTGCATTGAGGTTGGTTGTATATGCCGCATGGTGTTTACCATGATGTATTTCCATGGTTCTTGCATCGATGTGTGGCTCTAGAGCGTCGTAAGCGTAAGGCAAATTTGGCAATTCAAATGACATAATTTCAATTTTTAAAGTTAGCGATTCAAAAGTAGTATTTTAATTCATTCTAAATAACAGACTGCTCAAGGGAATGTTTGCAATAAAAAAATATTTTTATTTTCCAAAAATATATGTCAATTTAAAGCAACTTTAACATATCTTCGTTCGTCTAAAACGAGTGAAAATGTCTAATCCTAAAACCAACGCTTATGAGACAACTGAAAATAAGCAAACAAATCACCAATCGGGAGCATGCCTCGCTCGACAAATACCTCCAGGAGGTAGGCCGAGAGCCGCTCATCACTTCCTATGAGGAGGTTATCCTTGCGCAACGCATTAAAAAAGGAGATGCAGCAGCGCTGGAAAAGCTCACCAAAGCCAATTTGAGATTTGTAATATCAGTAGCTAAACAGTATCAAAATCAAGGACTTCCGCTTCAGGACTTAATCAACGAAGGCAATTTGGGATTAATTCGTGCAGCCGAAAAATTTGACGAAACCAGAGGCTTCAAATTCATTTCTTATGCGGTTTGGTGGATTCGTCAATCCATTTTGCAAGCTTTGGCCGAACAAGCACGAATTGTGCGTTTGCCGCTCAATAAGATTGGCGCATTGAACAAAATCAACAAGGCTTATTCCTTTTTGGAGCAAGAAAATGAGCGCCCACCCACACCGGATGAGCTTTCAGAATATTTGGAAATGCCTGTGGAAGACATCAAAAAAGCACTCTCACACTCCGCGCGACACACCTCAATGGATGCTCCTATTGGTGACGGCGATGAATCAAGTGCGACTTTGATTGATTTTATCGCAAATACGGATTACCCTTCACCGGAATCTGACTTAATCAAACAATCGTTGCGCAATGAAATTGCACGCTCCCTTTCCACCTTGAGTCATCGTGAGCGCGCCATTGTCAACATGTTTTACGGTTTGGATGGAGGCATGCCCCTTTCTTTGGATGAAATCGGGATGAAATTTGACCTCACTCGTGAGCGCGTCAGACAAATCAAAGAGAAGGCAATTCGCAGACTCAAGCACACCTCGCGTTGCAGACATTTGAAACTGTATCTCGGATAACAACGATAAAAGAACAAGCCCGGCCTTAGGTCGGGTTTTTTATTTGATAATTCCATCGCCTGGTTTCTGTTTGTTTACGGAAAGACTGATTTTGCTACTTTTGACCAAAACCTTTCGCATGACTTTAGAAGCGTATCTTAAAGAAAAAGCCGCCCTAACCACTGACGAGTTGAAGCACATCACCGAACTTTCCTCAGAGATAGAAGTGCCTAAAAAAACGTTTTTATTGGAACAAGGCCAGGTTTGCCGCCATTTGTTTTTTATTCAGGAAGGTTTGGTCAAAGCCTATTTCATAGACAGAAATGGGGAAGAAGTTATCTTGAGTTTTGCTTCGGAGTCTTGGTGGATTACGGACATTTATGCCTTTGAAGAAAACAAAACCAGCCGGCTTTACATAGAAACGCTTGAGCCGCTTGTCGCGCGAACGATAACATTGGATCAGCAGTACGAAATGTTCAAGCGCATTCCACGGATTGAACGCTTTTTCAGAATCTTGTTGCAAAAGCATGTCGGCGTATTGCAAGAGCGCCTCTTTGAACACATAGCCGCCACGGCCGAGGATCGTTACGACAACTTTTTGGAGCGTTATCCAACCTTACAAAATCGAATTCCCCAGAATCAAATTGCCAACTACATTGGTGTGAGTCCTGAGTTTTTGTCCAGAATTCGCAAGCGAAAAGTAGGCAAATAATATACGGAATTCCCTTGCAGAAAGGCGCTTTGGCTGCATCTATTTCCAAAGACCCTATATTTGCCCAAAAGAATTACTATGTCACAAGGTTTATTACAAGGAAAAAAAGGCATCATCTTCGGTGCTTTGAATGATATGTCTATTGCTTGGCAGGTGGCGCTTCAGGCCCATGCGCAGGGTGCAACTTTTGTTTTGACCAATGCGCCAATCGCCATGCGCATGGGTGAAATCAACAATTTGGCTGCGCAAACCAACAGTCAGGTGATTCCGGCAGATGCCACGAAATTGGAGGATTTGGAAAACTTGTTTACCCAAGCCATGGAAATTTTGGGTGGAAAGATTGACTTTGTGCTTCATTCTATTGGAATGTCGCCGAACGTAAGAAAAGGAAAACACTACACAGGAGCGGATTACAATTTCTACAACCAAACCATGGATGTTTCCGCTATTTCTTTGCACAAGACCTTGGCTACTGCTTACCGCTTGGATGCGCTAAACGATTGGGGTTCAGTGGTTGCATTGACTTACATCGCCGCACAGCGTATTTTCCCGGATTATAATGATATGGCCGATGCGAAATCGCTTTTGGAGTCCATCACGCGCAGTTTCGGCTACCACTATGGCATCAAAAACAAAGTGCGCGTAAATACGATTTCTCAGTCGCCGACGGTTACAACTGCAGGACAAGGTATTAAGGGCTTTGGCGGATTCATCAAGTTTGCGGAAGAAATGTCGCCGCTTGGAAATGCTCCTGCGATTGACTGCGCAAATTACTGCATCGCAATGTTCTCCGATTTGACCAAGTATGTGACCATGCAGAATTTGTTTCACGACGGTGGGTTCTCCAACACGGGAGTAACGCAGCAAGTGGTCGATAAATTTGAAGAGTAATAGATCAAACAATCTGGACTCGGTGACGACGCATCCGTTTTTGCTCAAAGATTAACACAATGTCAATTTTTTGTGGAAAATAACTGCCGCATCCCGAAACTTTATATTTTTACCCTATCATGTTGAATGAAATAGATTTACGAGAATCCATGGCGCAGCTCGTTCGCTGGATCAATGCGCGAGGATGGAGTCCCGGCACTTCAACAAATTATTCGTTCATGCACCCTGAACTCAATGACCTCGTCGTGATTTCTAAATCAGGCATTGACAAGTCAGTCTTTTCTTCAGATGACTTCATGCATGTGGATTTGATGGGCCAACCTACGAATGCATTTGAACATGTGAAACCCTCAGCCGAGACGCTGATTCACACGACAATTTACAAGTTGTTTCCCGAGACGAGATTCATACTTCATACACATTCTAAGGCATCGACGGTACTTTCACATTTGGAAAAACCTTCAGGTTTCGTTGATTTTGATGGGTATGAAGTTTTGAAAGGTCTCCCCAACACGGTCACACACGACACCCTTGTTTCCATTCCGATTTTTACCAACGATCAAGATATGTCTCGTTTCAGTCAGGAATTGTTGAGCAACCGGGAAGATTTGCTTCACAGCGCTTTCCTGATGGAAAAGCACGGTTTGTATGTTTGGGGAAAAACCTTAGAAGAGACCAAGCGCCATCTTGAAATTTATGAATTTTTATTGGATATTGAATTAACATTGACCCTAGCCCAACAGTATGGCAATATTAAACATTCCTGACACGCATACCCAACTCACCAATCCTCAAGAAATTAGAAGCTATCTCAATGCAAGAGGTGTGTTTTTTGATCAATGGCAAGCGCAAGTGGTGTTTGAAGATGCTGCTACCCAAGAGGAAATTTTGGCGGCTTATGCACATGAACTTCAACCCTATATGCAGGCGAATGGCTACCAAACTGCTGATGTGATTTCTATCAACAAATTGACACCCAACTACCCAGAAATACGCGCGAAATTTCTATCAGAACACACACATTCTGAGGATGAAGTACGCTTTTTTGTGGACGGTCAAGGCTATTTTTGGTTCAACCTGGAAAATCAAGAGCCGGTGTTTAACGTGCTCTGCCAAGCCGGTGATTTGATCTCCGTGCCCGCCGGTACAAAGCATTGGTTCGATGCCGGTGAGGAAAACCCGTTTGTTAAGGCGATTCGAATCTTTATCGATCCTTCAGGTTGGGTGCCTGAGTATACTCACTCTAAAATTGAACAGCGCTATCTATAATTTGACGAAGTATGATTAAATGTGTACTTACTGATATTGAGGGAACTACGTCTTCTGTTTCCTTCGTGTACGATGTTTTGTTTCCTTACTTTCGGGAGCACATTCACGAAGCCAAGGACTTGAGCCCTAATCTTATTAATCCTGTCGTTCAGGCAACCAAAGAACAAGCGGCCAAAGAGGGTATTCAAATTCAAACGATTGATGAATGCCTGGATTTGCTCAAGACTTGGAGCGTTGAAGATCGCAAGTTTGCACCGCTGAAAACCTTGCAAGGCTACATTTGGAAAAAGGGATACGAAGAAGGAAGAATCAAAGGACACGTGTATGAAGATGTACTTGAGGCATTGGAAGAATGGGATGCAGAAGGCATTATCATCGCGGTGTACAGTTCTGGCTCTGTACAGGCTCAAAAACTTATTTTTGGATACAGTGAGCATGGCGATTTGACCCATTATTTTTCGCATTATTTCGACACAAAAATGGGCGGAAAGAAAGAGGTGCGTTCTTATGAAAATATTGCCCAAGAATTGAAAATGGAGCCTTACGAAATTTTGTTCCTCTCAGATACGCCAGATGAACTGCGCGCAGCCAGAGAGGCAGGTATGGAGGTTATCCAACTCGTGCGTGAGGGCACAAAGCCTTCTTCCCATTTCGACAATGTGGACGATTTTTCTCAAATCTATTTCTAATCATGGATAACAACTTCCGAACCATCTGGGTCAAAGACCCTGCAACGATAGAAGTCATCGACCAGCGCCAATTGCCTCATGAATTTGTGGTAAAACAACTCACGAATTGTGATGAGGTGGTTGCAGCAATCAAAGATATGGTGGTGCGGGGAGCGCCACTTATCGGTGCCACAGCGGCTTATGGCGTTTACCTCGCCTTGTTGGAGATTCAATCCGGAAGACAATCTTCAGCATACATTGAAGAAGCTTGTCAAAAACTCCGTGACTCACGACCCACTGCGGTAAACTTATTCTGGGCGCTCGACCGCATGAGAAAAACGATTGAAGCGCACGAAAATTTGGACGCCAAAGTTGCGGCAGCCTTTCATGAGGCCAATCAAATTGTGGAAGATGACATCGAGACCTGCCGTATGATTGGCGTGCATGGTTTGCCTTTGTTGGAAGAAATTTGGGAACGCAAGGGTCATCAAACCATTAACATTTTGACCCATTGCAACGCAGGCATGTTGGGCTGCATCCAATGGGGCACAATTACTTCACCGATATATCAAGCTCAACAAAAAGGTATTGATGTGCACGTTTGGGTAGATGAAACACGACCGAGACTGCAAGGTGCGAATCTTACCTGCTTCGAGTTGACCAAACATGGTGTCAAACACACTTTAATCACAGACAATAACGGCGGTCACCTCATGCAACATGGATTCGTGGATTTGGTAATCGTCGGCACGGATCGAACCACGCGAAACGGCGATGTGGCCAATAAAATTGGAACCTACCTCAAGGCATTGGCGGCCAACGACAATCGAATTCCTTTTTATGTGGCGCTGCCTTCGACAACGATAGACTGGAGCATCCACAACGGACTCACGGAAATTCCTATTGAACAACGCAGCCAAGATGAGGTACGCACGGTCTACGGTAAAACGCCTCAAGGTCAAATGACTTCCGTCCTTATTTGTCCTGAGACTACGGCGGCCGTCAACCATGGATTTGATGTTACCCCGGCTAGATTGGTTACAGGACTAATTACAGAGCGCGGTGTGTGTCCTGCTTCGGAAGAGGGCTTGATATCTCTTTTTCCCGGAATGTAATACATTCAATTGCATATGTTTGCTTGAATTAGCAGTTACCCCCCCTTTTTGCTTTAAAATCATATTCTTCGATTCTTATCGGAGGGCACAGGTATGAGTATTAATCAAGTAACCAGAGTTGGCCAGCTTCGATATCTTACCTGCTTAATGGTTTTAATCCAACCAATGATCTTACTGAGTCCGAAAAGCGACTCGCCTGCTTAATTCGCCTTAATTTTAATCAAAAAAAGGTCGCAGGTGTTTTGGGAATCTCCGAAGAATCCGTTGGTAAAACAAACTACCGTTTGCGCAAGAAATTGAATATAGAAACCCAACAAGAGCTTATTGACTATATCTTCAGCGTTGAGAGAGTCTAGGTTTGTCTCCTACAAGCATTGTTTCAAAGAAATGCGTTCAAGTATTAATTTTAGCTTTGTCGAAAATTGAATTCTATGTCCGGTTTTCTTATTCCTTGTCGTGGTTTTACACCTCAGCTCGGTAACGATTGCTTTGTGGCGCCCAACGCTACTTTGGTTGGCGATTTAATATGCGGCGATCAATGTTCCTTTTGGTTCAACGCAGTCGTACGAGGTGACGTAAACAGCATCCGCTTGGGCAACAAAGTAAACATCCAAGACGGCGCAGTGATTCATTGTACGTATGAAAAAGCAGCCACTATAATCGGGAACAATGTGTCTATAGGCCACAATGCTTTGGTCCACGGTTGCACCATCCACGACAATGTGCTCATCGGTATGGGTGCGATTGTGATGGACCATTGCGTGATTGAGGAAGGGTCAATTATCGCTGCGGGTGCAATTGTTACGGAGGGAACACACGTCAAAGCCGGCTCCTTGTATGCCGGAATTCCAGCAAAATTCAAAAAGGAGGTCGATGAGGCCTTGCGTAAAGGTGAAATTGAACGCATTGCCAACAATTATGTGAAGTATTCAAGTTGGTTTAAAGGCCAGGCATCGTAACTTCTTTTCCGATAGATATCGGTAGGTTTGATTTTCAACATTCATTTTTTTGAACCATACATTTTTTTGAACCATTAAGGCATGAAGAGCATTAAGGTTTTTTCTTCTTAATGAACCTTAACTTCTTAATGGTTTATATATTTACCTCTCATGTTTTTTACCCTTAATGTTGATAAAAAAAGGGCACAACTAACCCAAACAAAAAAAGCGCCCACTGTGGAGCGCTTTTCATTTTGGTCAAATATGCTTAATCGTTCAATACATTTCTTGAAATCACGATTTTTTGTACTTCAGATGTACCTTCATAAATCTGAGTGATTTTCGCATCGCGCATCAAACGTTCTACGTGGTATTCTTTTACATAACCGTAACCACCGTGGATTTGAACTGCTTCTACGGTGTGTTTCATCGCCACTTCAGACGCGAACAATTTAGCCATAGCGCCTGAAGTATCGTAATTTCTTCCTGCATCCTTGTCGGCAGCAGCACGGTGCACCAACAAGCGAGCAGCGTCGATATCCGTAGCCATATCTGCAATTTTGAAGGCGATGGCCTGGTGCTTCATGATTTCTTTGCCAAATGCCTTGCGCTCTTTGGAGTAGGATTTTGCTAGTTCGTAAGCGCCCGCTGCGATGCCTAGTGCTTGAGCAGCAATCCCTATTCTTCCACCGGAAAGCGTTTTCATCGCGAATTTGAAACCGAAGCCGTCTTCGCCAATGCGGTTTTCTTTGGGCACTTTCACGTCGTTGAACAACAAAGTATGTGTATCACTTCCACGGATACCCATTTTGTCTTCTTTTTCACCCACGATAAAACCTTCCATACCGCGCTCCACGATCAAAGCGTTGATGCCTTTGTGTCCTTTTTCAGGATCGGTTTGGGCAATCACCAAATAGATGGATGCTGAACTGCCGTTGGTAATCCAGTTTTTAGTACCGTTAAGCAAGTAATAATCGCCCATGTCCACCGCCGTTGTGCGCTGAGAAGTGGCATCCGAACCGGCTTCAGGCTCTGACAGACAGAAAGCTCCGATTTTTTCCCCTTTCGCCAGTGGAACCAAATATTTTTGTTTTTGCTCTTCTGTACCAAAAGTTTCCAAGCCCCAGCATACCAAAGAGTTGTTTACAGAAACACACACTGAGGTAGAAGCATCCACTTTAGACAATTCTTCCATAGCCAAAACATAAGAGAGCGTGTCCATACCTGATCCGCCGTATTTAGGGTCAACCATCATGCCCATAAAACCGAGCTCGCCAAGTTGTTTGATTTCTTCTGCGGGAAAACGCTGTTCTCTATCGCGTTCAATTACACCGGGTTTCAATACGTTCTGTGCAAAATCTCTTGCAGCATCCCTTACGGCTCTTTGTTCTTCGGTTAATTCAAAATCCATGATGATTTAATTTTGGTTAAAAATTGAGTTGGCAAATTTAGCTTAATTTTGACTTTAAACAGTCATAACACGCTTATGTTTTACAGAACGATAGGAATCATGTCGGGCACATCTTTAGACGGTCTGGATGTGGTGCAGTGTGATTTTGTCAAATCCGGATCGGGTTTTTCTTTTCAATTAAATACTGCACAAACGTATGCGTTTCCGAAGCCACTGGCGCAAAGTTTGGCACGAGCTCGTGCGCTTAGCAGTTTGGACTTATTGGATTTGGATTTACAACTGGGAACCTTCATCGGCAGTTGTGTGAATGATCTGTTGCATAAGGCTCAAATCAAGACGGAAAGTATTGATTTCATTGCCTCTCACGGCCACACAGTTTTCCACCAACCGGATAAACGGCTTACCTGGCAAATTGGAAAGGGGCAGGAGATTGCACGCGTGACAGGTATTCCCACGATTTGTGATTTTAGAGAAAAAGACGTGCTTTATGGCGGTCAAGGTGCGCCTTTAGTACCCGTGGGTGATAGAGATTTGTTTCGTAAAAAATACGACGCAGATGCCTTCGTGAACTTGGGTGGTTTTGCGAATATCACTGTTTTTATCAATAAAAAGATTCAAGCGTTCGATATAGGTCCGTGCAATTTGGTGTTGAACCACTACGCGAAAGTTTTGGGTTATCCCTACGACAAAGGCGGCGAGTTGGGCCGTATTGCCAAAAGCAAACACCCGCACTTGGTGCAAACACTGAACGATTTGCCTTATTTTCACCAAGAACCGCCCAAGTCGCTCGGAGCAGAATGGCTCGATCAGTATTACTATAAATTGTTGGATATCGGTGAACTCTCCGCCCAAGACAAATTGGGTATTTCCTACGAGGTTATTTCCGATCAATTGGCCAAAGTGTTTCGCGAAAAGGGCATTCGTCGGGCGCTACTCACCGGTGGTGGGGTCAAAAATGATTTCTTGCTTGAATTGATGCGCGCGAAATTCAACACTGAACTGATCGTGCCGGATACGCAAATCATCGATTTCAAAGAGGCCTTGGTCTTTGCCTATTTAGGTGTGTTGTTTATGCAGCAAAAAGCCAATAGCCTGAAAGAAGTGACCGCGGCGCGCGAATCCGTCTGTGGGGGTGTGTTGTACAGACCTTGATTTCAAAATTTGTGGTCAAAAAAAATCCCGCTCCTAGGTTAAGAAGCGGGTTAGTATTTTGCTTTGCTGCGCTTAAAAATCCAAGAGCTCTACGTCAAAAATCAAGGTTGCAAAAGGAGGAATAGGTCCTTGTCCGCGCTCGCCGTAAGCCAAGAAATAGGGGACAATCAAAGTGGCTTTTCCACCTTTACCTAAGAGGGGAATTCCTTCGTCCCAACCGGCAATCACGCGGCGTTGACCCACAGGAAACTGGAAAGGGGAGTTGCGGTCTTTCGAAGAGTCGAACTTGGTGCCGTCGGTCAAATAACCTGAATAGTGAACGGTTACGTTGGTCCCCGATGCTGGTTTTTGTGCAGAGCCGGGTTCGTGCATCACGTACATCAAGCCGCTCGCGGTCATTTGCGCGTTTGGATATTTGGCCAAAGTTGCCTCTCTGAATTCTTTCAAAAAGTTCTCCTGACCCATGGCACGGATTCTTTCTGCTTCGCGCTGTTGGGCTTCCATTTTCAATTGACGCGCCTTCATTTCGGCTTCTTGCTTGGCTTGTGCATCAGCCATTTCTTTTTCAATTTGTGGTTTCTTTTTGGCGTATTCTTCACGGAAGACCTGCGTGGCGTTGAATTTTTTAGCCTTTTTCCCCACGCGAATGATTACTACGCTTTCCATCACATCGTTTTGTGCAATCGCATCCACAACCTCTTGACCTTTTGTTACTTTACCGAAAACGCTGTGTTTGTTGTCGAGCCAAGGTGTTTCGACATGTGTGATAAAAAACTGACTGCCGTTGGTGTGTGGACCGCTGTTGGCCATGGATAGAATGCCCGGACCGCTGTGTTTTAAGCTGGGGTGGAATTCATCGTAGAACTTATATCCTGGGTCGCCCATGCCATTCCCGTTGGGGCATCCGCCTTGAATCATGAATTTGGCAATCACGCGGTGGAATTTTAAACCGTCGAAAAAAGGTTTGTCGAACTTGATAGAATCGAAGGGGCTGAAATTGCCCTCTGTAAGACCGACAAAGTTGGCTACAGTCATCGGCGTTTTTTCGTCCTCCAATTTCACCAAGATTTGACCTTTAGTTGTGTTGAACTGGGCATAGATTCCTTGCTCCCATCCTTTGGTTTTGATTTTTGGCGCTTTCCCTTTTTGTGCCAATCCCAAGAATGACGTTAGTGTCAAAGCAATGAAAAATGTGATTTTACTGAAATACTTCATGTGTGCTGTTTTTTTGAATGTGACAAAAATAGAAAAACCGTGGTTCGGCCTTTCATTCTTTTCACTAACATTTTGTGTGCCACATGAATTTCACTAATTTCGTGCGGTGCTTTTGCAAAGCGCGATTAATGGTCGATACATGAAAAACTTAGTTTATATAGCTTTCGCATTGAGCCTCGTTTTGTGGGCTTGTAAAGAGGACAACACCAGTTTGCCCGCTTTTCATCACGATTATTACCCTTTGGAGCAAGGCACTTTTGTGGTGTATGAAGCCATGGAAATTGCCCACGACAAACAGGCCCTCATTCAAAGGGACACCACGCGTTTTTATTTGAAAACAGTAATCGGTGAACCCATCGTGGATAATTCGGGAAATGAGGCTTACAAATTCTACCGCTTTACCAAGCAAAACATGAATGATCTGGCTTGGACGCTTCGAGATGTGTGGACCGTGCGAAGATATGAGCAGCGCATTGAACTGGTGGAAGAAAATTTGAGAATCGTGAAATTGGTCTTCCCGCCCAATAGGACTAAAATTTGGGATATTAACGCATACAACACTGAAGATGAAATTCGTGCCACGTACACACCTGATTTAATTCATCAACCTAGAACAGTTGGTACGTTTAATTTGGATTCTACGATTCACGTGAATATCGCTAAAGACTTTAATCTGGTGAAAGATGTGAACATGTACGAGGTGTACGCCAAAGGTATTGGCCTCGTTCACAAACATTTTAAAAACAACCGCATCAACAATTTCGACACGCTGAATATCGATTATGGCCGCGAAATTCATTACAAGATGATTGATTTCGGGAAAGAATAGCTTGTTTTTTGTAGTCAACTATCTGGGGCTGCTGATTTGTCCTTGAATTGAGCGAATTGTGCGTAGGAAAGCACACATTACCACCGCAAATACGATTCTCTTTGTATTTTTGCGCCATGTTAGAAACCATCCTTATCTTAGATTTTGGCTCACAATATACCCAGTTGATTGCCAGAAGATTGCGCGAGTTGAAAGTGTATTGCGAAATTCATCCCTGGAACAAGTATCCTGAAATCACTCAAAACATCAAAGGGGTCATCCTTTCCGGGTCGCCTTTTTCCGTGCGAGATCTTAAATCACCCAATCCGGATGTGACCGTGTTTCGCGGCAAGTTGCCTTTGTTGGGGGTGTGTTATGGTGCACAATATCTGGCTCAAAGCAATGGTGGTTCGGTGGAAGCTTCAAAAGTTCGTGAATATGGTCGTGCCAACTTGTCCTCAGTGAATAGCCAACACGTTTTGATGCAAGGCATTCAGGCAGGCTCACAAGTATGGATGTCACATGGCGACACGATTGTTAGGATTCCCGACAATTTTGAAATCATTGCCAGTACCCATGACGTACGGGTTGCTGCGTATCACATTCAAGGGGAAGATACCTACGGTGTGCAATTCCACCCGGAAGTTTACCATTCCACCGATGGAACGCAGCTGTTAAAAAATTTCGTCGCTGAGATTTGTGGTTGCTCCATGAACTGGACGCCGGATTCATTCATCGACTCCACCGTGGCGGCATTGAAAGAAAAATTAGGCAACGACCGTGTGATTTTGGGCCTTTCAGGTGGTGTGGACTCCTCCGTGGCGGCCATGTTATTGCACAAAGCCATTGGCGCCAATTTGTACTGCATTTTCGTCGACAACGGCTTGCTCAGAAAAAGTGAATTTGAGGATGTATTGGAGTCCTACAAAGGCATGGGCTTGAACGTAAAAGGCGTGGATGCCAAAGAGCGCTTTTACGCCGCGCTTTCCGGACTTACCGACCCCGAAGCCAAGCGCAAAGCTATAGGCAAAGTGTTTGTCGATGTGTTTGACGCAGAATCAAAATTGGTGCAAGATGCCAAGTGGCTAGGTCAGGGAACAATCTATCCGGATGTAATCGAGTCGGTGTCGGTGAGTGGTGGTCCTTCGGCAACCATCAAATCACACCACAATGTGGGTGGTTTGCCGGATTATATGAAACTGCAAGTGGTGGAGCCCTTGCGTCTCTTGTTTAAGGATGAGGTGCGCAGGGTAGGTCGTGCATTGGGTATTGACCCAAAAATTTTGAATCGCCATCCTTTCCCCGGTCCCGGTTTAGGTATCCGTATTTTGGGTGAAGTGACGGCGGAAAAAGTGAGAATTTTACAAGAGTGTGACGCCATTTTTATCAACGAATTGAAGGCCGACAACCTCTACAACGACGTGTGGCAAGCCGGCGTGATTTTATTACCTGTGCAGTCCGTGGGCGTGATGGGTGACGAGCGTACGTATGAAAATGCTGTTGCGCTTCGTGCTGTTACATCGACCGACGGGATGACAGCCGACTGGTGTCATTTGCCCTATGAGTTTTTGGCGAAGGTTTCCAACAAAATCATCAACCAAGTGCGTGGTATCAATCGCGTTACTTATGACATCAGTTCTAAGCCTCCCGCCACCATCGAATGGGAATAGAAAATAGCGATTTTTCATAACCACTAAAAACATTGTGCTGTTGACTACTTTTTGATGGCTTGCCAATCCTGTAAGAGCGGCAGATTAACTTTGCACGGTAATTGTTTAGGCTGCTCGATAATTCAGAAAAAATAGATTTATGAAGTTCATCTTTGCTTCGATTGTATTCCTGGCTTTTGCATGTCAGGCTTTTGCTCAACCTGAAAACGCGAAGACTCAGGTGAGAGACGGCAAAACTTATTATGTGCATGAGGTTGTTCAGGGCAATACGCTTTGGGGTCTTCAGACTTTGTACAAGGTGCCTGCGGATGTGATTATCCAAAACAACCCGGGCGTAGCCAACGGTTTGCAAGTCGGACAAATCATATACATTCCTAAAGCAGACGCACCCGCTCAAACATCCACACCAAAGCCGCAAACACCCTCTCCGGGCACACATGTTGTTGAAAATGTTGTCCATGTGGTGGCTGCCGGAGAAACGGTGTACGGCATTTCCAGAAAATACAACTTGACCCCTGAACAACTCCTTGAATTGAATCCTGAGGCAAAAAATGGTCTTTCCATCGGACAAGTACTTACGGTTTCTAAAGGAAAACCCGGTACACCGAAAGTTGAACAGACTAAACCGGTGGAGGTGGCTCCCAACCCGCAACCGACACAACCCGCTCAGCCCGTGCAAGAAACAAAGCCGCGCGAACCGTCAACCGTGGTGATTTTCACAGATTCCTTGGTGCAACACACCGTTTTAAAAAAAGAAACTTTATTTTCTATCTCCAAGCGTTTCATGGTGCCTGTGGAAACATTGATGGAGGTCAACAAGTTGAAAACACAAAACATCAAGGAGGGTGACGTATTGATTATCCCACTGAAAAAAGAGTCGGTGAGTACGGTTCCTTATCGAGAAGTGCCACCGCCAACCAAAGGTGTTCAGGCAGAGATCCCGGTGAAGCGCATTGACGACGAGTTGCTTTTCGGAAAAAGAACCCAACTCAGAATCGCTGTACTTCTTCCCATGGAATACGGCAGTTCGACCAAGAACAATTCCAAAACAAAAGCCGCAACGCAATTTTATGCCGGGGTAAAAATGGCGCTCGACACTCTGGGCATTATGGGCTTAGATGCAAAAGTTACACTTTATGACACGCGTTCGGATTCTGCTACCACTGTAAACGTGTTGAATCAGATGAGCGAAAGAGAATGGGATTTGGTTATTGGTCCTCTATTCAATGCTCCAGCTCAACTTGCTGTAAACTGGGCCAAACAAAACCGAGTACCCATCCTGCTTCCGACGCCGGCTTCACCCGCCTTGTTGAAAATGAATCCCTACGTGCACATGGCGATTCCCACAGACCTGCGTATCATGGAGGCTATGGCGCAACATATCGCTGCAAAACATGCCAAAGACAACATCATTTTAGTGAAATCAGGAATTGCAGAGGACGACAAAAATTACGAAGCATTCAAGAATAAAATCAACAGTTTGTTGGGTCCGGGAGCTTACCGCCAAACTGTTAAAGAAATTTCCGGTACAACATCTATGGGCTCGGTGTATGTGGCGGGCATGAGAAACATCTACATTCTTCCTTCGAAAAACAAAAGCCACGTGTTGAGCTTCATGAAGGCATTTGCAGGATTTCAGGAGCGCCACAATGATGGCACCGGCACCAACATCACCCTCTATGGTATGCGCGAATGGGAAGATTGGAAGGAAATTTCCAGAGAACAAAAAGCCACTGCGAATTTGCACTATGCCTCTGCCACCTCTTGGATTACCACAACGAACGGCTTCTTGAATTTTGCCAAACAATACCGCATGAGATTTATGGGCGAACCCGAAAAGCTCACGGTACAAGGTTACGACGTGGTGCACTATTTTATTCGCAATTATTTCATGAAAAACATGACTGGTTATAACGCGGTGATCAACAACTTCAACTATCAATCCACCGGCGAAGGACATGGTATGGAGAACAAGACCGTGTTTATCATGCGTTATGACGGACAAAAACTAATTGAATTGAGCCGTGTTCAGTAAAGATCAGGTCGTAGCGGAATTTCAGCAGTTGCAAGATTACATCTGCAGCCAACTCGAAGTGCTTGATGGGGTCGGCAAATTCCAAGAGGACTTATGGTCTCGAGAAGATGGTGGCGGCGGTCGCACGCGTATTTTGTCTCACGGTGACCTCATTGAAAAAGGAGGGGTGAATTTCAGTGAAGTCCATGGACCGGTCACAGAACCCATGCGCAAGCAATTGCAACTCGACGGAAAAACCTTTTTCGCAACCGGTGTATCAATCGTATTGCACCCGATCAATCCTTTTGTGCCCATCATCCACATGAATGTGCGCTATTTCGAAATGGACAACGGTACCTATTGGTTTGGCGGTGGCATTGACCTGACGCCGCACTATGTGGTTCCTGAATTCGCGAAGCAATTCCACCAAGGTCTTAAATCCATCTGCGACAAATATCACGCTGATTTTTATCCGCGTTTCAAAACATGGGCCGACGATTACTTTTTTATCCCACATCGTAACGAGACGCGAGGTGTCGGAGGAATTTTCTATGACCACCTCACGCACGAATCAGGTCTTTCCAAGGAAGAATTGCTCAATTTTTCTTTGGATTTGGGTCGCGCATTTCCTGAACTGTACGCCCTGCAAGCCGAAGCTTTTAGAAAGAATACTTATACTCAGGAAAATATTGCCTGGCGCAATTACCGTCGTGGACGTTATGTGGAATTCAACTTGGTTTATGACCGCGGCACTACTTTCGGACTCAAAACCAATGGGCGCACCGAATCCATACTAATGTCGCTCCCTGAAAATGCGTCCTGGATCTACGACCGTCAACACAACCAAGAAGAGAGAGAAACGATTCAGTGGCTCAGAAAAGGTGTGGATTGGTTGGGGTTGAATTGATAACCACATTTCAGCATATAGATTCGTGCTTTTTATCGCAAAACCAAAGTTGAATTGAAAATTCGCTGTGATCTGTTTTACGCATTTCCACACCAAATTCCAAGGCGCATAACGGGCAGTGCTTTTTTCCTCACGGTTATTATGTTCGCGGAGTCTGC
>JBBIIM010000010.1:17550-37966 GCA_037446475.1 Crocinitomicaceae bacterium | reverse complement strand
AAAAAAGGGAGACCTAAGCCTCCCTTGATTTTCAGTGGTGATGGACGGAATCGAATGATGACGCAGCAGCGCTGGTCATCATCCTGACTGACGGTAACCCGTCACGTCAGGTCCGCCGACACTAGCTTCTACGGGATATTTATCGATGAATTGGGTCAATCTTTCACGGGATAGATTTTTGAGTTTTTTTTCAAGAACTAAAGCCTCTGTTTTATTCGGTTTTACGCATTTCCACACCAAATTCCACGGCGCATAACGGGCAGTGCTTTTTTCCTCACGGTTATTATGTTCGCGGAGTCTGCGATACAAGTCATTCGTGCAGCCCTTGTAAAAAGCGCCGTTGACTTGACTTTGTAGGATGTAAACGAAATGTTCCATACAACAAAAAAGGGAGACCTAAGCCTCCCTTGATTTTCAGTGGTGATGGACGGAATCGAACCGCCGACACAAGGATTTTCAGTCCTTTGCTCTACCAACTGAGCTACATCACCTCCGTTTTGGTGGCTGCAAAGATAGATGTTTTTCGATTGCCACAACCAAGCCAGAAAAAAAATGCCCGATTTTGTGCTTTTCTTCCAAATTTGAGTTGCTGTCGGCTGTCTTTAGGTAAAAACAAAACCTTGAATCCCTTTTCTATTCTAAAAAATTGACTTTTCAATTTATTTTGAGTTTGTGAATAGGTCATCCGCTAAAATACCTAAATTCACACTCAAATTAATTGGTTATGGCGAGTATAAGAGATTCCAAAAAATTGTTGAAGCAAACGGTAAATCACCTTGTGGATGAAGCTTACAACGTGCAGATTGAAATGCCCAACTTGAAAGACAAAAGCGATGCGCTTATCGATAGAATACTCGATTTTCATGATGCATCACTTGCGCATTTGAACGACGCAACTTCCAAAAAGGATTTACGCGGCTTCTCAGAGGAAATCGAGCAACAAGGCTACGATTTGTTTCAAGACATCATGAACTTACATGTTTAATAAATAAAAGCAAATAGGCTATGTTCGAGTTTTTAGACAGTGCAGCCCCTGAATTAAGAGTTTTCTGGTATGTGGCTCTGCCCACTTCAGTCATTTTTCTGATTCAAACCGTAATGACATTCATTGGGGCGGATGCTAATGATGGCGGAGGAGCCGATTTCAGTGGCGATTTGGACGGAGACACGCCCTTCCAGCTCTTCTCGCTCAGAAACCTAATCAACTTCCTGTTGGGCTTCAGTTGGGGCGGTATTTCGCTTTGGAATCTATTTGAAAACAAAACCATTTTGGTCATTGTCGCTTTTCTGATTGGAACGGCATTCCTCTTTGTTTTCCTTTTTGTGATGAAGCAAATGACCAAATTGCAAGAAGACAATACTGTTAAAATAACTGACGCGTTGCAGAAAACAGGTTCCGTGTATTTGACCGTTCCTGAGAACAAATCAGGGATTGGCAAAATACAAGTGAGCATCCGAGGTTCGCAACGTGAATTTCAAGCGGTGACGCAGGGTGAGAGCCTGCATTCCGGCACGGTGATCCGTGTGATTGAAATCCTTGACGATAATCTTTGCCTTGTGGAAAAACTATAATTATTAACGATAAATTTTTGATCATGAGTTCCTTACTTCAAATTTCTTTGGACAACATGGAAACCCCACTTTCCAGTCCGGTTACTTTAATCGTTGTCGCAGCGGTAGTTTTGGCTGCGTTGATTTTGGTTATTTTATCCCGTTTCAAACGCTGTCCATCGGATAAGATATTGGTGGTTTATGGTAAAACAGGTGGTTCTTCTGCGCGTTGTATTCACGGAGGCGGAGCATTCATTTGGCCTGTGATTCAGGATTATGCCTATTTGGATTTGAAGCCGATTTCCATTGAGGCCAACCTGACCAATGCGCTTTCCAGACAAAACATTCGTGTGGATGTGCCTTGTCGCTTCACGATCGCTATTTCAACGGATCAAGACACGATGGGTTCGGCAGCAGAGCGTTTGTTGGGCTTGAAGCCGGATCAAATTCAGGAACTTTCAAAAGACATTCTTTTTGGTCAGTTGCGCTTGGTGATTGCTACGATGACCATCGAGGAAATCAATACCGACCGCGACAAGTTTTTGGATAACATTTCCAAAAATGTGGACACGGAGTTGAAAAAAATTGGTTTGAAACTCATCAACGTAAACGTTACCGATATCAAAGATGAATCGGGTTACATTGAAGCATTGGGTAAAGAAGCCGCTGCAAAAGCAATTAACGAAGCGAAGGTAAGTGTTGCGGAACAAGAGCGTTTTGGAGAGACCGGAAAAGCCATGGCGGATAGAGAAAAGGATGTGCAGATTGCGGAAACGCACCGAGACCGTGACACCAAAATTGCCATGACCGAAAAAGATCGCGAGGTACAAATAGCCTTGGCACGGCGTGATGAATCTATCGGAAAGGCTGAAGCTGAACGAGACTCACGTGTGAAAATATCCGAGGCCAACGCGATTGCGGTGCAAGGGGAAAACGAAGCCCGCATACAGATTGCGGACTCAGAAGCGAAAAGAAGAGAGCGAGAGGCCGAGGCACTTAGAATCGCGATTGCTGCAGAAAAAGTGCAACAAGCGAAAGCCTTGGAGGAAGCGTATAAAGCGGAGCAAACAGCTGAATCACAGCGTGCTGAACGCGAGCGTGCTACGCAAAATGCGAATATTGTGGTTCCGGCGGAAATTGCGAAACAACGCGCAATCATAGAGGCGCAGGCTGAAGCAGAAAAAATCAGGGTGCAAGCCAAAGGGGAGGCCGATGCGATTTTCGCAAAAATGGATGCTGAGGCCCGCGGTTTGTACGAAATACTTACCAAACAGGCAGAGGGTTACAAGCAAGTGGTTGCTGCCGCTGCCGGCGACCCAAACAAAGCCTTTCAGTTGCTGCTTATTGAGAAGTTGCCTGAGTTGGTTAAAACCCAAGTGGATGCGGTTAAAAACATCAAGATTGACAAAGTTACGGTTTGGGACGGGGGTAATGCGGAAAACGGTAGCACATCAACGGCCAATTTTGTATCAGGTTTGATGAAATCCGTGCCGCCGCTCAATGATTTGTTTAACCTTGCCGGATTGAATTTGCCTTCTTATTTGGCGCAGCCCGGCAAAGAAGAAAGCACCGAAAACGGCAATTCGGTTCATCCGAAGCAAAAGGGAAACAAAGGCGAGAAGCCAAACAATAGCCAGGACGCGGAAATTGTAGAATAATCTGATCTCTACATATCAAAAAGCCCCTTACTTCTGTGAGGGGCTTTTTCAGTGTCTATTTTCGTGTGAGCGTATAACGCACCGTTTTGGATTCAGGTGCGGTCTCAGTGCGGTCGAAATTCTCGATAATCAGGGTGTTTTCATCCACAAATGTGATTTCTTGTCTCACTTGAATCCAGTTTTTTGTCACCGGGTTCAACAAGTGCCCGTGAAGTTCAGCCTTTTTGCCTTTTTCCGTCCAATGTCCTACTAGGTTCAAGGTTCCAGTGCCCATGTTGGTCAAAACGGTCATTGTGATTTGTTGGCTCGCATTGTTGTAGCCTATGGTCATGCGCGTCAAATATTCCATGTCTTGAATGCTACCTCTTTGATTCATTTCCAAAAATCGTCCTCCCAAGAGCATAGCATGCTTCGAATCAACGTTATAAACAATCGAATCTTCATGCTCCAAATACATTATAATTTCCATGCTGAAGTCGCCTGTGTATTTTTTAAAAAGGTTGTGTGTCTCCGTGGGGTTTTTGTAGTCGTTCCAAGGGTTGCGTGCTTGTGCGAAAAGCGTGATAGAAAGAATAAAGTTGACGAGAAAAATGAAGTGTTTCATGTGAGGTGTTTGTTCTAGAGAAACGGAGAATTGCGTGTTTGGTTTGCTTTCAAAGAACTTCGTGTAAATTTCCCCGGTATTATTCCGGTAAATCTCAGAGGTCTGCTACTTCCGTTTGCTATTAAATCATTTATTTTGTAGAAAAATTAATCATGGCTCTCGACAAACATCAAATTGCACAGCGCATTGCTCAGGAACTCAGAGACGGTTGGTACGTCAATTTAGGAATTGGAATTCCAACATTGGTAGCAAACTACATTCCGGAAGGCATTGAAGTTGAGTTTCAGTCGGAAAATGGTGTTTTGGGTATGGGTCCTTATCCACTTGACGGAGAGGAAGATGCAGATTTGATTAATGCCGGTAAGGAGACCATAACAGTGAGAAAAGGTGCTGTTTTCTTTGACTCGGCAACATCCTTTGCCATGATACGAGGTCAGCATGTGCAGCTCACGGTTCTAGGCGCCATGGAAGTTTCTCAGAATGGCGATATTGCCAACTGGAAAATTCCGGGTAAGATGGTGAAGGGTATGGGCGGCGCCATGGACTTGGTGGCGAGCGCCGAGAACATCATCGTGGCTATGATGCACACGAATAAAGCAGGGGAGAGCAAAATTTTGAAATCTTGTACTTTGCCGCTAACCGGTGTGGGTTGCGTGAAAAAAGTGGTTACCGACCTTTGCGTACTTGAAATAAAAGACGGAAAATTCCATTTGCTTGAACGCGCACCAGGTGTTTCTGTGGAAGAAATTGTGAACAAAACTGAAGGCGATTTGGTAGTGCCTGATCTTGTGCCGGAGATGGCGCTTTAGCAAGTTTTCAAACGGATTACATTACAATATTTTCCTTTTCTTAAACCAAAGGTAAATCCACACCACGATGGCCGCCATCACGCCAATAACAATAAAGTAAGCGTATTTCATTTTCAATTCGGGCATGTTTTCAAAGTTCATCCCGTATACACCAACGATAAAAGTCAAAGGCAGGAAGAATACTGAGAACACAGTCAACAGTTTCATTACTTCGTTGTTTTTTTGCGCGTTTAACGACAGGTAGGTGGTCATCAAGTTGTTGGTGTCGTCTATCACATCATCGCAAGCGTGTGTGATGCCCAATATTCTGTCTTTCAAATCTTCTAATCCCGGTTTGAACTTGTCTTTCACCACCATTTGGTTGATGACTTGCTGCGAATACTGCATGATTTTTTTCACCAAACGAGTTTGTGCTTTGTGGTAGTAGATATCCTCTAAAGATACGGTTATGTTTGAGCGTACAAAGACGGTTTTCTCCAATAAATCTACTTTTTTGGACAGTATCTGAAGTGGTTCCTCGAAGGTCTTGAACATACTTCTAATCAAGAAAATGATGAAGCCGTCCGCGTTTTGAATTTCATCCGGAATATCATGCAAGAAAGGGAAATCAACCCTGCGAATTGTAATAACGCGGTTGGCGCTTACGAAGAATGCCACTTTATTGGTCAGTTTGTTCAAGTTTGTATTGCGATCGGTCAGGTGTCCAGTGAAAGCGCGAAGAATCAGAAAAGTATAGTCTGGATAAGACTCAATTTTTGGCAAGTGACCGACTTCAATACTGTCTCGTATTTGGAGCATGTCCAGCCCATATTGGCTGGCAATCTCTGAAAGCTGACTCCGGTCAGGATTCAATATATCAATCCATGTAAAATTTTTGAAAATTTGTTCTTTGTGATGCCCTGACATACTTGAGTTTTTCGAACCAAAGTTAGTGAATTCGGAATGTGGGAATAAGTCATTTTATTGAAGCGGTGATATTTCACAAAGAATTACTAAGTTCGTTTAACAATTCTCGAAAATGGGCGCTTACTTCAGGTCACAACTCAAGCTTTGGATGCAGTCTGTGGTTCACTTTGTTTTTCCATACGACTGTGTGGCTTGCGGAGAAGGCCTTCCTGATGGTTTTGACCAAATTTGTCCGATTTGCCTTTCTGATTTTCAGTACACGTATTTTGAAAAATTTCAGGAACCAACCTCTCTCGACAAATTGTTCTATGGTCGCGTTCCCCTCGTTTTTACTTATGCCTTGCTGTATTTTGTACAAGGGTCGAATACGCAAAGTTTAATTCATGCCGTAAAGTACAAAAACAACAGAGCGCTTGCCCACGAGTTGGGTTTGAGAACTGCGAATGGCTTGTTGGAAAAAGCAGATTTTGTCAAGCCTGATGTGCTTATTTCAGTGCCGCTACATCCGAAGAAAGAATATTTGCGCGGCTACAATCAGGGAAGTTTAATCGCATTGGGAATGGCAGAGAAGCTCAATGTTGCTTTTGACAAGAATATTTTGGTACGACGTGTTTTTACAGAAACACAAACCAAAAAAGGGAAATACGAGCGCTGGAGCAACGTGGAATCGGTTTTCGCAATCAAGAACCCTGAGCGCTGGCGGGGCAAACACATTTGTTTGGTGGATGACGTGATCACTACGGGTTCAACCTTGGAGGCCTGTATCCGCGTGCTTTTGGATGAAATCCCTGAGGTTCAGGTGAGCGTTGTGGGAGTGGCCACAGCCAAACGGTGATTCTGGTTGTAACTCAAATTCTTCATTTTCAAAATAATGGCTAATTTTCCATCGCCAAATTGAAAACACAAAAGGTGTTTGAGGTTTGAGCGTCAAACAAAAATGAGTCAACCATGAGTAAATTAGAAGTTGCATGTTTCCGAGCAGAGGACGCCAAAATTGCATTGGAGCAAGGTGCCCATCGCGTAGAGTTTTGTGAGGACTATGCCTCAGGTGGCGTAACGCCGAAACTGGATGAATTCATTTTGCTGCGCAGCCAATTTCCCGAGGCTAAAATCCATGTGATGATTCGTCCAAGGGAGGGAGATTTTGTCTATTCAACCTACAAAATTGACATCATGAAGGCTCAAGTTGCGGAGTTTGAATCCGCGGGTGCAGATGGTTTTGTGTTTGCGGCGCTTCATTCAGACAACACCATCAATTTGGAGGCATGTCGAGAGATTATTGAGGTTATCAAGGATAAATCGAACAAAAAAGCCGTTTTTCACCGCGCTTTTGACCAGGTGCCCCATCCTGAAAAAGCGCTTGAGCAATTGGTGGATTTGGGTTTTACGGGCTTGCTTACATCAGGAGGTTGTGCCACAGCCAAGGAAGGCATTCCTGCACTCAAACGCTGCGTGGACCAAGTAGGCAATCGCTTGGAAATCGTTGTGGGCGGCGGTGTTCGTTCACACAACATTGACTCCTTGAAAAAAACAGGTGCAACTTGGTATCATTCCGCGGCCTGGAACAAACAAAATGAAGCCATGGATTTAGCTGAGTTACAACATTTGATTCGCTTGATTTAGGCAGCAGTTTCTTTTCTCAGGCAGGATTTTTCTTAGTAGCTCTGCAAAATCTCTTCCAATGCGAGACGAAATTTTTAAATTTATCCCAAAATTTATTGGATGAAATCTTACACATTGTTCCTTTTGTTTTGCTTGGGAATCGCGCAAAACGCTTTCGCTGTAAAAATTGACAATTCACAAAGCCCTGCACATGGCAAGTTGGTATTTTCTGTTCAAGTCAATCACATCAATCAGCCTTTGGAAGGAGCTCAGGTTGAGGTAATGATCCATGGAAAAATTGTGAGCCAAGGTCAAACGAGTGCGTTGGGTGTGGCTCGTTTGGAGATTGGTAACTATTTGCACGAACCAACAAACATCCGTGTGAGCAAAGCCGGATTTATCAGCAAGGAGTTGCAAAATGTGTCTTTGGTAAATGGTCGTTCCTACCCTTTTGCTTTGGTGCAGGGTGAAGGTTTGGAAATTATAGCTACGGAAAATCAGGTCAATCAGATTGAGGAAAAGAGCGAGGCAAAGAAAAAGCAATTGGAAGAGGAGCGACGAAAAAACGAGACGCAACGCCTTGAAAACGAGCAAAAAACACAGAAGGCGGCCGAAGAAACACGCAACAAAGAATCTGAAATCAAAGATAAAGCCCGACAGTCTGCACAAACGCTCGATGCACAACAGCAAGCGCGCGAACAAGAGGCGCGTGAGCGCGAAGCTGCAGAGAGAAAACGTCAGGAAGATTTGAAAAATTTAGCTAAAGAGCAAGAGCGCCAGAAAGCAGAGCAGGCCGCCGCAGCCGCCAAAAAACAAGCCGAGGCAGATGCTAAAAAACGGGAAGCTGAATTACAAAAAGCCAAGAAAAAAGAAGAAAAAGCAGCTAAAGCCAAATTGAAAGAAGAGAAAAAAGCCCGAAAAGCATCCGAGGAAGCCCGCAAAGCGGCTGAAAAAGCTGAGAAGGAGGCGAAGAAAGAACTGAAACGCGAGGAAGCCTACGCCAATTCCGTGAAGAAAATCACCAAAAAACAAGACCAGATCAACAAGGAGCGCGAGGGCATCAAAAAAGAACAAGACAAACTCGATAAAGAAGTGTCCAAAGGCAAAGTTCAAGTCGAGGATGTGAATGCGCGTCAGGCTAAAATCAACGCCAAGCAAGCCAAATTGGATTTGAAAGAAAAGGAGTTGGAACAAGAAACCGCCAAACTCAAAAAGAAATACAGCAAGAAGTAAATTCCTGAACTTGACCTTCGACATTACTTTGTTGTCGTAATATTGCAAGCGGAAATCGGGTTCATCGGTTTCCGCTTGTGCTTTTATACTTTTTGAAATGACCAAAAAACTGCAATACACCATCATCATCCACTTGGTAGTAATCATCTGGGGCTACACCGGAATTATGGGCAAAGCGATTGACCTACCTGCCACTGAAATGGTTTGGTGGCGTTTGGGGATAGCGGTGGCCTCTTTGGGCGTGTTGTTTCCTTTCATACAAAAAGTTCGGGTGGCTTTAAGCCCGAAATTGTGGTTGTTTACTATGGGCGTTGGCGTGATGGTGGGTTTGCATTGGATTACCTTTTTTCACAGCATCAAATTGTCGTCTATTTCATTGGGAATTATTTGTTTGGCGACCACGACGTTGCACGTATCCTGGCTTGAACCCTTGCTGAAAAAAACGAGGTTCAACGTGGCCGATTTGATCTTGAGTGTGGCTGTCTTGGGCGGTATGATGCTGGTAAGCGCTCAGGAATCCGCGCATTTTGAAGCCATTTTGATTGGGTTGTTGTCTGCGTTTTTGGCGGCACTTTTTTCGGTATGCAACGCCGTTTTGGTGGAGAAAATGCCATCACCGCAATTGACGCTCATCGAGCTGACCAGTGGATTTGCTGTGTTGACGCTCTTTTTGCTTTTGGGCTCAAATTTCCACGCCGGCATGTTTAATTTGGACAGCGATTTGATTTGGAAATTGTTGTTTCTTGGCGTGATTTGTACTTCAGTGGCTTTCATCCTGGCGGTAAATGCAACGAAACACTTGGGTGCGTTTACAGTAAGTTTGACCATCAACCTGGAACCCATTTACACCATCATTTTGGCTCTGATTTTTTATGCAGAATCTGAGAAAAAAGACCCCTTGTTTTATGTCGGAGCGGCAATCATTGTTGCTGCGGTAATAACCAACGGAGTGCTCAAAAACCGAATTTCCAGAAAAAACAAACAAGCTGATGAGGCGGCATTAGCGAGCGCCGTTTAGCCTTTCCCCAAACAAAAAACCCGATACTTTTGCATCGGGTTTCACTATGATTTTGACAATTGCGTTCAAAAAAAGAGGGGCAAGCTACTCACATCGCACCGCTACGACCACCGACCCTTGCTACGTTCCCGTCCTGGGGGATTAGGCAGGAGCTGGTCGTGTGAGACTTACCCCGCGGCAAAAGTATATATTTTATGAGAATGTGAGTGTATTGTGCACGAAATGTTCTTGGATTGGCTTTCCCGAGAATTTTAATCCAATGAAAAATGGATATTTGTCTTGTCTTATAAATTGTTTGGATTAGCATGAAAAACCACGTTTTCAATATTACTTTTCTTTTTGTTGCTTGCTGGTTTCTCTTGTCGCTTGCCGATCATTTCCCCGTTAATGTGCTGTCGTGGGACAACTATGGTGCCTACCTACATTTGCCGGCCAATTTTATTTACAAGGATCCCTTCTTGACAGATTGGTCTTGGCTCACTGCGATGAATGAGAAGTACAACGCCACGCCGACTTATTACCAGTTTTGGCAAGCCGACACCGGCAATTACGTGATCAAATATCCCCTTGGCTTTGCATTGATTTATGCACCGTTTTTCTTTTTGGGACACCATTTGGCGCCGACCTTCGGCTTCGCTCAGGATGGATTTTCTGCACCCTACCAATGGGCAATCATCACAGGTCATGTGTTTTACGTTTTGCTTGGACTGTGGTTTGCCGGAAAAGTATTGCTCTGTTATTTCTCACAACACTTAACTGCATTGCTTTTGCTGTTGTTGTTTGCCGGAACAAACTTCTTATTTACAACCACGGCTATGGTGGCCATGCCTCACGGACACTTGTTTTTGTTTTACGCGCTGCTGTTGTTGTTTACAAAGGGCTGGCATGAAACGCCTAATTTCAAAAACAGCATAAGTCTGGGCCTTGTAATTGGTATTGCTGCACTTATCCGCGGCACTGAATTGCTGATGATCTTAATTCCTGCACTTTGGCATGTGAGCAACAAAGAGACGCTCAAACAAAAATGGCTTTGGATGAAAGCGCATAAAAATCGCGTGTGGCTCGTGTTGGGTGTTATGATGGTCATCGGGTCAATTCAGTTGGTGTATTACAAACTGGCTACTGGACATTTTTTTGTGGATGCCTACAACAATGCCGGTGAAGGCTTTGATTTTTTGAGTCCGCATACTTTGGATTTTCTTTTCAGCGCTCGCAAAGGTTGGCTGGTTTACACGCCTTTGTTCGCTTTGAGTTTTTTTGGTTTTTGGTTTATGAAACGCAAAAATCGCCCGGATTTCCTGCCGCTTTTTGTGTTTAGCATGGTCAATATTTTTGTGCTCTCCTCATGGACCTGTTGGTGGTATGCGGAATCTTTCGGGCAGCGGGCCTTGGTGCAATCTTACTTGGTTTTGCTGATTCCTTCGGGTTTCTTTTTGCAGGAGGTTCATACCAAAAAATGGCCGGTGCAAGTCCTTACGGGGGTTGTAATTGTGGCTTGTATTGCGCTCAATCTTTTTCAAACCTGGCAAATCCACCACGGCTTGTTGCATCCGTCCCGAATGACGCCTGAAGCTTATTGGGCGCACTTCCTCAAAACAGCAAAGAATCCTGAGTTTAACAATATGCTCTTGGTGGACAAAAACGTCCCGGCGCTCGACCGTTTATCTGGTAATCAGGACAATTTGAAAATTTCAAAAGTGCTTCGCGCTCGAGTTGTGGAGGGCGTTTGGCAAGGTGTTGAATCTGATGCGGGTGCTGAATGGCAAGGCGTTGAGGCAAATTCCGAGCAAATTTATTCCAAGGACTTTGTGGTAAAATACTCCGAAGTGACAAGGCAACGCAACGTGATTTTCCGCCTGGAGGCTTGGGTGTATTGCAACGGTAAGCCGGAGGAGGTCTTGCCTCGCGTTGTGTTTAAAATGCTACATCGCGGCAAACCCTACTACGACCAATACATCGAGGTTGAAAAACAGCCCCATGTTCGAGCAAATACATGGACCAAAGTGGAGCATGTTTTTTATTCCGCGGATGTCCGCAATATGACCCGCGACGAAATTCAAAGTTTCGCTTGGATGGCCGGAAATGGTTCTTTTAAAATGGACAATATCCGGCTGACTGTATATGAAGGCTTGCGTTAAGCATTAGTTCCAAATCTCTGAAGAATGAATTTGCCACGAAAGACCTGCGGACGTTTATTCCTGCTCAAACCTTATATTTGCAAAACCATACTACAACCCATTGCGTCATGCGACTTCAACTTTTGCTAGGCTATTTTCTTGTTTTCACGACTTTTGCGCAACAAACGCTCCCGATTTGGCTCGACTCCACAGCGATTAAACGGGAAATTGTTCTTTCTGCGAACGGGCAGGTGCATTCCAACCATTTGGCGGCGCCGGTGAGTAGAAAAATTCTTTTCGGAGGATTCATCACGGATGCTGAAATTGACAAATCCACAAAACAATTGAAAAACCAAGGCTTGAACCTTTCGGGAGCTGTTGTAAATGCAGATTTGATTTACACCGATTACGCGAAAAATCTGTTCGGAAAGAAGAACTTGGGTTACGCGATAACAGCGGGTCATCAAACGTATTTCGGAACGTCTTACCGCAGTGATGTTTTTCGCCTTTTGTCACAAGGAAATACCAATACGCCTGAAATCATTGACTTGACCGACGCACGATATTATCAAATGAGCCACCACAAGTTGGGCTTCGGCGTGGTTGACAAAAAGACAAGATCAACCTTTGCGCTGAATCTCATTGGTGCTTCAGGTTACCAAAATTTTGATTTGATGAACGGTATTTTTCGCCAGAACGCGGACAAAGACACCACGGATATTATTTTGATTGGCTCGTACATGGGGAATAATTCCGCGCAGTTTTTGCGGGGTGTGGGTCTGGGAATAGATGTGGACTTGAGAATGCCCGTCAAGGTCAAAGATAAGGAGGTAATCATTCAGGTTTTGGCCAGCAACATCGGGCTGGTTCGCATGAACAAAAACACTTTTTCTTACCAACTCGACACGAATTACCGCTACACAGGATTTGATTTGCAAACCATTGAGAACATTGCCAACAACGCGGAATTTTCCTTGCAAGACAGTTTGAATATTGTCCGACAAACCGGTGCAAGCAGTCAATGGCTTCCCGGATTCGTACAAGTGGCGAAAATCGTGGATCGCAGTTCTCCGAAATCATTGCAAGCCTTTTACGGTCTGAATGTGTACACGCAAGTCTTGTACATGCCTCAAGCGTATGTTGGTGTGCATTGGCGTGCCGGTGATAAATTTTCTTCCGGTATGCATGGACATTTGGGTGGATTCGGTGCTGCGCGCTTGGGTATTTACGCCGATTACCGTTTCGGACAATTCAACCTAGGACTAAGCACGCAGGATTTGCTCGGCACTGCTTTTAATTTGGGCTTTGGTCATTCACTTTTATTCAGACTGTCATGGCAACAAAAATAATTTTCAGTCTTTGCCTGTCTTTTGCACTTGTATCCCTTAAAGCGCAGGCTGTTTTTTACAAAACTTACGGCGGTAATGGCTACGACACCGGCTATGACTTAATTCAAATGCAGGGCGATTCATCGTACTACATAGCCGGGTCGAGTTCCAGCCCGGGTGACGCTCCCAGTCAAGCGATGCTGCTCCATGTGGACAAAGTCGGGAATTTTCTGAATTCTTATTTTTTTGGAGGAGTTCGATCAGACCAAGCCTTCAGGGTGCTTCACAAACCCGGTGTTGGTTTTTGGTTGGCCGGTATCAGCAACAGTTTTACCACCGATGCCAATTTTGATTTTTACCTCGTCAAGCTCAACGAGCAGTTTCAGTTGCAATGGCAAAAAACTTACGGCGCCGGCAATTGGGAAATGTTGCACGACGCCATTTTGCTTCCCGATGAAGGCGTATTGTTGGTGGGAGAAGTGGAAGGCTTGGGTCATTCAGGCAAAGACGGATTTGCCGTGAGGACGGACAATCAGGGTGAAGTTGTGTGGCAAAACACCTATTCCGGACCGGACGATGTGGTTTTGTATTCTTGCGCTTTGTTCGATAACAATTCCTATGTGGTTGCAGGGAAATGGGGCGAAGCTGTTTCCAATGCTTGGGTGGCCAAGTACGATTTGGACGGCAATGTGCTTTGGAGTAAAAATGATTACCTCTACGGCGTGGGTACCGGAGAATTTCGTTCAGTAGAAATGATCAATGACCGTATTTATGTGTTTGGCAATTATTATCCTACCGGAGCCTCAAGCGCCGATTACAGAGCGTATCGCGCGGTGATTGAAACAAACGGAGATTTGAATATCCAACATTTTGAGACAACAACCCAGCAGACTTATGTTTCCGGAGCGGCCGTGGATCCCGATGCGATTTATTTGGCGCTGCAAAACGACAATCCCGCTTTGGTGGGTAGTGTCGGGCCGTTTTCTGCTATTTTCCGTCAAACGTATTTCTTGCACTTCGGTGGATACTCGCACCAAGCCTATGGGGCAAAGGTTTATCCCAAAAGAATCATCAAAACGCTCGATGCATTCGGACGATTTGCTTTGGTGGGCTACACCAAAGATACCGGAATCGGTCTGGGAGGCTCAAGTGCTTTTTTACTGAAATTGGACAATACCGTGGCCAGTTTGCAAACTGTGACCCAACATCAAATTTTGTCCATCCAAGCACCGGAAAATGTCGATTTTTTGATTTATCCGAATCCAAGCCCGGGAATTTTTAATTTCAGCCAATCCGCGGATTTGAATATTGCTGAGGTACTTGTTTACAACAATTTGGGTCAATTGCTGATGCAAGCAAAAAATATCGAAACATTGGATTTGCGCGAATTTGCGCCTAGTACTTATTTGGTAGAAATCAAAACGAACAAAGGATTGATTCAAGCGCGTATTGCCGTAGAACAGAAATAGAAAAAAGGAATGGATTTCGACGTAGAATTGCGTTTTCAAAAATTGGTGAAAAAACTCGACGACCGCTTCGGTGGAGGGCTTGATGTGCAATCGATTCTTTTTCTCATCGGCGTTCAAGAGTTGGGACAAGGCTATCGCCAATTCAAAAAGGACGAAAAAGTGGATTTGATGCACGTGGCCATTTGTACCGTGCTCATGCCCACAGGTTATTATGAATTTGTCGGAAGAGATGAAGACGGATGGCCGCATTTCGAATTGAAAAAACCTTTACCTGTTTTAGATCAACGCGCTCAAGAACATCTCATGAAAGAGGCTATCATCGAGTATTTCAGTCAGGATGAGGAATTTAGGGTCTGAAATCAAACATCGTTGCTCGTGAATTGTTGAACAAGAATATTAAACTCAAAACCATGAAGAAATTAGTCGTACTGTTGACGCTTTTGCCGGCTTTACTTAACGCGCAATACAACCGCGCACTCCTTCCACGAGCAAGTGCGGAAAAAGGCGTTTATCAAAAAGTGGGCTACACCAAGGTGGAGGCACGTTGGAACAGCCCTTCGGTGAAAGGTCGAAAAATTTGGGGCGAACTCGTTCTCTACAATGAACTCTGGCGCGCCGGTGCTAACGCCGCCACTACCATTGAGTTCAGCACGGCGGTAAGCATCGACAACAAAAAAGTGCCTGCGGGCAAATATGCCCTGTTTGTAATTCCGAATCCACACCACAAATGGACCATGATTTTGAATAAAGACCATGAGCAATGGGGGGCGTACAACTACGATGCAAGCAAGGATGTGGTTCGCTTGGATGTAGTGCCGAGAAAAAGAACCAACATCGCCGAAGACTTGACCGTGAGTATCGAACAGCACAGTTTCATTCATGGTTCGTTGACCTTATCGTGGGAGTTTTTGGACTTGACCATCCCTTTTGAGACTGACTTTGTGAATGTACTCAAAGAAGAGGTAAAAGCCAAATCAGATGCAGCCGCGGCAGATGCCAAGTGGGCGCCTTATTTGCAAGGTGCAGACTATTTTGAAGAGTTGAACGTCGAGCTTCCCCTAGCGCGCAACTGGTTGACGCAAGCTGAAAAAATGTTCAAGGAGACCAAAACATGGGATAGCCGTTATGTTTCCAAAGAATATGTAGAAGCACACATGTTATGGGTCCATGCAAAACTGCTGGCTCGAGCCGGAGATTATGTAAAAGCCATTGAGTTTGCAGAAAATGTAAAATCAATGAAAAATAATGCTGAATTTTACAGCCGCGCAGACAACAAATCTAAAGTGGATGCCGCACTGGATATTTGGAAAACAACACTGAAGAAATGAATTTTTTACAAGAGCTTCTAGAAACGGAAACCGGTAGACTGCGAGTGATTGCCTTCATTGAGGGGGTTTCACTGGTTTTATTGGTGAGCTTAACAATGCCTTTGAAATACCTCAACGGCATTCATTGGCCGAATATGGTTTTGGGCATACTTCACGGTATCTTTTTCGTGCTTTATGTCATGGCGCTTTTCCGGGTTAAAAATGCATTCAACTGGCGCTGGACCACCACGGCTATCACCCTCATTCTCGCTTTCATTCCTTTTGGCACGCTCTTGGGAGACAGCCGCTACTTTGAATACCCCGAAAACCACGGGCGCTTCTAAAATTATCTTGGCGGACTGCTCGGAGGAAGAGGTCCGATGTAGTACACACAAGGATTCAACCCATTGTAGCAAAATGCATTGAATGTTCTCGAATGTTTTTGTTCGGGAGCGCGAATCACAGTGAAGCGAAAATCCGGGGTTCTATACCATTGTAAAAAACACGCTTCGTCACTGCTGTTGTTTGTAACACCATCGCCTATGTCGTTTTTCGTGTAAAATGTCTTGAAGGGAAGCGCTTTGTCAGCCAGAACCACATAATAATTTCCCGGAGCCAAATTCAACAGAATCTCACCTTTTGAGTCCACTTTGAATTTCTGTATCAGCTTGTTCGTATGTTGATGAAATCCGAACTGTTCAGCGGCTTCATACAGCGCGAACTCATACAAATTCATTGGATTGGTATAACCCTTTTGTTGTTCAGGACCCGGGTAAGCGCCACCGCAATAGGGTGTATGGATGAAAAATGACAAGGTCACCGGGTATAATTTTTCCTCGCTTTTGTTTTTGATAGAGGAACATGATGTCACAGCTCCAAACAGTACGAGTAAAGTAAAGAGATATGGGGGCAATTTACCCATCATGCCAGGGCCTGAATAGCGTCCATTTTCATTTGTTTCACCATGCTCAACAATCCGTTGGATCGGGTAGGAGAGAGGTGTTCTTTCAAGCCGATGGCGTCGATGAACTTGAGCTCAGCTTTTGCAATATCTTCCGGTTTTTGGTGATTCAACACGCGTATCAATAAACCGATGATGCCTTTCGTGACAATGGCATCGGCATCCGCAAAGAAATTCAACTTTTCACCATCGAATTCGGAATGCAACCACACTTTACTTTGACAGCCGCGAATCAATTTGTCGTCGGTTTTGTACTGATCATCAAGTGGCTCGAGCTCCTTGCCGTAGGAAATCAGAAATTCATATTTATCCATCCAATCATCGTAAATGTTGAATTCTTCGATGATTTCTTGTTCTATTTGTTCGATGCTTTGCATGTTGTTCTGATTAATATTACATCATCACGGAGGTCACTGAACTCACGCCTAATTCTTCTGCGTTGACCGTAAGCACAGGGATATCGTCGTCGTTTTCCAAGAGTGATTGCAAAAAGCTGTTGATGCCCGAAACGATGGTGGTGTTGAAAAAAGTAGCGGCATACAAATCAGCATCTACTTCCTTGGCATAGGCAAAAAGCGCCTTTTCATAGTCTTCTTTAGATTCGATGTTGTGTGTTTTCACGGTAATGCCCTGATCGGAGAAAAACTTGAACAGGATTTTGTGGTGAGACAAAGCCTTGGAGCGCGATTGCTCGTTTTTGTCCAAATAACCCACCAAGTGGATGGTGCTGTTGAACTGTTTGGCAATGACCGCCGCACTTTGAGCCACTTGCAAACTTTCTTTTTGGTCGCAAAACGGCATCACAATCTGCTTCATTTTGTCCACATATTTTGAACCTTGCGTAATCATGAAGGGTACAGACGAACTGTCCACCAAGCGCAAGGCGTTGCTGCCGCGCAGTTTTTGAATACCCTTGGCACCATGCGTTGACATTACAATCAAAGAAGCGTCGAGAATTTCGGCAGCTTGCGCAATGTCTTCGTAAATATCACCCACCAACACACGCCATTCTACAAATTCAAGTTCCGATGCTTTGAGTTCAGCCATCACTTTTTTCATTTTTTGCTCGGATTCGGCTTTGTCGGATTTTTTTGCGGCCAAGTGCAAGATCATCACTGAGCCTTTGTTGTATTCCGCCAAATCAATGCCCAGACGAAGCGCACTTTTGAAAATGACTGAGAAATCGCAAGGAACAAGGTAGATAGGTTTTTTCATCTGTAAAATTTTGCCGCAAAAGTAGCTATTTCACATGGTCTGATACTTGATTATTCTCAGTTTTAAGCCTGATTTTTGTACGTTGAGGTTGCATGTTCTCGGGTTTGAGTCGGTCTTCTTCGATTCACTATTTTTGTCCCGTGAAAGAAGAAATTTACAAGCGTCTTTTCGACATGCTGTCCGATTCCAAAATGCACTTGGTGGAGAAAAATGCAGCGCGACGCACCAGACATCTTACCGTAGCCGTTGAGAATTTGTACCAATCACACAACACGAGCGCTGTGATTCGCAATTGCGATTGTTTCGGTTTGCAGGATGTGTATGTAATCGCTAAGCACAAATTCAAACTCAATCGCGATGTTGCGATGGGAGCAACCAAATGGATTACCGAATTCCGCTACCAACAAGGTGAGTCCGAGAAGTGTCTGAGCGATATCAAAGCGAAAGGGTATAAAATTGTTGCTACCTCGCCTGCTGCAGAACAAAGCATCTTCGATTTGGATGTTAAAGAACCAATTTGTTTGCTTTTTGGCACGGAAAAGTATGGCTTGAGCGACGCGGCTTTTGCCCAAGCGGATGAAACGGTGCACATTCCCATGTTCGGTTTTACAGAAAGTTTCAACATCAGCGTATCGGTGGCTTTGTGTTTACAGGTGCTGCGGCAGAAAATGGAGCGAGAGGTTGAAAATTGGGCTTTGAGTCCTGAAGAACAATTGGACCTCAAATTGGACTGGTGTAAAAAGATTCTCAAAAATGGTGATGCTGTATATGAGGTGGTTCAACGCTTGGTGGAGCAAGAATACGTCCGGAAATAGGATGTGGCATGCACAATAAATCTTTAGTTTTGTGCGCATGAGCAAAGGCAAAATCGGTGTATTTGATTCGGGTTACGGAGGTCTTACCATCTTGAAAGACATCCGCAAGTTACTGCCTGAATACGATTACCTCTATTTGGGGGACAATGCCCGTGCGCCGTATGGGTCGCGCTCTTTTGAGGTCGTGTATCAGTTTACGCTTCAGGCGGTGAAGAAACTTTTTGAATTGGATTGTGAGTTGATTATCATTGCTTGCAACACGGCTTCGGCCAAGGCGCTGCGCACCATTCAACAAAATGATTTGCCCAAAATTGACCCCGACAGGCGCGTTCTTGGGGTAATTAGACCAAGCGCAGAGCAAATCGGAAAATTTACTTCTTCGCAGTTTATTGGTGTTTTGGGCACGCAGGGAACGGTGCAGTCCAATTCCTACCTCATCGAGATTCATAAACACTATCCAAAAATTGAAATTGTACAAAAGGCTTGCCCGTTGTGGGTGCCCTTGATTGAAAATGACAAACATTATTCGGCCGGTGGTCAGTTGATTATCGAGGAGGATTTCAAAGATTTGCTAATTAAACAGCCTCAAATTGACACGGTACTGCTCGCGTGTACGCATTATCCAATCATCAAAGAGTTTTTGGATCAGCTCGGTCAGGGCAAGATTCAAATTGTGGCTCAGGGCGAAATCGTGGCCCGCAGCTTGAAGGATTATTTGCAGCGTCATTTCGCTATGGCCAATAAATTGACCCGAGGCGGAAGTGTACAATACATGACCACGGAGCGCGCAGAGGATTTTAATGCCTTTGCCACGCGATTCATTGGTACGGCAATTGAAGCCGAACACATCCAAATTGATACCTGACAATCATTCAGGAACGCATTTCAAAAGAGAATTCTTTATTTCTTTGATATTCAGCATTTTTCAGGCATGTGCTTTGCAGCATTTTTCACATTGTTTAACTTAAAATTTACGGTTATGAATGTGAAAAAAAAACCCGGTTTGGATTTGGAAAAACGCAAATCACTCTTTTTGAACCTCGGACTTTTGGTGGCCGGTTCGTTGACCTTGGCGGCATTCAAATACGGAACACCGATTGAAAAGAAAAGTCAAAAGGATTTTGACAAGCCGCTTGTCGCAGCGGAGTTGTTTGAAGCGGTAAAAACGGTGCCACCCAAAACTGCCTCAGTGCGACCACCCGCTCCACAAGTTTTTACACCGGAAATAGTGGATGAAAAACAAAAAGAACCCGAGGATAATTGGGTGAATCAAGTCCAAGATGAGTTGCCTGATTTTGTAGATTTCAACGATGGCGAAGTGGGTATGGGTGATTTCGGAACCGGGGATGCGGATGTGATCGAGACCATGGGCATTGAATTCGTGCAAGAGTTACCTGAATTCCCCGGTGGAGACCCTGCGATGATGAGTTTTGTGCAATCCGGTTTCAAATTCCCAAAATTCATGGACACTTACGAGCAAGGGACCATCTATGTGAAATTTATCGTGAATCACAAGGGTGAGGTAGAGGACCCAAAAATTGAGCGCGGTATTTCACCGGAATTAGACAAGGAGGCTTTGCGCGTGGTAAAATCCATGCCCGATTGGAAACCCGGAAAGCATCGTGGTCGCCCGGTGAATGTGAGCATGATTATTCCTATCAGAATCAAGGTGCAATAATTTTACGGGGAAAAGTTTTTTTTGACTTAATACCCCTGAACTTCTTTGCCGATGGATATCGGCAGGTTTAAATTTTACGATTCATGTTTTGAACCATTCATGTTATTTGAACCAGATGGTTTGCGTATTTTTAAGAAAATTCGAA
>JBBIIM010000010.1:0-17450 GCA_037446475.1 Crocinitomicaceae bacterium | reverse complement strand
GAACCATTCATGTTATTTGAACCAGATGGTTTGCGTATTTTTAAGAAAATTCGAAATCGGCGAAAGCTTCTTTCACTTCATCGAGCGTTTGGAGAATTTCCTGTAAATCGAAAGAAGTCACGAGCTTCATGCGGTATTCCTTGAAATGATCGATTCCTTTGAAATAATTGGTGTAGTGGCGTTTCATTTCTATCACACCGAGCACTTCTCCCTTCCATTTTACGGAGCTCAACAAATGCTGTCGTGCTGCCTCAACTCGGTCGCTCACGTTGGGTTTGGCTAGGTGCGTGCCCGTTCGGATGTAGTGTTTTATTTCGTTGAATATCCAGGGATAACCAATGCTTGCACGTCCAATCATCACGCCATCTACGCCGTAGCGATTTTTGTATTCAACGGCTTTCTCTGGCGAGTCAATGTCGCCATTGCCGAAAATGGGAATGCGCATTCGTGGGTTGTTCTTCACTTCCCCGATGAGGGTCCAGTCGGCTTCGCCTTTATACATCTGCACCCGTGTTCTGCCGTGGATGGATAAGGCTTCGATGCCCACATCCTGCAAGCGTTCAGCCACTTCAACAATGTGTTTGGAATTGTCGTCCCAACCCAGTCGTGTTTTCACAGTCACCGGGAGGTTTGTCGCTTTCACGATGGCTTCAGTGAGTCGAATCATTTTGGGAATGTCTTGCAAGATTCCCGCTCCGGCACCCTTGCAAGCCACTTTTTTTACCGGACATCCGTAGTTGATGTCAATAATGTCCGGGTTAGTTTGCTCGATGATTTTCACTGCTTCAATCATGGAATCCAGTTCAGCGCCAAACACTTGGATGCCGACAGGACGCTCTTCCTCGTAAATGTCGAGTTTCATTTTGCTTTTGGCTGCGTCGCGAATCAAACCTTCGGAAGAGATGAATTCAGTGTACATCAAGTCGGCGCCGTGTTTTTTGCACAAAGCGCGAAAAGGTGGGTCGCTGACGTCTTCCATCGGTGCAAGCAGCAAAGGGAAATTACCCAATTCTATGTCGCGAATTTTTACCATGCGGCTGCAAAGGTACGGACAATTCTCGCTTTGTAGAAATACTGCGATTTCCGAACTTGGAACTCGTGGTTATTTGGAATAAAAATCTTCTGTAAGATTGACCAAATAAAGCCTCTTTTTGGCGCGGGTTACTGCTGTATAGAGCCAACGGTGAAAGTCATGGTTTTCTGCGCCATCTGGTAGAAAGCCAATATCCACGAACACTGCATCCCACTGCCCTCCTTGTGCTTTGTGGCAGGTAACGGCGTAGGCATGTTTGGCTTGAACAGCGTTGAAATGGGGATTGGCCAAAATCAAGTCGTAACGTTTTTTCTTGTTTTTTTCGTAGAGGTAGTCTTGTTCGATTTCAAAAAACAGCGCTTTCATGCGGTCGCGGGGTAGGTTGGGACCTTCGACATCCAAGGCGTCCTGATTCAAGAGTAAGCGCACTTCATCGTGTTGTGGATAATCGACCAACTGAATGCTGACCTCCGCAAATCGAAACCCGTACAAATCCTCAAAGCGGTGGATCCGTTTGAGCTGAAACAACTCACCATTCGCCAAAAATCCTGCTTCGCTGCCTTCTTCCAGCCAGTGGTAGTTGTTTTTCACCACCATCATCAAGTCATTGTTGTTGATTTCCTCTTCCATCCACAAGATGCGTCCGCGGATCTGTCGGTTGTAGAGGTTGCTGCGTTTGTTGGTTCTGCACACTATCAGGGTTTCCTCCGCGCCAAATTCGTTGTAGCAATATTCCAGCGCCTCTTGCAATTCGTTTCCTTCAATTTTGAAGATATCGGGAAAGTTGGGGTCAATTTTTGGGTGAGCATGCGGATTCAAATTTCTGATGGCGGTGGCGTTGTACAAAATACCGCTGTCTTGTTTTTGGCGCACCACTTCGTTCAATTTGTGTTGTTGAAATTGCACATTTGGGAAGTGATTTTGCAAATAATCCAGTGAAAGTGCAGGGCTAAAATCTGCGCCTACCGGAGGCAGCTGTCCGCTGTCGCCAACGAGCATGAGGTGACAATTTTTTCCTGAAAACACATACTCAAACACGTCTTCGAGCAGGTTTCGTTGAGAGATATCACCGGAATTGTTGAGCGTATAGTCGCCCAGCATGGAGGCCTCATCGATGATAAACAAGGTATCGGTGTGCAAATTGGGCATGAGCGCCAGTCGGGTGCTCCCATCCGTACCTGTTTGTTGGCGGTAAATTTTCTTGTGGATGGTTGACGCCTGTTTTTTTGCGACCTGCGAAAAGACTTTGGCTGCTCGACCGGTTGGCGCCATCAAAACGGATTTGAGTTTGATGTGTTTGAGGCTTTTCACCAGAGATCCAATCAGACTCGTTTTCCCCGTCCCCGCATAACCGGCCAATACAAAGCACTTGTAGAGTGCCTCAGACGCCACAAATTGATCCCAAAGTTCTACACAGCGCTGCTGATCAGCCGTAAGGCGATTTTGAAAATCAGCGGAGATGAGGGAGGAGAGCATGTTATCCTACGCGAAGTTTGGCGACTTTAACCCAAACCCTTCCGAAAGTCCACCGGCGCCGGCGAATAAGTCTATGAAATTGAGAGACATTTGCGGTAATTTATTCAAAGTTAAACAATTGTGTACGAAACCTAGTATCTATACCCCCTCAGCGGTTCGATGTCGATGATTTCGATGTGGGAGCCGCGTACGACGATCCAGCCGTCGGCTTTGAATTCGGAGAGGATGCGGATGACAGACTCTGTGGCCGTGCCAACGATGGAAGCAAGCTCATCTCTGGAGATGGTGATGGAGAATTTGGGTTTTTTATCCGGGTTGTAGGTGTCGTAGAGCTTTACCAAGGCGGTGGCCACGCGTTTGCGCACCGTGTCGTAGGCCATTTGAACGAGTTCGTTCTCTTTGTCCGTGACGTTTTTGGCAAGGATGCTCATGAACGACGCCGCAACTTCTCGGTTAGAGAGAATGGTATTAAAGAAATCGTCTTTGGAAATAAGTGCCAGTCGGGTATCTTCTAAGGCCGTCGCATATTCTTGATAGGGTGTGTCCTGCAACAATTCTAGGTAGCCGAAATAGTCGCCAGGCCCGTAGAGTGCAGTGACCAATTCTTTGTCGTCTTTGTTGACGAGGTAGGTTCTGATTTTCCCCTCCACAACGTAAAAAATGAAGTTGGGTGTATCTCCGGCATAGTAGAGTTGCTCTTTGCGTTCAAGGTCTTTGGTGCGCGCTTGCAGGGCCAAATCGCTCATACCGTTGATGGCTGCGTGCGACTTAATGAAATTCTGCAAATTGCCCGATTCGACGGCCAAGGAACGGATGGCGGCACTTCTTTTGAGTCGCGTTTCAATGGCGTCAAGTAGTTCGATTTCTTTGAAAGGCTTGGTGAGATAGTCGTCCGCACCCATGAGCATGCCGCGTCTGAAATCTTCTTTCTCTGATTTTGCAGAAAGAAAAATAAAGGGGATACTCGATGTTTCGGGGTGTTTCGACAGGTAATATAAAACACCGTAACCATCTAGCTCCGGCATCATGATGTCGCACAGTACCAAGTCGGGGAGTTCTTTTCTGACCAATTCCACGCCTGCTTTGCCATCAGGTGCAGAAAGGACTTTGTAATTGGCCAATTCCAAAATTTCACAGATGTTGTCACGCATGTCTGCATGATCTTCGATAACCACAATTTTTGCCATTGCTTAGGTTTTTGGTTGAATATTCTTGGGTAAAAATATGGAAAATTCGGTGCCCGCACCCTCCTGGCTTTTGCAAGTTATTCTGCCTTTGAGCAGTTCCACATGACGTGAGACGATGTGCAGTCCAAGCCCCGTGCCTTTGATTTCTTGGGCATTCGAGGCACGGAAGAAGCGTGTGAATAAGTTTTGCAATTCATGACTCGGAATACCCATACCGTTGTCTTGAACACGGATGACGATTTGCTCAGGAGTAGATTCAGCAAGTACAAGCACATGTCCATTTTCGTCTGAATATTTTAAGCCGTTGGAGATGAGGTTGATCAAAATCGACATCAACAGGTGAGGATCGGAGTAGATTTCATCGTCTTGACTTTTGAAGGAAACGGATTGCCCCGGTTTTTTGATGCCCGATACTTCTTCGCAACATTCATCGAAAAGTTTTTTCAGCGATACTTTTTGCAAATTGACGCTCACGATTCCCGAGTCGATTTTGTCCAAAGAAAGGAAGTCATTCAACAAGCTGGTCATGTAGACTACTGCGTGTTGTATGCGGGAAATGTGTTTTTCTATTTTTTCCGGTTCGTTGCGCTCCATGTAGCGTCTTATCAAATCCGCCGAAGAGCTCATGGTGGTGAGCGGGGTTCTGAATTCGTGTGAAGCGAAAGACACGAAGCGCGACTTGAGCGAATTCAAGCGCCGCTGTTCTTCGATATTTTTTTGTAGCGTATCCTCCGTCTTTTTTTGTTGCGTGATATTGTTTTCCACCACGAGGATTCTTGTCAATCGTCCCGAAGTGTCTCTGAGCAGACTCGCGTTCACCGTGTAGAATTCACCCTGTTTTTGAATGGTTGTTGGCGCCACAGCACCGTTCTCAATCAAGGTGTTGAGCATGGTCAACAGTTTTCTTCGATTCTCGCTGTTGTAGGTTGTATAATCTTCTCCCACAATAAGTTCCGGGTTTTGATTGAGTCTGGAAAACTCCATGCCATCGGCGTAGTCGATCATAAAATCGAGATTGAGTACAAAAATGGCTCCTGTGGGAAAATGCTTGGAAATGGATTCGAACAACTGCTTGCTTTCGAAAAGTTCATGGGTGCGATCAGCGACGATTTGTTCGAGGTTTTCATTGATGCGCAACACTTCGTCTTGTGCTTTTTTCCGCACGTGAATGTCGGTGATGAGTGCGGAAACAAAACGATTGCCTTCTTGATCGATAAATGAATTCAAACTCACTTCCACCGGGAATTTAGAGCCGTCTTTGCGGCGTCCGAAAAGGGTCATCCCGGAACCCATTTGTCGATTGACAGGTCGGTTTTGGTAGGTTTCACGGCTTTTTACGTGTTTATCGTGGTATTCGTGCGGAATCAAAATCTCAATTTTCTGCCCGATGAGCTCGCGTTTGTCGTAGCCGAAAAGTTTCTCGGTACGCGGGTTAACCAGACAAATGACCCCCTGCATATTGGTGAGGATCAAGCCCTCTTGAATGGTGTCGAAAACGATTTTATAAACGCCGTCCATGATGATGAGATTAAGGTCTGTGTTTGACATCAAGCAGGTTGAGCACATCCTTCACCGGACTGAAACTGTCTGAGGAAACTTCCACAAAAACGGTGATCCAATGATTCATCCCGCCATTCCACAAGCCCGGTTTTTCCATAAAAAAGACCTTTTCGCCGTTTTGATTTTTTTCCACAACCATGTAGCTCTCCGGGTCGGCATATTCGGTCAAGTCGATTTTGTCTCCTGAAAGATTGTGCGTATCGCACGCAATCAGCACCGGGTTGAAATGGGTACTTTTGAGCAAAATAGACAGTTGGTCGCCTTCTTCGGAGATTTGTGCTTTTTCTACAATTTGCTTTTCCACAACACCTTTGTTGTTCACCCAAAATGGTCCGCCACCGGGCTGTCCTTCGTTTTTTACCATGCCACAAACGCGCTTCGGTCGGTTGAGCCAAGTGTTCAGTGTCGTTTCGTCTTTTGGAAAATTATCCACAGCAAGGAAAAGCTGAAACTTTTTGTTCAAAGCTTCGAGCAGGGGAGTTCTGTCTTCATGTGGCGTACGTTGGATGACCTCCAAAGCCTCATTCAGTTGGCAGAGCAAGCCTCCGAGCATGGCGAAATCGTTTACCGAGGTGTCGTGGTTGAAATGCTGGATGTTGTCAATATTCTTGATAAAAATGAAACGCGTTTTTAACCGGTTGAGGTTTTCCAATAAAGCCCCATGGCCGGAGGGTCTGCGCAAATAGCCACCATCGCCATTGTGAACGGGTTCTTGGTTTTCATAAAACACGTAACTGTCTGAATCAGGGTTTTGTTCGGAAAAACTAACCTTAGGATTGAAGGCCGACATATTTTTGGCCAAGGTAATGGACGACTTGATTTGACTTTCAAAGTTGCCATTGATCGTGAAGTGAATTTCCGTGAGGTCTGAAAAACTTTTGCAAATCTGCAACACGTGCTCTTGAAAGGGATTTAATACAAAGTAGCTGTTTTCATGAAAAGGTATAAGTCCTTTGGGTAAATTACCCAAACCCAATCCGTGATCGTCCACGATGTAGGAGGCGAAAGTTTTCAAATCCATGCTGCCGTCTTCGAGTTGCGCACGAACTTCCGCCGGAATGAGTCGCGTTAAAGCAAAATCCTGCAAAGAGTTTAGGAATCGTTCCACTTTATTGCGGTCTTTGTGGGTGGTATCTTTGAAAAAGTTGTGGAGGAATTCAAACATACGAGAACCCGAACCGGAGGCAGGAATAAAAAATGCCAAATCCACCGGGCTGTTTTGAAAGGATTCAACGGCTTGTTGATAATCGGAGTGGCTCAAACGAAGAATACCCTTTTGTACGGCACAGGCGCTGATGAGGTTCACCTTAGGTTTTTCTCGAAAAACACGTTCTTTCTGCTGTTGAATATCCATATCTCGTTTCATTTTTGGTTGAGGTGAAATACACAAAGGTTGCACTTTGTAACTTTAGCGCCACGAATTTACCACATGAATCGATACCGTTCTTACATTCAATATTGGTTTTCGGCAAAAAAACGCCACAACATTCACTCACCTTTTGTGTATGAATTGTCGGATCGATGTTTGAGAATTCCCCTGAAAACGGAACATAAAGCACTCATCAAAAAGCAGTTTTTGAAACTCTCCGAGAGCAAAGAGAAAATAACCATCACCGATTTTGGTGCCGGGTCGAAAATTATGGGCAATGAGAGACGCATTTGCGACATTTTCAAAAATAGCCGATCCTCTAAGCGCTACGCCGATTTGTTGTATCAATTGGCTGCGCACTACAAACCCGAGCGTGTTTTGGAGTTTGGAACCTCGCTGGCCTGGGGCACGCTGCACATGCATTTGGGTCATCCATCGGCGATCATTGACACGGTTGAAGGTTGTCCGCAAACTTTTGAAAAAGCAAAGGCCCTGTTCCCTGTTTCGACAGATCGCGTTAAATTTCACAATGTCGTATTTGAGGATTTTCTCGCCAACCTTAGCGATGAAAAATACGACCTGATTTTCATTGATGGCAACCATCGAGGTAGGGCATTGTTGGATTACATCGATTTGTTGTATCCTTATTCTGACCACGACACCCTTTGGATATTGGACGACATCCGTTGGTCCGACGACATGTGGCAAGCTTGGGAGCAAATCCTGAAAGACCCTCGATTTCATGTGACTCTCGATTTCCTACGCATGGGCATTGTGCTCCGCAGAGAATCTCAGGAAAAAGAGGCGTTTTGGTTGAGGGGGTGAGGGGATCTCATTACAACAGCAGCGGGATGTATTAAGAATCGGTTAACTTAGCCGAAGAAATTTTGCATTTATGGAGTGGGAGCATATCGTCATAGGAGCGCTGACTTTAGTCTGTAGCATTTTTCTATACGCGTATTTTGATTTGCAAAAGCGGCAAGACAACATGCGCAAGGAGTTGGAGAAGCTCAAGTTTCGCAACACCTCGTTGGAAACACACCAACTTAAATTCGAATTTGACTCCCATACATTAAAAAACATGTTGGCTGAAATCAAAGCCATGTCCAATCAAATTAGCCGGAGTATAGATGCTCTTTCGGGCATGTTGGATTATATTTATAACCATAGCGCAGATCATTTCTCAAGTGTAGAAAAAGAAGTTGAATTCGTGGAGAACTATGTTAAACTCAAGACAATCTCTAATTTCCAAACGAAGAATTACGAAATCGTTAAAGTTAATCTCGATGAATCATCGCCTTATTTCAATTCGCAATCAATGCCGCATTTGATTACAACGAGCTTAGTTGAAAACGCTTTTAAACATGGTGATGTACAGCATCCGGATTTTTTGAAAATCAGAATTCACTTGGATGACAACAACTTCGATATAGAAGTTCGAAATAAGGTGCGCAAAAATTACCACAATACTCATCCCGGAATTGGTTTGGAAAACATGAAAAAGCGCTTGAGATATTTGAAAGATGGAAAACATAAATTTGAGTCTTATCAAAATGATGACGAGTTTGTGGCTAATCTTAAAATCAACTTGAAATGAGCAAAAAGTTAAGCGTAGCACTTTTGGAAGACAGTCTGATTTTGCTGAATGATTTGCAAGCTGCAATTGAAGAAAATGACTTGGGTCAAGTGCTTTTCGTTGCACAACGCTCTGATGATTTTTTGGAGAAAATGAAATCTTACGCTCCCGATGCTTTGATTCTCGATATCGATCTAAATGGCGATTCAATGACCGGGGTTGATGTTGCGAATAGATTTAAAGATAAACCTGTTTTTTTCATCACGGGTAAGACTAAAGATTACATTGACCAGATAGAAGAATTACGCATTAATAAAGATGTGCCCGTGGAATTTCTGACGAAGCCCATTAATGATGAAAAGTTAAAAAACTTATTCGCAAAATTTGAAAAGAGCATCAAGGCTTTTGAGAAGGTTTCAAAACTGAACTTGAAAGTATTGCACCAGCGAAATGGACTCGTGGAGCAAAAAAACATCATGTTCATCAAAGCCAAAGAAAATTCGGAATCCAACAACAAACTCATTCAACTTTTTGATGATCCGAATCCACTGGAGATGTCTCATAGCTCTTTGAATAAATTCTTTGAACTCGGACTTTCTGAAGAAATGTTCATTCAAACCAGTCAGTCTTGTTTAGTGAATAAAGAAGTCCTAAAGAAACTCGAAATCACACGGGATAAATCTGTTTACCTATTTACTCACAAGTTTCCCGGAATTGAGAAAACGCTCAAAATAGAAATCACCGAAAAGTACTGGTCAAATCCAAAACGGAAGTAAGCCCATAGCCGCAATTTCCACCTAGATTCTGCAAAAGAACAGCGAATTCTGCAAATGTGAAGAACATGCTGCAGCGGATTTGTGCGCCCTTTTAAGTCGCCTAATCTTTGTCTCAAATTAATAATTAAGACAATGATAACAACAGTCAATTTTCACTTGTGGGAGACTTGTATTGACGGAGATATTTTCAAAGACAAATCACATCTAGATGATTAGATGATAAAAGGAGAATTGGTTCTTCAAAGCTTCTCCTGAAAGCCTTGGCGCGAAATCCCAAAAGCGAACGAGTAGGTTAACAGTAAATTTTGAAATCATGGCTAAATCATGCATGACATCAAAAGCAGCAGCACGGATACAGAGTGCAACAGCCAAAAGCAATGGTGGCAGAGTGAGCAGCAACAGCTTTGCTTCAAGAGCACAAAGTGCAGCTGCAAAATCAGGAAAATAAATCCTGAACAAGTTTCTCTGAATTACACTTGAAAATTCAGGCGCGGATTCCGAAAAGCGAACGAGTAGGATATTAACTTCTAACTGAAAAAAGTGATGAAAAAACAATCAAAAATTCAGCACTGAAAATCGGTGACTTTCCAATCAAAAAGGACTCAAAACCAATCTGGAAAGCTCCACAAGTATATTGTAAGAAGTAATAATAAGCTCCTGAAGTGTAAAAACTTCAGGAGTAAAATTCAAAAATCAAAACATTATGAACACAACCATTTTAAACTACAAAAAAACCAAGCATTTCATGTATCGACAGTGGGATAGAAATATCACCGACCATTTGCTTTATAGAGTTCTGCCTTTGCTCAATGAAACACAACCAAATATCAAAGTACTGTTTTGGGTTGACTTGCACAAGCTCAAAGTACCGCCGCCTTCCAGATACAGTAAACTCGGTTTGGTAATCAAAAATCAAGTTTTAATAAGCTGCTTTTGGCGGGAAACTAATGGGGATTCTGTATCGTTTGCGATAACCGCAAAAAGCCGTCAATAACCGCAACACCTTTCTGAGATGCGTAAAATAATTTTGTCCAACGTGAATAATATGAAGTTGCACGATAAAATAAAGTTCTTTCGGTTAAGTAAAAATCTAACACAGTCCTACGTGGCAGATTGCTTGGAAATTGATACCGGCAACTACAGCAGACTTGAACGAGGAGAGACAAAAATTTCTATTGAGCGACTGAAAAAAATTGCGGAAATTCTTGATGTGGAATTGAATACGCTCATGAACAACGAAACAGTTTCTGAATCAAATAACAGTATGCAACATCTCATAAAAGAAATTCTGCATGAAATTAAAGCAATCAACCAAAAATTAGGAAACAAGAGCCGAACTTCAAACGGGGAGTATGTTGAAAACAATGAAAAATAAAAGTATATGATAACTAGAAACACAGCCAAAAATGATGAAAAGCCATTGATTTTCAAATCAATTCGTGTTGTTACAAATTTTCATGAAAACGGACCTGGTAAGTTTGAAACAAAGACACGCCCATTACTGGCAAATCTAAACTACCTGCGCACTTGGTATGATGGATATGACTATTTGGAAGGAGATGAATTTGATGCAAAAATTTTGGAATTTGCCAAAGCATATTATTTCAATGCCTATTTGATAATAAACACCCCTGTCTTAACTGCAGAACAACTCAAAACATTGAAGTCCGCAACACGTGGCAATTTTGAACGAAAAATTTCAATTTTGTTGAATCCGTCAATTGAAATTTCTGCGATTCTTAACCAAGTAGCTAAAACTCTTGATGAAATAAAAATTTCTTTAGACCTTCAAATTCATGAAACATGGTGCAAGGATGAAAAGCCAAGATTTGACTATGAAGAAGATTGTTTTATCCTTTTATTAAGTATATCATCTATTGAAAATCTACCTGACACGATTATTAAGCCATAGTCTGAAAAATCATACAAAAAAGAGCCGAACTTCAAACGGGGAGTAAGTTGAAAATCCTAAGAGTAAACAAACCTAAAATTCAAATTTATGAGTAAACAATTTTTAATTGGATTGATTTCCGCAGTGTTTTTAATGACTACGAGCTGCGAAAAAGAAGACAGTGTGCTAACGGGTCGTGTTACTTACTTGGGCGCTATCACGGGTATTGAGTATAAAGCACCCAATACTACTGTCTATTTGATGCTCGGTGATCCAAGTGCCACTCCTTACGCTTCAACAACAACAGATTCAGAGGGATACTACAGCTTCCCTAATCTTTGGAAAGCACATTGGTACATTTCCAGTGAAATCACAGTCAATGGGTTCAATTATTCCGGTACAACAGGCACAACCGCCGTTGATGGCCGAAATTCTGTCACACTTGACTTGGTAATGGAATAAGAATAGAATTTCAGAATATCGCTTAATAGAATGGCTCGAATTGTTCTTCAGTTCGGGCCATTTTCACTCCACCATCACCTCATCCACAAACAACCAAGCTCTGTTTCCAGCGCCCGGATTGCCGTCGGGAATCATGCCGTAATTAATCGCTGTGGCACGCACAAATTTTGCTTGAACTGAATTTTTTAAGGTAACGCCTACCTCGCCATCACAAGCCAAAATTTCTTGAGCTGTCAGAGTTGCTACTTCCTGAAAATTGGCTCCGTCTGTTGAAATTTCGAAGCGAATCAATTGCGGTAAATAAACCCAACTTCCCTCGCGATTCAACACATTCATCCCGAATTTTTGTACAGTCGTTGGCTGACCCAAGTCAATAGTCGCGATTAAATCTTCACCAAAAAATCCGAGCCAGTCCTTGCCCAAATGCTCTTTGGTTGCATGGATACCATTCACCAAACTGAATGATCCACCGAAGGAATAGCTTTTGTGTGGTTCGTTAACCAAATGAATCGGTTTGGCAGTGGCTTTGTTGACAGAAAAAACTTGGCTGTAGTCCAGACTGCGCATGTTTTCAGGAACTGCCGTGTTGGCGTTATACATGGCGTCAAAGTCATGGGAGTAGCGAAACAGACCGCTGTGGGTGATTTTTATCGGTTCTCGGTAGATTAATTTTTCTTTACCTGTCATTGTCAAGGCGTCCTGTTTCAAATCCATGGCATAGTAGAGTTGCCGAACCAAAGGGGAGGACAATTCTGCAAACAGCTCACCTTCTTTGGGAAAAACGCGAAGACCAATCTCATAAATGGATTGACTGAAATGGTAGTTCAAGGGTGTAAGCAACTGCTTTTTGTGTTGAACAACACGATTGAGAAATTCGTTGTAGTGCTCTGGATTCGCAGTGCCCCAAAGCACTTCAGAAAGTGCCAACAAACGCGGCAGAACCATGTATTCCACATGTTGCTCGGGGCTCATCGTCATTTTCCAGATGTTGGCATGCAGGTTTGCGCTTGGCTGAGGCACAGTCCCCGAAATGTACTCTGTCCAAACATTCGCTTGCGCCCCAAGAATGTATTTAGCTTCTTCGAGATTTAGTTCTTGAGGAATGGGGTCAAATGAATACACTTTTTCCAGAGGAGTATAACCTCCAAAGGCCAAGGGTTCGTGCTTTGGATTGCCCTGGTAATGGTCAAAATAGCAATGCGAGCCGGGCGACATAACGGCAAAGTGTTTCATTTGTGCTGCTGCAATGCCGCCTTCTGTTCCGCGCCAGCTCATCACCATAGCCTCCGGGGCCAATCCACCCTCCAGGATTTCGTCCCAACCAATGAGTTTTCTGCCCTTGCTTTGTAAGAATTTTTCGACACGACGGATGAAATAGCTCTGCAACTCGTGTTCGTCTTTCAGACCGTTTTCAGCCATTCGTTTTTGACAGTGCGCACAGCTTTTCCAGCGTACTTTTGGACATTCGTCACCACCAATGTGTATGACCTTGGACGGGAAAAGTGCAACAACCTCAGAGAGTATGTCTTCGATAAAGTGAAAAGTTTCCTCCTTCGTGCAGAACACATCATCAAAAACGCCCCAGCCTTTGGCTACTTCAAAAGGCCCACCCTGACAGGAATACTCAGGATACGATGCCAAAGCCGCAAGCGCGTGCCCGGGCATTTCAATTTCAGGAACAATGGTTATGTGTCGCTCGGCTGCATAGCGCACCACGTCTTTGATTTCTTCTTGGGTATAATAGCCCCCGTAACGCAAGGTGTCAAATTTTTGATCGGAATAAGGGCCAACCATGGTGCCATTTCTCCAGGCACCTACTTCGGTGAGTTTCGGGTACTTTTTGATTTCGATGCGCCAGCCTTGGTCGTCCGTCAAGTGCCAATGAAAAACATTCATCTTATACAAGGCCAAAAGATCGATATATTTTTTGATGAACGAAACGGGGAAGAAATGGCGACTGACATCCAAGTGCATGCCTCTCCAGTCAAACTTTGGTTGGTCCACAATGCGCTGGCATTTCAAATCTTTTGAGTTGCTCGAAGCCAAAGCATACAGTTGAATCAATGTTGTCACCCCGCGAAATACACCACTCGGATGCTTGCCTTGAATGATGATTTTTTTCGGACGAATATCCAGCACGTAGCCTTCGTCCATGCGAATTTCTTTTGCGGGTTTAATTTTGAGTTCGATAATTGTGGGTTTTTGTTTGCTTTTACCGAGCTTGGGTTGAAAAAAACTGAGCTTTTCCTTTAAATATTTCTTTGCAAACTGAAGCTGAGCATCGTGAACGCGAACATCAAAATTATTTTTTGAAGAGATACTTCCCGTGGTCGCTTGATGCGATGCTACAGAGGGAATACTTTGAGACAGGGCCCGAAGCTCGAGCATCAAAACTGCCAAGCAAGCGAAGAGATATTTGAGGCGCATGATTAAAATTATTCTGTGCTTCAAAGTAACTAAATTAATTGTGTTCAATGTTGAGACAAAGTAATTTTAGTGTCGTCTAAAAACATTGCTTAACAGATGTTTACATTACTTTTCAATAACACGTTGAAAATTTTTAAATATTTTTTGAAATTATCAAAACATCCTGCTACATTCGCAACCTAAATTTTTAATTAATTTTTTATGAAAAAACAATTCTTATTCGCGAAGTCGCTTATGACACTTGCGGTAGCCGGGCTTGCCTCGATGTTTACCACAACTGCATTTGCGCAAGGCGGGAACACCTGTGCTACGGCAGAGGCAGTTACCGCAGGCTCGCATACCTTTGGCACTATTGTGGCTGGAGGTTTTGACGGTACTTGTACCGGTGGTGGCGCTACCGGTGGTAAGTGGTTTACCTACACAGCAACAGCTGATGGTGTGGTTTCTGTGAAATCATGTGGAGGCGTGGACACACGCGTGAGTGTTTTCTCAGGATCTTGTGGTTCGTTTACATGTCTTGGATCTAGCGATGATGATGGCGATACAGGTTGTCATCCGAATGGTTGGGCATCAAGTGTAAACCTCATTCCGGTAACTAACGGCCAAACAATCTACATCATTTGGGATGACCGTTGGTCGACTTCCGGTTCATCTTGGTCCATCACACTGTCTCCACCACCACCTCCGGGTTCATGTATCCACCCATTCCTATGGAGCTCAAGCAACGCACCTGCAACGCCAACCGTTCAAACGCTCACAACTTGTATGTTTACAGGTTACTATTGGCAGTTGAACAACGTAGTTTTGGGTAATGAATATACGTTCGGAGACAGCTTTGGAAACTACATTACAATCACTGATGTTAGCAGCAACGTTTTGGTTTCCGGTTCACTTCCTTTGACGTGGACTTCTTCTTTGTCTGGTAACATTAGAATTCACTTAAGTTTGAATTCATCTTGTGCAACGGATTTCGCTTGTTATGATTTAACTGCAACTTGTTCTTCATGCGTTGCTCCACCTCCTGGACCTTGTATTCAGCCTAGTCCTTATGGATTCTTAACAATTCCGGGTACAAATGCTATCGTAACTCAATCAGGCACATGGGCAGGAGAGTATGTAACGTTTAGTGGAGTTAATGACTTATCGGAGTATCAATTCAGCTCCTCAAATGTAAACGACTGGTTGACATTAACAGATGAGTTTAACAACGTATTGGCGTTTGGAACAACACCTTTGAACTGGACGGCTAATTTTAGCGGTACAGTGAGAGTTCACGTGTCATTGGATGCGTCTTGTGCAACTCAAATTGCCGGAAGAAACATCAGCGCTCAATGTACCTCTTGTCCTGCTCCTCCTCCCGGTTCTTGTATCCATCCTTTCTTGTGGAGCTCTAGCAACGCGCCTGCAACGCCAACGCCACAAACGGTGAGCACGTGTATGTGGGCTGGTTATTATTGGCAATTAAACAACGTGGTTGCAGGTAATGAGTATGAATTCGATGATTCTTTCGGAAACTACGTAACAATAACTGATGAATTAGACAACACCTTGGCTTTCGGTACTTTGCCATTAACTTGGGAAGCAACGATTTCAGGCAACATCAAAATTCATTTAAGTACAGATGCATCTTGCGGCACAAACTTCAACTGTAATGATCTTATCATCACGTGTTTGGATTGTGTAATGCCTCCACCGGGTCCATGTATTCAACCATTCTCTTGGGGTAACAGCAACATTCCTGGCAGTGGTTTACCGACAACAAACTTTGGTGTTTGGGCTGGTGAGTTCACAACATTCAACAACGTGATTGCAGGTGAAACCTATTCTTTCACTTCATCTACCGGATCTGACTGGTTGACTTTAACTGACGCTTCAAATAACGTATTGGACAATACGTATGGCACATCTCCGTTGACTTGGGTAGCCTCAACTTCAGGAACCGTTCGCGTTCACGTTTCATTGGATGCGAGTTGTGCAACACAATCCTCTGGTAGAAGCATCACTGCGCAGTGTACAACATGTACCCCTCCTCCGCCGCCGGCGTGTGCGAGCAACGTGATGTTGACACCAACACCGGGTTGTGCAAACTATGACATCACTTTGACTTGGGACGCTACACCTACCGCGACGGGTTATAACATCTACGCTGGCGATGCCGGTCCTGGTGTTTACAACATTGCGAATCCTTTCGATGCTGGAACAAACACAACTGTTTTCCTTCAGAATCCACAGTTGAATACAACGTACTATTTCTTGGTAGTACCTTACAATGATGGCGGTGAGGCTATTGGTTGTGCAAATGAAGTGAGCATCTTGACGGGTTCAAATGCTTGTGCATGTATTCCGCCATATACGGTTGGAAAAACTTCGGGTGATTTGATTTCAAACGTTGAAATTCCTGGTACGACCTTGGCAAACAACACGGGAACAGCGCAGGTTAACCCTTCGTTCACTTACTTTACGGGTCAACCCAACTACACAGCTGACTTAGTACAAGGTGGTACTTACAACGTTACTATTTCAATTGGTACTTGGGGCGATCAAGGTCTTCGTGCATGGATTGATTATAATGATGATGGTGTGTTTGACAACAGCGAATCTATTGGTTTCACTACAATTGCTCCGGGTGGTGGCTTCAATCCTGGCGGCTTCCCTCCAGCGATTTTCCCAGTTAATCTTGATTACAGTGCGCCACTTGGAACACATAGAATGCGCGTAAGATGTGCATGGTTAGCGAATCCATCAACGCTTGATCCATGTGCAACATATACTTTCGGAGAGGCGGAAGATTATGACATCACCATCGTTCCTCCTGTAACTACGCAACTTCAATCGAATTTCTGTAACATTAATAACGTTACAATGGACATGCCGATTCGTGCAATCAACGTAGGTGCTCCTCAGTACAGATTCAGAATCGTTGGTGCTAACAACGGCGGTCAGGGCTGGAACGGTAACACTTACATTTTGGACAGAAACAGCCGTGACATGAAGTTCTCGTTTGTTCCAGGTTCACTTTGGGGTACAACATACACGATTGATGTAGCTGTAGGTGATGGATTCGGCAACTATGGTCCTTATGGTGCAACATGTACTGTGACCCTCGTGAACGACATCCCAACCACACAACTTCAGGCCTCGAACTGTGGTGCTGTAAACGTTGACCCAGCGGTGAATTTGTTGGCTAACACAATTACCAGCGCAACAGGATACCGATACCAAGTAAACGGACCTGGTGTAGCTCCTAACACTGTTGTTACAAAAACTATGGGTGGTGGTGCAATGCGTAAGTTGAAAATGCAAGAAGTTGCAGGCATTGTGTTAGGTGAAACCTACACTGTTGAAGTTGCGATTCGTGATGCGAACGGCAACTGGGGTGCTTACGGAAACCCATGTTCAGTAACCTTGATGGGCGCACCAAACGTGGTGATTAACAACAATATCGAAATGGTTCAAAACAGAAACTTGAGCGAGGTAGGATTTGGCGTGAGCGCAAGCCACAACCCATTCACTACAGAGTTTGGTTTGCAAGTATTGAACGCTAACGATACTGAAACGATCAACGTAGCTATCTACGACATGAGCGGTAAATTGATTGAGCGTCATGCGGTTAATCCAATGGATATCGAAGCAACAACGTTTGGTTCAAACTTGGCTTCAGGCATGTACATGGTTGAAGTAAGACAAGGCTCA
>JBBIIM010000009.1:50393-65093 GCA_037446475.1 Crocinitomicaceae bacterium | reverse complement strand
TCGGTCGCAGCGCCACTTTTATAAAGCGCTCATCCAAAAGGTGAGCGCTTTTTTTATGTGCATACATTTTGTCTCGAATCTAGTACTCCTCAAATGACGAAAGGGTGTGTCATTTTCTACCGTGTTTTAACTTGTATTATTTTAATGTGTGCTTTTGGTGTTATTATTACATAAATCTATATATTAGCCGAAAATTTTAAAACAGTAAGTCAATGATTAGGAAATTTAGAAGCGCTGCGATTATTTTGGTATCAGCTGCCGCTTTAGCGTCTTGTACGCTTGCGCACACAGCGATTGTTACCAATAATCCGGTAGGAAGCAAAAAAGGAGAATTGAAGACTTCTATTGGCACCAGCCAGGGAGTATCATTCCATGAGGCAATGAAAAAGGGTAGAATCACTAAAATTGGAATTGCGGAATACAAATTCAAAATGTTTATTATTATCCCATCTCAACGTTTAACAATAACGGGAGAATAAATTCAAAGAGTATGAAAAATATAAAATATGCTATTTTAAGTTTGTTTACTTTAGGTTTGTTGGCGTCTTGCTCAACTACTTTGCCTTATGCTGCTACAAACAATCCAATCGGCTCAAAAAAGGGTACTTCGAAAACTACTATATTGTTTGGTGGTGCTGCTCAAAATAACTTAGGCTATGGTTTGGTACTGAATAAAAATTATGGAGTTATTGAGGCAGCCAAAAAAGGTAAAATTGAGAATTTGGCTACAGTTGATTTAAAAGTAACAAGCTATGTGCTTTTCGTGAAGGCGGAAATCATTGTTACAGGTGAATAGAATTACTTAAATTATTGATTATGAAAATATTAAATAGAATTATCCCAATTTGTGCTGCTGCTGTACTGTTCGCGTCGTGTTCAGTATCTATGCCAGCAATAGTTACAGATAACGCCGGAGAGAAAATGGGTACAGCTGAATATTCTGTTGTACTTGGTATTTTCCGTCCAATGAACGTGGATATCGGTATTGCAAAGGCTGCGAAAAAGGGGAATATCACGCGCGTTGCAACGGTTGACTATGTTGTTGTTTCAGGTTTATTCAAAACAACATACAAAACGATTGTTACAGGTAACTAAAAACTTATCTTAAATTGGAGCTGTCCAAGCGATTGGGCAGCTTTTTTTGTTGTATGAAATTCATTACCTTATTTGCTTTACTGTTGTCGTGCTCTGTTTTGTCATTCGGGCAAGATTACAAGCTCATGCATTATCAGCGATACGCGAAAGTGCCTATTTTTTTTATACCCGGTGATTTGTTTCATTCTTCTGATTATTTGATCGTCATTCCCGATAGTGTTTACAATGCCGCAGAGATTCGGTTGAGACGCGTTTCAACTCCTCAATTTAAAAAGCGTTTTGAATCGTTGTTCTATGTCGACCAAGGGAGTTATACCCAGGTTTATTATTCAATTCGTGGAAGGCGGAATTTCGAAAAACTGCTACTAAAACTCAGTGATCGAATGACCGGTTCAATTTCCGGAGCTCAAGGAACACGATGGTTGAGCATCAACGGTGTTGAATATCAAACTGTTGTTTCTAAAGAACGCTCGACATATGCGATACTCATCAAGAAGGAGTAAAAATCCGAACCCGTGAGAAACAAAAAACCATGTCGGTATTTCCCAACATGGTTCAATCGTTTGTGATTGCTATTTAATTATTTGTCTTGCTTGCCAAAAGTAGTGGTCAATGCCGCTTTCATTTTATCGAGAGCGTCATTGATGGCCAAATCCAGATTGGCGCGTCTTGCAGTTACCGTCACAGGTTGAAGCCCTTTTGGTCTTACTTCAACGCGACATTGTATATCATCAGCTCCACTTTTTTCTCCATTTTGATCGGAAAGATGCATTTCAACCCGGGTAATGCGGTCGCCAAAATGCTTCAATGCGTGATTCATTTTATCATCGATGAATGTTTGCAAACGCTCGCTACCTTCGATGTGTTTGTCTGTGTTCACTTGTACTTTCATGAGTTCGTGTATTTGGTTATTTATTAGTTCCACAAATATAGAATTCGCGTGAAAATTGGTTTCTGATTTTTGTCACAACAAAGGCAATAGTTCGTATTAATTCTGATTTTTTAACATCACGGCATTAAGCTTTATCACCGACTGCGGTTATATGGATTTGACTGAAATCTTTGTTTACTTGGAATTCAAGGCAAGTGCCATTTTTTGAGGGTTCAAATGAAGCTGGAAGATTATCTACATAGATGCTTTTGACTTCGAAGGGTAGGTTGAAAATTCTGAGTTTAAAGTTATCATACTCTGCACTGAAGTCTCCTTCTTTGTGTTGATTTAGCACCAAGCTCTCCGACCTTCCGATCATGTGTAAGGTTCGTAGGGAGAATCTTCCTTTTTTGTAGTCGTAGCCGTCACCTGAATCTGCGTAAATTCTTGATTTACTTTGGTTCATGGAAAAATACACATCAACTTGCAACTCTTCAATTTTTTGTTCTCCCACAAATTGTTGCACCGGATATCGGGGAATACAGGCTCCTTCACGAATGAACAGAGGAATGGTTTCTAATGAGGCATCTACCCAAATTTCTTCACCGCCCTGGATGCGTTCACCGGTCCACCAATTGATCCATGTTCCTCTGGGAATGTACATGCGTCTTCCATTGGAGTGTGGTTCAAGAATTGGACATACGAGAATATCGTTTCCAAAAATAAATTCATCGGTTCTGAAGTGTGTTTGCTGGTCTTCCTGATCAAAATAGACAAGCGGTTTAATCATGGGCACACCATGCTGGATATACTCCCAAAACATCGTGTATAGGTAAGGCAGCAAGGTGTAGCGAATTTCGATAAACTTGCGGGCAATGTCAGTAATGTCTTTGCCAAAAGACCAGGGTTCTTGTTCGCCGTGGTGGCCGGAGCTATGTGTTCTGCAGAAGGGATGAAACACACCCAATTGAATCCATCGCGCGTACAGTTCTCCCGTTGGCTGCTCTGCGAATCCGCCGATATCCGTACCGGCGAAGCCCATTCCACTCAGGTTTAGCCTTTGAATTTGGATGTTGGCCACCCACAAATGTTCCCAAGAAGCGATGTTGTCGCCGGTCCAGGAAGATGTGTAGCGTTGTGTGCCACTGTAGGCTGCGCGTGTGATGATGAATGGTCTTTGAGGATAGGCAAATTTTTTCACACCTTCGTAAGTTGCTCTTGCCATCTGCATACCGTAAATGTTGTGGGCCTTGCGGTGAGAACAAGGATGACCGTCGTAGTCGTGGCGCACGTCGAGGGGGAATGTTTTTCCCGGAATTTCCATGACGGCGGGTTCGTTCATATCGTTCCAAACGCCTTTTACCCCTATGTCTTCAATAAGTTCTTTGAATAGACCTTCCCACCACTTTCGTACTTCCGGGTTAGTGAAATCTGGGAAATAGCAGTCACCCGGCCACACTTTGCCTTTCATCAAAGGACCGTCGGAGCGCTGGCAAAAGTATCCCTTCTCCAGTGCTTCGGTGTACACTTTGTAGTTGGGATCGATTTTGATTCCCGGATCGATGATGACTACTGTTTTAAAGCCCTCGTTTTTGAGGTCATCCACCATTTGTTTGGGATTTGGAAAATACTCAGGACTCCAGGTAAAACATCTGAATCCGTCCATGTAGTCGATGTCCAGGTATAAGGCGTCACAGGGAATTTTCAGATCGCGGAATTTTTTGCCCAAATCTCTTACCACTGATTCGGGATAATAACTCCATTTGCACTGATGGTATCCTAATGCCCACATGGGCGGCATCTCCGGAACTCCTGTAAGTAAGGTGTAATTTTTTACAACATCTTGAATTGAGGGGCCGTAGAAAAAATAATAATTCAACTCTCCACCGTCTGCCCAAAATGACGTGATGCCCATGCGTTCGTGTCCAAAATCGAAATGGCTGCGGAAAGTATTGTCAAAAAAGATCCCGTATGCTGTGTTCTGGTTGAGACCAATATAGAAAGGAACCGTTTTGTAAATCGGGTCTTTGTCTTTGGCGAACGCGTATTCGTCGGTGTTCCAGTTTGTAAAGCGCATCCCTTTAAGGTTTGAATGAGAAGGTTTATCGCCAAGACCGTAGAACGCCTCTCCTTTGTGTGCGTGTTTCGACATCTTGACAATATTCCCTCCGTATTCACTGTGCTCTTCCCAATGGAATCCGAGTTCATCTTCTAAAATCGTTTTTCCTTCCAGGTCGTAAATGCCGATGCGCATGTTTGCCTTGGAGACATAGATTTTGATTTTTGCAGTACTGAGTATGAAATAATCCTGCTCTTCAATGAATTCAAGAGAACTGTAACCTCTAGGATAGTTGTCCGCAAGCGCATAGGAAAAGTCATCTTCAAAAGCACCATCAGTGGCATAACGGAATCGCACAACGCTTCCGCGCAATACGGTTATTCTTAATAGTACATTGTTTCTGGCGTGGAATGTGAATGTGTCAAGGTGTTTTTCAAAATTAATGATTTCTTGTGGGAACAAATTTCCCTTATACTCTAAGGTTGTATTGATAATCATGTGTTTGTAATTAGTTTTGTTTGAATACGCTCACAGCAAGTGGCGCAAGTGTCAAGTTTATGGATTGATTAAAATGATGAAAGGCTAATTTTTCTGTTTCCATGGCCTGCGGATTGCAAACACCGGATCCACCGAATTTCACTGCGTCGCTGTTCAAGATTTCTTTCCAGAGTCCATGTTTTGGCATGCCTATTCTGTAGTTTTCGCGCACGACCGGAGTAAAATTGCACACAAAGACCAAGTCATTTTCGGTTTTTTCACCTTTTCGGATAAAGGCGATAACGCAATTATCGGCATCGTCGTAGCTGATCCATTGAAATCCTGCGGCGTGGAACTGCTTTTCATAGAGGGCGGGTTGTGACTTGTACAGTGCATTGAGTTCAATAATCCATTGCTGTATGCCGATATGCCATGGGTCGTTTGTTAAATGCCAATCCAGAGATTGCTCAAAATTCCATTCATTTTCCTGTCCAAACTCTGCGCCCATGAAGAGCAATTTGGCGCCAGAATGTCCGAACATACAACCGTAAAGGAGTCTTAGGTTTGCAAATCGCTGCCATTGATCTCCCGGCATTCTTCCGAGTATGCTTTTTTTGCCATAAACCACCTCGTCGTGACTTAAGGGCAACATGAAATTTTCTGTAAAAGCGTAGGTTAAAGAAAAGCTGATTTCGTTGTGGTGGTGTTTTCGGTAGATAGATTCTCGTTTGAAATATTCCAATGTGTCGTGCATCCACCCCATCATCCATTTCATGCCGAAGCCCAGTCCGCCAAGAAAAGTTGGACGACTCACCATAGGGAAACTGGTGCTTTCCTCGGCAATAGTTTGCACGTCAGGATGTTCTTTGTAAACGGCGGCATTAAGCTCTTTGAGAAAGTCAATGACGGCCAGATTCTCACGTCCGCCATGTTGATTGGGTTCCCATTCACCATCTTTTCGACTGTAATCGAGATAGAGCATCGATGCTACAGCGTCTACGCGCAAACCGTCTACGTGGAATTCAGATAACCAAAATAAGGCATTGCTCATCAAAAACGAGCGTACTTCAGGTCTTTCGTAATTGAAAATAAGCGACTTCCAATCCGGGTGGTAGCCTTTTCTGCGGTCGGGGTGCTCGTACAAAAACGAACCGTCAAATTCTCCCAAGCCGTGCAAATCAGAAGGGAAATGCGAAGGTACCCAATCGAGAATGACACCGATGTTTTCTTGGTGCAGTTTATCTATCAAAAACTTTAAATCTTCCGGAGCACCAAATCGCGATGAGGGGGCGAAGTATCCGGTTATTTGATAGCCCCAAGATGGGTCGTAGGGATATTCCATAATGGGCATGAATTCGACGTGAGTGAAGCCCATTTTTTTGACGTATTGAACCAAATCTTGCGCCAACGCGTTGTAGCTGAGAAAAGTGTTGTCTTCGGTTGTTCTTTTCCATGAGCCCAGATGAACTTCGTAAACGGAAAACGGCGCATTCAGACTATTGTGTACATTTCTTTTTTTCAGCCACTGCGAATCTTGCCAAGCGTGTTTGGCATCCCAAACGATGGAGGCTGTTTTCGGTGGATGTTCGCAATAACGCGCATAAGGATCTGCTTTTTCGGTAACTCTTCCTTCGATATGGCTGACAATTCTGTATTTGTACAACTCGCCATGTCCCACACCTGGAATGAATCCTTCCCAAATGCCCGATCCATCCCAACGCACATAGAGCCTGTGTTCTTGGGAGAAGTGGTTGAAATTGCCCACTACAAAAACGTCCTGAGCGGAGGGCGCCCAGACAGCGAAATACGTCCCTGCAACTCCTTCAACTACACACGGATGAGCGCCAAATTTTTCATACAATCGATAGTGCTTTCCTGAACGAAAAAGTACGATGTCAAAATCTGAAAAAAGCGAGTGGGGTAGTACAAGGCTCATAATTTATAGGTGTTTCATGATGGATGCGATGCCTTTGAGGGGTATGAAGGCCCAATCGGGTCGCGAGTTGAGTTCGTATCCGAGTTCGTACACGGCTTTTTCGGTTAAGTGATACATCAGTATGAATTCCTGTTCGCTTCGATAGCCAAGATTCAACTTGCCATAAGCGTAAATTTTTTCAAAGTAAGCTTGCAGCGATAGTCCAACGATGTACGTAAATAATTTTTCACCGGCTTCAAACAGGTGTTCGGTCTGGTAGTGGAGTTCATTACGGTTGTTCAATATCGACGCGAACAATGCATAATGATAACTTCGGAAAAGTCCTGCGACATCTTTTAGCGGGGGTTGTTTGATTTTTCTATCTCGGATGGTGCTTTCGGGTTCTCCTTCAAAATCGATGATGATGAAATCTCCATCTGTGACCAGAATTTGTCCCAAATGATAATCGCCATGGATGCGAATGCGCTCTCCCTTGAGGTCGTTCCAATCAAAGTCTAGGAAGAAATTGCGAATGGCTTTTTTCTTGGCGAGAAATTCTTCTGCCAACAGTCGTGCTTCGCCGTCTAATTTTTCAAGGTTGTTTTCGATAGCATTGAGTCTGTTTTGCACTTGGTAAATCAAACGGTTTTTGAGCCACACAGAGTAATCTTCGTTGAAGGTGGTCGATGTAAAATTGGTTTCCTCGCGATTGCTCCCTAAGGCGATGTGCAAATCTGCAGTTCTTTCAGCCAGTAAGCGTACTTTGAGGAAAAATTCCAGTCCCACAAAGTCGATAAATTCGTGCGGAATTTGCTGCAATGTGACGTGTTGAAAAATCGGAATCGAGGGCAACCGGCTGATGTCAACGTTTTTGCGTTCGAGGTTTGAATAGGATTGTTTGAGCAATTCATTGAAGTAACTCCAAGCATCTCCGCGGTTGGCAACAAGATTTTGCATCAATCCCAGGGTAATATGTTTCTTGAAATGGGTCATATTGACCCCGCCGCGATAGGCCGGAATACCTAAAAATCCTTGTTGTTTACTTAGGAAACGCGACACTTGGTAGTCCGGATTCATACCGATGAAAATTCTTCGGAAGAATTTCATGACATACTTGTCGTTGTAGATAATACTCGTATTGCTTTGTTCTGCTCCTATGAATTTTGAACTTTTGTAGGGTTCATTTTGAATGGAACTATCACTATGGAAGAGTAGTTTGGCGTTGGGATTGATTCTGTTTCCAACTAAAAATTCAAACCATGTTTTTCGAAAATCTTCGATAGAAACGGCATCCACAAGGTAGCCGGGCCCTTCATCGAACTGCGCAGCGCCAATCAACGCCTCGGGTTCTTTGAATTCATGTTCAAGCATGAAGCCAACGGTAATAAAATAGTTTTGGAAAAAGGATTCTTCGAAGTTTATTTCCAAAAGTAAACCATAGTAATTGTGCTCATCACTGGGAAGGTGAATTTGTTCCAGAATTTCAATATTTTTGATAGTGGATACTTTACCGCCATACCAACGTTTCGTAATAACGTATTGCTGGAAAATTTCACCGGGGAATCGCGTGGCAAAATCGGGAGATTGCAGCAAACTGTGCCATGCGCCTTGAAACACGGGAATCTGTGTTTTGGATTTTTCGGTTTTGGTTTTGGATTCAGCTGAAGTACCCATAGCACAAGATTAAAGTTGAACGTCAAAAATATGGAAGGGTAGTACCGGATGCAATTCCACATAACACCACTCGCGATCCCAATTGTAAGAGTCTCCGGTAATGCTATCGACTACGCGGACTGGATGCCCCTCAGAAATGCCCCAGTGTTGTAGGGGAACTTTCACCCAGCCTTTTTGGCTGTAATAGGGGTCGAGGCTGATTACCACCAGAGTTTTTTGTATACCGTCCAAACTCCATTTGTGGAATGCCAAAAGTTGAGGGTTTTCAATGGCCAGGAACTCAATGTTGTTGGTTTGTTGCAAAGCGGCTAACTCATGTCTGGATTTATTGATCAATGCAATGATTTCCGCTAAGCGCGTTTTTTTGGACCAATCCCAGCTGCGAATTTGATATTTCTCGCTGTCCAGATATTCCTCTTTTCCCGGCAATGCGGCACTTTCCATGAATTCGTAAGCGGGTCCGTAAATTCCGACGTTTGAACTTAAAGTTGCTGCGAGAGCATAGCGCTGGAGGTGTATGCTTTCATTGCCGCTTTGCAAATGATAGGGGTTGATATCAGGTGTGTTTGGCCAAAAGTTAGGTCGGAAATAGTAGGCGCGATCTGTTTTTGTGAGTTCATGGATGTATTGAATGATTTCCTCTTTGGTGTTGCGCCAGGTAAAGTAGGTGTAGCTTTGTGTAAAACCTTGTTTGGCCAATTGCTCCATGATTTTGGGGCGGGTGAAAGCCTCAGAAAGGAAGAGCACATCCGGATATTTGGCTTGAATTTGTTGGATGAGCCATCCCCAAAATTCGAAGGGTTTGGTGTGCGGGTTGTCAACCCGGAACACGCGAATCCCAAATTCTTCCACCCAGTAAAGGGCCGATTTGAGCAATTCATTCCAGAGGTTTTGCCAATCTTCTGTTTCAAAATAAATGGGTAAAATGTCTTGGTATTTTTTCGGAGGGTTTTCGGCGTATTGTACCGTGCCATCAGGTCTCCACTTAAACCACTGAGGATGAGATTTTACCCAGGGATGGTCAGGTGCGGCTTGGAGTGCAAAGTCCATTGCGATTTCTATGCCCAGTTCTTTGGCCTTTTTCACCAAAGATTTGAAGTCTTTCTCATTTCCCAGCTCGGGGTGCAAACTCATGTGGCCTCCGTGTTTTGATCCAATCCCCCAAGGACTCCCGACGTCACCAACTTGGGCTTCGGTTGCGTTGTTTTTGCCTTTGCGGTTGACTTCTCCGATGGGGTGAATAGGTGGGAAATACAAAGTATCAAAACCCATCGCTTCAATTCTGGGTAATCGCTCTTCACAATCTTTGAAGGTGCCGTGTTTTTCTCCGTTTCCAGAGGATCTTGGGAAAAATTCATACCAGGTGGAAAACAAGGCTTTTTTTCTTTCTACGCGCCAAGCTGACGGAGCAGATTGCGCTGCCAAATGTCGGGTGGGGTATTCAAGGAACCAACGCTCCAATTCCAAAGAGTACAAGATGGCTTCTGCCTCTGCCTTTAATTCCTTGTTTTCAAACTTTTTCTTCCAATCCACCAAGGTTTTGGACTTTGTTTTTGGCAACAATGCGATAAGTTCTTCCAAGTATATAGCGCCCTCCAAAAGTTCGCTGCTGACCTGTTGCTTGTTTTCGAGCTTTTTTCTCGTTCCGTAAAGCCAAGTCAGCGGCCAATCCACCCAAGCTACCACTTGGAATAGATGGTTCCCTTCTTCATGGAGCCTAATATCTGTTTGCCAGCGGTCGTTGCCGACATTGTACATGGCATGAATTTCCGGTTTTTTTGCTCCTTGCACTTTTACTTGAATTTCTGCACGCAACACATCATGGCCATCGCAGAGGATGTCGGCTTCGAAATGTACGTTCTGGCCTGCAACTGTTTTGATCGAAAATTGTCCGTTCGAAATCAGTGGGTGTATATTTTCAATGACCACGCGTTCTTGATTTCTTGATCGGTTGAAGGCGCTTGGCGACGATTTGGTGAGGTTGGTTTTCAAATGCTTCGGATTAAAATTCAACAAAAAATTTACTTAGTGTCATGATGACAAAACTAAAAATTTTTTTGAATGACCGAGTATTTTGCTTTGAAAAGTGAAAACGTATCAAGCGAGTTTCGAGAATCTATCCGGGTTAGCATCAAAGAAGCCAATTGGGAACCCAAATCGCATTAAAGTTCTCCAATTTTTTGTCGAATTTGCGCAAGAGGCAATCCGATGACATTCATGTAAGAACCTTCAATTTTTTCGACACCAATAAAACCGATGTATTCCTGAATACCATAGGCTCCTGCCTTGTCCAAGGGCTTGTAATGACTCACATAATACATGATTTCATCGTTGGAAAGTGGGCCAAAAGTTACTAAGGTAGAAACTTTAAAAGTGAGGGTAAGGTTGAATGTTTTTAAACAAACGCCGGTGATGACTTCGTGGGTTTTTCCTGAGAGTTTTGTCAGGAGTTCAACGGCATTTTCATTAGAAGTTGGTTTGCCGATGAGTTCACCCTCCAAAAGAACCACTGTGTCGCTAGTAATTAACAGTTCACCGAACTTGAGTTCAATATTGAGGGAATCGGCCTTGAGTTTTGCAAGGTGTTCCGGCACGTCTGTCAAAGACATCTCAGCCGGGAATGTTTCATCCACATCGGGTGATATGCATGTCACAGGTAAGTTGAGTAATTGAATGTATTCTCTGCGTCTTGGGGATTGACTGCCCAAAATAATCTTGTCAATATTCATGAATTTGTGTCAAAATGATTGCGCTTCAATTACCTCTTGCCCTGAGTACGTCGCTTCTTCAGCCATTCCGGTATTGGTTTTTCTGAACGATTACCAGAATCCTTACCGAGTAGTTTCTCTGCAATTTCGTTGCGACCTAGTTTTTGCAGACGGGATTTGATCCAGGGTTGTTCTTCACGTTTGTGCCAAAAAAAGAAACGGTGTTGATTCTGTTTTTGCTCACGGGTTTTTGCCGTGTAAACGGGTTTCAGCGTGTATGGATGCACACCCGAATAGTAAATCACTGTGGCCACAGTCATCGGTGTGGGCGTGAAATCCTGTACTTGTTCCAATTGGAAGCCCATGTCTTTGGTTTCGGCTGCAAGTTCGGCCATATCGCTTTCTTCACAGCCCGGATGTGATGAAATAAAGTAGGGAATGAGCGGTTGTTTCAAGTTGTATTTTTCGGATATTTTGTCGTACTTCTCTTTGAATTTGTGAAAATACTTGAATGAGGGTTTACGCATGATACGAAGCGTGTTATCTGCAGTGTGCTCGGGTGCAACTTTTAAGCGACCCGATACGTGTCGCGTTATGACTTGCTCTAGATATTCATCGTGGTTACCGTCTTCGTTGTTTTTGTTGAAATCATCAACCAACAAATCATAGCGGATACCTGAGCCTACAAAAGCCTTTTTGACTTTTGGTTGGGCGTCTATTTTTCGATACAATTCCGTCATCGATTTATGAGACGTGTCCAAGTTGCTGCAAATCACCGGGTGGATGCAACTTGGACTCGAGCACTTGGCGCAAATGGATTCATCTTTACCTTTCATGCCGTACATATTGGCCGATGGCCCTCCAATGTCTGAAATATATCCTTTGAATTCGGGGTGATTGACTACTGCTTCGACTTCGTTGAGTATCGATTTCTCGCTTCGAGAAGCGATGAATTTTCCTTGATGCGCTGAAATGGTACAAAAACTACAACCTCCGAAACAGCCTCTGTGCGTGTTCACGCTGAATTTGATCATTTCGTAAGCCGGAATTGCGCCGCGTTTTTTGTACTTCGGGTGAGGCATTCTGGTGTAAGGAAGGTCAAAAGATTGATCCATTTCCTTTTCAGTCATTGTTTTGTAAGGCGGATTGATGACAATGGTATGTTCACTAGCGTGTTGTACGATTCTGCGCGCTTCCCATTTGTTCGATTCTACTTCCACAATTTTAAAATTCGCAGCATATTTCAGTTTGTCATTCAAACAAGCTTCATGACTGGACAATTTTACTGTTTCCCATTTTTTGTGTTTGGGAGGCTCCTCTTCACGTGGAATCAAAAAAGAAGTCTGAGGAATAAAGTCAAGTGATTTGAAAGGAATGCCTTTTTTCAAATTTTTAATTACGTCCCGCAAAGGCTGTTCCCCCATGCCATAAACGAGCATATCAGCGTGAGAATCAATTAATATCGAGGGCATTAGCTTGTCTGACCAGTAATCGTAGTGTGTGACACGGCGCAAAGATGCTTCGATTCCCCCAATCAAAACCGGACAGTCAGGGTAAAGTGATTTGAGTATTTTGGTGTAAGTGATGGTTGCGTAATCAGGTCGAAATCCGGCCTGACCACCAGGGGTGTAGGCGTCCGTTGAGCGCAGTCTTTTATTCGCTGTATAATGGTTCACCATGGAGTCCATGCAGCCCGCCGTGACACCAAAGAACAGTTTTGGTCTGCCGAATTTTTTGAAGTCCCTGAGGTCATCTTTCCAGTTCGGTTGGGCAACAATAGCCACGCGTAAACCTTCAGATTCCAAAATGCGTCCGATGACAGCAGTCCCAAACGCAGGATGATCCACATAGGCATCACCGGAAATGAGCACTACATCGAGTTCTTCCCAGCCACGTTTCTCTACCTCTTTTTGGGTCAAAGGCAACCAATCAGTTAGTGGTCTTTCAATCATGCCACAAAGTTAAGCCAAAGAGGAATTGATTGCGCTTATTTCATGGATGCATCTGTACTCTTTTGATTCAATCGATTCAAATTTTGGAAGATGAAATAGAAAACACCAAAAGCGATGATGGTGAAAACTATGGAGAATTTTGAGGCCAAATTCATATTTCCAACAAGTTTATCCAAATAGACTGTTACCAACATAACGAACAAGATGGTCAGCGAAACCAAAATGAGTAGAGATTTCCGATCAAAAGGATAGGGATAGAATCTCATCGATACGGCAAATAGCCCAATGACATATATTATGGTGCCCGTCAGCGTAGCCATGGCAACACCTTTTATTCCCCAATTGGGCATGAGCCAAATGGATAGTGCAATGTTAACGATCAGCGCGAAACAGATGATGATACTTTTCCAAATGGTTTTTTTACTCAATTGAATTCCGGGTGCGAACATCACAAAACCGTTGATCCAAGTTACAGCGTAGAGCAGTGGCATCACACGGTTGGCAAGGTGATAATCGGGATGGGTGAAAACGATTACCGTTTCTTTGGCGAAGATACTCAGCGAAATTACGGTTAGTGCGCCAATGACCGTGTAGCCGAGCAGTAGTTTGCTGAGCTGTTTTTTGGTGCTTTCATCCTGGTAATTTCGGAACACGAGCGGATGCATGGCCATCGAATAACCGGCAATAATGAGCTGAAAGCCGTAAGCGAATTTGAATGCAACGCTGTATATTCCCAGTTTCTCTTGCGTAGAAAATAAATTGATCATGATGCGGTCGGATAGGGCAAAGGCGATGAGCGCCAGTCCGGCAGGAAGCATGGGTAAGGAGAATGTCAAGAGTTCTTTGGCAATTTGAACATCAAATTTCAAGTTGAAATCATGACGCAGTGCATACAATTGATAGGCAATAACAATTGGGAACACCACAATCGCTGCGTAATAAACGCCATTGATGGATTTATTCAGTGTAATAACAAAAAAGTAGGTGACGAATATTCCGATAAATGCGTGTAAAAATTGGGAAAGTGCAAATTGTCTTTTGTATCTCAAGGCTTGAAGATGGCTGCCTAGAAAGAGAAATTTCCCATTCAAAGCCATGGCAATCATGGCAATCGTAAAGGTCTTTTCTCTGGATTTTGAAGTCATGCCTAATAGGTTGGTGATTTCGGCACGAAAAAAAACGAGCAAACTTGTACCGATTACAAAACTCAATGCAATCATGACGAGCGCAGTCGTAGAAGTGGTTTTTTGTTTTTCTTTATCATGTTGATATTCTCCCAAATAGCGAATAAGCGCAGGACCCAATTGCCACGAAAACACACCTAGAGCCAGCGATGAAAACACAAAAATGATTTCAATAATCCCGAATGTTCCGGTGGTGAAATAGGCCGTAAATATAGGAATCAACATGAGGCTGATTCCTTTTGCTGCAACACCTGCTACAGCATACAACGTGCCCTCCTTTAGGAAATCTTTTATCAACTTACGCAGTGATTGTTTAAAAATTCAACAAGCTTTGCCAAGGCTCGTGCTCTATGGCTCATAGTGTTTTTTTCGGATAAGGTCATTTCCGCAAAGGTCAACTCGGAATCCTCCGGATAGAAAATAGGATCATAACCAAATCCTCCTTCTCCTGTTATTTCTGTAGCAATTTTACCGCGAACGACGCCTTCGAATTGCAGACACTCCTTTTCGTCGATATACGTAAAAATGGTTCTGAATTGCGCAGTTCTTTTTTTGTTTTCAAGCTCTAGAAGCAATTTATTCATGTTGTCCATACTCGATTTTTGAGCACCGGCATAACGGGCTGAGTAAACCCCTGGTCTGCCGTCGAGTGCATGCACTTCTAGCCCTGTATCGTCAGCAATGGTTGGGATTTTGCAAAATTGAAATATTTGTTCGGCTTTTATTTTTGAATTTTCTTCTAATGTGGTTCCAGTCTCGTCAATG
>JBBIIM010000009.1:17539-50361 GCA_037446475.1 Crocinitomicaceae bacterium | reverse complement strand
TTATGTTTTTGGGAATCAATCCTGAAATTTCCTTGAGTTTGTTGGCGTTGTTAGAGGCAAATACGAGTTTCATAAAGCGCTAATATAGAGAATTTGATTTTTCTTGTTTCAAAGTAAAGGTAATCAGAAAAGCGGCCAACGTAACTCCTACTTGAGTTTCCAAGGTGTCTTCAAAAAAGTAGGAGCATGTGATTATTGTCCAAATCGTAAGCAGTGTGTAAGAATTCAACCGAATAGCAATGAGCAAAGTTGAAAAAATGTAGAATAAAAAAACAAGAATAACAGGCAAACCTGCTGAAATCCATAAAGTCATGAATTGCTGGTGGGTATGCAAACGGTTTTCAGGTTTTAACTTCGAGTTGTGTGACTCATAGGCTTGATTAAAAGCAGCTTGCACGTCACCAACACCAACGCCGAGTAGGAAATTCGCTGAGATTATTTTGCTGCCCTTAGACCAATATTCCACGCGCTGCTGAATGGTTGAACCATTGGGGTCGGCTCCCTCCAAATGGCGTTGGACTTCCATGGTAATTCTTGCCAATCGTGCATTTAGCCCACCTTTGGCATAAACAATTGATGGATATCCGTTGCGAATGTTTTGAATATCCTCATCAGTAAGACTTTGAAAACCTTGGGCGTCTTTGCGCAAACCAAGGGACGTCATGTAGCGCAGTAAAGTAGGGTAGAGTTGGGCATCGCTATTGGAGAGCAAGGATTGACCCGTTTTTAATTGCCACATGGAGTCCAATTCCACGGCGCAAACATAATAGTGAATGTAATAACCATTTTCGGTGATTTTACTATCCATATTGTGATCGTACAAATGGCCTAGTACAGTTTTTTCAGGAAGATTATTTTTGTTCAAATCCTCTTTCGGGATGGGGTAAACGGCAAGATAGAAAATGTAAAAAAGACCAATTAAAGACACTGTTGTTATTGCGCCAATGATTGATTTTGGCACTTTAGAAGTTTTGAATATATAACGGATCATAATCACAAGTCCCGTAATGATTACGCTGAAATATCCGGTCAATACCTCGGACTTGTGGGTGTAAAACAGAAGCCAGAACATCACGGTTATCGCGGCAATTCTGGCCCATCCTTTCCAAACCAAAATGCCTTTGATGCTGAGGAAAATGCCGATTGTAACCATAAGAGACAGTCGAATGTGCGAGTCAAAAATGGACATTTCGCGCGCATCCATGAGCAGCTCTGTTCTTGACAGCAGGATGAGGTAGTTGATGAGTGTCACTGCGCAGACCGCCAACACAAAGGCAAGCATCACCGCCTGATACATTTTTTTGGTCAACGGCTTGCTCGAAAGCATCACCACGGGGAAAAGCAACATCGGAAGTTTAATGCGCAAATCCTTGAATCCGTAAGCTATATCCTCAGAGTAGAGTAGGGATAGACATAAAATGAAATACACTACAGCCAGTAAAACGCCTGTTTTCTCCTTTTTCAGTGAAGCAAACTTTTCTCTGAAATTGCCTTCAATCAGCCAATTCAGTGCCATCAACATACCGCTCAGGCTCAACACCAATTTGTTGAGCGGTAAACCCACTGCTACACCAAAAAGTGAGAGGAGATAAATCCTGTTATGCCAGATGGAGCGTTGCGTCATTCCAAGCTTATTTCCCAGACAATATTTGTTTGTAGCGGGTAGGATTTTCGAGTATGTTAATTGCAGTTTTTAAAGCGTCATCGGCTATGAAGCTATGCATCACGCGTCCTTTTTGATAGTAGTAGCGCGACACAATTTCACTCTCTAAAATTTCTATGATCTCTTTTTTGTTTTTCTCGAGGTCGCGATCCAATGAAGCAGCAACAGCCGCGAGTAGTTTTTGAAATTCAGCGTTAGAATCATCCATTAGGTTTTCATTTTTGGCAATATCCAAAAATCGCATCAGCGCTTCTTCGCTTTCATTTTTATAGTTGAGTTCTTTGTCCTTTAAGAAGGTTTTAAAGTCATCAAAAGTTTTTTTGTCCAATTGGAATTCTTCGGCTTTCGAAATGGATTTGTTTTTGTGCGCATACGCTGTAGCAAAATCAAAAATGAGTTGCTTCAAGTACAACTCGGCTGTCAATCTCGACATGCCCGGTTCTAATATTTCTACATCGGGGTCTACACCGCGCGCATCTCTTACTTTTCTTCCGTTTTTTGTTTTAAAATAGGTTACTTGGTCCTCTTCAATAGCTTTGGCTGCTTCTCCCTCTTTTCTGTTGGAATAATCCAAACGTTGTACGCAGCGCCCTGATGGCGTGTAGTAACGTGCAATCGTCAATTTCAATTTGGAGCCGTATTTCAAATCGACCACTCTTTGAACCAATCCTTTTCCAAAGGTATTCGTGCCTACAATGACGGCGCGGTCCAGATCCTGGAGTGCACCCGCAACAATCTCACTCGCGGAAGCCGACATGCCATCCACCAAAACAATCACAGGGATATCCAAACTTTTTGGCGCATTTTCTGTGAGAAAGACTCGGTTTTCTTCCTCTAAACGACCTTTGGTTCGAACCACTTCTTGTCCGCGTGGAATAAACATGTTGACAATGTTTACAGCCTCTGTCAATACCCCTCCACCATTGCCGCGAAGGTCGAAAATTAAGGATTTCATGCCCTGTTTTTCAAGGTCTTCATAGGCTGATTTTACTTGGCTGTAGGCTTTTTGCGAGAATGTGGTCAATTTGATGTAGCCGATGTTTCCTTTGACAATTGTGTGGTGCGGCACATCCGGAATTTCGACCTCTGCTCGGGTGATTTCGAATGTTTTTTTTCCGACAAAAGGTCTCTCTACCTCTACTTTTACTTTGGAACCTTTCGGACCTTTGAGCATCTCGCTCAACTCGTCTGATTTTTTTCCTTTCATGGATTTTCCATCCACTGAAAGAATCAAATCACCTGCTTTTAGGCCGGCTTCAAAAGCGGGATTGTTCTCAAAAATTTCTGCAATAGCCACGTAGTCTTTGTGGTTGGTGAGCAGGGCGCCGATACCGCCGTATTGACCTGTTGCCATCAAACGATAATCTTCAATGTTCGACTCATTCATCATGACCGTGTAGGGGTCGAGTTCCATCAACATGGCATCAATCGCGGCTTTCATGAGTTTGCCCGGTATTGGTTTGTCTACGAAGAACTTGTCCAATTCCAGTGTGATTTGATTGATGAGTTCCAAATTTTTGATGATCTCAAAACCATCGCTTTGGGCCATGCCGTTGTTTGAATGGGCGAAAAGTCCGAAGCTTAAGAGGGTGAGAATGGTTTTCAATTTATTGATTCTGAATTTCATGCGTAATTTTTTTTAAAAGTTTTCGAATCGCTTTTTGAATCTCGGGCAGATTAGGATCTGCTTCTCCTGCATAAGTCAAAAACAAATTCAATTCCAAACTATGCGCAATTAGAAAAGACTCCAAAAGATGTTTTTCCAAACGTACTGCCTCGCGAATATAACGCCGGATTTGATTTCTTGAGGTTGCTCTTTTGAATTTCTTTTTGGGAACTACAAAAACCACTTGAAAACCGGGATCAGCTGTATTTGTCCACAAAATTTTTGCAAAAAACGGAAAAGACTTTACCTGAACTCCCTTTTGGTAAGTTTCCTCGATTTTCTTTTTCGAGCAGAGTTTATAAGATTTTCCAAAAGTATAATTCACAAAATTCTTAAACCGTTGAAATTAAGTGCATACAAACAAAAAAAGGCTTAATCATACGATTAAACCTGAATTATATCATTAACAATAACGGAAGACTATCTCTTGTGTGTGCCCTCAGAAGAAACGGTCAAGCTTTTTCTTCCTTTACGACGACGCGCAGCCAATACTCTTCTACCATTTTTAGTAGCCATTCTGGCTCTGAAGCCGTGCTTGTTTTTTCTTTTTCTTACGGATGGTTGAAATGTTCTTTTCATCTTTTTATATCTTAAATATCAGTTTCTCCTGAAAAATGGAGTGCAAAGATAGTGCTTTTTCAATACCACGATGAATTTAGGCGCAAAAAGATTTTTTACGCATCTTTTCTATCAGGCCGGCTGCCATCCAAATCGGTTTTCAAGTATTGAATCAACGTGAGCTCTCACGGGTTCTTGCAGTTTGTCAAGGACATCGCCAACAAAAGCTTGTACCAACAATTCGCGGGCTTGTTTTTCGCCTATGCCTCGAGAGCGCAGATAGAATATCGCTTTTTCGTCCAATTGACCCGTAGTTGAACCGTGCGAACATTTCACGTCGTCGGCATAAATTTCCAACTCTGGTTTCGAGTTCACACTGGCATCGTTGGATAGCACAACATTCCCATTCGATTGAAAAGCGTTGATTTTTTGAGCGTCTGGTCTCACGAAAACTTTCCCGTTGAAAACAGCGGTTGCTTTATCGTCAATCACACCTTTATACAATTCGTTGGATACACAATTGGCCACACGATGATCTACAACCGTATGATTGTCAACAAGCTGGTTTTCTTTTAATATGTACGCTGAATTCAAATTCGTCTCGCAGTTTTGACCATTCACGCGGATATTCAAATTGTTGCGCACCAATTCACCGCCCAAAGTAATTGTGTTGATGGTGAAATTTGAATTGGCATCTTGATTCACTTGCTCTGTGGCGATGTGGTAATTTGAATTATCCTCCGTTTGGATTTTGCTCAGGGTCAAATGTGCGCCATCATGAACGCGAATTGTTGTATTCAAATTGGTGAAACACTGCTGTGCATCAACAGAATAGAAACTCATCACCACTTGTGCTTGAGCGTGTCTTTCAATTTCAATACTGTGATACAAATTGTTGATGACCTCATTTCCTGTTTGGATGTGGATGATTTCAATGGATTTTTCTAGAACCACGTTTTTTGCGACATGAATTTGAACTCCATCTGTTGTAAATGCCTGATTCAATTGGTCGAAAATATGTGTGCTGTATTCTATGAATTTGGCTTCTGCTCCTTGAGACAACAAGTTGACCCCACTGTTTTTCAATGCATCTAAATCGCTAAATTCGGGAATGAAAAATCCGTTTACAAAAACTACAACATGCGAATCCAAGTCGGCAATTTTCAGATTTTCGATGTTCGAAATTTTGCCTTGTTGCGTTTTGAATGACTTGGTAGAAATTCTATTAACGCGGGTATATTTCCAATACTCGTCGCGGGTTGTCGGGAAACGGTTTTCTTGCAAATCAGCCAAAGCCTTGTTGCGCACATTTTCAGGCATTATCCCTCCCGAAAAATTATCCGCGATTGCTTTGGTGAATTTGTGAACGATGTTTTCTACTGCTACTTCCATCTTCTTCGATTAAACAATTTCACCCAATTCAGCCTTGATCCAATCGTAGCCTTTTTCTTCCAATTCTAAAGCCAATTCTTTCGGCCCAGACTTCACGATTTTTCCGTTGTAAAGTACGTGTACAAAATCAGGAACAATATAGTCCAACAAGCGCTGGTAGTGCGTAATCACAATCGTTGCGTTGTTGTCTGATTTCAAAGTGTTAACACCGTTAGCTACAATGCGCAAGGCATCGATGTCCAAACCGGAATCAGTTTCATCCAAGATGGATAATTTCGGTTCCAACATTGCCATTTGGAAGATTTCATTGCGTTTTTTCTCACCGCCGGAGAATCCTTCATTTACTGCACGAGACGCCAATTTTGGATCCAATTCCACCACTTTAGATTTTTCGCGCACCAAGGCCATAAAATCTTTAGCGGATAATGGTTCCATATTGTGGTATTCACGTTTTGCATTAAGAGCAGCACGCAAGAAGTTGATGTTCGAAACACCCGGAATTTCAACCGGATATTGGAACGCTAAGAATAGGCCTTCGCGAGCACGGTCTTCAGGTTCCATTTCATTCAACTCTTTCCCCTCGAAGTCGATTGTACCATTCGTGATTTCATAGTCTTCTTTACCAGCCAAAACAGAAGCAAGCGTACTTTTTCCAGCACCGTTGGGTCCCATAATGGCATGTACTTCACCTGGTTTCACCTCAAGGTTCAGTCCTTTTAGAATTTCTTTTCCGTCTATCGACGCGTGGAGGTTGTTTATTTTTAACATTTTGATTCGAGATTTGATGATTTGAGATTTGATGATTTGAGATTTGAAATTTGAGATTTGAAATTCGAGATTAGCGATTGAATTTGTTTCCTTTATGATCTGACCGTTTTAAGTAATTCATGAATCCGGATATTGACTGACTCAGTTCTTGGCTTTTTTTACACATTAATTCAAGTTCTTCTTCAGAGATATATCCATAATCGAATGCTCTGTAAAGCTGCGAACGGGTTTCACCGCATGAACCTTTTGAGTAGGATAGAAAATTAATAAATTCTTTATTACCCTCTCTCTCAAAACCCTCGGCTATATTGTCCATCACAGAACCAGATGATCTTTTGATTTGATCGATTAAGCTGAAGTCGCGCCTAAATTTTTCTTCGATCAATACATGAACATCCTTTGCAAAAACCCTTGATTTCTGCCAAACTTCGAGATCTTCAAATTTTGTTATTGTAGCCATTTCTTGTTTCTTTATGAGAGATTTGAAATTCGATGATTTGAGATTTGAATGTTTGAGTATAAAAATCTCGAATTTCGAATGTTCCAATTTCGAATAATTACCCCACCGACCCCTCCAAGCTTATTGCCAACAACTTCTGGGCTTCCACCGCAAACTCCATAGGCAACTGATTCAATACTTCTTTACAGTAACCGTTTACGATGAGCGAAATCGCTTTTTCTTCGTCAATACCACGCTGCAAACAGTAGAATATTTGGTCTTCTCCGATTTTAGAGGTAGTCGCCTCGTGCTCGATTTTTGCACTGCTATTTTTACATTCTATATAGGGGAAGGTATGCGCACCACATTGGTCTGTCATCAACAATGAGTCACACTGCGAGAAATTTCTGGCGTTGTCGGCATTTTTATGGATTTGCACCAAACCGCGGTATGAGTTCTGTGATTTTCCTGCCGAAATTCCCTTTGAAATAATTGTCGATTTTGTGTTTTTACCCAAGTGAACCATTTTTGTTCCCGTATCTGCCTGCTGGAAATTATTGGTGACCGCCACGCTGTAAAATTCGCCGATTGAGTTGTCGCCTTTCAAGATACATGATGGATATTTCCATGTTACAGCCGAACCAGTTTCAACTTGTGTCCAAGAAATTTTCGAATTCAAATGACAAATTCCGCGCTTGGTAACGAAGTTAAAAACGCCACCTTTACCATCTTTATCGCCTGGGAACCAGTTTTGTACAGTTGAATATTTGATTTCGGCATTGTCTAAGGCTACGAGTTCAACTACCGCTGCGTGCAATTGGTTTTCGTCGCGTTGAGGTGCTGTACATCCTTCCAAATAGGAAACATATGAACCTTCATCGGCTACGACCAAAGTTCTTTCAAATTGCCCAGTTCCACCTTCGTTGATGCGGAAATACGTTGATAATTCCATTGGACAGCGAACGCCTTTAGGAATGTAGCAAAACGAACCATCAGAGAAAACTGCTGAATTCAATGCTGCGTAAAAATTATCTGTTTTTGGCACAACTGAACCCAAGTGCTTGCGAACCAATTCTGGATGCTCTTGAACGGCTTCAGAAAACGAGCAAAAAATGATGCCCAATTCTTTCAATTTTTCTTTGAATGACGTACCAACAGACACGGAATCCATTACGAAATCTACGGCAACTCCGGTCAAACGCTGCTGTTCTTCTAAAGAAATACCCAATTTTTTCATGGTTTCTTTCATCTCAGGCTCCACATCATCCCAAGATTCATATTTTTTCTTGCTTTTGGGAGCAGAGTAGTAGGAGATGCCCTGAAAATCTGGCTTTGTATAATGCACATGCGCCCATTCAGGCTCGGTCATTTGCTGCCAAATTTTGAAAGATTCCAAACGGAACTCAAGCAACCAATCTGGTTCATTTTTCTTTTCAGAAATCTGGCGAATGATGTCTTCGTTTAAGCCGTTTGGCAATTTATCTGACTCAATTTCAGTAGTAAAACCGTATTTATACTCACTGTTTTCGAGGTCTTTTGCTAATTCATGTTCGGTATATTCTGCCATGTTTGTTGGATTATATGGAGAAACTTTCCCCGCAGCCACAAGTTCTGTCGGCGTTGGGATTTACAAATACAAAGCCTTTTCCGTTGAGTCCACCGGAATAATCCAAAGTGGTGCCCACCAAGTACAAAAAGCTTTTTTTGTCAACCACGATTTTCACGCCCTCTGCCTCAAAAACTTTGTCTGTTTCTTTGAGCTCGTTGTCGAAATCGAGTTGATACATCAAGCCTGAGCATCCACCGCCTTGCACGCCAACGCGAATAAATGCATCTGGTTTTCCATCCTCTTGCATCAGTTTGATGGCCTGATTTTTAGCTGATTCTGTTATGTTTATCATCGTTGAAATCTTCTTTTCTTATTTAGATTAATTACAAATAACCTTAAATTTTGTTGCAAAGATAGGCAATTTATTACTTTCGGGAATCAATTTTTTTCCATGACAAAAGTGTTCCAAACTGCCTTCGTATTTGTTTTTTCTGTTGCGCTTATAACCGCCTGTAAAAACAAAGAAGTGACTGCTGATGTTCAGGCGTTTTGTGACTGTTTGTCAAAGTATCAGCACGATCCAGAAGGTCGGTCGGAGTGTATTGAGATGATGCGCGCGATGAAGGAAAAGTATGCCGGCGACGATCTTGCACTGATGCAGATTTTGGAGGAAACGGAATCGTGTTTCTGATTCCTGAAACGGTTCAATTCAAGAACAAACCGGGAGAAAAAAAACCGCCACTCGGGCGGTTGTTCGATTAGAGTAATGGAATTTCGATGGTGATATCAACCTGCGACTCCTCCCGTTTCTTTTTCTTCATGATGCCGTAGTCTGCGGAGTTCATGGAGCCCTTGAAAACGAGCATGCCTTTGCTTATGGTCAAAATGAATTTTTCTTCGTGCTCGATGTCTCTGATCTTCAAAGTACCAAGCACAACAAAATTGTCTCCTTCCTTTTTAATGCTTTTAGACTTAAAAGTCATTGCAGGAAACTTGTCTGCCTCGAAGTAATCTTTTGACTTGAGATGTTTGTCGCGCATTTTGTTGCCGGTGTCCAATGTGTTGACATCCACAGAACCAGAAACTTCGCTTGCTTCAGCTTTGTCTTTGTTGATGTTTACATTGGCTTTCAAGCCGGAAACACTGCCGTTTACATTTTCCCCATGAAAGAAAAATGAAACCTTTGCTTTGGACAAATCCAAATTGAAATTCTGAGCAAACGTGTTCAGCGATAGCGCTGCAATGATGAAGAACATGTATATTTTCATGGCTATTGGGTGTTTTTATTTTAATGCTTCAGCACGTTTTTTGAAATCCAAAGCTTTGGTTGAATCACCCAATTTTCTGTGGATCGTAAAGAGGTTGTTCAAAAGTTCTTTATTTCCTGCATCCCCTTTGATTTCAACGACTTTTTCCAAATAAGGTGCAGCGTTTCTGAATTCATCTTTGGCTTTATTTTCCAATTCTTCAAACTTTGGATCACCTAGGCGCAGTTTGTTGGCTTGTTCCATCAAATCAACGGCTTTGTTGAAGTAGAAAGTACCTAAGGAGTAGAATGGTCTATCGTCTTTTGGACTGAGTTCCGCTGCTTTTTTGTAGGCATTTAAAGCCTCTTCTTCGCGATTCAAACGCTGGTAAACGGTACCAACAGCCCAATGATACACACCATTTTTTGGATCCTTTTGAATGGCTTGATTCAAGCTTTTGATGGCTACTTCATCTTGTCCGGTTTTCAAAGCCAAGTCGGCCATTGTAACAATAAGTCCACCGTCTGATGGATATTTTTCAGAGGCAGCTACGACGAATTTCATGGCTTCGTCTTTTTTACCTGCGTTGTACAAGGCGTTGGCTGCATTTGCAGCTGAGCGTGCCTGATCGAAACCTGATTTTTCAGCAATCACATAGTAGTTAAACGCTTCTTCAAATTTCTCGATACGATCTGCAGAAAGTCCTGCATTGAAGGCTATTGCTCCGTAATCCTTGTCGTTTTTACCGATGATGTCGTACAGTTTCACAGAGGCACCAAAGAGTTCATAAGCTTCTTGGTATTTCTGTTCACCGTACATTTTTCCGCCCATATTTACACTTTGGGAGGTTACCATGACAATCTGCATCTTTATATCGTCTCGGTATTTGCTTTTTGTATCCAATTCGTAGCAAGTTTTCCAGGCATCCATTCCGGTTTGCATGGTTGACTCGTTGGCGAATTCTTTCAATTCTGCATCATCCTCCATCATGGCAGCCAATCCCGCCAGACCCATATAGACCTTGCCTCTGTAGAAAAGCATTTTCAAATCTTGAGCCGTAGTAGGGTTGGCGGCCGCTTCATCAATGCTCGTTTTTGCCTTTAAAATGGACGATTTCGCTCCGTTTTTGTTGTTGTTCATCAACGCTTTTTCATAGGAGTTGTAGTCCATTGCAGCGTTCTGAACATTTTTGGGTTGCGCATACACGAGGCCACTAATTAAAAGACCAAGTATGCTCAGGTAGGTTTTTACAGTTTGCTTTTTCATTGCTGGAATTTTTATTGATTATTCTTCATTTCCCGGGTATTCAACAACTGTGCCATTGTTTGAATCATCACTGTCCGGGTTGTCTTCACCTTCATTTTCATCCTCGTCTGAACGCGGTACTTTAGCGATTGCAGCAATGGTCTCTTTTCCTTTCAGGTTGATCAAGCGAACCCCTTGTGCCGCTCGACCCATCACACGAATTTCATCCATATGCATTCTGATTGTCACGCCATTTTCTGTGATAATCATCAAATCATCTTCATCAGTAACGGATTGAATGGAGCAGAGCGGACCAGTTTTTTCAGTGATGTTGATGGTTTTAACTCCTTTTCCACCGCGGTTGGTGATGCGGTAAACAGGTTCTCCATCCTCCGGATCGTTGAGGTAGGAGCGTTTTCCATAACCGTGGTCAGAAACAACGAGAATGGTCTCAGTCGCTGGGTCGTTGATACAAATCATTCCAACCACTTCATCCGTCTCCTCCATGTTCACCCCGCGTACACCGGAGGCTGTTCTACCCATTGGTCTTACGGTAGATTCATTGAAACGAATCGCGCGACCTGATTTCACAGCCAATACAATTTCGTTCGTTCCATTGGTCAATTTTGCCTCCAACAGCTCGTCGTCTTCACGGATATTGATGGCATTGATACCGTTCGTTCTTGGTCTTGAATAAGCTTCCAAAGAGGTTTTTTTGATGATCCCCTTTTTGGTACACATGATGATAAAGTTGTTGTTCACATAATCCACATCTTTCAAGTCGTTGACGTTGATGTAGGCTTTCACTTTATCGTCCTGCTCGATATTCAGCAAGTTTTGGATAGCACGCCCTTTGGATGTCTTGTTACCCTCCGGAATTTCATAAACCCGCATCCAGAAGCATTTGCCTTTCTCTGTGAAAATCAAGAGGTAATTGTGGTTCGTGGCTACAAAAAGATGCTCCAAGAAATCTTTGTCTCGTGTAGCAGATCCTCTTGAGCCAACGCCACCTCTGTTTTGTACTTTGTATTCGGCTAAATTGGTACGCTTGATGTAGCCGGCATGTGAAATCGTTACAACCACTTCGTCATCTGCGATAAGGTCTTCAATGCGCATTTCGCTCGCAGCGTATTCAATCAGTGAGCGTCTTTCGTCGCCGTATTTCTCTTTCACATAGTTGAGTTCGTCTTTGATGATTTGCATGCGACGTTCAACGCGAGCAAGAATATCTTTCAAATCCTTGATCAGTTCCATCAAGTCGGCGTATTCTGAACGCAATTTATCTTGCTCCAGTCCGGTGAGTTGACGCAAACGCATTTCCACGATTGCACGCGCCTGAATGTCTGACAATTCGAAGCGTTTCATCAAGCTTTCTCGGGCTTCTTCCGGAGAATTAGAAGCGCGAATCATTTTGATAACTTCGTCAATATTGTCTGACGCGATAATCAAGCCTTCAAGAATATGGGCACGTTCCTCTGCTTTTTTGAGTTCGTATTGTGTGCGTCGAATCACAACTTCATGTCTGAATTCCACGAAATGATGAATCAGTTCTTTGAGGTTGAGCAATTGAGGACGACCGTCAACCAGTGCAATGTTGTTTACAGAGAAAGATGTCTGTAACTGCGTAAATTTGAATAGTTTGTTCAAAACTACGTTCGGAATAGCGTCGCGCTTGAGTTCATATACGATGCGCATTCCGTTTCTGTCGGATTCATCGCGAATGTCTGAAATGCCTTCAATTTTCTTGTCATTTATCAACTCAGCCGTTTTCTTAATCATCTCGGCTTTGTTCACTTGGTAAGGAATCTCAGAAACGATGATAGCCTCTTTACCGTCAACTTCCTCGATGTTTGCCTTGGCGCGAAGCACGATTCTTCCGCGGCCAGTTTCGAAAGCTTCTTTAACGCCTTCGTAGCCGTAAATGATACCACCCGTGGGGAAGTCCGGCGCCTTCACGTGCTGCATCAATTCAGCTATGTCGATGTCATTGTTGTCGATGTAGGCAACAGTTGCGTCAACGACCTCAGAAAGGTTGTGCGGTGCCATGTTGGTAGCCATACCTACCGCGATTCCGGATGCTCCGTTAACCAATAGGTTGGGGATTTTTGTTGGGAGTACCGTAGGTTCGTTGAGCGATTCGTCGAAGTTGGGTCGGAAATCAACAGTTTCTTTATCCAAATCAGAAAGCATTTCTTCAGCAACTTTTTTCAATCGTGCCTCAGTATATCGCATGGCCGCCGGGCTGTCACCATCGACAGAACCAAAGTTCCCCTGGCCATCCACCAAGGGATAGCGCAAAGACCAATCCTGGGCCATTCTGACCATGGTGTCATAAACCGATGAATCGCCGTGAGGGTGATATTTACCCAAAACCTCACCAACGATACGCGCAGATTTTTTGTGGGGACGGTTGGAATAAACTCCTAAATCTTGCATGCCGTAGAGTACTCTTCTGTGTACAGGTTTGAAACCATCCCTCACATCAGGAAGTGCCCTCGACACGATAACCGACATCGAATAGTCGATGTAGGCTGATTTCATTTCATCTTCAATGTTTATTTGAATGATTTTTTCTCCATCCGCCATAGTCTATCTTCTTTTAAATTTTTGTGTTTTGTTTGCGTAAAAAATGAGCCTACGAAATTACAAATAACTGAGGCGCGGAGAATGTCGCGCTTTAATTTTTATAAACATTTGCAGGTTCCTCTTGTTGAAAAAACTTGCCGCAGTTACAAGTGAGCAATGCAAATTCACCTATTTTTGTCACTGCTTGTAAGAGCGGAAAACACTAAAGTTTTACTATGGAAGCAAAATTTTCACCTCGTGTTAAAGATGTTATCTCGTTTAGCAAAGAGGAAGCCGTGCGTTTGGGCAATGATTTTGTTGGTGTGGAACACTTGATGTTGGGAATTATTCGCGAGGGTGAGGGTTCGGCCATTCAAATTTTGAACAGTTTTGGGACTGATGTAGTGGGACTACGATTGGAGTTGGAGAAAGGTCTCTTGCGCAATGTGAAATCGAGTATTGCCAACCCTATCAATATTCCTTTGGTTAAACAAGCTGAGCGTGTATTAAAGATTACTTACCTCGAAGCCAAATTGTTCAAAAGCACCATGATTGGCACGGAGCATTTGTTGTTGTCGATTTTGAAAGATGAAAACAATGTAGTGAACCGTATTTTGAATCGCTATGGTATTATTTACGAAAACGTTAAAGAAGAATTACAAACTATGTTAGATGAAGGAAGATTGCCACGGGCGGAATATCCGACTGGTGGCTCAGGAGACGATGATCAAGGTGCCTTTGGCGGTGCACAAAGAAAAGGTGCAGCCAACGACCCGAAATCGAAAACGCCCGTTTTGGACAATTTCGGTCGTGATTTGACCAAAATGGCCGAAATGGGGAAATTGGATCCGATTGTTGGTCGCGAGAAAGAAATCGAGCGTGTAAGCCAAATTTTATCCAGAAGAAAAAAGAACAATCCTATATTAATCGGTGAGCCCGGTGTAGGTAAATCAGCGATTGCTGAGGGCTTGGCTTTGAGAATTGTTCAGCGCAAGGTTTCTCGCGTTCTATTTAATAAGCGCGTAGTTTCTTTGGATTTGGCGTCGCTTGTGGCCGGAACAAAGTACCGTGGCCAGTTTGAGGAGAGAATGAAAGCTGTTATGGCGGAAATAGAGAAGTCGCCTGACGTTATATTATTTATCGATGAGATTCACACCATTATCGGTGCAGGTGGAGCAAGCGGCTCATTGGATGCATCGAATATGTTTAAACCTGCTTTGGCACGTGGCGAACTCCAAGCAATCGGTGCTACAACTTTGGATGAGTACCGTCAGTACATCGAAAAAGATGGTGCTTTAGAGCGTCGTTTCCAAAAAGTGATGGTGGAGCCAACAACTGTTGAGGAGACGATTACCATTTTGAACAACATCAAGGAGCGATACGAAGAACACCACAACGTGACTTACACGCCCGAAGCCATCGCGTTGTGCGTAAAATTGACCGACCGCTACATTTCTGATCGTCATTTGCCGGACAAGGCCATTGATGCCTTAGATGAGGTGGGTTCTCGTGTGCATTTGACCAATATCGTTGTGCCTCAGGAGATTTTAGATATCGAAGCGGATGTCGAGAAAATCAAAGAGGAAAAGAACGATGTGATCAAATCACAGCAATATGAGAAAGCCGCTGAATTGCGCGACACAGAGCGTCAGCTTTTGGAAAAGTTGGATGAGGCGAAAAAGCGTTGGGAGGAGGATACGAAGAAATCCAGAATCACAGTAACTGAAGAGCATGTTGCGGAGGTTGTATCCATGATGACGGGTATTCCGTTGCAGCGTGTGGCGCAATCTGAAAGCGGTAAGTTGGTAGATATGGCACAAAACTTACACAACCGCGTTATTGGTCAGGACGAAGCCGTGACGAAAGTGGTACGTGCCATTCAACGCAATCGCGCCGGGTTGAAAGACCCTAACAAGCCCATCGGTTCATTTTTCTTCCTCGGACCTACCGGTGTTGGAAAAACGCAATTGGCCAAAGAGTTGGCAAAATACCTTTTCGATACAGAGGATGCTTTGATTCGCATCGACATGTCTGAATACATGGAGAAGTTTTCTATTTCCCGATTGGTTGGAGCACCTCCCGGCTATGTGGGTTACGAAGAAGGTGGTCAGTTGACCGAAAAAGTGCGCAGAAAGCCTTATTCCATAATTCTTTTGGATGAGATAGAAAAAGCGCACCCCGACGTGTTCAACTTGCTTTTGCAGGTACTTGACGACGGTCACATGACAGATGGTTTGGGGCGCAAAGTGGATTTCAAGAATACCATTTTGATTATGACTTCGAACATTGGTGCACGTCAGTTGCAAGATTTCGGAACAGGAGTAGGTTTTGGTACCAAAGCCAAACAAGAGCAAGAAGAAGATGCACAAAAAGCTGTTATTCAAAACGCACTGAGAAAAGCTTTCTCGCCTGAATTCTTGAACCGAATTGATGATATGATTTTGTTCAAATCGTTGAGCAGAGAGAATATTCACAAAATCATTGATCTCGAGTTGGATAAGTTGTATGGCCGTATTCGCAACTTGGGCTATGAACTTACAATGTCCAATGAGGCCAAAGATTTCATCGTTGAAAAGGGCTACGATGAAAAATTCGGTGCACGTCCTTTGAAACGCGCTATCCAAAAGTATATTGAAGATCCGCTGGCTGAGGAAATCATCAAGTCCAATTTGCAAGAGGGTGATAGTATTCACATTTCTCTGGACGACGAAACCAAAGAGATGAAAATCAACATCACTAAAGGCAAAAAACCCGCTGAAAAATCATAAGTATGTGTTTTTCATTTTGATAAAAGACCGCCAATGTGCGGTCTTTTTTTTGTAATTGAGAAAATTCGCACACAAATTCCGTATCTGATCTTAGATCGAGTCTTACGTATTTATTTAGACCAAGTCTAAATACCATTTTTGAGGTATTGACCAAAGTTTATGGATGGCGTTCCTTTGCAGCATTAAAAATAGTAGGAATGAAATCAACATATTTAACAGTTTCAAGTATCGTTTTTTTGACCCAGTTCGGTGCTTTTGCTCAAGACACAATGAAGACTCGGGAAACCTCACCCGTTGAAATTATTGAATGGAAAAGAAGCGATTTAACGCGTTTGCCGGAAATTCGTGGAACGGAAATTTTTTCGGGAAAAAAGAATGAAGTCGTTCAATTAAGTTCAAGCACGGCGGATTTATCGACTAACAATACGCGCCAGATATTTTCCAAAGTACCCGGATTAAGTATTTGGGAAAATGATGGCTCCGGAATTCAAATGGGTATCGCAACCCGAGGTTTGAGTCCAAATAGATCATGGGAATTTAATGTACGCCAAAATGGCTATGACATCAGCTCTGAAGTTTTTGGTTATCCTGAAGCATATTACGCACCCCCGACGGAAGCCTTGCAACGCGTGGAAATTGTGAGAGGGGCAGGTGCTTTGCAGTATGGCCCACAGTTCGGTGGCACTGTGAACTATATTACCAAGCGTTCCTTGGGCGACAAGCCGATATCTGTAGAGAGTTTTCAAACGTTAGGGTCCTATGGACTTTTTAACGCTTTCAATGCGCTTGGAGGGAAGTACAAAAAGTTGAGTTATTACGCCTATTTCCACCATCGCTCCGCCGAAGGTTGGAGAGAAAACAGTGCCTACAAAACACAAACCGGAGGCCTCTCATTGAGTTATGACTTTAATGAGAAATTGAGCATCAATGCCGAATATACCAAGATGAACTACGTCAGTCAGCAAGCCGGTGGCCTCACAGATTCTATGTTTTATGCAAATGCAAGACAGTCCTCGAGAGCCCGCAATTGGTTTAATGTTCCCTGGAATGTGGGTGCAATTCAGTTGTGCTACAAACCCAACCAGTCAACCCAAGTAAGCGCTAAAGTTTTCGGAACACTGGCGGAAAGAAACAGTGTTGGTTTTACAAGGGCAGTCACCGTTTCAGACACCATCAACACGGTTACAGGTGCTTACAATCCTCGTCAGGTAGATCGAGATACTTACAAGAATCTTGGCGCAGAGATTCGCGCACTTCATCAATACGATTTCTTAGGAAAGCGTGCTGCAATCTCCGGTGGTGTAAGAATTTACCAAGGGCATACAGAAAGAAATCAACTGGGTATTGGCAGCACAGGTTCGGATTTCGATTTGTCCATTGCAGCTTTGCAAAATGGTTTTGAATATGCGCGAAGTTTGAACTTGGTAACTCAGAACGCAGCAGTGTTCCTTGAAAATATGTTTAAGCTTACCAACAAACTTAGTATCACACCCGGTGTGCGCTATGAGTTCATACGCTCTTCCGTTGAAGGTAGAATTAACGCCTCGGGTACAGGAAATGTTAGTGAAAATCAACGCGACAGAAATGTGATTCTTGTTGGGGTAGGCGCAGAGTACGCAGCTACCGAATTCTCTAATTTTTACGGCAATTTCAGCCAAGGATTTCGTCCGGTATTATTTTCTGAGTTGACGCCTTCTGCCACGACAGACGTAATAGACCCCAATCTTAAAGACGCAAGTGGATACAATTTGGACTTTGGTTATCGCGGAAGTCTTTTTCAGAATGCATTGCGCTTCGATGTAGGTGTATTTAGACTGTTTTACGACAACCGAATAGGTACACTTTCAGTAAATGGGAATCCATTCCGCACCAATATCGGTGCTTCATTGAGTCAAGGTATCGAGTCTTATGTCGAACTTGACCTACTTAAATTGATTCAGCCGGATTTGAAGCATGTTTCTTTGTCTTGCTTTGTCAATTATGCCTACGTAGATGCCAAATACACGCGTTGGGACAATCCCGCATTGAACTTGGTGGATAAACGCGTGGAAAACGCACCAAATCAAATCCTACGAACTGGTGCTCACCTGAAAATCAAAGGTTTTACGGCAACTCTTCAATACAACTATGTGTCTGAAGTGTTCACCGATGCAGCCAATACCATCGAAGCCAATGCAACATCCACAACAGGAGTACTTCCTGCATACCATTTGCTTGATTTGAACATGTTTTACAGAATCAACGAAAACTACTCCATTCGCGCTGGCGTGAATAATCTTACAGATGCTGTGTATGCAACTCGTCGGGCAGGTGGTTATCCGGGACCTGGTATACTTCCAGGGACAGGACGTACTTTCTACATCGGCGTTGGATTTAAGTTCTAGTCTTTTTAGTTCGTGATAGGGCATAGGTCAAGGTTTGAGTACTTTGACCTTTGTTTTTTATTATCATCTCGAATAGTAGCAAGCACAGAGAACTCCAGAATACGGCCAACTGAATTTCAAACTTGGCGCGCATTAAAAAACGCAAATGATTACTTTTGGCACACCAAAATTTTAATCATGCCGGAATTCCATTATCAAGAACAGTTTCCCATCCTCAAGGACGATACGAAGTACAAAAAAATCAGTTCAGATTACGTTAAAACGGTTCAACTGGGCAACCGTGAGATTCTTGAAGTTGACCCCAAGGGCATCGAAGAATTGGTAAAAGCGGCGATGACCGATGTATCATTTCTTCTTCGAACATCGCATTTAGAGATGTTGCGCTCCATTCTGGATGACCCTGAAGCTACAGACAACGACCGTTTTGTGGCCTACAATCTTTTGCAGAATGCGACAATTGCAGCAGAAGGTCAGTTGCCTTCGTGTCAAGATACCGGTACAGCAGTGGTAATGGCCAAAAAGGGTGAGGACGTTTACACCGGCACCGACGATCATGTTGTTATTTCAAAAGCCATCTTCGATACGTACCAAGAGCGCAACTTGCGTTATTCACAAATCGCACCGCTCACCATGTTCGAGGAAAAAAATACCGGAACTAATTTGCCTGCTCAAATTGACATTTACGCCAAAAAAGGAAATACCTACGAATTTTTGATTTTGGCCAAAGGTGGTGGATCTGCCAATAAATCGTTTTTGTATCAAAAGACCAAGTCTTTATTGAATGAAAAATCGCTTGAGGAATTTGTGCGTGAAAAAATAAAAGATTTGGGAACGTCTGCTTGTCCGCCTTACCATTTGGCACTGGTCATTGGTGGAACGAGCGCTGAGATGAATTTGGCCACAGTAAAAAAAGCATCTGCAGGTTACTACGACCATCTGCCAACACAAGGTAACGAATACGGACAAGCGTTCCGTGATTTGGAATGGGAGAAGCGCGTGCACTTGATTTGTCAGGAAAGTCAAATTGGTGCTCAATTTGGCGGAAAATACTTCACGCATGATGTGCGAGTGATTCGCCTTCCACGTCACGCGGCCTCTTGTCCGGTTGGTTTAGGCGTTTCCTGCTCTGCTGACAGAAACATAAAAGCCAAAATTACCAAAGAGGGATTGTTTATTGAGCAATTGGAGGAAAATCCACGCCGTTTGTTGCCTGAAAAAGCACCGCATCTTGAGGCTCCTGTGGTTGTAGATTTGGATAGACCTATGGATGAGATTCGCGCGGAACTATCGAAATACCCAATCAAAACCCGCTTGATGCTCAATGGAACACTGATTGTTGCCCGGGATGCTGCACATGCGAGAATCAAAGAGCTTTTGGATGCAGGCCAACCGATGCCCGATTATTTTAAAAATCACCCTGTGTATTATGCAGGTCCAGCTAAAACACCGGAAGGCATGCCTTCGGGAAGTTTTGGTCCGACTACTGCCGGAAGAATGGATGCTTATGTGGATTTGTTCCAGCAGCACGGCGGAAGCATGATCATGTTGGCCAAAGGCAATCGTTCAGCCGATGTTAAAAACGCTTGTAAAAAATACGGCGGCTTCTATTTGGGATCCATTGGAGGTCCTGCGGCAATTTTAGCCAAGGAAAACATTCTGTCTGTGGAAGTGGTTGATTTTGAAGATATGGGCATGGAAGCAATTCGCAAAATTGTGGTGAAGAATTTCCCGGCATTTATCATTACCGACGACAAAGGCAACGACTTTTTTGAAGCTATAGGCTAATTCATCTGGGCAACTGAGCTTAGAAAATTTGGTCAATTGAATTTCCTGACTTAATTTCGACGGGAACCAAAAACCGTGCTTATGAGTCAGTTATACAAACGCCTGTTTATCGTTGTTTTTTATGCCTTTATTTGCGGGGCTTTCCCGGTTTCCTATGCACAATCGATTTCGATTTCTCCGATTGGTGAGCGTCCTCTTGTGTCCAATAACCAAAAAGATTCAATTGACTATTCCAAATTGCAGTGGGCCGAGGATTTAAATGCGCGAACTGCTAATGCTGCTTTGTTTCGCGCAGCTGGAGGTTATGTTCGCTCAGAGCACCACTTGCAGCCGATCCACCGACAAGTTAATGGAAAATGGGAACGCATCGACCCTACCATGCATCCCATGGCGTCCGGAGGCTGGCATGCACCGAATCAGGATTTTCCGTTGTATTTGCGCGCTTCAGGGGCTTTCGAAATGTCAAGTACAAGTGGAAAAACATGGAGCTTGGGAACCGAAACTTTGATTATGAATCAGCCGGAATCTTTCAATTTTGTGTCAAATTCGGGCAATTCGTTCTACTTTCAATCGTCTAATCAACCTATAGTCAAGGAAATGCTGGCGCTGGAGAATCGGATGAAGTACAACTACCGTTTGGAAGCGTTGCCGGTGCTTTCCGGAGATGATTTTGTGGTTCAAGAGCGCATAGTAGTTCCTCGAGGTTATCGCGCAGAGATGCAAGTTGAAAAATCTGAAACCTTTTGGGGCGTGAGAGAAGTTTCCTACGTATTTATTCTCGACGAGAACAATGTGATTCAAGGCAAAATCTATCCTGCTTATGCGATAGATGCCGCTCAGAAATCCGAACCGGGAAGTTATCGATTGGAAAAGGTCTCCGAGGCGGTTTATAATCTTGAAATTCGACTCAGAAACACATGGCTGACCGAACCTTCGCGCATTTTTCCTGTTTTGTTGGATCCTTTGGTTGTTGGCCCAATTGCACAATGGACAGGGGGACAAATGCCTTCCTGCATTACGCCGCAGCAGAATATTGACAGTATTTTGGTTACCATCCCCGGTGGAATCACGGTGACATCTTTGGCCGTTCAGTCAAGTTTTTACGCCGACCCTTGGACAGGAGCAATAATGTCTATGGGAGCAATGCAATTTTCAACATCTTGCAATTCTTCGGTACTTTATCAGGTGCAAGGCAATACGGGAACGCAACCCGGCACGGCATACCTCGATAGTGCCAATTTGGTGAATCCCTTGCTTTGTTGCATTCCGCAATCATGCAATTCACAACAGTTTTATTTGCGCAAACATCTTTCAAGAACGGCTCCCGGAACGGGTTGTAACGTGAATTTTATCCGCTACGATCCTTTTACCACCCAGTGGCCTTTTAGGGCGATCATTTATGGTCGCACCCCCGAAAGCTACGCCACAGAATGGTCGGTGCCACAATCGCCGCGATGCTCAGATAACTGTGATTTTACGGCAACTGCCTATGTCCGGTATGGGGTTCCGCCCTTTACTTTGACCCATCCCTGGCAAGATACTGTGATAGTTCAGGGCAATCCAGCGGGGTGTAATGCGGCTCAAAACTCGGTGCAGTTTCAATTGACCATTCCCGATTGTCCCATCTATTGCGACGCGACTTACAATGCTTTGCCTGTGCCGAATCCTGTCATCGTCGACGCTTGTGGAGCAAGTTTGAATAATTTGCCGCTGCGCTCACTGAACATAAAACCGGCCATCGAAATTATTCCTTTTGCAGATACTGTTTTTTGCGCCGGAGAGACCTTGGATTTTCCTGTTGCGCATTGTTTGGGAACCTCCGGTATTTCCTGGAGTGCAGATACGCATTCGGGAACCTCTGCGGTTTTAATCAACACCGATGCCAATTTGGGCAGTACTTTGGTTTATTATTTCCTGGTTACAGCGAATGTAAATGGCTGTGAAGCAGAGCCGTATTTTCAGCCGGTTTATGTTTTTCCAACGCCAAATATCTCTTTCCAAGTGACCAGTTCCAACACCTTTCTCGACCAAACCATCGATTTTCAAAATACTTCAACAGGGGTATCTTTAGATGGCAACACTTGGTTTTGGAGTTTTGGTGATGATTCCTCATCAACCGCCACCCATGCGCAACATGTTTACAACACCATTGGGAATTTCGAAGTATGCTTGAGTATGCTTGGTGCGGAGTCTTGTTCCGATCCTTATTGTCAAATAGTTCCGATTATTCCGGATGGTCTGGATTTGCCGAATGTTTTTACTCCGAACAACGACGGTTCTAATGATGTGTTGAATTTGTTCTTCGATTGGGCCTCTGAGGTGGCTTTAACCGTTGTGAATCGCTGGGGGCATGTTATGGCTAATCTTACCATTACCGATTATGAAACCGGTTGGAATGGCAAGCAAGACAACACTGGAGCAGATGCGCCTGAAGGTGTTTATTTTTACAGGTACACCATCACAAGCTCGCTGGGAAGTAATTTCGAAGGTCAATCCTTTGTGCATTTGATACGGGATTAGTGAGGCGCTATTCTTCGCCCCAAGAAACTACCACCCGGAATCCAACCGCTTCATCTGCTTTTTGGTATTTTCTTTTGCTTTGAAGGCGAATGTCGTAGCCGTAGTCCTTCCAAGAGCCTCCAACTGCTACGCCAGGTTCGTTGATCATTTCCGCTGCATTGCCGGAGAGGTTGTAAATACCTAAATCCGAGGGCCGATAGCTTACTGATGGAGCCAAAACGTCAAATTGGTCATCCGTTGGACTGTTTACAGCTAGAATTTTCAGTTCTCCGTCTTTTCTTGTGACTTGGGAATTTAAAATGCGTATAAAATTGGCAAGAAATTCACCCTTGGTATTTTGCATGTAAGGATGACACCACGGGTAACTTTCACCCAACTTGTCTCCCACACCGGCACGGACGATCTCAGCATGGAAGGGCAGTCGCGCTTTTACTTTAACTCCCAGGTTGTTCGGGGCTGCGTTTAATTTTTCCGTGAGCCAGGCGCAATAAAGCGTGGCTGCCTCATGGCTAATGTTTACTACGGGAAAGTCGTTGTAAGCAGGATGCAGGTGATACTGTTCTGCAAATGATTTACTGTTATTCCAGTTCGAGACCCAATTTTCATTGTGGATGCGCGCTTTAACCAAGTCTTCGGTGCGTCCTTGCTTTTCGAGGTCGTTCAAAAATTCCCGGTATTCCAAATTGGTAATTTCATGGTTGATCATGTAAAACGACTTAACTGATAATGTGTCTCCCTCTAATACCACCAAACCAGCAGGGATGAATTTGTAGGATTTCTGAAGGTTTTTTGAGAATTTAGGTTGCAGTGAAACGCTCAGGAGCATCGCGGCAAATACAAGTCCGGAAATAATGATTTTCATAATACAGAGTATTGGATTTAAATTGGTAAACGAGATTTATAGCTTTTGTTACAAATTTCACGAAAATCAGCTCAATAACTGTTCAGTAATGCGGGTCGCTGCGTTACTTCGTGGTAGCAAATTCCGTGTGGATTGAAATAATGAAATACCATGCTTTTTCGCGTCTTGGTTTTGTTGGTGTGGGGTTCACCACCATGAAATAGATTGGCATGCCAGATCAGGGCGTCTCCTTTTTTGGCAGAGAAAACTTTTTTATCCAAACCGTATTCCTGCACTTTGCGAGCGAGCATTTTTTCATATTCACCGTAGCCTTTGTTTCCCAGAAAAAAGCGATTGCCCTCGTTGCCGTAATCCGAGTTTAAGAAATAAGGCAATTTGTGGCTTCCGGGATAATAGTGCAGTGCGCCTTGCTCAGCTTCAATGTCCTCGAGAGCCACCCAAAGACCCAACAAGCCACCCAAAGGAAAGGTGGTCATGTGCACACTGTCGGAATGCGTGGGCTGCTGACTGCCGTTGATGAAGTTGATGCTTTGAAACAATTTCAAATCGAAGCCACAGAGCGATGAAAGAAATTCCAAAAGTTTGGGTTCGGTTGCGATTTTTCGCATTTGTTCACTCTTATCGATAGCAAACATGACTTTATCTACCTCATTAAAAGCAAGTTGTCCATTGTTCAAAAGAAGGTCAATCTCTGTATTGATCGCATCGGCTTGAGCCGCCTCCAGAAAATTCGGTAAAATAGCATACCCCAAATCATCGAATTCACGGATGTGAGCCTTGGTGGTGTCATCCAGATTTTTGTAGAAATCCGTTTTGTCAACGTCGTTGAGCACCTTTTTAGGCTTGAGTAAATCCGGGTTGATGTCTTTAAAATCGAGGCTGGAAAGAGAGCTGAAGTAACGCTTTTTGAGACCGATTTTTTTGAAATACGCTTCGTTGTGAATCAATTTGTCTTTTTGAAAGTAGTTGTAAATCATATAGATCAACTTGATTCGCTTCACGAAATTGATTTTCATAGGTATTCATTTATTGGTCCAAGATGAGTTTTCAGGGAAAATGTTGATGTGTTCAAACCGTTAGCCTGCATTCCTCTCCGACAAAAATAGCATTTTGAACGCCTCAAAAACTGGATTCATTTTTGAACCTCACGTCAGTGATGAAGACGTTCTAAGTGAAAATACCAATGTCTTGAAACGCAGTACGTCAGATTTTTCAGAATGTGTAGTCAAGAATTCTACAAACTGCCTATCACAGCCTGAATTGCTGCATCCAATCCTCCCGCGTTTTTGCCACCGGCTGTAGCGAAGAAGTTTTGTCCGCCTCCACCGCCATTGATGTGTTTGGCGTGTTCTTTCACCAAATTTCCGGCATGCCACGTTTTTTCTGTGACCAAACTTTCTGAAATCATGATGTTCAAGGAGGCCTTATCGCCATCTATGCCACCGATAATGGCTACGAACGGCTGACTCAAATCGCCTTTGAATTGGAACAAAATGTCTTTGATGCCACCGGCATCCAAGTGCACTTTTTCGGCAAGAAACAAGTAACCGTCTTTTTCGACGAATTTGTTTTTCAATTCTTGCTTGATGCTCTGCGCTTTTTCTTTGTTCAGCTTGTCGATGGTTTTTTGCAATTCTTGATTCTTCGCCAACAAATCTTCGATAGTCGCAGTCAAGCTTTTGGGTTTGTTGAACATTGCGCTGATTTGGTCGTATTCAGCTGCTTTTGCTTTGAACATTTCCATGGCTTTTTCACCTGAAATGGCTTCAATTCTGCGGATACCTGCTGCCACGGCTGTTTCTGTCGTAATTTTGAAAACACCAATTTTTCCCGTGTTTGAAACGTGCGTGCCTCCACACAATTCGATGGATTCACCAAATTTGATGGCACGAACCTCGTCACCGTATTTTTCACCAAAAAGTGCCATGGCGCCCATGGCTTTTGCTTCATCGATTGGCATGTTTCGGTATTCTTGAAGTGCCAAATTTTCTTTGATCAAAGCATTCACACGATTTTCAACTTGTGCCAACTCTTCGTCGGTAACTTTGGAGAAATGCGAGAAGTCAAAACGCAAATAGTCAGGATGCACCAAAGAACCTTTTTGTTCTACATGTGTACCCAAAATCTCGCGCAAAGCTTGATGGAGTAGGTGAGTGGCACTGTGGTTATTCGTCGTTGAAGCGCGTTTTTCTGTATTGATGTTCGCTCTGAAAGTTTGGCTTAAATTCTCAGGCAATTGCGTGGTCAAATGAATGATGAGGTTGTTTTCTTTTTTCGTGTCGATGATGTTCACTTTTTCATTGGAACCCACCAAAACTCCACTGTCTCCCACTTGACCACCGCTTTCTGCATAGAACGGCGTTTTGTCTAAAACCAACTGGTAAAGCGTTTTGTCTTTTTGTGTGATTCTGCGGTATTTCGTGATGCGTGAATCCACAGATGTGTTGTCGTAACCCACAAATTCAACCGTGTCATTGGCGTGAACCGTTTGCCAGTCGTCTGCTGAAATGGCTGCAGCACTTCTCGAACGATTTTTTTGTTCTTCCAGAGCTGCTTCAAATCCTTGCTCGTCAATAGAAACGCCATTTTCACGGGCAATCAATGATGTTAAATCTACCGGAAAACCATAAGTGTCATACAATTCAAAAACTTCTGTGCCAGGAATGATATTCTGGCTTGCTGCTTTCAAATTGTTCAAAATCAAATCCATGCGCTTGATACCCAATTCCAAGGTGCGGAAAAACGAGCTTTCTTCTTCGCGAATAACTTTTTCAATCAACTGCGCATTGGCAACCAGTTCGGGGAAAGCACCGCCCATTTCTTGTTTCAAGGTATGCGACAATTCACACAAAAACGGTTCGCGCATGTTTAAGTACGTGTAGCCATAGCGCACAGCACGACGCAAAATTCTGCGAATCACATAACCGGCTCCGTTGTTTGCTGGCACTTGTCCATCGGCAATAGAGAAAGCAATCGCGCGGATGTGGTCGGCAATCACGCGCATCGCAACGTCGACCTCCTCTTTTTCGGCGTATTTGAAACCACTCAAAGTTTCAATGGTGCGAATCATGTTTTGGAAAAAGTCGATGTCGTAATTGGATTGTTTGCCTTGAAGCACCATAGCCAAACGCTCCAAGCCCATTCCCGTGTCGACGTGTTTTTCAGGAAGCGGCTCCAATTTTCCGGAGGCCAAACGATTGAATTGAATGAATACGTTGTTCCAAATTTCAATGACCTGAGGGTGGTCTTGGTTGACCAGAGCTTTTCCATCAGATTTTGCTCTTTCTGAATCCCAACGAGCATCTACATGAATTTCCGTACAGGGTCCACAAGGACCGGTATCGCCCATTTCCCAAAAATTGTCTTTTTTATTTGCCAAAATGATGCGGTCTGCATCTATGAATTTTTTCCAAATTTCAATGGACTCATCATCTCTCGGCACACCATCCGCATCATCGCCTTCAAATACAGTGACATACAGGCGTGATTTGTCGATTTTGTATACATTCGTCAATAAATCCCAAGCCCAGGTGATGGCTTCCTCTTTGAAATAATCGCCAAAAGACCAATTGCCCAACATTTCGAACATCGTGTGGTGGTAGGTGTCATGACCAACTTCTTCCAAATCGTTGTGTTTACCGGATACGCGCAAACATTTTTGGGTGTCGGCAATGCGTCGGTTATCGGGAATGGAATTGCCCAAAAAATAGTCTTTAAACTGGTTCATTCCAGCGTTGGTGAACATCAGTGTTGGGTCGTTTTTAATAACCAAAGGAGCTGAAGGAACGATTTTATGTCCTTTCGATTCGAAATAATCCAGGAATTGTTTTCTGATGTCAACTAATTTCATAGGGCTGATAATGAGCAATGAAGCGTTATAATTGGGTAAAAATGAGCGTGTTAAGCGGTGATAAATAAATGTTAAAAACGCGGCAAATTTAGTGATATTGGTAAATTTTGCGCCGCTGAAACAAAAAAACCACAAAACCACCACCATGGCTAAAAAGTATCGCTACAATCCTGAAACCTTGAGTTACGAGCAGGTAAAACAGGGTTGGTCTTATCATTTACTCCGAACATTACTCTATGGTATGCCTTCTTTGGCCATTGGAATCATCTTGGCAACGCTATATGTGACCCGTGTTGATTCGCCCACAGAGAAAAAATTAAGCCGGGAAATTGCATTTTATAAGCATCAGTTCGAACGCGTTCAGGCGGACTTAAAATTACTGAATGACGTGTTGGAAGAAATCATGAACAGAGAGCGCAGTATTTATCGGGTTGCCCTCGGTGCCCCGGATATGCCTGAAAGTATGCGCGCCATGGGTACGGGAGGTACGAAGCGCTACATGGAATTAGAGGGTTATTCTTATTCTGATTTGGTTAAAAAGACAAGGTCAGATTTGGACGCGCTTCAAGGCAAACTTTATGCACAAGTGTTGTCATTCAAGGAAATTGAGAAAATCGCATTAGAGCAAGATGAGCGCTTGGCCAGTTTGCCCTCCATACAACCGGTTAGCAACAAGGATTTAAAGCGCCTGGCCTCCGGTTTCGGTTGGCGCATTGACCCGGTGTATCGTACTCCGAGAATGCATTGGGGACTTGATTTTACAGCCGATGTGGGCACGGATGTTTATGCTACTGCCGACGGTGTTGTTGAAACTATTGAAACCTTGGCGTGGGGATACGGGAAGAATATCGTGATCGACCACGGTTATGGCTACAAAACGCGTTATGCACATTTGAGTGCTTTTAAGGTAAAAGTTGGGCAAAAAGTGACTCGTGGACAGGTTATCGGCTTGGTTGGAAATACCGGGAAATCAACTGGTGCGCATTTGCATTACGAGGTGGAGAAAAATGGCGTTAAGGTAAATCCGATATCCTATTTCTTTAACGATTTGACTCCGGAAGAATACGATCAACTTGTGCAGCAAAGTAGTCAGTCAACAGTGCACAACCACTAAGTGGAATTTTGAAAAGTCGCTCAATTTTAAAAGGTCTTTAGTAATACGCGAAACTTACTTCTTTCGATTGGATTATAATTACCGGAAGTTTTTCGGCATTCATGATGAGGTTTTGATGAAAGTTATCGAGCATGGCGATCAAGCTTTCTGAATGGTAGGCAGTTGCAATGAGTTGCACGTCGTTTTCCTTGGCATAGGCCATGATTTTCTTCGCATAAGAGCCGCTTTGTTGGAAAAGTTTGATGGATGCTTCCAATCCCAGACTTTGGAATTTGTCCTCCACAATTTTGATGCGCGTTTGCATTTGTCGGGAGGCAGTTTCATCGGTTTGGAGTTCACCGACCACCAAAATTTTTGCACCAAAAAGCACCGCCATATCAGCAGCGTGCGCCACAATTTGGATACTTTCCTTGGTCGTGTCAATGGGAACAATGATGTTCTTTATTTCTTTGAAAGGAGTGCCTTGTTGCACAATGTAAATGGGCAACTCAGTGCTTTTGACCACTTTAATCGCATTGCTACCAAATATTTTTTGCATGCCCAAAGCGCCGTGTGTCCCCATGATGATTTTAAAGCTACCATATTCCAAAGCAACTTTGTTGATGTCTTCGAAAATTGAACCAACGCGTACATCAGCAATCAACGGAACACCTTCAGAATTACAGTATTCATTGGCAATGATTTGTTGCAGTTCGGCCTTTTTCGGGGCGACTTTGGATTCAGCATTTACCAAGTGCAGAATTACCAGTTGCGCTGCTGACTTTTTGGCAAGCCCGATGCCGTGATGAATGGCAGTATGTGCAACTGACGTAAAATCAAAGGGGACAATGTAAGTTTTGGTGTTCATGGGCGTGTTTTTGGGTTTTAATACTTCACGAGTCGATAGGATTTTAAATGTCCGGCCACATCGAGCACAACCGTGTAAATTCCCGAAGGCTGCTTACTAAGGTCAAGCAAATATCGGTTGTTTTGCATTGTAATGTCCTCCACTTGTTGCCCTAAAACGTTAAAAATCTTCAACTCATAAGGTTCGTAAAATTGTACATTATTTAATTCAAAAACAAATTTTTCTGAACTTGGATTTGGATAAATGAGCAGCTCAGGTTCCGGCTGTGAAACAGTTCCTAGAGGTGGGTTTTGAGCCTCGAAAATTCGGAAATTGTCGATGTAAATGTTGTTGCCGGCCCGATTCACGCTTTGAAAAATAAATTGAATCTCTTGACCTCTGTATGCATTGAGGTCGAATTCCATGGTTTTCCAGTCGTTGGAGTTTTGCGGGATAAAATTCGGGTTGGGGCTGGGAATTACAGCAAGACTCTCTCCGGCGAGCGTGGTTAGCGTGTCTCTTGGGCCGAAGCAATCAGACATCAGCATGAAATATAAGGTGTCCTGGTGCGATGCAATGGTGCTTCTTCTGCGGTAGGATACATCCCAAGTGCATCGAATTTCACCCTCTTGAGGAATTTGAAATCTAGGAGAGCGCAATTCGTCACGTTGATTGTTGGTTGGTGAATAATTGGGCAACTGAATCACGGCAGCTCGGTTCTCAGGGTGGTGATGAGGAGCAACCGTTGTGCGCCAGGTGAGGGCATTATCATTGTTTCTTACACCCCAGAATCCTGAATTCCAGCCGTTTTCAAATTCTTCAATGTAGGGAATAGGAAGGACTGGTCTGAAGTTGAAGCGCACATGGCGAGAATTATTGATTAAGTCGTAATCTTCGAATGCATTCAATATTTTGGCTTTTACTAGAAACTCTTTTTGACCTGTAAAGTCGGGTGTAATCCAACCTAAACCTATTGTGGTGACTTGACCCGGGGTTAGGTTTAAGTTATTCCAAGTTTGAGTCCACAAATTTCCTCCTACCAACCCAAATTCCAATTTTATACTCGTGATGGGTTGATTGCCTTTGTTTTTCAAAATAACTGTTGGAATTAAACCAGTGCCACTATTGCCACAATACAATCCGTTCATTTGTATACCCATAATATCTACTACTTCAAGGTCGTAGTCAACGGCGTTTGGATTCACAGGCGTATGATTTTGAGCCAAATACAAGAAAGCCGCGTGTGCGTCAATCATGCCCATGCCATACATATTGTCTTCACCGGGTTCGCCCATGTCAACAGCAGTTAGGTAGATGGCCCACAAAATGTCTTCCCCGGTGAGGTAAGGAAAAGCTTCTTTGAGCAAAAGTGCAACACCTGATACGTGGGGAGAAGCCATGGACGTACCCGAAATGGTATTGTACTCGTTCTGGGCCCAAGCGGAGCGCACATTTTGACCGGGAGCCACCACCTCAGGGTGTATGCTCAAAGAGCCGCTTCCCGGACATTGTTTGGGGCCTAAGGAGGAAAATGATGACAGTGGATGTGGGAAAGGTAAATTGCCGTTGACCGAGCCTACAGAAAAGGTGTTGACTTCGCTGACATTAATCCGCTGAGGTGCAGAAATGGTTGTGTTGTTTGGCCCTTGATTACCACCGGAATAGATGTTGGCAATTCCGGCTGCTTCGATAGCAATCATCAAATCCACCACGATGCCTGTGCATTGCTCTTGATCGGCACCATCATACCATCGAAAACTGTTGTTGATCACATCCGGAATGTCCGTGGTGGAGTTGAAGTCGCCATCCGGGTTGAGGGCCCATTGGTATGCTCCCATCAGAAAGGGTAAATCAGGCATGACAGCAATGGAAGTCCCCACGTGGTCGTTGGCAATCCAGTAAGCGTTCATTGCAATGCCGATGGAATCTGAACTTCCTCGATCTAATCCGAGCATGGTGCCCAAAACGTGCGTTCCGTGGCTATTGCGTTCGCCGTTCGGTTCAGAATGGTAGTATCCATACCATGCCTCGTTCAAGTAGGTTCTGTTGCCCATGAACTGATTCGAAATTGCGGGATGCGTTGGCCAAACTCCGGTGTCGTAAACAAAAACTTTTCGACCTCTGCCCGTGTATCCCATTTCCCAAAGTGGACGCACATTGCATGCTTCAATGCTGGGCTCAGTGCCACCGGGACCACGCAGGTCCACATGTTCCTCTTGGAAGGTTCGCCCAATTCGAAGCGATTGTTTTCCAAAAATATTCCATTGATTTCCTGAAACTGCAAAAGTCCGTTGATGGCCGCTGTTTGTGCTTCGCAGAAAATTACATTGGCAATCCAAAAAGGCTGTATCGCCTTTACTTGGTTTTGCTTATCAGCGAGGTAGTTCCTTACGCCGGCTTGGCTTCGCGTAGCAGTTTCCGAGAGTCCCTGAGTAATGGTAAGTGCGCGTTCGTGATTGGAGGCGTTGCGTGCGTTTAATATCATTTTTGCACCACTGACGTCGAACTGTTCTTGAAATTCAATGCGAATTTTGTGGAAATGGGACGGGGAATTGTTCTGCATTTGGTGCAACAGATGTGAGTCTATCAAAGGCTGTGCTGCAATATTTTTTACAACAAAAATGGAGAGTAGCAAGAGGCAGGTTTTGGGATGCATGGTAAACGATTTGCGTTGAGTCGAAAGTAAGCAAAATAATTTAGTTTCGAATAAAGACGACAAGCGCAAATGATAAGTTGGTTGCGAAAGAATATCCGTCCCTATATTTGTCAAAATATCAGATTATGTGGAAAACCGTGCTTTTCTTATTGTTCACCTTACTCATTGTGCCCATCGCAACTTTTTATTTTGATGAACCATTATCAGAAAATCAATGGGACACTTTGATTAAACTTTTGTGGTTGTATGGCGCTGCAGCCTTCTTGACTTTTGTGGTCAGCAGCCTGACCGGAAATTACAGTCAGGTGGATAAGTTGTGGAGTATTATTCCTGTTCCCTATGTTTGGATTGTTGCCGATGACTCGATGTATGAACCGCGTATTACCATCATGGCCGTTTTAGTCACAGTATGGGCGGCACGTTTGACTTTCAACTTTGCAAGACGAGGGGGCTACTCCTGGAAGTTTTGGGCTGGAGAGGAAGATTATCGTTGGTCCATATTACGGGCAAAACCGGAGTTTGCTGCCCCTTGGAAATGGTTTTTGTTTAACTTGCTCTTCATTTCTGCCTACCAAATGGGATTGATTTTGTTGTTTACCTTGCCGGCTTTAAAAGCCATGAATTCCGGGGAGCCTCTAGGAATCGCTGATTATTTGTTGGCTTTCCTATTTGTTGCATTGGTTGTCATCGAGTTTGTTGCAGACCAGCAACAGTATAATTTTCAAGAGGCAAAACACAAAGCCTTGCGAACGGGAGCGCCATTAACTCCTGCACAACAAATTGGATTCACGCATACAGGTTTGTGGTCTTACATGCGTCATCCTAATTACGCTGCAGAACAGGCGATTTGGATTGTCTTTTACTTTTTCTCTGTACTCGCAACCGGGATTTGGATCAATTGGTCGATTGCGGGTTGTCTGTTATTGGTGTTGTTGTTCAAGGGAAGTTCTGATTTCAGTGAGGCT
>JBBIIM010000009.1:6818-17503 GCA_037446475.1 Crocinitomicaceae bacterium | reverse complement strand
AGGTAGGAAGGTTTCTGCCATTCAAAGGTCGATTCAAACTGTAAAGAGTTGCGCATGCTTTTTCTTGGTAGGGTATAAGCGCAATTTTGAATACTTTCGTCCAAAATTAAGCTATGCTTTGGGTTTACATTGGCGGCGGTGTATTAATAATCGTTGCGATCATTTACAACGCTTTTGTCGTGCGTTCAAATAGGGTAAACAATGCGTTTGCCTCGATTGATGTGTTTCTGAAACAGCGTGCAGATCTAATTCCTTCGTTGATTGAGACAGTAAAAGGCTACATGGGACACGAGGAAAAAGTGCTCAAAACTTTGGCAGAAATTCGCAGTCAGTCGACAACCAATCAGGGAAGAAGTGATTCACGCGTGCTTAGTGAAAATCAATTGACTGCTGATGTACAACGCATCTTTGTGCAAGTAGAAAATTATCCTGAGTTGAAGGCTTCGACAAATTTCCTACAACTGCAGCGTTCCATGAATGAAGTTGAGGCGCAGTTATCGGCCTCTCGCAGGGCTTTCAATGCTTCAGTGACGGAATACAACAATTTGGTGCAGTCTTTTCCAAGCAACCTGATGGCTCGTATTTTCGGCTTCAAGGATCGTTATTTTTTTGCAATCCCGGAAGACAACCGTGCTGCTTTTGAGGTGCGTCCGAACGCTAATTTTAGTGCATCATGAGCAAGTTAGAAGCTTTCCAAAGCCTATTTGTAGAGCGCTTTCAGCCGGAGCTGCTTCGCCGTGAAGCCGATAGGAAAAAGGCGGTTTTCCGAATTTTTTTCGGTCTGATCTTGCTGATAACAGTTGGTGTATCATCCTTTTTTCTTTACCACCGTCAATTGATTTTGGCGATTGTCATTGGATTGGGTTTGTTTGCTTTGGCGATCTATAATTTTTTTAAGGCTTACAAATTTCACCAAGAACTTCAGCACTATTTTAAATCGGAATTGATTCCAGTGATGATTCAACTCATTCACCCGAATCTGAACTATGCTCCCAAAGCCTCGGTGAGTCAAGCAAATTTTGATGCATCCAAGATTTTTAAATTTTCTTACGATGAATTCAAAGGTGAAGATGGTGTGCGGGCTACAGTTGGGCAAACCGAAATTGAGTTTTCTGAAGTTCAGGTTGTCAAAATCAACCGAGACAGTAAAGGAGCAGAAACCAGAAGTGTGCAATTTCAAGGCATCTTTTTTTTGGCCGATTTTCACAAGAATTTTCACGGGGAAACTTTTGTTCTCAAAGATTCTGCGCAAGGATTATTTGGCAGTTTGGGCACGAGCTTGCAACGCGCCAATTTGTTGCGTCCGGAATTGGTTCTGATGGAAAATCCTGTTTTTGAGAAGCAATTTGTGGTGTACAGCACAGACCAAGTAGAGTCGCGCTACCTGATCACTCCGGTTTTGATGGAGAAGATGTTAGAGATGAATTCGAAGTTTAAAGGGATTCAATTTTCATTTGTCAATTCCAAATTGTTCGTGGCTATTCCCTTGAAAGAGAACATGTTTGAATACAGGCTCTTCAAAAAGTTCAGCGACACAAGCTATATCGAACAATATTTTAAGGTGCTTCAGGATTGCGTAGGTATTGTCGAAACTTTGGATTTGAACACGCGAATCTGGTCTAAGGCCTAGATTCTTGTTTAGAAATGGCAGCGTGCTTGTTCCCAGTGCCTTTAGTCCCGATGCATAAAATAGTTACGCACGACATCTACTTTACCTTTAAAATCTTGTTGAACGGGTTTTAGCAGCACCTCAAAATTATTTAACTGCTCATCAAATCCTACTTTGATTCGAGCGTTTGATCCTTTGAGAAAAGGGATACATTTTGCGTCAAAGTCCTCTGCGAAAACAAACATGGCGTCGTAATTTCTTTTGAAATAATCTTCAATACCCAGATTTTTGTGTTTTCCCAACCAGTTAAAATCCGTAGGATTCCATTCGTTGGGGCTGCGTTGGTACTCTTTGACTCGAGTCATTTTTTTTTCGGGATTCCAACGCACAGCATTCATCACCATGCGCGGATTGAATTGAAGAAATTCCTCTCTGAATTGCTCGAACAGTTTCTCTTCGTCTTTTTCCAGGATATTGATCACAAAGAGTATGGATTTCCATTGGGTGCAATCATGAATGTACATCATACGCCTAGCAACTTGTAAAATTCTTGTTCTGATAATATCGGTATGCCCAATTTTTGAGCTTTTTCCAATTTTGCAGGCCCCATATTTTCGCCGGCAACCACATAATTCGTCTTCGCAGAAATGGATCCTACGTTTTTACCGCCATGAGACTCGATTATTGCTTTGATTTCGTCGCGTGACATGCGTTCAAAAACACCAGAAACAACGAGGCTCATACCTTCAAGGCTATCTCCCACTGCTTCTTTTTGAACGACTTCAAATTGCAAACCGGCCTCTTGAAGTCGGGCGAGCATTTCCAGATTTTCAAGTTTGGAAAAATAATCCCGGATACTTGTGGCAATGCGCTCACCAATCTCTTCGATGGTAGTCAATTCTTCGAGGGTTGCAGCCAACAAGTTGTCGATGTTTTTGAGTGCCTGGGCGAGTTTTTTGGCTACTGTCTCCCCCACGAAGCGTATGCCTAAAGCAAACAAGACGCGTTCAAAGGGTACTGTTTTGCTGGCTTCAATGCCGTCGAGAATATTGCGTACCGATTTATCGGCCATGCGGTCGAGGCGAATGAGGTCTTCGTACTTTAAATCGTACAGATCCGCGACGTTTTTTACCAAGTGATTGGCGTAGAGCAGTTCGATAGTTTCACTGCCCATGCCATCGATGTTCATGGCTTTGCGGGAAATAAAATGCTCCATTTTTCCCTTGATTTGTGGAGGACATCCGCGCTCATTGGGACAAAAATGCTGTGCTTCGCCTTCGTTTCTCTCGAGGTGTGATCCACATTCCGGACAATTTTCGATGAAGCCAACCACTTGTGCATTTGGGTCTCGCAGTGCGGTGTTTACGTCCACGATTTTCGGAATGATTTCACCGCCTTTTTCGATGAAAACAAAATCTTTCAAATGCAGGTCGAACTTCTCAATTTGATCCGCGTTGTGCAGCGAAGCGCGTTTCACTATAGTGCCTCCTAACGCAACAGGTTGCAAGTTGGCGACCGGTGTAATCGCTCCGGTTCGTCCCACTTGAAAATCTACTGAGATAAGCTGTGTTTGTACCCGCTCTGCTTTGAATTTATAGGCGATGGCCCAACGTGGTGATTTGGCCGTGAATCCCAGATTTTGTTGGTGCTTGTAATGATTAACTTTGATTACCACACCATCGATATCAAAAGGCAATTCATAGCGTTTTTTATCCCAGTAGTGGATGTAATCCATCACGCTATCCACGGTTTTATGGGTTTCGATAAATCGCGTATGGGTTTGCGGTATTTTAAAGCCCCAAGAGCCGGCGCGTTGTACGGCTTCAAAATGACTTGTTGCAAGCGTTTCGTTGGAATAAAGGCCATAGAGAAAACAGTCCAGCTCACGTTTTGCAACCACTGATGAATCTTGTAATTTAAGTGTGCCGGATGCGGTATTTCTGGGGTTGGCGAACATAGGTTCTCCATCTTGTTCACGCTGAACGTTCAACTTTTCAAAAGCCTCACGTGGCATGAATATTTCCCCGCGAATTTCAAATGAAGCAGGAAAATCACCGTGCAGTTTTAATGGAATACTTCTTATTGTTCGCACGTTGGCAGTAACATCTTCACCCTGGGTTCCGTCTCCGCGCGTAACAGCTTGTTGCAAGGATCCATTTTCATAGCGTATGCCAATTGCTACTCCGTCGTATTTGAGCTCACAAACATACTCCACTTCATCACCCACAGTTTTTTTTACGCGCTGTTCCCAGTCCAAAATTTCAGCTTCGGAGTAGGAGTTGGATAAAGAAAGCATCGGAAATTGATGCACTACGGTCGTGAATTTCTTGGTGATATCTCCACCCACGCGTTTGGTAGGGCTGTTCGGAGAGGCAAATTCAGGATGTTCGCGTTCCAACTGTTCCAACTCCTTGAGGAGCATGTCAAAGTCGTAGTCGGAAATTTCCGGTTTGGAAAGCACGTAATACAGGTGGTTGTGCCTGTGCAACTCGGTTTCCAAAAAAGCCATTCGTTCCTGAAGGTTTTGATTCATAATCAGCTGTTTACAAGATTGTTGCTCGCGTTTTTTTCTTTCGAACGAACCACAAAGTTACTTAAAGCCTTGCCAAAAGCATGCGCTGTTTTCCTTGTAAATCCTCAAAGATTTCAACAGCGGAGAAACCTAAATTTGTGCAAAACTGTGCAACCTGCGCTGCGCGATTTTCATGAAGTTCGAAGGCAAGTTTACCATGTTGCACTAAATTTTGAAAAGCAAATTCTGCAATGCGTTTGTAGAAAATTAAGGGGTCGTGGTCGTCGACAAAAAGTGCTAAATGCGGCTCGTAATCCAAAACGTTGGGTGCCATGGAAGTTTTTTCAGCATGCGGAATGTAGGGGGGATTAGACACGATGCAAGACCATTTTTTGTTTTTGAGTTCAACAATTTGGTCAGGTAACAGTGCATTGCCTTCAACGAGGTTTATGTCCAAGTTCAATATTTGGGTGTTTTTTTTGGCGAGATTGAATGCGTCTTGACTCAATTCTACGGCCCAAACCGCTGCTTCGGGTCTGTGATGCTTGAGCGCTAAGGCAATGCAACCCGTGCCTGTACACAAATCAAGATAGTTCTGGTCGGTCTTGTCTGTGGCTTCTAAGATTTTCCACACCAATTCTTCGGTCTCGGGTCTTGGGATTAAAGCTCTTTTATCACAAAGAATTTTCAAATCGCAAAATTCAGTGTAGCCGATGATGTATTGTAAAGGTTCATGGTTCTGAAGGCGTTTCACCACATCGCGCACCAGCAACAGTTCGGATTCTGTCAGTCGATAATCCCCCTTGAGTATCAAATCCGTGGCGTTGAATTGGAACATTTTGTAGAAAATTTCGCGTTGAATTTGTCGGATTTCTGAGGCCGAAAACTGATTTTCCAATCTGGATTTTACGTAATCCAAACAAGCTTTTAGAGTGTTGCTTTGTACAAACATGGGACGAAATTAGTGGAAATGGAGCCTAGTCCTGTGGGGCAAACAAAAAACGCCCCCGAAATTCAGGAGCGCTTTGTTTGGTGTGGTGAAAAGATTATTTCAATTTGCCCAATCTGGCGGTTGTTTTAACTGTTGTTTTCTTGTAGATGAAACCAAGACCAAGCACAGGTTTTTCAACGGTAGTTACATATTGTGGATAGAAAATCACGTCGTAGCCCGGGTTGGCATTCATCAATTCGTAAAGTGCATAGTTTGCGGTAGGATCAACCATGATGTTTCCAATTACAGGCAGACTCGCCAAGTTGATCAATGCAGCACCTCCCTCAACAGAACCGGCTTCTTTTTTGAACAAACGCTGAAAATCGATTCCGATAATCTTTTTCGAACTGGCTTCGGCACTCACCTGACCGGAGAGTTCAAAATTATCTCTTTCCAATTCCACACGTACATTAGGTTCGCGCATGGTTCTGTGAACCGTGGTGCAACTTGTAACAAATAGCAGAAACAGCATGCCTAGGGCGTAAAGGTTGTTTTTCTTTTTCATACTCGTAATTTTTGACAATTTTAAAGGAAATCTTCGTGTCATATCAACTGCCCAATGGAAGTAATCAACATGCAATTATTGATTTCCTCGAGGCCCAATTTGAGTTGAACGCCATTGTTTCAGAATTTTGGAGAGTTGAATACTGCAAGAAGTGGTGATGAACACATTGTTTTTGCTCCAATTACCTCCAGCTTTGAATATCGGCTCCGCACTTTGTAGCCAACGTGCTTCTAGGCGCCAAAGCAGTTCCGGGAAGGGACTGTAATCCACATTGATCGAAATACCCGATGTGCGAAATGCTTGGCCGTTCGGACTTGAAACCACAAGTAGCTTAGGGTCGTGGTAATATTCCAGTCGAAGTGCTGATTTCCAATTGGTGTTTATGCTGAATTGTGAGATAAGAACCGGGCTGAACCAGGTGTGTATTCGTTGGCTATTCTCTAAGGCTTGCTGCATGCCGAAGTCAAAACCGGCGATGAATTTCCATTTTTTGGCCGGGCTGAATTGAGCATAAAAATTATTGAAGAAACGCAAGCGCACTGAGTCACTGAGATCTATCTTCCCCAGAAAACTGCTCCAATTGAAAATTTGGTTTTCGGTTCTTTTGAAGTTGATTTGTGTGCCGAAGGCTGGGAAACTGCTCCTCATGACCCATTGTATGCGTTGCCAACCATTCATGAGTAGGGTAGCTATTGCAAGTCGCTCATTGGGATTGAAGGCGAATTTCATCCCGGTCACGAAATAAGGCGAATTTTCGGCAAGCAGCGAGCGGGTTAGCGTCCAATTGGAGTAGCCAATAGCGCTCTCGAATCCAATGTAAGACGGCATTACACCGGCGTCCAACCATGTTTTTTTGTGCTTTGACAAAGCTACACCCACATTGGCTTCGTGCACATTTTTCAGTAATCCGGGTTCGGCGACATAATTATCGTTCACATACGTTCCGCCGTGCACGGCAAAATTCGAGCGTATTCTGTCCGATTCATAGTTGAGTTTCATCACACCCAGGTTCAAATAGACGCTGTTGTGGCGGTTGTGATTGAAAAGAAAGTTTTGTCTTTGGAGGTCTTGTGGTTTGTTGAAATCATACGTGTAAAATGCCTCCCAATAGCTTTCCAGACGCAAGAGCGCGCTCGTATTCAGGGAATCAGCATCCTTTTGCGCCAAGCTTGGAAGCGGCAAGACGATAAACATCCAATAAAGCAAAATCACAAAAACGGGCAATTTCATTTTCGTAATATTCGCTGAATGCAATTGAACAGGATGATTCATTCGAGGGTTACGGTTGGCTAAAGTGGATGGAATTAGATTTGCGCCAAAAGTATATGAATCACTTTATCTAAAGCATTTTTCTCTTGAACTTTTGAAGAAGTTAACCCATCATGTTGTGTCAAAAGTCTTGCGATGGGTTTTGGAGTTACTTTTGTGCAAATTTGACGCATGAAGAAACTATTGGCTCATATCGACTTTTTGTTGCCCGGCTTGGTGCTTATGATTTTGGTGGCTCGATTTTTCCCTTTCCAACCGGAATATTCAGCTGTTTTTCCCATGAAGGAAATTACCTTCTGGGGCATCGTGTTGGTATTTTTGCTCTATGGATTCAAACTCTCTCCTAATGAATTGTTACGCGATTTGTCCAATTGGCGGCTTCATGTACTGACTCAGGCCACCGCATTTGTTATTTTGCCGCTTCTGATCATCGCACTTTATCCGTTTTTCAAAAACTCAGACTACTTTGATTTTTGGCTGGCGCTCTTTTTTCTCTCCGTATTGCCAAGTACCGTGTCGATGTCAGTGGTTTTTGTCGTGAAAAATAACGGGAATCTGGGTGGAGCCATTTTCAATTCGAGCATTTCTGGATTTTTGGGAATGATTCTTACGCCACTGTGGATGAGCGTTTTCATGCATGAGGCAGTTTCCGGAGACGAACGACTGGACTTGATTCTAAAGCTTGTGCAGCAGATTTTTGTTCCTGTGGTATTGGGCATGAGTGTCAGGCATTTTTTGCCCCACGTAGCGTTATGGTGCTTGAAAAAATTCAAGAATTTCGACAAAATGATCGTGTTGCTTATTGTGTACAGCAGCTTCTCGAATGCGTTTAACAATGATTTGTTCTCTGTCGTTCCGCTAAGTCAGATGCTCATCCTTGTGGCGGGGGTAGTTTCACTGTATTTGGTGGTTTTTGAGTTGAGTCAGTTTTTTGGACGCATCCTGAAATTTTCACAAGAGGATCAAATCGTTTTGCTTTTTTGCGGAACACAAAAGTCCTTGGTCCACGGTTCAGTTTTCGCATTGTTGCTTTTTCAGGAAGCGGAAATGCAAACCTTTGCCCTCTTGCCATTGATGATTTATCACGCCTTTCAGCTGCTTTTTGCCAGTTATAAATCCATTGTTTGGGTAAGGTAGATTACTTTTAGAGTATGGAAAAACAAGCGATCATACTGTTGCATGGTGCCTTGGGGGCCAAAGCAGAACTGGAATCCTTAGCCACTGCACTTGAGTCAAGGTATCTGGTTTACAATTTTGAATTTTTAGGGCATGGAAAAACACCACTTCACGGGGAGTTCAGTATTCGCTCTTTCGCGGAACAATTGCGCCTGTTCATAAATTCAGAGAACCTTGTTGGAGCTAAGATTTTCGGCTACAGTATGGGAGGCTATGTCGCACTTTATTTGGCCGCTGAGCATCCCGGGATTATTGATGAAATCGTCACGCTAGGCACTAAATTTCATTGGACAACTGAGTCCGCAGCACAAGAAATTCGCAAATTGAATCCGGAAAAAATTCTTGAAAAAGTTCCTAGATTCGCTTCTTATTTGAGTTCACTGCATGGAGCGGATTTTTGGAAAACGCAAATGCATTTGACTGCCGAATTAATGAAAGATTTGGGAGCCAACGAATTGCTGGAATCGCGCTTTGACAAAATTAACATACCATGCACCATCGGATTGGGTGAATTGGACGATATGGTTAGCTTAGAAGAAACACAGCAAGCCGTTGACGCCATAACCGGAGCACGTTTTGTTGGGCTACCTGAAACTCCGCATCCCATCACACGAGTGGCCACTGAAAACTTGTTGAAACTGATAGGCTAAAGCATGACGCTCATCTATTCTATGTTCACACGAATTCCAAATACAGCCGAAACTCCGGGATTCACATAGGCCCATGTTTTTGAGTAAGAAGAAACCCAAAGAGTTGGGTTGAGTTCAGAAAAAAGATGCACACGATACCACAGATTTTCCTTTTTACCAATTCTGAAGTCAACACCAATGGGAAGCGAAAAACTCATATCCCACAATAAAGGGGTTTTGTAAAAGTTGCGCGATGATCCTTCAAATTGCCAACTGCTTTGGATAATCGGCGTGTTGCCATAGACGGCGTAAATGGGATTCGTGATTTCGCTCCATTTGCTGTAGTACTCTTCCACTTGACTGACGATAGCCAAACCAAAACCCAGAGCAAAGCCGGTGTAGCCGATCCATCTTTTTTTCGGGTTGCTGCGCCAAAGCATACCCGCATTGGCCCGAAGGCGTTTGGAAGAAGCAGCAAAACTGTGAGTTTCTCGCACAATCGAATCTATGGGATAGGTAGTAGCATTGCCTTGGTAAATGATGGAAATAGAATCCACAGTGAATTGATTTGAATTAAAAAAAGTAAGTGAATGATAAAAACTATTGGAGTGGCTCAATCCCAAACGCAGCATCGGACTGCCTTTTGGTGCTTTTCCATTCCTACCAGGTAAAGCCGAATTGACATGAAAATTGATCAAGTCTTGTCGCGCAACGCAGCATGAAGACGTCATAGAATAATCTTGCAGGTTCAGATTTGCAAAATCGTTTTCCAAAGCCAAAGCACGCATTTGCGCAAAATCCATTTGAATAAAATCGGATAGAAATTGAGTGCTGCTGATTTCTATCGATTCGATGTGCATTTTTTTGATTGAATCACCGGGTGAACCTGTCGTAAGGAGCGCAGCGATGCCGACTGCAAAAGTGTTGAAGAGCATAGTGTAACAATTTCGCTCAAAAACGGCAGCCCATCAACATTATTTCAATCTGCTGAAAATAGGGTTTTAATTACACCGCTACAGCGGCTTTGATGTGTGGATGTGGATCGTAGTTGAGCAACTCAAAGTCCTCGTACTTGAAATCAAAGATACTTTTTACTTCCGGATTGATTTTCATCGTTGGCAAGGGTCTGAAATCGCGGCTCAATTGCAATTTGGCTTGGTCGAGGTGGTTCAGATACAAATGCGCATCACCAAAGCTGTGGATAAATTCACCGGGCTGTAGACCACAAACTTGGGCGATCATCAGTGTGAGTAGGGCATAGGACGCAATATTGAAAGGCACCCCCAAAAATATATCCGCGCTGCGCTGATACAACTGACAACTCAATTTCCCGTCGGCCACATAAAACTGAAACAGGCAGTGGCAGGGTGGTAAGGCCATTTGATCCACATTGGCAACATTCCAGGCACTCACAATCAAACGACGCGAATCCGGATTTTTCTGAATCATCTCAATGAGTTTGCTAATTTGGTCAATGCTGCCACCATCCGGAGTAGGCCAGGAACGCCATTGGTACCCGTAAACCGGACCTAAATCGCCATTTTCGTCAGCCCATTCATCCCAAATACTCACACCATTGTCCTTAAGGTATTTGATGTTGGTGTCACCTTGCAGAAACCACAAAAGCTCATGAATGATTGATCGCAAGTGCAATTTCTTGGTCGTAACTACAGGAAAACCTTCCGACAAGTCAAAACGCATTTGGTAGCCAAAAACGGAAATCGTGCCCGTGCCTGTACGGTCCTCTTTTTTGGTTCCGTGCTCTAAAACGTGTTGCATCAAGTCGTGGTATTGTTTCATAAGGCGTTGATATTGAGTTTGGATGATGAGATTGGGTGATTTTCTCGTCGGGCAAAGATAGTATTTGGGAGGCATTTTTTGGTTGAGAACGTGATGAGATAGTAAAATCAAATTGTTGAAATCAAACCAAAGCCTGGGAAAATTTTAGAACGGGAATCCAATACCGAAATGGAGTTTCGGGGTGAATGGACGAG
>JBBIIM010000009.1:0-6799 GCA_037446475.1 Crocinitomicaceae bacterium | reverse complement strand
CAGGAAAGGCGGCCACCAGCTCCTGCTCAAACAGGGTTCTGGGATTCCAAATCCATTGAGCTCCAGGGCTCATCGCGGGATTGTGGATGGGCACTCCGACGTCAAATCGGATAATCAAAAAGGACAAATCCAAACGCAAACCTGCACCGGCCGCAATGGCAATTTCTTTGAAGAAATTCGTGGAGATTTGAGAACCGGGTCTGTTTGGGTCGTTGCGCAGCGTCCAAATATTGCCTGCGTCGGTGAATAGCGCTCCTTTAAATCGATTTACGAATGGAACGTTGAATCTATATTCTACAGAAGCCCCCAGGCGCATATCGCCGATTTGCGTGATTGTACGTGATGGATATTTGTGGTATTGATAACTCCCGGGGGAAAGTTCACGCGCTCGCCATCCTCGATTGTCGTTGGAGCCGCCGGCAAAAAAGCCATAGTCAAACGGCATGGCAAGTTTCGAATTGCCGTAAGTATAGCCTAAGCCGCCCTGCAAACGAAAGGCGATGGTGCGACCTTTCGAAAATTTTTGATAAATCTTCACATCATTGTCTATGCGCACAAATTGACTGAAAGGTATTCCAAATACGGTCTTTTGGTTCAGTGTGTTTAAGTGTGACGAATCGATGAGCAAATTCATGGTATTTCCCACCAAATCAAAAGTCAAATCGTAGTTGACTTGCGTTCTTTTGGGGGTGCTTACCTGTTCCAAAATTCGCTCGTTGGAGTAGTTGTAAATGAGCTTGAAGTCGTTGAAAATGAATTGATTGGAGTAAGCGTTTTTCAGAAACAAATCGTTCAGTTGGTCGATGCGTTCTTGGAAATTTGCGTCGCGAATATCGATTCTTACAAATTTGAATCCTCCAACCAAAGGCAAGCCCATTTGAAAAGTTTGCAACTTGTCTGAGCGCCAGCGCCAGAGATAGTTGAACTGGAAGAGTTGACGGTCAAATTCGCGTCGGCGCTGGTAGTTAAAACCGGTTGAAAACTCGGTGGAAGTGGTCTGTCGCTTGGAGAATTTCAAATAGGAGATCGGAATCAATCCGGGAAGCACCAGCTTCATGGTTGGACCAATTTCATAGGTCTCTTCTGAGCGCTTGTTAGATTCGGCAATCGCAGGTTGATTTTCGAAACCGCCGGCAAGTGAGGCTGTAAACTTTCCACCCATTTTAAACACATTCTTGTGTCTGTAATTGATGGCTGCCGACACCCCTAGAAAACCATTGGAGTTGGTTGCTCTTGGTTCAAAACCAAATACTTGCATTTTTGAAGGAATGAGATAGTAGTGCACATCGATTCGGGCAGAATCTCCTCTTTCGATCAGCACTGGCTGAATGGTTTGAAAAACATCCAACTCCAGCAATTGGTTGTAGGAGCGGTCAAGGTAGTAGGAGCGATACCAGTGATTGTGTTCCAGATAATTTCGCATCTCAAGAATGTCATGACGGATATTCATCTCGCCATTGTAAAGAAATGTGGCCTTGCGTCGATCGGCGTGGATGATGCCTTGGGGTTCATAAATAAGCGTGTCGAGTGTTGGTAGAAATTGTCCGGGAATTACACTCAGCCCGCGCTTTTCCAACTCCTGTGAGTAATTTCCCGGAAAGTTCACTGAGTCTGAAACATGAAAGAACACATCACCGATTTTGTATTGCCTTTGCGGTATGGTGATTATGGAGTCTTTGTTGTCCTTGTCCCGAACAGTGCGTGGTTTGATGCTAACTGTCAGTGAAACGCCAAAGGGTCTTTGTGTGGTGTCCGCTTTGAAAATGATGTGGTTTGGAGAAAACTCATAAAAAGTTTCGTTACGTAGTTCGCGTGCGAGATCTATTCTTAAGCCATCCAGCAATTCGCGATCAAAAACAGAGCCGGGTTGTAGCAATTCTTTTCGCGAAAGATAGTTACGAATGACCAGGTGAATTCTTGCTGCTTCCCCTTCGTAGCGCACAGTGTCAATAAGATGAGGTTTTCCCAAATGGATATAATATTCCACCGTCGCCTGCCTTTTCCGTTTTCTTAATCCAACTTTTGGATTTAAGTAGATGCTATCGCTGACCTGAGCCTGGTAATAACCTTTTTTTTCGAGGTACAACCGAATTTGGTCAGTGGTTCGGTTCACGGCATTGGGATTCAAAATAACCGGAGGTGTGCTCAGATTGTTTGCGATATAGCGCACGGAAAATCCAGGGGCGAATATCGAAGTGCGCGGTTTGATGGTGTCGATAAGTTTGGCGCGATAGGGTTTGTACAATGTGTCTCCTCGCTGACGCGCTTTTTCAATACGCTTGGCATTTTTTCTCTCTTGTTCTTTGAGTTTCTTGATGTTTTTTGCTTTAATCACCGCTTTCCGAGCTTCGATGTCTTTGGCCAGGCGCTCTTGATTGATGGCGTTGTGCAGACGCAAGGGAATGTAGGTGAACAACCATTTTTCGGTGGGTCGAATACGCGCAACCATATCGAGTTCACTTTTATCGATTCGGTTGACGCGCTCACCGGGTTCGTAGGTGATTTTGAAATCGTGGTCGCGAAAGAGATAGGCATCGTTGGGAACCTTTTTTGTAATATTGCAACTGAGCAGTGTGAACAGCACACACCAACCTGCATATTTCTTCACGAGTTGTTTCACTTGAACAAAAATATAAAAATCGCGCCAGTCCATGCTTTCCAAAAATGAAATTAAAAGTCTTCGTGCTCTCCACCTGAAGAAGAATCGCGACCAAGCGCAGCATATGCTTATTGAAGGCGAACGAACACTCAAGGATTTGATTGCACGGCATCCAGAATTTGTAGAGCGCATATTTTTTTCGAAAGATTTCGGTGCGTCTCGTTTGAGTGGATTGTTGGGTGCGCAATCAAATATTCCTCGTGTCGAAGTGGATCGATTGAGCTTGGAACAACTTGCCACCTCCAAAGGACCTCAAGGGGTTGTCGCATTGGTGAAATATCCTCAGCAGGCATTAGTCAGGGATGGTTTTACTTTGGTGTTGGATGGAATTCAAGACCCCGGAAATTTGGGCACCATACTGCGCACTGCGGCTTGGTTTGGCGTGCAGCAAGTGGTTTGCAGCCTCAATACAGTGGATTTTTGCAATCCAAAAGTGGTACAAGCATCGATGGGGGCAATATTTGATTTGCGCGTGACTTACTGCGATTTGATCTCCTTTCTCGAATCGAATGAAATGCCTGTTTATGGCGCCTTGTTGGAGGGAGTATCCATCTATCGAACAAGTTTTGAGCAACCTGCCGTTCTCATTATGGGCAATGAAGGGAATGGAATCACGCAGGAAGTTTTGCGCTTTGTGAACAGACCGGTTTCTATTCCCAAATTTGGATTAGGAGAATCCCTCAATGTAGCAACGGCCACTGCGATTTTCCTCAGTAATTTTGCGGCTCAGACCATTGAGATAGAATAAATTTTACACGAAAAGTAGACCATACTTGATTCAAATGCCAAGTCACAATGAAAATATTGAAATGCCAAATTTTGCCTACCTGAGCTATATGGATGGGAAATTTTTGTGCTTGGGAGTCTCAGATGCATTTGTTGGCAAAGGTGAACTGGATTTTGATAAACTCGATGAATTTATAGGGCTTCATCGCGGAAAATTTGTGGTGAGCATGCTGGCGTATGATGTGAAAAACTCGGTCGAAAAGCTCACGTCCAAAAATAAGGATGCCATGGATGCGCCTGATTGGATTTTTTTCGTTCCGAAAAGTGTGCACAGTATTAAAGGCGATCAAAGGATTTTGGTTTTTGGTGAGGAGAATGAGGTGTTGTTGCAGGCACTTTTTGAAAATTGGAGTCAGGAAGCGCATCCGATTTTTGAATTGCGACCCACGCTGTCCAAAGAGGAATACGTCGACCAAGTAAAGTCAGCCAAAGTGGAGATCCAAATAGGTAACTGTTACGAGTTGAATTTTTGTCAAAATTTTGAATCAGGAAATGTTCTTAATCTCGATACATGGCGGGTTTTTAGGCGTATGCTAGAACAAATCGAGGCACCTTTTTCTTCATACCTGAGCTGGGATGGACGTACCATGATGGGAGCCAGTCCGGAGCGGTTCATCAAAAAAGTTGGGTCAAAATTATTGTCTCAACCCATCAAGGGAACTCGACCAAGACGAGACAATGCTGCAGAGGATGACGCCATGAAAGAAGAATTGCGCAACGACCCAAAAGAACGGGCGGAAAACGTGATGATTGTAGATTTGGTGCGCAATGATCTGACCCAAGTGGCCAAAACCGGAACGATTGTCGTGGATGAGCTTTTTGGTGTTTATTCCTACCAAGCTGTGCATCAAATGATTTCGACGATTTCATGCGAGCTGAGGGACGATGTGAGATTTTCTGAGATTATTCGTGCGCTTTTCCCGATGGGCTCGATGACCGGTGCTCCCAAGATTGCAGCTATGGAAATTATCGAGCGCTTGGAAAATTTCAAACGTGGGTGGTATTCAGGTTCGCTGGGTTTGATTCAACCGAATGGCGATTTTGACATGAACGTGGTGATTCGCACGCTGTTGTATAATGAAAACTCGGGCTATTTGAGCTGTCCTGTTGGTAGTGCAATCACAATTCTTTCTGACCCACACGCCGAGTATGAGGAGTGTTTGACCAAGATTCATAAAATTCTAGCGCTGTTCAGATGAAGAGAGAGGTGTTGTTCGTGGAAGAGCTGAGTAATGCGCCAAAGATTTTTGTAGCATGCAGCGGTGGGGTGGATTCTATGGTTTTGTTGCATTTACTGCAACAATTGGGCATACGTCCTGCGGTTTTGCACTGCAATTTTCAACTGCGAGGCAAGGAATCTGATGGGGATGAGCGTTTTGTGGCTGATTGGTGCAATCGGGCTGAAATCGATTTTTTCTCAAAGCAATTTGACACCAAAAGTCTTCTGAATAATGATCAAGGCTCAATTCAAGCACTTGCAAGAGAATTGAGGTATGCGTGGTTTGATGAAATGCAAAAATTGCATCCCGGCTCCCTGATTTGCTTGGCGCATCATGCCGATGATCATCGGGAGCAGATTGTATTGAGATTCATAGCTTCTGGACGCTTGTTGGATCTAACAGGTATTCCGAATGAGCGCGATTATTTCAGAAGGCCCTTGATGCATTGGAACAAGCAAGATATTTTGGATTATGCTCAGGAACATCAACTTACCTGGCGAGAAGATGCGAGTAACCTCACCTCGAATTATACGAGAAACAAAATTAGAAATCAACTGATTCCTTTAATTAACGACACAGACATCCGAAGCGTGGGAGCAATTCAACGTCTGGGGGATGAAGTTGCTCAACTGCGTGAGGAGGGGACGCAATGGCTCGTAAAGCATTTGGGGAAGGATGTGCTCAAAGGGGAGTTTTTTGTTCCGGATAGCTTGTGGGAGAATTTACTCACAGTCGTGAAACAATTGCTCCTGGAACTTTGGAAACAATCAAACACAAATATTGAGGAAGTGGAGCGCTTTTATCGCTTGGCAAAACTGGGCACATTGCATCAATTGAAGCAAGGATACTACCTGCTTCGGGAAAAAGACGGAATGTGGTTTGGTCAAGACAGCTTGGATGATTATGAGCCCTTTTCCATAGTTTTGATTGTAGAGGAAGTCGACCCTGAATCACACAAGCATCTCAAAGCGCTCTTTCTGGAGTTGATTGAACAGCAAGGTTTGCCCGCGAAGGATTACAAAATTATTCAGATTAAACAGCCCAAAACCGATGAATTGATAGTTTTAAAATCAGGAAAGTTTCGAAGCGTAAAAAGAATTTTTAATGATCAACACTGGCCACATTACCATAGAAAAAAGGTGCTCGGTTTGTATGAAAATGAACGTTTGTTGGCCGTTTTTCCAGGTACAATTTTGAGTTTGTAAGAGCGATTTTTGGATTGCAATGATAACCTGATGAAAATCATAAAAAAAATAAAATAGTTTGCGATCGCGTTGGAATTTTTCTAATTTAGCCAAAAACTATTTCACCATGGAGACAGCAACAAACCACCCCGTTTTAATTGAAAAAGAAAGAATTCCTGAATTGAGTTTCAAAGTTCCTGTCACAATTGAACAAAGCAAAGATTTAGAATCAAAATTACTGGAGGCCATGAAGTTGGGAAACCTTCACCATGGCAAAGTGGCCATAATTTTCCGCGACGATGAGGGTCTCAAACGCGTTGAAACAACCATTTGGGCAACCGGAGCGAAATATATATGCCTCAAAGGCGGTATGTGGCTTCCTGTTTCCAGAATCGTTGATGTGAAGGTGATTTAATTGCTTGAAAAAATAGGAAAGCCAGCTGATGAGGCTGGCTTTTTTGTTTGTTTAAATCGAAAAGAAAATGACTGGATAGGAATAATCAATGAGAGATTTAAACCTTAACAAGGGCTTAGTCATTGAGGGTTGGTTTCAGAACGTTTTTATCAGCCTTGATTGGAAGGAATACTAATCCGATATGCGGGTTCATCAACTGAAATCCTGCCCATCTTGAAATGCGGAAATCCGTTCCGGTATAAAGTTGCAAGCTCTTGAAAACACGATACCCAAAATAAAGCCCGGTGTAGTTCAATCGCTCGTCATCCCCTAAAAGATTCACGGTATTCAAACCGCTAGCAAGCCAAAACTTGTCTTTGAAATCAAATTTGGCGCGCAAATTGGCAAAACCGCTGCTGCTGATGAACATGACATTGGCCGTGGTCGTTAAGGATACTTTTGACGACAGTCGCTGATCGTAACTTGCTTGAAGGCTCACCCAACGGTTCGGCTTGTAGGTGTTGAAAACGGGAAAAGTTAAGCCAAAACTATAGTT
>JBBIIM010000008.1:6485-65831 GCA_037446475.1 Crocinitomicaceae bacterium | reverse complement strand
ATTATCGTGTGATTGATGGGCGCAGCGCCTCTGAATTGAGGCAACAATGAGCCGTGAAGGTTGATGCTACCATACGGTGGCATTTTCCAGACTGCTTCAGGAAGCATACGAAATGCAATAACCACAAACAAATCAGCATCCCATTTTTTCAGCGCATCCAAAAAGGATTCGTCTTTAAGTTTTAATGGCTGAAGCAATGGTAGATTATGCTGCAAAGCCACTTTTTTTACTGCGGATTCTTGGAGTTGCTGTCCTCTTCCCGCGGGTTTGTCAGCCACAGTCACCACGCCAACGATATTAAATTTTTCGGCCAAAAGTTGGCTCAGGCAATGGGCAGCAAACTCGGGGGTGCCCAAGAAAACAATACGTTTATCATGCATGAGGAAATGGATTTTTTTTCCAGTCAAAATAATTCAAATAGCCTAAAGAAAGCAATGCCAACAGGGCAAAATAGATGTATTCGATGAACCAAACATTGCCGATGTACCAGTCCCATTGAAAAATGAAAACATACGCAAACAACAAATAGAAAAACACACAAATGAGCTCGATGAGGAGGGTGATTTTGGTGTTTCCAGAACCGCTGATGGTGTTGTAATAGACTGAGGTAAAAGCAAAAATAAGCACGGCCGGGAAGATTTGTCGAAGGATAATTGCTGTCTCTGCCACAACATCAGCTCTCGGATTCACGAAAGAAATGAGTTGTTCGGGGTACAGCAAGGCACCGTGAAAGAAGAGCAATACGGTGCAAACCACCAACAACAGAATTTTTCTTTGAACTTTCGGAATTTCTGTGTGATTGCCCGACCCCAGCAGCTGACTTACATAGGTTTTTGTGGTCGCTGAAAATCCGAAAATGGGCACAAAAGCAAGAAAATACATCGCTCTGATGTTCTGACTTATTTCGAGGTCACGATGTCCCATTTGCTCAATCATGATGAAATACACGGTCCATGTACCCATGGCCATAAGTCCTTGAATCATCAGCGGCCAAGAGAGCATGAGCAGTTCTTTCGTGCGCACCCACTGCCAGGACAAAGTTTGAAACAGTTTAAATTCCCGAATCCAAGTTTGAGAGGCGAAATACACACTTAGGATTATTAGTGTTGACAAGTCCGCAAAAACGGAAGCGAGCGCCGCACCCTCAACCCCCATGGCCGGCATGCCCCATTCCCCAAAAACCAGGGCATAGTCGCCAATGATGTTCACGGCGCTCATAACAATGGATGTGATAAATACAATTTTGGTTTTACCAACCGCTAGCAAAAAGGCCATCATGCCATGTGCCATCAGGCTAAGAAAAATCGAGTAGCTTCGAATATTGATGTATTCATTTTGGTACTCTGCTATGGCATCGCTGTTGGAAAAATTGAGTAGAAAACTCGGAACCAACACCTTTAATACGACAAAGAATATTGAAGCAAATACCAGAAGCGTAATGAGTCCGGATTGAAAAGTTTTTCGAATGGATTCAAAATTTCCCTGTCCCATGAATCTGGCCAGTGAAATCTGCATGCCGTCTCCCAGTCCGACAGCAATCATATAGAAGGTAATATAAACCATTCCACCATTACCGGCCGCATCAAATTGCACATCTCCCAAATGGGAAAGGAAGGCCATATCCGTAATCAGCACGAGTGATTGGATGAAGTTGCCGATGATCAAAGGAAGAGCAACGGCAAGGATGCTGCGGTAGTTGGTATTTAGTGCTTCTTGCATGTTAAAGTACTTCTAATACCAAACCTTTCAAGTATTCCCCCTCAGGATGGAAGGCGTGAATCGGGTGATCTGCCGGCTGGTGCAATTGTTCTAAAATTCTCACCTGTCTTCCCGATTCGATAGCAGCGGCAATGATGGTATTGTTGAACAAGGCTTTATCTACTACCTGGGAACAGGAAAAAGTAAACAAAATACCACCGGGTTTGATATACTTCATGGCATGTGCATTCAAACGTTTGTAGCCTTGAACAGCTTTGTGTCGTGCGTCTCTGTGTTTGGCAAACGCTGGAGGATCCAATACAATGATGTCGTAATTTTTGTCCAGTTGCTTGATGTGCTGCATCGCATCTGCAGTAATCGAACGGTGGTTTTGTTCCAAGCCGTTAATTCTGATATTTTCCTCGGTCAACGCGATGGCTTTGGCTGAACTGTCAAGCGAATCCACTTGTGCTGCCCCGGCTTTCAAGGCTGTTACTGAAAAGCCACCGGAATAACAGAAGGCATTGAGGATGGTTTTGCCTTTGGCGTAGCGGGCCAACAAGCTTCTGTTTTCACGTTGATCGATAAAAAAACCGGTCTTTTGACCCGTGATCCAGTCAATGGAGAATTTGTGTCCATACTCCTCAGCGAGGTGCGGAGTAGTGCAGGTGCCGTATAGGTACTGGTTCACAACACCGGCATTGGCTGGAAGCGTTTCAGCGCTTTTGTCGTAGATTGCAATGACCTCATCTCCGAGATTTGCCAACAGCGCATTCTTGATTTTTTCAATATCGGCGTGCATACCCAAACTGTGGCATTGAATAACGGCCACACCATTGAACCAATCGATGATCAACCCGGGCAGCATATCGCCCTCCCCATGAACCAGGCGGCAAATGGAATTGTCATTTTGAAAAAGTCCAAGTTTTATCCTTAAAGCCACAGCCCATGAGATGCGCTCATTCCAGAAATTCTGATCAATGGCCTCGTTTTCTGATCGCGTGAGTATGCGCAAGGTGATGCTTCCATTTTGAAAATGTCCCCGCGCTAAAAAAGTGCGGTCTGCAGCCATTACGTCCACCACAGACCCGTCGGTAGGATTGCCGTTAATTTGATAAATGGCGCCTGAAAATATCCATGGATGTCCGCGCTCAACGCTGGATTCCTTGCCTCTTTTGAGAATGATTTGCATGCGGCAAAGTTAGTGGAATAATGCGCTCGCGTTGATGTGCTTGGATCTTAATGATGCTTAGGTTCGTAGATTAAGCGTAAAAATGTACTCACGCGTTCATTGGACGACCCCAACGCAATCCCGGTGACGATTCCAATCATTACATTGTCTTTGATACTCAGGCGCATTTGAGGTCTCAACGTGCAATGAAAGCCGTCATGCGTGATGTATTTGTTCACCTCAAGTCCGACGAAATTTCGGGTTCCGCTAATCATGTAGTGGAAATTGGTGTGGATTTCATAGTCAAGGTGCGATTTGGAGGTGGAGTATTCCTGATAAATAGCCGGTCCGGTGTAAATGAGCGTGTGAAAGTTGTTGCCCCAACGTTTGGCAGCCACGATGAATGGGTTAAAGATGTTTCCGGTAAACATGCGACTTTTTCCATAATTGCTGAAAGGCGTCAGTTCAAACTCGTGCAGATAGCCCACGGCCATCGAAGTACTGAATTTTTGCGATACAAAAAAAGACCATTGTGCAGCCATTTTGACGCTGTTGAGTCGATTTCCAGGCGCACCGTTGTAACCGTTCTGCGGATAATTGAACGAAAATGGCAATTCCAATTCCAAACCCAGTCGGTCAATCGGTGCCCATTCGTATTCTACAAGTGTTACGTAATGGTCGTAATCGCGTCTTGGGGTGATGCCCATGCCAACATTCCATTCGCGTTCCCCTTTTCTGGCACCCAGGTCTCTAATTAGATCGATGAAAAGAGGTTCTGCGTGGAGCACTTTGTCACTTCCTTTGACTTCTTCAACTTCCATAATGTACAAACTGTCGAGGATGTAGTCTTCATCGGGTTCAGTTTGCGCCCAAATCGGTGTGACGATCATCACAAAAAACACCAATAGATAGAATTCTAATCTCATGATTTTTGACAAAATGCTGGGGAATTTGTTTTCGGGTCACAAATGTAATGCTTAAAGGTCCTTTTGTCAAGTCACGCCAAATCTTTTGTGTATGCTTTTTAGGTTTTGAGCTACTTGTGAAGCCTCTTGTGTTTTTTCAAATTCGACAAACAAGTGCCCTGAAACGAGCAGCTTCGGATTGATGTTCATGCGAAATTGTTCGCCATACACGGCACGTTTGGTTTGCACATCGAAATTTTCATTTTTGCGCAAGTTCTTCCGATATGCAATCCAATTGAACAAAACAATCCAAGGATACCAAAATGGAAACAAGAACACCGATGTTGACTTGGCTTGAGTAAAATGAATTTTTTTTATTGTGAAACCATTGAGCTTGGCCAATACGCGCAGTTTTTGCCCACCAATCAGGAAAATATGACCGAAATACAGCTCGTTGGTGATGTGTTGCTTGGTCATCCAAATGCTGTCCAACTCATTCGGGGGCATAAGGGTATTAAAACGTTCACTTTCGGCGAGCATATAACTCATACGTGCTCTTAAGTTAGAATAATTGGGCGTAGTTATCAGTAAGATTCCTCCAGTTTTTAGTACTCTGTTGAATTCCTTGATGGCCATGAATTGATCACTGAAATGTTCGATGCCTTCTTGACAAATTAAGACATCAGTTGAGTTGTCTTCTAATGGAAGACCTTCTCGAATATTTGCGCGAACGCAGGTAAAATCATCCAACTCAAAATACTCAGGAAACAAATCGAGCGGTACAGGTTTGGCTCCTATATCGTGAAGAATTCTTGTGGTTACCCCGTTACCGGCCGGAAAATCTACCACCGTTTTGCCTTTAAATTTGTCTTTGTTCTGCAACAAATAGTGCTTGACATAATATTTGATACTCTTGGGATTGTCCTCGTGCTTCATGTTTTTACTCTCTTCAGACAAAGCTAATGAAACTCGGCTTGCAATATCAAGTACCATTATCTGCAAAGCTGAAGTAGCCATGATCGGTGATGATGAGGTGATCGAGTAGTTGTATTTCTAAAATTTTCCCTGTTGACCGGATATTATCTGTAATCTTGATGTCGTTTTCGCTGGGATTCAAATTTCCTGAAGGGTGGTTGTGTGCCAGAATGATTCCGACAGCCCCGCAGGCAAGTGCCTCTTTGAAGATGACGCGCTGGTCAACCACAGTGCTATTGATTCCTCCTTTGGAGATGAATTCAATTTTGATAATCTGGTTGGCTTGGTTCAAAAACAATGCATAAAAAACTTCTTGATACAAGTCTTGCATCATACTTTTCAGCACGTTGTAGGCATCATAACTGGATTTAATTTTCACTTTTTCATCAGATGGCTCTTGATCGCGACGACGTGCCAACTCCATCGCGGCGAGGATAGTGATGGCTTTGGCTTCCCCAATACCGTCAAATTTGCACAAATCGATTTGTGAAACTTTAGATAAGGTTCGCAAGTTGTTTTTGGAAGCACTGAGGATTTCTTGAGCCAACTCAACGGCAGATTTTTTTCTTGTTCCTGAACCGATGAGAATGGCTAATAATTCAGAATTGGATAAAGCCAATCTTCCCTTGATCATCATTTTCTCTCTAGGGCGGTCGTCTTCCGCCCAGAAGCGAATACTTGTATTTTCCATAAATGTAGCAGTTAGGTGCTACAAATATAGCTTGATTATATTGTAATTGAAATAGTGTTTAAAAATTAATCACGCTATCTTGTTTTCCGAAAAAAGGTCATTTTCTTTTGCAAACACAACGTGTGCTGTTGTTTTCCTAAGGTAGAATGTGCACTCTTGTTAATACACTATCTGTACATGAGTGCAAAATCGTCATTGACATAATATACCGATATTCTTGCCTCCTTGGCCAAAGTCAGGTTGCGCTGCACATAGCGAATAAGTCGTTTGCTTTGTCGCCCCATAATGACACTCCAGTGGACAATAACAATGTAGTCCTCGTCTGAAATTGTAGGATTCGCTTGTCCGGAAAGTGGCAAAATATGACTCAGATGTTGTGAGGCATTGAACAGAGTATCCAATGGGGCTTGTTGTTTCGGTACAAAAGTTTTGAAGATCCCGTTTCTGTTCCATCTCAAGTTTGGAAAACCGCCTGCATAACAATTGATTTGAAAAGAAACAAGTGCGCCTTGGGCATCGTAATAACAAGCCTGCAGGGGTTGATAGCGATTTTTCGCAGCATCGGATTCGGACGCCCTGTATTCTTCAATTTTTTTGTAAAACAGAGAATCCAAAACGTAGCTTTGCTGCTCAGGAATTTTGTATTTCCGTGCTGTTTTGACAATCAAATCTTCATTCAAGGTATTTAAGTTTTTGATGCCGTAGATTTTCAACAATACAGACTGGCAGGAGCATAAACTCAAACCGAATACAATCCATAACAAACGATACCTTGAATCCATGTCCAAAGCTACTAAATTACGCAGCTCAATTGCTCGGCCTCTTGGACGATTTCAGTTTTTGTGTAAAAACCGGAGCGTATGCTAAAGTGGATGATTTTGTAAATCAGTTCAACTTTGGCTTGTGCTTCTGAGTATTGATTTTCAGTGGTTTCTATTTTTGTCAATAACGACAATTGCTCGCACAATACCGCAGCGGTTTCTTTGGGGCTCTTGATGTCAAACCAAGGCTTAACGTTGCTGTTTTCTGCTTGTGGTTTACACCCCGAAAGCACTGAAATAATAATTGTGTATTTTATCAAAAGTCTCAAAATGCTAAAAGCTTGGTTTCGAGATAATCGCGCATGGCATAGCGGATGCCTTCTCTCCCGAAGCCGGAATCTTTGATGCCTCCGTAGGGCATTTGATCGGTTCTGAAGGTAGTGGCACGGTTCAAAATCAGACCTCCAACTTCCAAGGAGGCAAAGCACTGCTCAATGATATTTTGAGCGTTGCTGAAAAGAGCGGCTTGCAATCCGAACCTGGAGCTGTTTACCTCGTCAATGGCCTGTTCGATGCTCGAATATGGATTGATGCAAACCACCGGACCAAAAACTTCTTCATCGTGAATCTTCATGCCCGGTCCAGTTTTCGTGAAAACGGTCGGCTCCACAAAATTCGCTTGCCGCTTCCCTCCAAGGATCAACTCTGCTCCTTGAAGGACAGCTTCCTTACTCCATAACTCCACACGCATTGCATTCGATTCATCGATCATCACCGCAATCTCACAATTGTCATCAGCCGGATTTTTTGCTGCCAAGCTTTTCGTTTTCAAGAGAAATCTTTCCAAAAAATCACCGAATATTCCTTCGTGAACATAGATTCTTTGGGTGTGGATACATACCTGTCCGCTGTAGGCAAAAGCACCTGTGAAGCACTGATTGACCGCATGATCTAAATCACAATCCTGGTGCACGATTGCTGCTGCATTACCTCCCAATTCCAAAACAACTTTCTTTTTGCCTGCTCGGTTTTTCATGTCCCAACCTATATCCGGCGAACCGGTAAAACTCAGGACTGCAATGCGCTCATCCTCCACGAGCAAATCTCCTACTTCTCGTGAGCACGGCAAAACCGAGATGGCTCCTTTGGGTAAGCCACATTCGTGTATGAACTGAGCGAGAAGCAAAGCGGTTAAAGGTGTTTTTGAGGAAGGTTTGAGTAGGATGGGTGACTTAGTAGCAATGGCAGGAGCAATTTTGTGAGCTACCAAATTTAACGGGAAGTTGAACGGACTGATACCGGCCACTATACCGGCACTGAAATATTGAACCCGACCCAGCATACCTCTTCCGGTTTCTGCGTCGTCCAACTGTATCAATTCATGGGGCAGACGCGTAGCTTCATAGGCTGCCATGCGAAAGGTTTCGATGGCCCGTTTCACTTCTCCTCGTGCATATCTTCGAGGCTTTGCACTTTCCTGTATGATGGTGTCTTCAAATTCGTTTTGCCTCTCACTGATGCGCAAAGAAATCTTGAGCAACGCGGCTGAAATTTCTGCTGAACTCAGTTTTTTGTAAGCATCACGGGCAGATTCAGCGGCCAATATTGCTTGATTCAGAATGTCTTTATCCGCGAGCGATACCTGAGCAATTTCTTGCTGAGAAAATGGGTTAACAATGGAAAGGTGTTTCGCGGTGGTTATATATTCGCCTGCTAAATACAGTGGATTTACTTTCATGGCTACAAAAACCAAGCGGCAACGATGCCCACCAAATCAGTCAGAGAAATCATGGAGTCTTTCATTTTTACACCGGACTCATTGCTGTTGTTTCCGGAAGATTCAGCGCTTGTATTTGAGTTGGGAAGTGCCTTGTTCTGAATATTACCAACGGTGAACTGACCTTTATTTAACTCCGAGAGAATACGTTGCATTTCTGCGGTTTGAATGGTTTGTGCATCGTAATGAACACGAGCGATATTTGTTTCGCGATCTTTCTGGAAGTCGAAATCTACTTTGGATACGCCTCCGGTGCTTCGGAGCGCTTTTCGAATATCCCCACCGCAGCTCATTTCACAGGTCATACCGGATACTTCGATTTCCGCAACGTGCGTGGCTTCCACAGTTCTGGCGATGTCCTCGTCCGTAACTTCTTTGTTGTCAACGTTGCTTTTGGTCTGGCAAGCTGCCAAAACCACCAACAAAAACCATGTGAAAAAGCCAAATTTTTTCATGACCAATAGGGATTGGGCAAATTTAGAAATATTTCTCCGGCAGGCGGTCTTTTGTTTGAAGCAAATATAAATTTAACATTCGTTAATACTGCTGTGAAAAGTGACTACCGCCGTTTGTAACGTTCTAAAGATTAATTTGTTTTGTTCTGAGCAATTATTCTAAGTTTGCCAAAACTTCTTATTATGAAATTTTTGATTTTTTCAGCGCTGTGCTTTTTCGGGATTCGTTTGTTGAGTCAAACAACGCCTTCGGTCAAATATGATTCCTTGGTTTATCTAAACAACAAAAATTTGACCATCGTTTATCTGAAAGGAAAGTCCGGGATTTATGACCTTGAGAAAAAAACTTTCGTAAATCCGCTGACCACTGGTCACTTGCAATATTTGGAAAATGCAGACGTGATTTTCCAATTCACGGACAAGCAAATCGCAGAAGTGATTCCCGGGCAAGCGCCCAAAGACTTCAAACAAAACAATTTCAAAAAAGATATCTACGACCCTGTAAACTATAAAGTTTATGCTGATGGATTTGAGTCTTTATCATCTAACATGCTTATTGTCAATCAGTTTTTGTATCCGTTGGAACAGTACACTGCGTTAATTAATTCGCAAATGGAAGATTCCCTTGACAAGCATGGAAACCGTGTTTATCCACCCAACGATCCGGGTAAACAACAATCAGGTGTTTGGGATTTGAAAGCGAGGCGCTGGCTCATTGCACCGAAATACAGAAGTGTTCAAGCGGTGGGTTCACATTTTTTCGCCTTTGATGTGTTGAACAAGGACGGACAATACGCCAAACCTGAGCAGCAAGGCATCGATTTGTACAGGCTCTCTGGTAAAAAAATGGATTTTGTTGAGCGCATTCCCATGGATAAAATCGGGCGCGATTGGAGCAACATACTCAAGGATGCATTGGCAATCGACCATGTGGAAAAACTCAACGATGTGAATGACCACTACAGGCTTCATCAAGGTGCCAAAGTGAATATAGTCCGCTTCACAATTACCAATGATCTGTTCTACCATGTCTATATACCGAATCAATGGTTTGATGCCATATTCATCAATGCAGAGATGAATCATATTTTCACATGTTCGCAAGGGAAATTAGCGCATTACACTTGTGATTTAGAGGAAGATGTATATGCTGCACAACTAAAAAAAACCGGGTTCAACCATGCAAAAATCGTAAGCAATGCTGAAGGATTTTTTGCAGAGTACGATCACAGTGGGGCCACAAGCAGCTGGTTTGCTGATGCCTGTTTTTCCATTGAAAAATTGGACAATCTTATGGTTGTTCAAAATTATTCTAGAGAAAAATGGGATGCCCAGCCATTGTACACTGAATATGGTGAGGATTCTTTATACTGGGATGAAAACGGGGAGTATCATATTGCGTTTGCTGCGCCGGAGAAGGGTCATAACGCCTCCGGTGTTTATGATCTGAATACCAGAAAATGGATAATACCTAACACACATTTTCTAATTTTTGCTGTCGCAGGTAAGCGCTATCTCGTTCAGGATTTAGACTTGGATGATAAAGGACTTGTACAAGGAGAAACGGTATCCCAACGGCTTGTAGATGCTCAAGGTCAAGAAATTTTAAGTCATGAGGCCATCAACAAGCTCAATCGCGATGAATTCGCAAAACTACTGCTTGGCGGAGATGAAGCCTATTACTCGAATTTTGAAAATGTTATGCTCGGTTCGATGCTCCACAGACAGGACGCACGACTCAAATACACCCGATTGCAAGGTGGAAAACAACAAATCCACAAACTTGCATTCTATGGAGGAAATCGCATCTCCGAAATTCATTCACTTCCAGGATGCAACGGAGAGTTTGTGGATATCAACCAAACGTCCTACGAGTGGGATTCCTATAGCACAGTTTTTCGAATGATTAAGTTGGATAGAGACACAATTGCAGTTCAATTTTCATGGGATTTTTTCGGTGCTGATGGCGAAATAACAACTTTTAAAAAGCCAACAAAGGATTTCGATTTAACCATTTTTGACAACCAATCTTATGAATACGATGAGGGGGCTTTGCATTTGTCTAAACTCGTGCTCTTGATTCATGATAAAGGAAGGTCTTACTTCAAATTGCATCAAAATGAGCGCAAATTAACTTTGCACGAGATTGGCGATCAAGAATTCAACAGGCTGCTTTTGCGGTCTAAATTTTCTCGCGAGCGTTTCCATAAATTTGGAGATGCGTTGGTTGTGCAAAAAGAACCGGAAGTGCAAGAAAACATCGTGACTCCATGGTTCAATGATGATGATCATTACGAATACATTCAGACCGATTATGCGATTGGAAGTTCATTGATTTATAAAAAGGGTAAAACCGGTTGGAAGCCCATCACGCAGCCTTTGAGAGAAATTGCTTATACAGATTACGGGTTTTTGTGCAAAGGGAGTTATTGTCATGAGGCGTTCTTTGCAGAGTTTTATTACGCGCCTATGAAGAAGAACTATGTCGATTCTGTTAATCAAACCTTATTCAATTTGGAGGAAGTTGACATGTTGTTGAACACAAAATTTGAACCTTTCGTGTGGAGTAACACGAGCGAATTCAAAGCGATTTTGGAATTCGATTTTGGTTATCAATTATTTTTGGACTACAATCGGAGCATTTTCATCAGCAAAAAAGGCGAACTCATCACCGACGAGCATTTCGAGAATTTTGAACTTATCGATGGCAAAATTGTTGGAAGCAGTCCGGAACTGTATGAATACGACGAGTTCGGAGAATATGTGTTGGACAATTCCGGCAATATTTTGGTAGTGTCTCCGGCGAAAAGGAAAATGTTCCCAATCAAATAGGCGCTAAGTTTGCTCATTAAACCGAAAAACGACTATGGTTAGAAGTTACTCAACAAACATGCTGTCCGGAGGAGGATTTGTCATGGGATTGCTCATCCTTACTTTGGCTTCTTGCAAATCCAGTTTCAATATTTCTGTCGTTACTCCTGCACCCATACTCCTGAACGAGCAAACCACACGAATAATTTTGGTGAATAATGTGACTCAAGCCAACAGTCCCGACAAGTTGCTTTTGCAAGCCCTTCAGGGGCAAGCCTTGAATGGCAACGTAGCCGCAGCGGAGCAATGCATCATCGGTCTCAATCGCTCCCTCGAGGATTCGAGGTACTTGCAAGCAACTACAATAAATCCTTTGGTGTTGAGAAACGGTAACGAAATCGATTGGATGCGTGTGGACTCCATTTGCCAGGCTCAAGGTGCGCATGCCATCATTGAAATTGAAACTTTTCAATCTCAAGCGCCGGTGGGAGGTACTATTGCAGCCAATGCCACAGGGCAAACGCGCAGTCCGCTGCGTGGATGGGGTTATTTTAATTTTTATGTTCCTGCAACAAGAGAGTATTTGCACAGGCTCGAGGTGGGTGACATTTACTACATGCAGACAGCGGGCAATATGAATCCGCTGGCTATGTTGAACGACGTAATGCGCAAGCGCGAGTTGTTTGGACATCTGGGGAGAAGTGTCGGTTATCGTGCCGGACAAATGTTTTACCCGCACTGGATTTGGGTGGGCAGACGCTATTACAACAAAGGCAGCGCAGGATTGAGACGCGCAAAACGCCCGATTCGCTTCGGAAATTGGAACATTGCCGAACAAATTCTTTTGACTGAAATCAACAACCGAAGCAACAAAGTGGCCGGAAGAGCGAAATACAATCTTGCACTGGTCTACGAAGGGCAGGGTAGGTTGGAAGAAGCGGTGGCAATGGCTGAGCGCTCAGCTGCTGAACATGGCACGCGCTTGGCTTACGACTACATCAATGTGCTCAAAAGAAGATTGAATGCAGCACCGAGAATAATTTTGTTGCAAGATTAATATTCAAGCAACGTTCAATGCTCAACTTTCGTTATAACTTTGTACACAACAATTGTTTATAACCGTTGACAAAATAATTTGGAAGCTTTATGTTTTCCCGATAAATTTGGCTCGCTAATTGAAGGTAATTTTCAAATCAAAAACTAAAACTATGAAAAAGCTATTTGTTCTATCACTCATGTTCCTCGGATTCTCTGCTTTGACTTTTGCGCAAGATATGAATCAGGTGAAATTTAACGTATCCGGAGCCCAGTTGAAAGAGGCACTCAACAAAGGAGATGTTAGTTTCTTTTTCAACAAAGCCGCTGATGCTGATGCCATCAAGAAAAGTGCTGAATTCTATCCGCAATATTTTGCAGTGAACTACGACAAAGCATCCGGAAAGTGCAACTTGAAATTGACAAAAGACGATATGTCTAAATTGGTTGTGAGCCGCTTCTTGATGTCCAATGGAATCAGTGAAGTGCTCATTGATAACAAGGCCATTTCCGTTCAAGACTTTATGGCGGAATACTTGAGATAAAAAAAGATCAAGATACAGCGGCCCCATCGATAGTTCGGTGGGGCTTTTTTATGCCTTTGAAAATGCTACTTGAACGGTTGTGCGGGACTTTGAACCATGAAAAAATCCCTACATTTGCACACCGAAAAAAACTACAAAATGCAAGATCAAACGCCGTACGTTCCACAAAATAAAATCAGAATTGTAACTGCTGCTTCGCTTTTCGATGGACACGATGCCGCCATCAACATCATGCGTCGAATAATTCAATCCACGGGTTGTGAAGTAATTCATTTGGGTCACGACAGAAGCGTGGATGAAGTAGTAAATTGTGCTATTCAAGAAGATGTTCAAGCGATTGCCATGACTTCATACCAAGGTGGACACATCGAATATTTGAAGTACATGTACGATTTGTTGCAGGAACGAGGTGCTGGTCACATCAAGATTTTTGGTGGTGGTGGCGGAACGATTTTGCCTGACGAAATCAAAGAATTGCAAGATTACGGCATCACGCGTATTTATCACCCGGATGATGGACGTGCGATGGGTCTTCAAGGCATGATTAACGACATGGTGAAGCAATGCGATTTTCCTGTTGGCGACCAATTAAAAGGAGAAGTGGCTGACATCGCGGATAAAAAAGTGACTTCAATTGCGCGTTACATTTCTGCCGCTGAGAATTTCCCGGAGCAATCTGAAAAAGTATTTGAAGAAATTCGTGCTTTGGCTAAAAATTCTACTTCTCCAGTACTTGGAATTACAGGAACTGGTGGGGCTGGGAAGTCCTCGTTGGTGGATGAATTGGTGCGCCGTTTCTTGATTGATTTTAAAGACAAAACCTTGGCTATTGTTTCTGTTGACCCCTCAAAACGCAAACATGGTGGCGCACTTTTGGGCGATAGAATCCGAATGAATGCCATCAACAATCCTCGTGTTTACATGCGTTCTTTGGCGACACGTCAAAGCAATTTGGCTTTGTCAAAACACGTTGCTGAAGCCGTTGATGTTTTGAAAGCTGCGCAATACGATTTGATTATTTTGGAAACTTCCGGGATTGGTCAATCAGATACGGAAATCATGGATCATTCTGATGTGGCTTTGTATGTAATGACGCCTGAATTTGGTGCTGCTACACAATTGGAAAAAATCGACATGCTTGATTTTGCTGATGTTGTGGCGATTAATAAATTCGATAAACGCGGTTCATTGGATGCTTTGCGCGATGTGAAAAAGCAGTTCCGTCGCAATCATAATCTTTGGGATGCGGACGATGACGATATTCCAGTTTATGGAACAATCGCCTCGCAGTTCAATGATCCGGGCATGAATCAATTGTACAAGGTTGTGATGGACGTACTGGTGAAGAAAACTGAAACGCCTTTGCAATCGAATTTTGAGATTACCCGTGAAATGTCGGAGAAGATTTTTGTGATTCCGCCAGCGCGCACGAGATATTTGTCTGAAATTTCTGAAAACAACCGCAATTACGACCAATGGGCTAAAGAACAAGCAGCGATAGCTCAGAAACTATTCGGTATCTTCAAGACTTTAGAAACAATTTCAGGTGCTGCACCTACTATGGATGTCTCTGGAATTGCGCTGTCTAAAGAAGCAAATTCTGAGGACCAAAAAGAACTTTCGCGTTTGCTTTTAAAGGAATTCGACCGCTTGAAAATGGATTTTAACCCACACAATTGGGATGCGCTTTTGAATTGGGAAGCCAAGAAAGAGCAATACCGCGGTGAGTTCTATAAATTCATGGTGCGCGATAAAGAATTGAAAATCAAGACGCATACTGAATCTTTGTCACATTTGCAGATTCCAAAAATTGCCATGCCGAAATATGAAGCTTGGGGCGATATTTTGCGTTGGATTTTGCAAGAAAACGTGCCAGGTGAATTTCCTTACACCTCTGGTTTATTCCCATTCAAGCGCGAAGGCGAAGACCCAACGCGTATGTTTGCCGGAGAGGGTGGGCCTGAAAGAACAAACCGCCGTTTCCATTACGTGAGTTTGGGTATGCCTGCAAAACGTCTTTCAACAGCTTTCGACTCGGTAACGCTTTACGGAAATGACCCAGCCGTTCGACCTGATATTTACGGAAAAATCGGAAATTCAGGTGTTTCCATCTGCTGTTTAGACGATGCGAAGAAATTGTATTCGGGCTTCCATTTGTGCGATCCTAAAACTTCGGTGAGTATGACAATCAACGGTCCTGCGCCAATGTTGTTGGGCTTTTTCATGAATGCCGCCATCGACCAAGAATGTGAAATTTACATCAAAGAAAATGGTTTGGAAGCCGAAGTAAACGCCAAAATTGAAGCGATTTACAAAGAAAAAGGTGTTCCGCGTCCACAATATCAAGGACAATTGCCGGAAGGAAATGATGGACTTGGATTGTTCCTCTTGGGCGTTACTGGCGACCAAGTGTTGCCGAAAGACGTTTACGAGCAAATCAAAACGCGTGCTTTGAGTCAAGTTCGTGGAACTGTTCAAGCCGACATTTTAAAAGAAGATCAAGCCCAAAACACTTGTATTTTCTCTACAGAATTTGCACTTCGTTTGATGGGCGACGTTCAGGAATATTTCATCCAGCACAACATCCGCAATTTCTATTCAGTGTCGATTTCTGGTTATCACATTTCTGAAGCTGGTGCCAACCCGATTACGCAACTCGCTCTTACTCTGTCGAATGGATTTACTTATGTGGAGTATTACTTAAGTCGCGGTTTGGATATCAACGCTTTCGGACCGAATTTATCCTTCTTCTTCTCGAATGGTATTGACCCGGAATATGCAGTGATTGGTCGTGTGGCACGAAGAATTTGGGCAAAAGCTTTGGCGAAGAAATATGGTGCAAATCCTCGTGCGCAAATGTTGAAATACCACATCCAAACTTCGGGTCGCTCGTTGCACGCACAGGAAATCGACTTTAACGACATCCGCACCACTTTGCAAGCACTTTATGCCATTTACGACAACTGTAACTCGCTGCATACCAACGCCTACGACGAAGCCATCACCACACCAACCGAAGAATCTGTGCGCAGAGCCATGGCCATTCAGTTGATCATCAACCGCGAATTGGGTCTGGCGAAAAACGAAAATCCGCTGCAAGGCTCTTTCATCATCGAAGAATTGACCGACTTGGTAGAAGAAGCCGTTTTGCTCGAATTTGACCGCATCACTGAGCGCGGAGGCGTTTTGGGTGCCATGGAAACCATGTACCAACGTTCCAAAATCCAAGAAGAATCGTTATACTACGAAACCCTAAAACACACCGGCGAATACCCAATCATCGGTGTGAATACCTTCCTAAGCTCCAAAGGTTCGCCAACGATTGTGCCAGCCGAAGTTATCCGCGCTACAGAAGAAGAAAAGCAGTACCAAATCGAAATGCTCGCCTCTTTGCACAAAAAGAACGCCGACAAAGTGCCTGCCGAATTGAACCGCATCCAAGAAGCCGCCATCAACAACCGCAACATGTTCAACGAACTGATGGAAGCCACCAAGTATTGTTCTTTGGGACAAATTACGGACGCGCTGTTTGAGGTTGGCGGGAAATATAGGAGGAATATGTAGGGGGGGATTTGTGCAAAATTTAGGGAAACTTAGCCCCGAGTTATTTCGTGATGTTGAGCGCGGCTGACTTTTTTGACAGTTCCTGCGGCAACAATTGCCCATCTATCGTTTCAAAAACAAACTTTGCTTCGAATGCCGCTCTGAATTTTATTCTTGTCTTTTTTATATGCTCAATTGGTTAAAATGGTACTTTAATCGGTTGTTCTAAATTTTGGCCGGGATAAATAACAGCGAATTATCCGTTAAGTTAATTTCATTTCTTACATAAAATGATAATTTGCAAGTGATTAACTGATTATTGTCAGATTTGCAAGTTGTGGAGATTGATTAATTTGTACCCTTTAAAGACAGATTTCACTATTCGTGTCAAAATTAAAAACTTCATTATGATGAAACTATCAAAAATAGACTGGTTCGTTGCAATACTTATCTTTGGATTAATTCTTATCATCGGAAACAGTTGCAAAAAGGGTGATAAAAACAAAAAATTACCAACGATAACCACAGATTATTTGGATGTCATGGGAACGCAACTCACAATGGCAAGTTCACTGACGAGTGACGGAGGTTCAGATATTGTGTCTAGAGGATTTTGTTTTGACATCAATCCAGATGTGACGATTAATAACAACCCAGTTTATGTTTCGAACGGTAACATAAATTTCGGGCAAGGACAAATTGTGTGGATCCAACGAAATCTGTTGCCAAATAAAACCTATTTCGTTCGGGCTTTTGCAGAAAACAAAAATGGAATTGCGTATGGAGAAGAGTTGAGTATTCACACTGGACCAGTTTTTATCCCTGATGTCCCTGTAATTGATGTTGAGGGAAATTTGTACAACACCATTAAAATTGGTTCGCAAGTTTGGATGACGGAAAACCTAAAAACAACATTTTATAGCGACGGAACAGCTATACCGCATATTCAAAGTAATTCGGAATGGCAACAGAACTATGGTCCGGCTTATTGTTGGTACGACAATAATATTGTCAATAAAGAAACCTATGGCGCTCTTTATACTTGGAAAGCTGTCGAAACAGGTAAACTTGCGCCTTCTGGATGGCATGTACCTACTGACGAGGACTGGGAAATACTATTTCAATATCTTGGTGGAAACTCGAATTGGAATTGGTTTGCCGGAGCCAAATTGAAAGAGGCCGGTACAACGCATTGGTCAGCGCCAAATTCGGGAGCCACTAATGAAAGTGGTTGGACTGGGCTGCCGGGAATGTTCAGGCACTATTGGGGAGAATTTCCCTCAACAACTGGAACTCATTCGCCGAGATCAATTGGCATTTGGTGGTCAGCTACGTCAATTGACACATCAGAAGCAAACAATGTCAGTCTAGGAAGTGGTAGTAGCTCTGCGTATATTAGCCACTTTTCACGTCGCGAGGGATACTCGGTTCGTTGTGTAAAAGATTGAAAAGGCAACAGCATTGTTAAGTTCAACTCTGTAAACCGTTTTGTATCGGCAAGAAACGCATCCTGCCGATACCTGCAAATTAACACCAATAAATCCTGCGCATATTGGAAACTGTCAAACTGTCCAAACAGTCAGCTACGTTCGGTCCTCTTTTACTTTCCACTAAAAACCCACTCACAGCAACTCTAGCACAAGGCACTAGGTATTGTTCTTTATGACAGAATAGATCACGGATGCGTTGTTGGAGTTAGGCGGGAAATATAGGAGGAAGATGCTGGGTTCTCAAATTGAATAAAATCTAAATTTGAACAAAAAAAGTTCAACAGGATTTGAGGAATTTGTAGAAGCGACAAGAGGAAATTGTCCGGAATACTGCACTGTTGAGTTGTGAAATAAATAAAAGTAAACAATGAGCAAAAAGGAAGGTGAAAAAGCTGAATCAAAGCATATAATCCGTTCTTCTTCGGCTGAATATCTAACTTTTATTGCTTCTACCAGAGAAAGCAGTGTAGATGCCATTTATGCTGATGAGAATATATGGCTAACACAAAAAAGGATGGGTATGCTCTATAGTGTAGAAACGCATACTGTCAAGTATCATCTAAAAAAGATATTCTCAGACAGTGAATTAAATGAAAATTCAGTTATTCGAAAATTTCGAATAACTACTAAGGATGGCAAGAGCTATGAAACAAAACATTATAATCTTTCCGCAATTATTGCAGTGGGTTACAACGTAAATTCTGAGCGAGCTGTTATGATTCGCAAATGGGCTACTCAAATTATGCAAGAGTTCACCATCAAAGGATTTGCAATGGATGATGAACGATTGAAGAATGACGGAACGATCCTTGGTAAAAAGTATTTCGAGGAACAACTTCAACGGATAAGAGAAATCCGATTAAGTGAACGACTGTTTTATCAAAAGATAACTGACATTTATGCAACAGCCATAGAGATTATGATCTAACGGCAGCTGCCACAAAGCGTGTTTTTTCTACTGTTCAAAATAAATTGCAATGGGCAATACATGGTCAAACAGCTGCAGAGGTTATTGTGAATAGAGCAAGCCATCAAAAAGCAAATATGGGACTAACTACTTGGAAAGATGCACCCAAGGGTAAAATTCAAAAATTTGATGTGACTGTGGCAAAAAACTATTATTCCCAGAATGAAATGCAGCAACTGCAACGCTTGGTATCTGCCTACTTAGATATTGCAGAAGATATGGCCATCCGGCAAATCCCAATGACTATGGAAGATTGGGAAAGTCGTTTAAATAAATTTATAGCCGCTACAGATAGAGAGATATTGCAAAATGCAGGTAAGGTAACAGAAGAAATAGCTAAAACTCACCCAGAAAGTGAGTTTGAAAAATACAGAATTATTCAAGATAGACTTTATGAAAGTGATTTTGACAAGGTTATTAAAAACCAACTTCTACCGAGGAAAGAATAAAAGTTGTCAAACATCGTGTAAAGGGGGCTGTCCAAAAAATGAAATGACCCGAATGCAGTTTCACTCAGCCTAGATGCTCTTGTGTTGGCTCTCAAAAAAAATTTCTTGAATTAAGTTAACAAAGCTGTCGAAATAGCAAAACAGAAGCCGGTACATCAGCTCTGTAAACCTCTATCCCCCTACCAAGCGTTTGATCTCGTTGAGTTTCATGAGGGCTTCAACCGGGGTCAGACTGTTGATGTCCAGGGCGATAAGTTCATCTTTAATTTGTTGCAGGGTAGGGTCGTCGAGTTGAAAAATACTCAGTTGCATGCCCGGATTTTCTGCTAATTGTTTCACTTTTTGATGCTGTGTGGGTTTGTGTGATTTTTCCAACTCTTGCAACATCATTTCAGCACGTTGAATCACTTCTTTGGGCATGCCGGCCATTTTGGCAACGTGGATACCGAAAGAATGCTCGCTGCCACCGGGAATCAACTTGCGCAAGAAGATGATTTTTTTGCCAATTTCCTTGACTGCAATGCTGTAATTTTTGATGCGTGGAAATTGGTTGGTCATTTCGTTCAATTCGTGATAGTGCGTGGCAAACAGTGTTTTGCAACGCGCTTTTGGGTGTTGGTGCAAGTATTCGGCAATGGCCCAAGCGATAGAAATTCCGTCGTAGGTGGATGTGCCGCGACCAATCTCATCCAAAATCACCAATGAGCGCTCGGTGACGTTGTTCAAGATGCTGGAAGTTTCGTTCATCTCCACCATAAAGGTAGATTCGCCCGCAGATAGGTTGTCTGAGGCACCAACCCGCGTGAAGATTTTATCGACAATGCCCACGTGCGCGGCCTCAGCGGGTACAAAACTGCCCATTTGTGCCAGTATTACGATGAGCGCAGTTTGGCGCAGCAATGCCGATTTCCCCGACATGTTAGGCCCGGTAATCATGATGATTTGTTGATTTTCAGGGTCTAATTCCACGTCGTTGGGAACGAAAGGTTCATCCACAGCTAATTGCTTTTCAATCACCGGATGTCTTCCCGCTACAATCGTGAGTCGCTTGTCCTCAAAAATGTGCGGTCGCTTGTATTTATTGGTAAGTGCCAAGTGCGCAAATCCGGCCAAACAGTCAATTGCTGCGAGAGATGCTGCATTTTTCTGAATGGGAATGATGTCCTTTTGGAGCTCAAGAATTAGTGCGTTGAAGAGTTCATTTTCCAACTCAGCAATGCGACTTTCTGCATTCAGAATTTTCGTTTCGTAGTGTTTGAGTTCTTCAGTGATGTAACGTTCCGCACTGACCAGGGTTTGTTTGCGAATCCAGTCTTCGGGCACTTTGTCTTTGTGGGTGTTGCGCACTTCTATGTAGTAGCCGAACACATTGTTGAACGCCACTTTGAGTGAACTGATTCCTGTGCGTTCGGCCTCGCGTTTTTCCAAGGCTTCGAGGAAGTTTTTTCCGGAAAGGGAAAGCGAACGCAATTCGTCCAATTCAGTGTGAATGCCATCCGCCATTACCGGTCCTTTGGCCACACTCATGGCGGGATCGTTCAACAGTTGTTTGCTCAGCAAAGCAATTGTGTGGTCCATGGGTTGCAATTGCTTGCTGAGGTTTTGCAGTTGTTCATGTCCACTCGAAATCAGCAGTTTATGGATTTCCAACGACTGAAACAGCGTGTTTTTGAGCGTAATCAGCTCTTTTGGGTTAGCGCGTGCCACTGCCACTTTGGCAATCACGCGCTCCAGGTCGCAGAGTTGACTCAAATGAAAACGCAGCTTTTCAAGTTCAGTTTCGGACTCACTGAAAGCGCTGACGATGTCCAGTCGTCGGTCGATTTGTTTTTTGTCGATGAGCGGCAGCAGCGTCCATCGCTTGAGCAAACGACCGCCCATTGGCGTTTGGGTTTGATCAATGATGTCCACGAGTGTGACGCCGTTGTCGTGGGGTGTGTGCACCAATTCTAGGTTGCGGATGGAGAAACGATCCAGCCAAACGTGATTCCCGGATTCGATGCGCTGTATGCGGTTCACATGTCCCGTGCGTTCATTTTGTGTTTCGCTGAGGTAATGCAACACCGCACCGGCTGCCAAAATTCCGTCGGTCATGTGTTCGACACCAAATCCTTTCAGTGAAGCGGTAGAGAAATGTCTGTTGAGCAATTCCTGCGCAAAATCCTCAGAGTACACCCAGTCTTCCAGTTTAAAGGCGTGCCAATTTGTACCGAAAACCTCTTTAAAATCAGTTGTTTTTTGCTTGGGGTAGAGTACTTCCGAGGGTCTGAAACTTTGCAACAATTTTTCGATGTATTCCTGATTGCCCTCGGCGAGCAAAAATTCTCCTGTGGATACATCCAGAAAGGAAATGCCGAAGTTCGTTTTTCCAAAATAGATAGAAGCCAAAAAATTGTTCGACTTGCTTTGAAGCACTTGATCGTTGTAGGCCACTCCCGGTGTGACGATTTCTGTAACCCCTCTTTTAACAATTGTTTTCGTCATTTTTGGATCTTCCAATTGATCGCAAACGGCCACACGAAAACCTGCGCGAACCAATTTCGGTAGATAATTTTCTATAGAGTGGTGCGGGAATCCGGCCAATTCCGTTGCATTTGCCGCACCATTGTTTCGCTTGGTTAGGGTAATGCCCAAAACTTTCGAAGCTTTTACAGCGTCTTCACCAAAAGTTTCGTAGAAATCGCCCACGCGAAACAGCAACAAAGCATCCGGGTATTTCGCTTTGATTTGGTTGTATTGTTTCATCAAGGGGGTTTCACTTCCTGCCATGGCAACTTTGAATTTTCAAAACCGCGAAGGTAAAGCAATGCCGCTGCGGGATAAAATTTTACCCCAAGGGGTTTTCATTTTTTTTGAACAGTTTTTTTTGGGGGAGCACTCTGGTATAGTAAACATACAATTGTGTGAGTATTTCTGCGGTTAATAATTTCGCCATGCAGTTACTTCAGAAATATGAGCCGCAGAAGCGACATTTTCTTCAAAATTGACAAAATTTAATCCTGACAGCCACTAAAACCGATAGCGACCAGCCAAGAAAATCTGGATTTCGGAGTCCGATTTTTTGCTTTTTGAAGAATTGTAGAATCCAAGGAACCAACCTCTCTATTTCTTTTTTCTCCCTTTCCCGCTGTAACTCGAAATAGCGTAATTTTGCAGCCTATGAAAAATATTCGTAATTTCTGTATCATCGCTCACATTGACCACGGTAAGAGTACCTTGGCGGATAGACTTTTGCAAACCACCGGAACCATTGCAGATCGAGATATGCAGGCGCAAGCGCTTGACGACATGGACTTGGAACGAGAGCGCGGGATTACCATCAAAAGTCACGCGATTCAGATGAATTACAAATTTGAAGGTGAAGATTATGTGTTGAATTTGATCGACACTCCAGGCCACGTGGATTTTTCCTATGAAGTGTCGCGTTCTATTGCCGCTTGCGAAGGAGCGCTTTTGATTGTGGATGCCGCACAAGGTATTGAAGCACAGACCATTTCTAATCTTTACTTGGCCTTAGAAAACGACTTGGAAATTATTCCGGTGTTGAACAAAATGGACTTGCCCGGTGCTATGCCGGAGGAGGTTTCGGACCAAATTGTGGATTTAATTGGATGCAAACACGAAGATATTATTCCTGCTTCCGGAAAGACCGGACTGGGTGTAGATAGAATTTTGGAAGCCATCATCAAGCGCATACCCGCACCCAAAGGCGACCCTCAAGCGCCTTTACAGGCCATGATTTTTGACTCGGTTTTTAATTCGTTTCGCGGTGTTATCGCGTATTTCCGTATCATGAACGGCACGATGCGCAAAGGTGAGCGCGTGAAATTTTTCAATACCGGCTTGGCCTACAATGCCGATGAGATCGGTATTTTGAAAATGGATTTGGTGCCAAAAAACGAAGTGGCAGCCGGCGACGTGGGTTACATCATATCGGGTATTAAAAAAGCCAATGAGATCAAAGTAGGGGATACCATCACAACTGTGGCAAATCCATGCACCGAGGCCATAAAAGGTTTTGAAGATGTGAAACCGATGGTGTTTGCGGGTATCTATCCTGTTGATACAGAAGATTATGAAGAATTGCGCTACTCCATGGAGAAGTTGCAGTTGAACGACTCTTCTTTGGTGTTCGAACCCGAATCCTCCGCAGCTTTGGGCTTTGGTTTCCGTTGTGGATTCTTAGGCATGTTGCACTTGGAGATCATCCAGGAACGTTTGGAGCGCGAATTCAACATGACGGTAATCACCACGGTGCCCAACGTGTCGTATTATGCCTACACGAAGAAAAATCCCGACAAACTGATGATTGTAAACAATCCATCCGATTTGCCGGATCCGGGTATTTTGGATAAAATCGAAGAACCGTACATCAAAGCGCAAATCATAACCAAATCTGAATTCGTAGGCTCCATCATGACGCTGTGTATTGAGAAACGTGGCGAATTGCGCAATCAGGTGTATCTCACCCAAGACCGTGTAGAATTGACTTTTGAAATGCCATTGGCCGAAATCGTGTTTGATTTTTATGATCGTTTGAAGACCATTTCCAAAGGTTATGCATCTTTCGACTATTTCCAGATTGGCTACCGCGAATCGGACTTGATTAAAATGGACGTGTTACTCAACGGTGAGCAGGTGGATGCACTTTCCGCATTGGTCCACAGAAGCAATGCCTTTAATTTGGGTAAGAAAATATGCATCAAGTTGCGCGAGTTGATACCGCGTCAACAATTCGAAATTCCAATTCAGGCGGCAATTGGGGCAAAAGTAATTGCCCGGGAGACCATCAAGGCATTGAGAAAAGACGTTACTGCGAAATGTTACGGTGGTGACATCACCCGCAAGCGTAAACTTTTGGAAAAACAGAAAGAAGGTAAAAAACGCATGCGCCAGGTGGGTCGAGTAGAAGTTCCCCAAGAGGCTTTCCTTGCCGTTTTGAAATTGAATGATTAGCAACAAAAGAAATAGCGAAGTTTGGCGTTAATGGCTTAAAAGATGACCCATGATGCGTATTTCTGCTGCTGTAATAAGTGTTATTGTCTTTTCCCTATATTGCCATGCTCAGGACGAACCACAGCCGATCAAAACAAAGAGTCAATTTTCGGTGGCCATGCTAAACGGGATCGGGCAATCGCGCTACGTCGAAACTCTGGGAAATCACGGAGGTTTGGATCGCTTGAACAGCGCACATTTACTGAATTTTAAATACCGTTACCGCTTCTCAGACAAATTTTTTGCTGAGGCCGGTTGGGGCTTTGGTGCTCAAATTGAGAATTTTGCGCCGCGTATGATGCCTTTCGAAGGTTTGGATTTGTGGCATTTTAACGCTTTTTTTCAAGCAAGGATTGAGTTTTCAGGAGCTTATCAAATCTACCAGCACAGGAACAATCGCTTGTACGCCAAGTTGGGGGCCGGTTGGAATCGATTCAATTCCTATCAGCTGATTTCCGGATCGTCGTCTTTTTCAACTTCTTATGGGCTTAATGTGGAAATTCCCGGTCAGCGACTTCCTTTTGTATCATTGGGTTTGGATTATGCGATTCCCACCAAGCGCAAAGACGAATTTTCTTTGTACTTGGGCTATCATTATGGCTTCAATTCTTATTATCGGGCGTCGTACCAATACTTTGATAATGGTGTTTTAGTAAACGAGGGTACATTAAGCAGTCATTTGAGGGCAGTGCAATTTGGTGTGGGCTATACATTTACGCGATTGAAGCGCAAAGAGCGACTTGCCGAGCGCCTTCAAGAGTCTGATGGAAACCTTAAGCTCGCCAAAAAGCAAGTGCGCTTTGAAAAGAGAGCCATCGATCCCAAGAGTCGATACCTCAATGTTGGACTGGGATGGGGCTTGAATCAAAGTCGATTTACACCCAATAGAGCCCCGTTGTTCGGTGCAGGTGGCGCTTCTTTTCTGTATCGGTTGACCTATGAGCACGGCTGGAAAAACAACCTGTTTTTTGAAGCAGATGTTTACGGTTTTCAGTTTTGGAGCAGTGAATTCCTGAAATTTCCCGGTTTTCGAACAGGTTCATTGAGCAGTGTTTTTTTCGCGAATTTCCTTTCGGTCGGTACCGTGTATAAAATCCAAAACAAAAAGACCAATTTTCAATTTTTCAATGTTCATGGAGGACTTGGACTTGGTTTTCATTTTTCTGAAAAGGGGACGGATGGTTACGGACAAGTGAGCATGATCTCAAATGATTACAGTTATTCTTATGCCTTTACGAGCGAGGTTCGGGGCCATTTGATGCCGGTTATCTATGGAGGCATTTCTAAAGACATCCGAGTAACGGAGCGATTTTTTGTCAATATTGGCTACCGCCACCAACTGGGATTCAACAGCGTTTATGCCTCAGATTACGTGTTCCAAGATGAGAATATGTCCGCGCCTAAAATTCTTAAATCAAAGATTGATGGCACCGCTTACATGTTTCATTTGGGTTTCAAGTACAGACTGAAATAAAATTTTTTGCGATGCTTTGTGGGATTGATACAATCCTTGCGCATGATTCATTCTCATTTGTTGAATAACGATCCTGATAATACTGCTGTAATTCGATCAGTTCGTCGTACTTTTGTGCGCTGGAAGAATTTATCCTAATAGACAACTTGGCCTCAAAACAAAATATTCGCAACCTTACATTAGACGAACTTCAGAACGCTTTCGCCCAGATGGGAGAGAAAAAATTCCGTGCCCAGCAAGTATTTGAATGGTTGTGGCAAAAAGATGCCGCCACGTTTGACGAAATGTCCAATTTGGGTAAGGATTTCAGAGCGAAGCTGAACGAACATTTTTTCATAGATAAAATCGCGCTCGACGATCAGCAAGTCAGTTCAGACAAAACCATCAAATGCGCTTTTTCGACCCATGATGTCAAACAGGTTATGGAAGGCGTTTTAATTCCTACTTCTTCCCGCATGACGGCGTGTATTTCTTCTCAAGTCGGTTGCAGTCTCGCTTGTACTTTTTGTGTCACGGGAAGGTTGAAATTGCTCAAAAATCTGAGTGCCGGAGAAATTGTGGATCAAGTGGTTTATCTCAACAAACTGGCTGAAAGTCGTTATCAAATTCCGTTGTCGAACATCGTTTATATGGGCATGGGTGAGCCTTTGTTGAATTACAAGAACGTCCTTCGTTCCATTGAAATCATCACTTCTGAAAAAGGGTTGGGCATGTCGCCGAAGCGCATTACTGTTTCCACTGCGGGCATTGCAAAAATGATTAAGAAACTGGGAGATGACCAAGTAAAATTCAACCTTGCTTTGTCGTTGCACGCCGCCAATGATGAAAAGCGCAGTAAAATCATGGAGATTAACGAGAGCAACAATCTGGAAACGCTCGCTGAAGCACTTCGATATTTCCATGAGAAAACTGGTTCGCGCGTTACTTTTGAATACATCATCTTCAAAAATTTCAATGACGGTATAGAAGATGCTGCCGAATTGGCCAAATTTTGCAAAAATGTGCCTTGCAAGATCAACATCATTGAATACAATCCCATCGATGACGGCGAGTTTCAGCAGGCTGACCCTGAGAAAGTTGACCGTTTCGCGCGGTTTTTGGAAGAGCGTAATTTGGTAGTCAATGTAAGGCGCAGCCGAGGCAAAGATATTGACGCCGCTTGTGGTCAATTGGCCAATAAAAATAAAGCAATTTTGAAAGAGGAGCGGGTGTTAAAGCACTAAGAAAAGGCTTTCATTTCACATTCCAATCCTGAATCGGGTTTTCACCAGTTGTTTGAGAAATTAAAGGCTTTTCGTTCTTCCGCCGTCAACCGGAACGTTGATTCCATTGATGTAAGAAGCTGCATCTGAAGCCAAGAAGGCGACAGCAGCGGCAATTTCCTCCGGCTGAGCCAATCTCTTCATTGGGGATTCAGCGGCCATTTCTTCAAACACTTCGTCAACGCTTATTTCTAAGGCATCTGCTTTGGTTTGCGCCAAAATTTGCAAACGGCTGGTCATGGTGGCACCCGGAAGCACGTTGTTCACAGTAATGTTGAACTGCCCCAGTTCATTCGCCAGTGTTTTACTCCAGTTGGCCACAGCTCCTCGAATGGTGTTTGACACACCCAGATTAGGCAATGGCTGCTTGACACTTGTTGATATGATGTTGATGATGCGCCCAAATTGTTCTTGCTTCATTCCCGGTATGAGTGCTGTAGCAAGAATATGATTGCAAATGAGATGTTGGTTGAATGCGTCCAAAAATTCTGAAACAGGGGCAGAAGCGATCGCTCCACCTTTCGGACCTCCTGTGTTATTCACTAAAATTTGTGCTACATGGCCTTTGTTGACCCAATTGCGAATGGCAGTTTCTACACTCGCAGGCTTCGAAAAATCAGCGACAAGCACCTGATTTTCCAAGTTGTTGATGGCGTTAATTTCAGTTCGAACGCGCTCCAATTTTTCTTGATTTCGCGCCACAAGCACAATTTTATGACCTTGCTCGGCAAGAATTTTAGCACATTCGTATCCAATTCCTTGGGTAGCTCCACAAACAACAGCAGTTCTCATTTTGATTTTTTTTTTTTGCGTAAAAGTAAACAGTTTTTAAGGCTCACGTTTGCGCAGTTGAGCATTGTCAATCAACAGAGGTTTGTGCATTTCCAAAACGTTATTTAACTGTGTAGGGCGTACGGTGCAAAATTGAACGGCTCAGGGTCAATTCATCGGCATAATGCAGTTCGGTACCCACAGCCACCCCTCGGGAGAGTGTCGTGATTTTTAGATTCAGCTCACCTATTTTTTTGAAAATGTAAAAGTTCGTTGTGTCTCCCTCCATGGTTGCACTCAAGGCTAGTATGATTTCTGAAACCTCAGTATTCCGCGCTTTATTGAATAAACTTTCAAGGTTGAGGTCAGAAGGTCCAACGCCGTCCATGGGGGAGATTACTCCACCAAGCACATGGTAGATGCCTTGAAAAGATTCCGTAGATTCTATGGCCAGCACATCGCGTAAATCTTCTACAACGCAAATTAGGCTGTGATCCCGCTTAGGATTGCTGCATATAGAACAGGTGTCGAAGTCAGAAATCAAACCACAAGAGATGCATTTTTTAACGTTGTGCACCAAATCAATAAAGGAATGAGAAAATTGTTCCACCGACTTGGTGTCGCGTTTCATGAGGTCGAGAACAAGTCGAAGCGCTGTTTTTTTTCCGATTCCGGGCAATCCGGCCATCTGTTCGACAGCGTTTTGTATAAATTTCGATGGGATGTGTAGTTCCAATTTTTATTGAATTAGAAAGTGCGAATTTAGACTTAACAATGCGATTACAGCAGGGAAACTTTGAATAGTTTTCAAACCTTCGAGTTTTAAATTATCCTGAAATTATGTTCAAGAAATCGCGAGACCTGTTTTGTAACGAGTTTTTTTCTACATTTGACCTATAGAATTTTTCTTAAAGACTTTTCATGGCGGAAACCTCTGTTCGGCTCAAGCTGACGGGGGTTTCTGCTTTTTGTGCCATTCAATCTTCGTATGTATCAGTAAAAAATACCCTTTCTATTCTAGGAGAAATCTGTTTCGTAAAACGAAATAGACATTTCACAAAGAAAACTACGTGTTTCATACATCTCGAAAGTTTTGAATTCAAATCAGCGCTACATTTGAATCGGTAATTGAAAGTGGTTTTTCAAGGTTTTAATTTTTTTCATGGCGGAAACCTCTGATTTGACGATGTCAAACAGGGGTTTTTTCTTTTTTGGACTTTAATTGCCTCTTATCCAACATTTCTCACAGAAAGCCAAAAATCAAATAACTACCTTTGAGTCTTGATTTTGTCATGGCTTTGAATTCCACAGATAGATACGCATGGTTTGGACAATGGCGCGAGGATTTGCTTCGTGGCTCAGGTAGAGACCCATTGATTAATCTGCGGCACCATGAAAGTCGGTTGTTGGATTTGGGGGTAGGCGATGCGGAACAATTCCAGCTTCCGTATGATGCAGCGCTGAAGAGAATTCTCCGTGAGCAGCAGGAATTTCGCAAAGCATCCGGAGTTAATGTGCTTTGTTTGGTTGAAGAAGTATTGCATTGGTCTGACGGTGAGTCACAGTTTGTATCACCTATTTATTTGAAAGAAATCAGTTTTACAATTGATAAAATCAACAATACAGTAACTCTCGTAGCAAATGAGGTTGCTTTTGTCAATCCCTTTTTGGAAAAGTTGTTCCAGCAGCGTTTTGATCAAGATTTTGTTGCTTGGTTGGAAAGCGATTCCATGCCTGAACATTGGCAGCGCGAACGAACGGCCTTGTTGGGAAATTTCCACTACCACCGATATGTTTTACTTCGAGATTTTGATGACTATCTTCAAGTTTCGGAGATTAAGGCAACACCTTTAAAACATTACCTGCTTGAAACCCATCCACTCCAACCGCGCGAACATACATTCGAAACATGTGGCGTATTCCCGTTGGACCCTGATCAAAGGCGTGTTTTTCAGCGTATTGCATCTGGTGAGAATTTAGTGGTAGAAGGACCTCCCGGTTCGGGGAAAAGTCAAGTATTGGCCAATCTCCTCTTTGATGGGGCTCAGGGCAATCGCAGCGTATTTCTTTGTTCTGAAAAGCACACAGCGCTTCAGGTAGTTTTTAATAAGTTAAAATGTCGCGGTTTGGATGCCTTTGGTTTGTTGGTAACCAATGACTCAGGTGCCGGGGAAGTAATCAAGTCGCTCAAACGCACGTGGAGTTTTTTGGAAAAGCAAAGTGCTGTTTCGAAATCGAATGCTTCTATGCGTGTCTATGAACAAAAAAAAGCGGCATTGGTATTGAAAATGGAACGTCTCGGCGGTTTGCCCCGTTTGGATGGATTGCAGTATCCGTTACCTTTTGATTTACCGGTATTCCCCGATTGGAAGCACTACGAAGGCTACAAAGATTTACTTTTCACGTTGCACGAAAATGCCTTAAAAATTGCCAATTTACCTCTTCATGAATCTTCAATAGCATACATTAAATCATTTAATTTTCTTGATGAAGTTACACTGCAACTCTTCCTCTCTGAGTTGGAAAGACAAAGGAGTCACCTACTCAAAATTAGGGAGCATTTAGCAGCAGTTGCAGAATTGAAAACGCCTGCTGATTTAGCTCGATTGCATCGGGTAAGCATCCATGCACAACTTTTGAATCAACATTTATTCCGAGAAAATCCGGCTTTGTTTCGTTCTGAATCAGCTGCGGCCAAGAAATTCAAGGCTTTGCATCAAAAATACGAGGTGAGTAAGAAGTCACTCGAACTCTATGAGAATCAGGAGGGGTATAAATGGCAAAAGCCTTGGTCTGCTCATGAACTCATGGAAGCGCGCAGAACGTTTTCTACCAAGAGTTTTTGGCAGCCAACTTTCAGGCAGTGGAAGAAGAAATTTATCGCTGCTTACAAGCCGGAAGTCTTTACCAAAGAGCTGGCCATTCAAGCCATTGACACGTGTCTATCCGTTCATGAGTTAAAGCAAAAACACCAAAAACACATCGAGGATTTGGCTAAATTAGGACTGCTTTCTCCCGACGTAGATATTGCATTGGTGTTGCACGTACAAAGTCGAATAGCGCTGGACGACCAAGGAATTAGGGACACCCAATCTATGTACAATCCAAATGAGCTCGCACGAATTCTCGAGGTTCAATCATCCATTACTGAACTGAATCGCTTCGTAAATCACAACTTGAGTTTGGACCAAAATGCTGAACTAGACATGCATTTTGAAAGGATTCTTAAAGAATCTGATTTTTTCATCGGGCAGAGCGCGTTGATACACAGCTTATTGGAAAAGGAACCTCTTCTGCCGCGTTTTCTGCCTCATGTCAAAGATTTCGGTCAATTGGATAATGTAGTATTGTGGGGCGCCGTGTATCAGTTCAAAAACAGGAATCCGGAATTGTTTCATTACCGTTCCTCCAATCTTGAACACGATATTGAATGGCTCATTGCTGAGGAAGACCGAGATTTCGAGATTCAAGTGCAGCGTTTTTTTGACCAAAAGGTACATCTGTTTATTCAATACCATGAATTGATGAGTGCTCCTACCGCGAAATTGGACAGCGCAGCCCTGGATTTTCGTAAAAAACTTAAAAACGGACGTTCCATTTTGATTAAGGAATTTAATAAATCCAAGCAACACAAATCCCTGTTCGATTTGATTACCGGTGATGCAGGCCTGTGGATCAAATTGCTTAAGCCCATGGTTTTCATCAACCCAACGATGATTTCGAAAGTGGTGCCTAATGTGGAGCATGCTATCGATCTCGTGCTTTTTGACGAAGCGAGTCAGATACCATTTTCTCACGCGATACCAACCATTTTCCGTGCATCGCAAATCGCAGTTTTTGGTGATAGTCAGCAATTGAGCCCCAGTGCCTATTTTCTGCAAGGGGGCGCAAGACGTGCGGATTTGCTTTCAGAATCCCGACATTTCCTTCCCGCGGATACCTTGGCTTACCACTACCGCAGCCGGCACGATGCGCTCATTCAATTCTCGAATCGATTTTTCTACAACAATCAACTTAGGGTTTTACCTGCAAAAACAAACACGGAGTTAGACGGGGTTTTTTGTCATTTCGTTTCGCAAGGCACTTATCAGGAAGGAAAAAATACCGTCGAAGCAGAAAAACTGGTGCGCGATTTATCAAATTTTTGGAGCAAACGCAGTTCAGACGAAACAGTGGCAGTAGTTGCCTTTTCCGAAAAACAGCTGCAAGCTATTGAAGAGGTTTTAGCAAAACAATGTGGATTTAATTGGAATGATGCATTGGAAATTGGAACACTCACGCTTACCACGCTCGAAAAAGTACAAGGAGATGAATTCGATTTTTTGTTTATTTCTCTGGGGTATGGACGCAACCCAGAAGGGGATTTTCAGTTGCGCTTTGGCCCTCTGAATCAAGAGGGGGGCGAGAAGCGCTTGAATGTGTTGTTTTCAAGAGCTCGCCGCGCCATTCACTTTTTTCATGCTGTGCAGGTGGAAGATTTTGGTTTTTCTGAAAATCTCGGTGTTCAGGCGCTTAAAAACTTTTTAATCATGCATTCCAAGACTCAAAAGTCGGAATCTTCATACGAAGCGGAATACCGAATCGTGGATCCTTTCTACAAGCACAACTGCATCGATGAATTGATGACGCTTAAGCGCCATGCCGCATTATCCGGTTTGAAGGTTAGAATTGTTTTCACCAAAGACGACTTGATATAAGCCTGTTTTCATCAACCTCGTTTTGTTTGAATTTTATTCGCGTCTGGATTTTTGCGCTTTAATACCGCTGTAATTTTGGTTCAAAACACTTAGGCATGCAAATTCATTTTATTGCAATCGGTGGCAGTGCCATGCACAACCTCGCCATAGCCCTGAAGAGAAAAGGCTACACGCTCACCGGTTCGGACGACGCCATTTTCGAACCTTCAAAATCAAGGTTGCGCAATGAGGGTATCCTACCGGAACACGAAGGATGGTTCCCGGAAAAAATTCACTCCGGTTTGGATGCTGTAATTGTTGGCATGCACGCCCGACAGGACAACCCGGAATTGCTCAAAGCTCAAGCCTTAAATTTGTCTGTGTTCTCCTATCCTGAATACCTCTATGAACAAACCAAAAATCAAATACGTGTGGTCATCGGTGGAAGCCACGGCAAGACGACCATCACCAGCATGTTGCTGCATGTGTGTAATCGCTTGAACATCAATATCAACTACATGGTTGGAGCCCAGCTCGATGGTTATGATTGCATGGTGCGTCTCGATGATGATGCACGATTTGCAATTCTGGAGGGCGATGAATACCTTTCCTCGCCTACCGATTTGAGACCCAAATTCCATTTATACCGACCGAATATTGCGCTCCTATCAGGGATTGCATGGGACCATATCAATGTGTTTCCCACTTTTGAAAATTACGTGGAGCAATTTGATATTTTTTGTTCAAAAATTGAATCGGCCGGTACGCTTGTTTACAATTGCGAGGATATAGAGGTCAATAATCTGGGATTGAAATATGCCAAGCAAATTAAAACAATTCCATACGGCAGTCCGAAATTTCGAAGAAGCAATGAGGGTACTGTTCTGGATTTCAAAGGCCGCGACTACCCGTTAAAAATTTTTGGAGCGCATAACTTGCAAAACGCAATGGGTGCGATGCGCGTGGCTGAACAAATGGGAATTTCACCGGTAGATTTTTTTAGCGCTCTCGCGAATTTTACCGGAGCGTCCAAACGCTTGCAATTGATTGCAGGTTCAGATAAGCGTTTGGTTTATAAAGATTTTGCGCATTCGCCAAGCAAGCTGAAAGCGACAGTGAAGGCTGTTCGGGATCAATTTCCCGATCGCCGCTTGAGCGCATACATGGAGATTCATACCTTCAGCAGTTTGAACAAGAATTTTTTGCCACAATACGCGGGTTGTATGGATGGTGCCGATGACGCCATGGTGTACTACAATCCTAAAGTTGTTGACCAAAAGCGATTAGAAGCAATTACGCCTGAAGATGTTCAACAGGCATTTGGTCCAAACATTCGTGTAGTCAACTCATCTGATGAAGTAATTAAGCGCGTGGAAGAAGAGTTGTGCGCCAACCAAGTCATTCTTTTCATGACTTCAGGAAATTTTGACGGTTTGGATTTGGATTCGTGCGGTGCCTCCTTGGTTAATTTGCCGTAGTGGCTTTTTTGGCACCATACAATCCTAAGCCCTAAGCAATTCATTGCCGATAGCACAAGACAAGCATTTTTTCGGTGTACAATAGTTTTGAAAAAGTTCGAGAAGTGCTTGTGTATCGCCACCGGTTCGTGCCAAAATGCCTTTTTTAGAGAAAATCTGAATCACAGAATTTTGTTCCGGAGTCCATTCGTCAAGGTGGTTGAAAGCAAAATCGAACCAAGCCGAGTCGCCACTTTTCATGCCTTTAAAAAATGCGAACGGCGCGATAGCATTAAGTGCTATGTTTCTGATAACAAAATCACTATGTTGAATAGCCTCTATTTGTCCTGACCGCAAATACTTTATTTTATTCTTCCAAGCATCGCTAAAAGCAAACACATCTTTGGCGTCGAGAATTTCAGCGAAGAAATCTACAGCGATTAAAGTGGCAATTTCAAGAATTCTTTTTTGCGGTCTACCTGCAGGTCTGATTTGTCTAAATTGCCAATGCTCTCTGCGCATGGGCTCAGCAGCATGAGTAGCAATGAGTTGCCATTCAGGTGAGTGCTTTAGTTCATCCTCAAAAAGTCCCGACAGGTAAAAAAGGTAGTGTTTTATTCTCTCCGGTCGCTGGGCCCAGCGGCTGATTTGTGTCCAATGAATTTTTCTAGAAAATTCCCAAAAAGGCAATCGATTAGCTTTTCCTCCCAGAGCTCCCATGAGTAAAGTGTAGAAAAGTTGTTTGTTTCCCGTTTCTAAATTATTTAAAACGCCCAGTCTTCTTTGCATACGCTCGGCGAGCAGTTTGTCGCGCATCCAAAAGAAAGATTCGTTGATGTTTTCGATAGAATAAGGTTCGCAGGCCAATTCATGGTTGTTGCGCATCAGTGCAGCGTATTTTGAAGCCAACTCCGGTGAGATGTTGGGTGCAATATTCAAACAGGGTAGAGGCTTGCCTGAAACATAAACAGGCTTATCGTCTTCTAAAACCACGTGGAGTATTACGCTGTCGTAGCGTTTGTCAAGATGATGTTTGTGCTGAAACCAATCCGAGGCCCTGAGATGCATTTCCACAGCTCCTACCCAAAGCACATTGTCAATTCGGATTTGAGCATTTAAAAAATCGGGTCCGTCATGGGGGTTCAGCGCACCACTTCTGACAATTTCTACGTGTTGTCCTGACGTGGTTTGCAGGCCTATTTTCGCCAATTTGTGCGTGCGCCACAAGTAGTGCAGCAATTCTTCTTTGATGTTCATAGTGAGTAGATTAGGTGTTCAAATGTAATAATTTAATCATTACTACGATTAAATAATAATCAAAAAATTACTTTGGGTCATGTTTAACAGGTTTTAAACCTTAAACTTTTCATAAAAATAATTCCAAGTCAAGTTGCGAATGAAATGCTTCACATACATTTGCAGCCAATCTTAAAAAAGAGACATGCGAGAATTACTTCAAAAGTTTGAGAATAAGCGACCTGAGATTGTTTTTGAATGGAAAGATAGTGAGACGGAGGCCGAAGGTTGGGTTGTGATAAATTCTTTGCGTGGAGGTGCTGCTGGAGGTGGAACTCGAATGCGTCAGGGCTTGGACAAGAGAGAAGTGGAATCTTTGGCAAAAACCATGGAGGTAAAGTTCACGGTTGCCGGTCCTGCCATTGGCGGAGCAAAATCGGGGATTAATTTCGATCCCAAAGACCCAAGAAAAAAAGGCGTTTTAGAACGTTGGTATAGAGCGGTTACCCCATTATTGAAGCATTATTACGGTACCGGCGGTGATTTAAATGTAGATGAGATTCATGAAGTAATTCCAATTACTGAGGATTGCGGTGTTTGGCATCCTCAGGAGGGTGTTTTCAATGGTCACTTTCAACCTCGTGATGCGCAGAAAATCAGACGGATTGGTCAGTTGAGACAAGGGGTATTGAAAGTATTGGAGTCTGAAAAATATTCTCCGGCACCTGAGCGCAAATATGTCGTTGCGGATATGATTACCGGTTTTGGTGTCTCCGAGTCGGTAAGACACTATTATGAACTTTGGGGTGGGAGTTATGCCGGAAAACGCGTGATTGTTCAAGGTTGGGGGAATGTGGCGTCAGCGGCTGCATTTTACGCTTCTCAACAGGGTGCTAAAGTCGTTGGAATCATAGATCGCGTTGGAGGTTTAATCAATGAAACAGGCTTCTCACACGATGAGGTAACCGCATTATTTTTAAACAAGAATGGCAATGAATTGTCCCACCCAAATATGCTTTCTTTTGATGCAGTGAATGCTAAAATTTGGGATGTGAAGGCAGATGTCTTTTTGCCTTGTGCAGCGAGTCGCTTGTTGACCCGTGAACACATCGACCGCATGTTGAAAGCCGGTATCGAGGTGGTTTCTGCAGGCGCTAATGTGCCTTTTGCAGATCCTGAAATTTTCTTTGGTCCGATTGCGGATTATGCCGACAGTCAAATGTCTGTAATCCCTGATTTTATTTCCAATTGCGGTATGGCGCGTGTTTTTGCTTACTTAATGAGTAATGACTTAGACATCTTGAGTGATGAGGGTATTTTTGAGGATACTTCCGGCATCATTCGTCAGGCGCTAGAAAAAACACACAAGAAAAATTATTCGAAAACAGGTATAGCCAAAGCAGCCTTCGAAATTGCTTTGAATCAACTGGTCTAAACTATAAAATCAAACTAAACTATTATGGAATTTTTAATGGCAATCGTTTTCCTCTTGGGTTATTTGGCAATTACCCTAGAGCACAATATTCATGTGGATAAAGCTGCTCCGGCACTGCTGATCGGAATGCTCAGCTGGGGTTTGTATGCGCTTTTCCCGGGTCAGGCACTTCACGTTGACATGAATGCGCCGGTTACTGAAATTGCTCAGGATCAAGGTTTACAAGAGCGTTTACCGGCATTCTACAATTACATTCAGACGGAAATATCAAGTATGACAACGAAATTATTCATCACCATACTCCGAATCCAAACTCCGGTCAAGACACCAAGAGTATAGTTCAACACTTTGTTTCTCATGGACTTGAGCACCATTTGTTCGACATTGCATCGATTCTGTTTTTCCTCTTGGGTGCGATGACCATTGTGGAATTGATTGATGCGCACGAAGGTTTTGCGGTAATCACTGACAAAATTACCACAACGAATACAGTCACGCTCCTCTGGGTTGTTGGTCTTCTCACTTTTTTCATGTCAGCAGCTTTGGATAACTTGACGACCTCAATCGTTATGATATCGGTGCTCAGGAAATTGATAAAAGATCAGGGCACGCGTTGGTTTTTCGCCGGTATTGTTGTAATTGCTGCAAATTCAGGTGGTGCTTGGTCGCCCATTGGTGACGTAACTACGACTATGCTTTGGAACAACGGTCAGTTGCCATCTTCAGCCAAAATCGTGATGGATTTGATTTTACCATCCTTGGCGGCACTCATTGTTCCGTTAACCATTGCCTCTTACATGATGAAAGGGAGTTCGGTTGAACGCCCGATGAAAGTACACGATGCAGACCACTATCTGAATCCAACGACTTCCGGTGAGCGTTTATTTGTATTTATTTTAGGACTAGCCGGTTTACTTTTTGTGCCGGTGTTCAAGACCCTGACACACTTACCTCCCTTTACCGGTATGATGCTTTCATTGGGTGTGATTTGGGCAGTTACCGAATTGATGCACCGCGGAAAATCAAAAGCGGATCGCGTCAACTTATCACCGCTCACGGTTTTGAAAAAAATCGATTCTGCAAGTGTATTATTCTTCTTGGGAATCTTGATGGCCGTAGCTGCTCTTCAAGAGGTAGGTATTTTGATCAAGACAGCAAACTTTTTGGATTCCACATTTTCAGGAAATATTTATTCCATCAATTTGGTTATCGGTGTTTTGTCGGCAATCGTGGACAACGTTCCGCTCGTGGCAGCAGCTCAAGGGATGTACGCTGTGGAAGCAGCCGGTGAGTTTGCCAAAGATGGCGTATTTTGGCAGTTCTTAGCCTACTGTGCGGGCACCGGAGGTTCTGCGTTAATCATTGGATCGGCTGCCGGTGTTGCCGTGATGGGGCTTGAAAAGATTTCTTTTGGTTGGTATTTGAAAAAAATCTCTTTGTTGGCTGTGGCAGGTTATGCGGCCGGCTCAGCGGTATACATTTTGATGTTCAGTTAGTAACTTTGTTAATCCTTAATCGTTAAGAAAAACATGAATCCAATTCTTTTACAAGCAGCAGAGCCTGCAACAGGAGTGACCGTAGGAACCACAGAAGTGTCCTTGTGGACATTGGTAGCCGGTGAAAATGGCGAAAGTTTATTCATTATGATTCCATTGATGATCATGTCAATCATCGTGGTTTATATTTTCGTGGAGCGTTATTTGGCTGTAAAAAAAGCTTCTCAAGATGAACGCGACTTCATGATTAAAATCAAAGAGTATTTGAAAGAGGGGAAAATCGAAGCGGCCAAGGATATGTGCGCGCGCTCTGACAATCCAGCTGCCCGAATGATCGAAAAAGGCATCAGCCGCTTGGGCAAATCTCAGGAGGATATCGCTGTAAGTATTGAAAATACCGGTCGTTTGGAAGTAATGCGCTTGGAACAGAGGTTGAGCTTCTTGGCGACTTCAGCCGGTGTTGCTCCGATGCTTGGCTTCTTGGGAACAACGCTGGGTATGGTTCAGGTATTTATCGAGATGAAAAGCATGCGCTCTTTGGAGCTGTCTACGATTTCTCCGGGTATCATGCAGGCAATGATTACTACTGTTGGTGGTCTAATTGTGGGTATCATGGCTTATGTGGCATACAACTGGTTGGTTGCGCGCATTGAATCCGTAGTTTACAAAATGGAGAATGCAGCCATTGATTTCATGGATTTATTGAACGAACCAGGCAAATAGAAGCAATATGAAACTCAGAACAACCAATAAAGTTAAAGCCGAAGCAGGCATGGCCTCCATGACTGACTTGGTGTTCTTGCTTTTGGTTTTTTTCATCATCATGAGTACCCTGAGCGAACCTCAGACTCCGCTCGATTTGCCCGAAGCGAATAAGGATACGCCAACTTCACAAACCACGAAGCCGGAAATCATGGTTGGCGTGAATCCGGACGATACGTATTTTGTGGGAACGAAAAACGGCGTTGTTGAAAATTTGAGCTACGAGGAGGCGCGAGACGTTTTGTTGAGTGAAATGGCCGAAGCCGGTGAAAACAAACTTAAAATTGCAGGTGACAAAAAAGCGTCCTACGAGGCAGTATTTGTCTTGATTTCCTTGTGTCAGGCGGAGAATTGGAGTCCCCTGCTGGCTTACGATAAAAATTCTAACCGTTAATAATCAGGTGCTATGAAAACCGAGGTAAAAATAGTTAGCGAACATGACCGAAACCGGGGTTTGATTACTGCTGGAGTTTACAGTGTGGTCATGATGATTCTTTTATTGTTTCTCTCGGTTTCCGAGCCGGATCCGCCCATCAAGGACGTTCCTGTAGTGATTGAATTGACGCCTGAAATGATCATTCAACCCAGCGCGTCTGGTTCCGATGGAGGTGCGGAAAAATCCGGAGCTATCGACCCAAAACCCACGCCTCCCGACATGGGAGAACCCATCGTAACTTCCAATAAGCCGCGTGAGGTGAAAGTGAATTCAGGACAAGGAGGGACTCGACCTGTTGAAAATCCGAACCCACCGCAACAACAACCTGACCCTACCTTTACATTTGGGAGTGGAGGCTCGGGTGGCGTAGGTGGTAGTGGTAATGGATCGATGTTCGGTCAAGGACAAGGTGGTTCAGGCGATGGCGGTGGTGGTACAGGTTCTGGTACTGCAAGAAAAGTTATCAAGGATCCGTGTAGAGCTGATCGTTCTACGGAAGAAGGAACGATTGTGCTTTCTGTTCAAATTGATGACCAAGGTCGGGTAGTTCGAGCAGATAATGTGGCCTCGCGTTCTACAACAAGTTCGCCTTCCGCTATTGAAGCTGCAAGAAGAGCTGTATTGGATTGCATGCGTTATGAAGCACGTCCTGGGTCAGGGATGGCTCGCGCAGAGGTCACTATCCGAGTTTACGCAAATTAATCCATGACCTACGCAGAGGCTACTGCTTGGCTTTTTAGTCGTTTTCCTGCTTATCAAATTCTCGGGGTATCAGCCTACAAACCCGATTTGTTTCATGTAAAGAAACTGTTGGACGCTTTGGGTAATCCACATACCGGGTTGGATTGTATCCATATTGCAGGAACAAATGGTAAGGGAAGTACCTCGCACATTTTGGCTGCACTTTGCCAGACTCATGGTCTCAAAACCGGCATATTCACTTCTCCTCATCTGGTTGATTTTCGGGAACGCATTAAAGTGGATGGACGAGAAATTCCTGAAAGTGAGGTGATTCGATGGGTTGAATCAGTTATTCCGAGTTTGAACATCGATTACGAACCCTCTTTTTTCGAATTGACTTTTGCGCTTGCAATCAATTTTTTCAAAGAGACTCATTGTCAGGTGTGCATCATTGAGACTGGACTTGGGGGACGTTTGGATGCCACAAATATTTTGCAGCCCAAACTCAGCGTGATCACTAATATCGGACTCGATCACCAGAATTTTTTGGGAAACACCAGACCGGAAATCGCGACTGAAAAAGCGGGAATTATTAAATCGAATACTCCTGTTTTAATTGCGGAAAGAGACCGTGAGACGGAGCACATTTTTTTGTCCAAAGTACAATCCGAATCTGCAAATCTTCGCTGGGTTACGTTTGAAGAGCATATTGATTCTGACCTTTTGGGCGCTTTTCAGCAACTGAACTTGCATACCGCCAAACAAGCTTTTGAATGGTTTTGCAACATCATCGGACTGCCTGTGGAGCAGCGCAAAATGCAATTCGCGCTCACGCATGTAGCGACTTTAACGGGCTTCAAAGGCCGAATGCAGTTTGTACAAGAGCAACCGAAAGTTATTTTCGATGTAGCACACAACGTTTCCGGGATTCGTGTATTGTTGCACGCGTTGAGCCGAATCAAGTTTGAAAAATTGCACCTCGTTTTTGGCACATCCTCAGATAAAGATCTCACCGAAATACTTCCTCTTTTGCCCAAAGAAGCCAATTATTACTTGTGCGAGTTCAAGAACACAAGGTCAAGAAAAACCGAGGAATGGGAAGCGATTGGTGAAGCGTATTTTCCACATTATGAAGTTTTTTCTTCCCCAATTCATGCGCTTGATGCAGCCAAAAAAGGTGCTTCCGCAGAGGATTTGATTTTGGTTTTTGGAAGTTTCTTTTTGATTGGTGAACTGTTTGAATCACTCGGAATTGGATAACTCGTGGAGTAGATTATCTCAAAATATGAACCTTTAAGATTTTTTGAGAATATTAGACCATAACCTGAACGGAGCATTGAACATTTAGACCCTGCCGAATGTTACTTTTGCCACATGAAAACCAAACAGAGGGCAATAGTAATAGGTGCAGGCATGGCTGGGTTGTCAACAGCGATACGTTTGAGGAATGCCGGCTATGAGGTCGATGTTTTTGAGGCCAATGCATACTCGGGTGGCAAACTGGCCGAAATTCAATTGGGAGATTATCGATTCGATGCCGGACCTTCACTTTTCACCATGCCTCAATTTGTAGATGAATTGTTTCAACTCTGTGGAAAAAATCCGAGAGACTATTACAGCTACTTAAAAAAGGATGTGGTCTGCGAATACTTCTTCGACGACGGAACACGCTTTACGGCTTATGCTGATTCTCGGAAATATGCGCAAGTTGCATCGGAAGTTTTTAGTGTAGATCAAAATGCTGTGTTGCGCTATTTTCAAAATGCAAAGAAAAAATATCAGCTCACCGCCCCGTTATTTTTGGAGAAATCTTTACACAAATATTCGACGTATTTCAGTTTGGATACACTCAAAGCCGTTGCACAAATTGGAGCTCTGGGAGTATTTTCGAATTTGAATGAGCACAACACAAAATTTTTCCAAGACCAAAGATTGCAGCAGCTTTTCAACCGCTACGCTACCTACAATGGTTCGTCGCCTTATTTGACACCTGGTATCATGAGTATGATTCCTCATTTGGAGCAGCACTTTGGCACCTTTGTTCCCGTTGGCGGTATGATTGCAATCACGAAGTCCTTGCACAAGTTGGCTCAAGAGGTAGGTGTACGATTTCACATGAATAGCAAAGTAGAGAAAATCTTGGTGCAACACAGTGCGGCAAATGGTGTTGTGGTTAATGGCAAGGAAATTCATGGTGATTTGGTAATCAGCAATATGGACGTAGTTCCGACTTACAGAAAACTGCTCAAAGAACAGATTGCCCCGGAAAGAACACTCAAGCAAGAGCGTTCCAGTTCGGCTTTGATTTTTTATTGGGGTGTAAAAAAGCGCTTCGAACAACTCGATTTGCACAATATCCTATTTTCCGGAGATTACGAACAAGAATTTAAAGACATTTTTGAGCACAAAACGATTCCGTCTGATCCAACAGTTTACATCAACATCAGCTGTAAAGACGAACCTCATGATGCACCCGAAGGTTGTGAAAACTGGTTCGTCATGATCAATGTTCCAGGAAATACCGGTCAGGATTGGGACAAATTGATTCCGGAGGCGCGGAAGCGTATTGTTGCAAGAATCAATAAGGCTCTTCAGGTGGACATCGAGTCGCTTATTGAAGTAGAAGATATTCTGGAGCCGAGAAGCATTGAGTCGCGCACGCAAAGTTTCCAAGGTTCGCTATATGGTGCCGCGAGCAACAACAGATACGCTGCTTTTTTGAGACACCCAAATTTCTCAAAACTGCTCGATGGCCTTTATTTCTGCGGTGGAAGTGTGCATCCAGGAGGAGGAATTCCTTTGGCTTTACTTTCGGGAAAAATCACCTCGGACATCATTTTAAACAAATAGACACATGAGTGCCTTGGATTTCATCAAACGCAATCGACTTGAAACTTCCTTGATTATCATCTGGATGTTTCATATTTCCGCCATTATTGGAATTTATTCCGGATATCAAGATTGGTTTTTACCGCTCACTCCGCTCAATTTGTTGGTTTGTCTTGGCGCAATTCTTTGGAATATTCCGGCGCTCAATTTTAAGGATATTCTCTTGCTCTTTGTCCCTTTTACCTTGGGTATGATTGCCGAAATCTTGGGGGTAAATTATGGTTTGATCTTCGGTAGCTATGACTACGGCGCTAACTTGGGCTGGAAATTTATGGGTGTTCCCTTGACCATTGGGGTTAACTGGACCATTCTGGTTTTCATTACAGCTTCAATTGCACTCAAATGGTCAAAGAACCTTTTGTGCGCTGCGGCTATGGCTTCCGGTATGATGGTATTGTTGGATTTGTTGATTGAAGCAGTAGCACCCGAATTCGATTTTTGGAAATTTGAAGGGGGCGAGGTTCCTCTCCAAAACTACATCGGCTGGTTTGCCGTGGCTTTCATTGCTCAGCTGATTCATATTCGGTTTTTCAAGAAGCACCAGCTGCATTTGAGCATAGGGATTTTCTGGGCTTTCGCAGTGTTTTTTGGCATTTTTGCACGCTAGAATTCCTGGACTGTACTACTCAATTCATGAACAATTGTTCAAAAGTCCTCTCCATACTTGCGTGAATTCGCTGTACATTTGCTCCCGATTAATTCGCCTGAAATCAGGTTCATTGTATTGCGCTCCCGGAGCCAAAATTTTGAATAAAAAATCGTTATGCCAAAAGATACCTCCATCAAGTCCGTCCTGATTATAGGTAGCGGACCCATTGTTATTGGTCAAGCTTGTGAGTTTGATTATTCCGGATCTCAAGCCGCACGCTCGCTCAGAGAGGAAGGTATTGAAGTGACTTTGATCAATTCCAATCCTGCCACTATCATGACCGATAAGGTAGTGGCCGACAATGTGTATTTGAAGCCTTTGGAACCTGAGTCAATTCGGGAAATTTTACAAAAACATAAAATAGACGCAGTGCTCCCAACAATGGGCGGACAAACTGCGTTGAATTTGTGCATCAAATGCGATGATTTGGGTTTGTGGGAGGAATTTGGTGTAAAAATTATCGGTGTTGATATTGATGCTATTCACATTACGGAAGACCGCGACAAGTTTCGCGAGTTGATGGAATCCATCGATGTGAAATGTGCGCCATCCAAGATTGCACGTTCTTTCCTTGAAGGAAAAGAAGTGATGCAGGAATTGGGGATCCCCTTGGTGATTCGTCCGTCTTTCACCTTAGGCGGAAGTGGAGGTGCTGTAGTTTATCACAAAGAGGATTTTGATGCTGCCCTGACAACAGCGCTCCACACTTCGCCAATTCACGAGGTTTTAATCGACAAGGCGGTGATTGGCTGGAAAGAATACGAACTTGAACTGCTCCGTGATAACAACGACAATGTTGTGATTATTTGTTCTATTGAGAATTTTGACCCAATGGGAATCCACACCGGAGATTCCATCACAGTAGCACCGGCGATGACTTTGTCAGATACTACTTTCCAGAAAATGCGCGACATGGCCATCAAAATGATGCGCTCTATCGGTACCTTTGCGGGAGGTTGCAACGTCCAGTTTTCCGTATCCAACGATGAAAACGAAGACATCATTGCGATTGAAATTAACCCGCGCGTGTCTCGCTCTTCGGCTTTGGCTTCAAAAGCAACAGGGTATCCGATTGCTAAAATTGCAGCGAAGTTGGCCATTGGTTATCATTTGGATGAATTGAAAAATCAAATCACCAAGACCACCTCGGCGATGTTTGAACCTACACTGGACTATGTAATCGTGAAAATCCCCAGATGGAACTTTGATAAATTTCCCGGCTCCGACCGCCGCTTGGGCTTCCAGATGAAATCGGTAGGTGAGGTCATGGGAATTGGTCGTTCGTTCCAAGAGGCGCTCCAGAAGGCTTGTCAATCTCTGGAAATTAACCGCAACGGTCTGGGTGCAGACGGTCGCGAATTGCGCGATCAAAACGCCATTCTACATTCCTTGGAAAATCCTTCCTGGAACAGACTTTTCCATATTTATGATGCAAACAAGTTGGGCATTCCGTTTAAAACCATCAAGGAAAAAACTAAAATCGACGACTGGTTTTTGCGTCAAATTGAGGATTTGGTCAAGTTGGAACGCAGAATCGAGCAGTTTAATATCGGTAACATCTCCAAAGATTTGTTATTCGAGGCCAAGCAAAAAGGCTATGCCGACCGTCAGATAGCCCATTTGTTGCGTTGTTTGGAATCAGAAGTTTATAAAAAACGCGAAGAGTTTGGTATCAAACGCGTGTACAAATTGGTGGACACTTGCGCTGCAGAATTCGAAGCCCAAACGCCTTATTATTACTCAACGTTTGAATTTGAAAATGAATCGGTTGTCACAGACAAGAAAAAAGTTGTAGTTCTCGGATCCGGTCCCAACAGAATCGGACAGGGCATCGAGTTTGATTACAGTTGCGTGCACGGCGTTTTGGCAGCCAAAGAGGCGGGCTATGAAACCATCATGATCAACTGCAATCCTGAAACTGTTTCAACCGACTTTGATACTGCGGATAAATTGTACTTCGAACCTGTTTTTTGGGAACATATTTACGACATCATCAAGCATGAGAAACCAGAAGGGGTAATCGTGCAGCTGGGTGGTCAAACCGCGTTGAAGTTGGCCGAAAAGTTGACAAGATATGGCATTAAAATCATGGGAACGAGCTACGAAGCCTTGGATTTGGCAGAAGATCGTGGTCGATTCTCAGGGCTTTTGAAAGAATTGGATATCCCTTATCCTGAATTTGGCGTGGTTGAAAGTGCTGAGCAGGCCCTGGAATTGGCGGATCGACTTGGCTTCCCGTTGTTGGTACGTCCCTCTTATGTATTGGGTGGTCAAAAAATGAAAATCGTAATCAACAAAGAAGAATTGGAAACGCATGTGGTGGATATTTTGCGCGATATGCCTGAAAATCAAATTCTTCTTGACCACTTTTTAGGCGGAGCCATTGAAGCAGAATCTGATTCACTTTGCGATGGTGAAAACGTTCAGATTATCGGAATCATGCAACATATCGAACCTGCCGGCATCCACTCCGGTGATTCCTACGCGGTATTACCCCCTTACAATTTGGGTGATTTTGTGATGCAACAAATTGAGGACATCACCAAAAAAGTTGCTGTGGCACTGCGCACAGTCGGCTTGATCAATATTCAGTTCGCGATTAAAAACGATAAGGTGTATGTGATTGAGGCCAATCCGAGAGCATCGCGCACAGTGCCTTTCATTGCCAAGGCTTATGATGAGCCCTACGTGAATTACGCAACCAAAATCATGTTAGGTGCCAATAAAGTGACTGATTTTGAATTCAATCCGAAACTTGAAGGCTACGCGGTAAAAATTCCTGTGTTCTCCTTTGAGAAATTCCCGAATGTAAACAAGGAACTTGGTCCTGAGATGAAGTCTACCGGTGAGGCGATACGCTTCATCAAAAACCTCAAGGATCCTTTCTTCGTTAAGGTGTATTCTGAGCGCAATCTGTATTTGAGCAAATAATGAACCTGCTGGTAATTTTCGATGCAGTCAAGACCATCATGATGTTGATTGGTGTGTTTGTGATTTTGCGGTTTTTTAAAACGGCATTTGCAACGAAGCACGCTGCAGAATCCATCAAAACATTCGATGAAAAGAAGAAACAAGCAGAGAAAGAGCGCATTGAGGCACTGAAAAATCAAGGTAAAATTACCATTCAACAGAGCGGTCAACAATCAGGAAAAATTGAGGACGTTGATTTTGAAGAAGTAAAATAAATGTTTTGTGGCGACATTAATCCTTTGTTCAATTGGTTTATGACTAGAGCTTTTTGAGCATGTCAAGCAATTCTGTTTGAGGAAATACGTCAAATTTCACTTGTGAAACGTTGGTATGCGACCAGAGACCTTTTTCTGCTTCACATTTTGTTCGATCTACTCGGTCAAGTGCGTCGGCTCCATGTTGAGCGATCAGCGGAACTAGTCCTTTTTTCGGATCGATGTCATGCTTTTTAGACAAGTGCAACAAAAGTTCGCGCAATGCTTTTATTTGCTCGTTGGAATACTTGTGCCAATACTCATGGCCTCTGAATTTCTTCGACAGTTTGACCACTTGGTTCGGATGAGCTTCAGTGCCCACATAGGTGTAAAATCGATCAGCTTTCTTGGCTACCCAAGTCCGAACCTGGTTAATCATCGTATAATAACCTCCTTTGGTGAGATAACCGAAATTACACAATTCAATGCCTATGCTGTTGCGATGCATTGCTGTATTTCCCAATCCGAGGTGCCAACCGTACGCACCCTCCGGTAGTGCTTGAACAATTGTTCCGTCGTAGTCTGCTTTGTTGTCCGTAATCCGTTGTCCGCCGATGACATATTCTGTGGCGATACTACCACGGGCGTCACCTGCCCAGTCGTCGACCACTTTGAATGGATTGTTCCATCCTGCGGTATGATGGAGGAAGATCCATTGTTTGGGCACGGGTCCGGGATAATATTCAAAGCGAGGCAGAAAATGTTCCTGAATTATAACACCTCCACCGGTGTATTCAATTTGTTCGGATAAATCCGTTGTAGCAGCAGTTATTGCATTCCAGGTCAATGGGCCAACGACGCCATCCACGACCAACTGATTGTCACTCTGAAAGCGTCTTACTGCCGCCTCCGTAACCGGACCAAAATGGCCATCCACTTTTACGCCTAAATATTCTTGAAGCGTCCTTACCTTCTCTCCATGAGAGTTTAATTTTAGTTCCATACACACACATTTTTTGAATGCTCATTTGGCAATTCGTTTAACGCTCACAATATAGAACGATATTGATAATCAACAAAATATTTTTTTTGGGACAATTTTTCTGATGTCATTCTCGAAAGAATTTGCATTTAAACTGGTGGTTTGGCCTATTTTTCAAAGACTTTGGAGCGTTTAAAAGTTATTTTTGAAACCTCAAGAAAGCGAGCGATGATTTTTCATGCAAAAGCACCTTTTCGAATTGGTTTAGCGGGTGGGGGTACTGATGTTAGTCCCTACTGTGATACCTACGGTGGCGCCGTAGTGAATGCGACCATTAATCTCTATGCCCATGCGAGCATCATGCCGAGGAATGACGGAAAGATTGTTTTCATCCAAGAGACCTATAATCAGAAATTGGCACTTGAATCGTCTTCCGTGCTTGAGATCCATGAAGACTTTGCCTTGCAAATCGGTGTATATAACTACATGGTATCGCATTTTGCCAAAAAGCCACTCGCATTTGAATTGGCAACGTCCATGGATGTTCCCGGAGGTTCGGGACTAGGCACGAGTTCCACTTTGGTCGTGGCCATGGTGGCCGCCTTTGCTGAATGGTTAAAAATTTCATTCACACCTTATGAGTTGGCTCATCATGCTTACCTCATCGAGCGCCGGGATTTGAAGATGAACGGTGGCAGACAGGATCAATATGCCGCTGCATTCGGAGGTTTCAATCATATCGAATTCCATCGCAACGGGGATGTTGTTGTGAATCGCATTACCTTGGAAGCCAATTTTATCAACGATTTGTCATATTACCTCGTATTGTTTCACATGAAGTCCTCGAGGGCCTCTGCGCACATCATCTCCAAGCAACAAGAGAATGTGCGCAAAGGAAAAACGGAGGCTATTGCGGCTACGCATGCGTTGAAGAATTTCACACAATCTATTCGTGAGGCCCTTGAAACAGCAGATTTAGAAGCGGTCGGCTCGCTGATTCACCAGAGTTGGCAGAATAAGAAAAAACTCACTACACACATTACCAATGCGAAAATTGATGCACTGTATGAGGCTGCGTTACAGGCAGGAGCCATTGGGGGAAAGATCTCTGGAGCCGGTGGAGGAGGATTCATGATTTTCTGTTGCCCGGCACATACGCGAACTCAAGTGATGCAGGCCATTCAAGAGATTGGGGGGAAAGTTTTTCCTTATTCGTTTGTTAACCATGGCGTCATGCAATGGACGAGTATATCATAAAAAAAAAAAACCACCCGTCTTTCGAGAGGTGGTTTTGTCTATTATTACCGAGTTTTCTTATTTCAATAATTCTTTCACGAATCCTGGCGTAGCAAAGCTCGCAGCGTGAATATCCTCGTTGTAGTAGCGCAAGTTGTGTTTTTCAACAAATGCTTTCACTGCATCGGGATTCGGCAAATGTTTCATGTTCAAATCGCCTTTCACACCGTACTGGAAACTCCACATACCGGTAGGGTAGGTTGGCACGAAGAATAAACTTACGTAAGTGTTTTGTTTTCCGAAAATATCCGCAATCGTATGGTGCAATTCAGCAAAGGCTTTGTCGTTGAATTTTGGTGATTCTCCTTGTGTTAACAAGATACCGCCCGGTTTCAATGCTTTGGCGCAATCGTTGAAGAATTTTACGGAGAACAATCCTTCCGCAGGTCCTACCGGATCAGAACCATCTACCAAAATCAAGTCATAAGATTCCTGTTTCGCGTTGGCAGCATATTCAATTCCGTCGCCGACAATCAACTCCAAACGCGGGTCATTGAAAGACGCAGCAATTTGTGGTAAGTGTTTTTTACAAGCTTCAATTACTTCTCCGTCAATTTCAACCATCGTTACTTTTTCGACACCTTCATGACGCAACAACTCGCGCACTGTGCCGCCGTCGCCACCGCCAATTACTAAAATATTTTTGGCATTTCCATGAACAAACATCGCAGGGTGAGAAATCATTTCGTGGTAGTGGAATTCATCTTTTTCGGTGGTCATGACCATGTCGTCCAAAGTCAACATTTTACCGTACTTGTAAGATTCCAAAATCTTAACGCGTTGGAAAGGCGATTGTACATCGTGGAAAACCTCTCCCGTATATCTCAAAGATAAAGCCTGATTGTCGTCCTTGTCTGTAAACCACACATTTCTGGTGTAAAACTCAGGGTTGGTGCGCCCTTTAGCCTCCATGCGCATCGTAGACAAATCGAAATCCAAACGCTCCAAAAGGCTCAACGAACCGCGACGCAATTCGATAGCCGAGTAATTTTTCGCTTGAAAAACCTCTTTCAAATAATCAAAAGATATCCAGGAGTCAATGTCGCCGCAAGTGAACAAATCTACGGCTGCATAACCGTATTCAGGCCATGTGTGAATGGCCAAGTGACTTTCCTGAATCACCACAACACCAGATACTCCATACGGAGAAAAATGGTGAAAAGTTGAATTAATAACTGTTGCTCCGGCCTTGATTGCCGCATCAACCATACCTTGTTCAATTGTTGATACCTCGTTCATAATCTGAGGCGTACAACCGCTAAACTCAACCAAAATGTGATTTCCTAATGCACTCATTCTTTGTGTTACGTATTAAATGGTTAAAAAAATAGGCTGCAAAGGTACTGTTATTGCCACAGTTGAGCGCTAAAAATCAGTATTTTTTGGGTTAATGGAATGTTAAGGAATTAGACTTGTTATTTTGCCCGAAAGTCTGTTTCTATTTTAAACGGAATGTGATTAATCCGGATTTAACTTTGGGTCAAATTTCAAATCCTATGAAAAAGTTTTTATTCATTACGGCGGTCTTAAGCGGCTTTTCTGCTTTCGCGCAACACGATCATTTTAACTGCGGCTCACACCACAAAGAGGCGGAATTGCAGCAGCTTCACCCTGAAATTATTCAGGCTTATGAAGATATGCGCAGCATGATGTCCTTAAGAACCGGTGATACAAATACCATCACAATTCCTATTGTTTTTCACGTCATTCACCGCTATGGCGTTGAGAATATTTCCGACCAACAGATTTACCGTCAGGTGCAAATTTTGAACGAAGACTTTCGTAAACTGAACGCGGATACCGCTAATGTTGTACCGTATTTCGTGAACCGTGTTGGCAATGCAAAATTCAAGTTTGAATTGGCACGCATCGATCCTTTTGGCAACTGTTCCAACGGGATTAATCGCTACAACAGCTTTGAAACGAATGTTGGTGACGATTATTCCAAGTTGAATCCATGGCCAAGAACACGTTACTTGAATGTTTGGGTGGTTCGTTCAATGGAAAATGGTGTAGCAGGATATGCTTATTATCCTTCCTCTGTGGAAGGAGTAGGATTCTGGCGAGATGGAATTATCATTCGTCACAACTACATCGGTGATATTGGAACAGGTGCTCCGGGACTCTCTCGCGCTTTGACACATGAAATTGGACACTGGTTAGGGCTTGCTCATACATGGGGGTCAACCAATGATCCGGGTGTAATTACCAATTGCGTAACAGACGACGGAATTGAAGACACACCCAACACCATCGGCTGGACTTCATGCAATTTGAATGGAACGACGTGCGACACAGAATTGGATAATGTGCAAAACTTCATGGAATATTCTTATTGTTCCAACATGTTTACCAAAGGTCAGGTTGATTTTATGCGTGTTATTTTGAACTCCACAATGGCAGGAAGAAACGCGCTTTGGAATCCGCAAAACCTTGCATTGACCCTGGGCGATATGTCTGTCCCGATGGCTTGTGAGCCTATAGCTGACTTTAATGCACCCACGACAACAGTGTGCTTGAACACGCCTGTGCAGTTCACCAACCACTCCTGGAGAACTGCCGGAAATGTAAGCTACACTTGGGAATTTCCTAGTGGATCTCCGGCATCATCCACGAGTTTGAATCCGACGGTAACCTGGGACACACCGGGTTGGAAAACGGTGAAACTTACAGTGACTGATAGTCAGGGTTCAAATACCAAAACAATTGATCAATACATCTTCGTTGCGCCAAGCTACCGTGACTATGTAGGTCCAACTCAGTTAACTTTTGACACAGAAAACCCTGCACAATATGTTGTGGTTAACCCAACAGATAACGAAGCCAAGTGGCAAATTTTGCAGGGAGCCGGAATTGGTGGCAGTCGTGGTATCATCTTGCGCAATGCATCACCTTATGTGAGTTTCCTTCCTTTCACCAATGAGGCATTCTACCAAAACCGTTTGGGAGGTGTTGTAGATGAGTTCATTACACCTTCATTTGATTTGTCGAATACAAGTGGTGTGAACGTATCATTCCGCTGGGCTGCTGCAACCAACGCTTCAACAGCTGCTCAAATGACCGAGCGTTTGCGAGTTTTTGTTTCTACCAATTGTGGACAAACTTGGACTTTGCGCCAAACGTTAACCGGAGTGGATTTAATCAACAACGGAACAGGGCATTTGGATTTCATGCCAAACAACAATACGGTTTGGGGGGAATCATCCTTCAATTTGACATCCAATCAAACTACAGGGAATGTGCGCTTGAAGTTTGAATACACCGGATCAGATTTTTCGAACAACATCGCAATTGACAACATTTTCGTCAATGGTGTCTTAGGTCTTGAGGAAGTAAATCCTTTGGCCTCGATCTATGCTTATCCAAACCCGGTGAGCAGTCTTGACGATATCAAAATTCAGATTCCTGATGACGTTGAATTGAGTCATTTAACGGTGCTTGATGGAGCCGGTAAAGAATTGACAAAATTGAGCGCTCAAGCCATTCAAGGCAAAAATGAGATTGTATTGAACCAACATATGATCTTCTCACAAGGCGTATATTACGTACGCTTGACCAGTGATTTTCACGGACATGTCATTAAGTTGATTGTTTTGTAAATTTTAATTTTCAGATGAAGAGCATCCCTGCCGTTTGGTTGGGATGCTTTTTTTTGTTCCAAATTCGAATGATATTTTTATTAAATTTGATGTTTTGTCAAGAACTACTCCTCCGAATATTGTTGCTTGTTAGTGTGTGTTAAAATAAAAACCAATCCAACATGTGAAGATTAAAGTGTTCTTTCGGATAAAGCAAGTTCACCCAACTGTTGAGCAATCGGAAACTTTTGTACATTTCGGAAAAATTTTGATATGACTAAGAACGTTGGCAAAACAGATAAAATCGTGAGAATAGTAGTTTCTATTGCTCTTGCAGTATTGGTTATTTTTGAAATCATCCCGGAGCCGTACAACTATGTAGCTTTTGGAGCCTCCCTTGTTTTACTGTTGACCTCAGTAATTAGCTTTTGTCCGCTTTACGCTTTGATTGGCAAAAGCACCTGCGAAAAGAACTGATTATCGCAACAACATCACATGTCCTGTGAATACTTCAGCATCTTTCTCCAAGATGCCTCGAAGTGTGAGTTGCCAAACGTAAGCTCCATCAGGACAAGGCTTTCCATCCATTCCCACGCCATTCCAAGCGTGAGGATAGTCGCTTGTTTCGAAAACGATTTCGCCCCACCGGTTGAAGATTACTAGGTTGTACGTGGACAAATCATAGCCAGAGGTAACCACAGGCAGGAAATAATCATTCACACCGTCTAAATTCTCCGGGGTGAAACTGTTCGGAACGTAGAATAAACGGTCTTCTTTCAAAACTACTACAAGACCATACTCCGCACTGCAGCCGATGTCATTGTATGCAGTGAGTACTACGGGATAGCTGGCTTCTATTTCCGGATAAATGTGAACTGGATTCACGGCGTTGCCAGTGGGACCATAGCCAAAATTCCAGGAGTAATTTGTAGCAAACTGACTCGAATTGTAGAAACTTACAATTGGGTTGTTTGTATTGTAAACAGCTTGATCCGTAGTGAAATGGGCTATTGGATTAGGAAGATGACAAACCATTTGAGGAATAGTCAGCGAGTCCATGCAACCGTTTTCACTGCCTACAATAAGAGTCACATCATAACAACCATATTCTAAATATACATGGCTCACAGAATCGTTTTGTGTTACGCTGTTACCATCGCCAAAGTGCCAAATGTTATAAGTGAAAGGAGCCTGAATGTTGTCTGTAAAGGTGAAAATTGCGGGAAAACACTGCATAGCCGAATCGACAGAGAAAGAAACAATTGGCTTTTCAAGAATTGAGATCGGCATGGAATAGCTGGCCGTACAACCGTTAAAGTTGTTCATTCCTGTCAGGGTTACCGTGTAGGTGCCTGGTTGCTGGTAAATATGTGTTGGATTTACGAATAATGATGTTCCGCCATCTCCAAAATTCCAGTTGAAAGTGGTGTTGGCGTTCGAGTAATTGTAGAAGGTTACATCGCTTCGGGAGCAATAGACGTTGGATTCTGTTTGGAAAAATACCAATGGTGCGGGCTGAATGGTTATGGTGAATTCTTGCGGATTACCCACACAAGATAAGCCCGATAGGGTCGAATTGTAATACGGAGTAACTTGAACCGTAGATTGAATAGGAACTTGAGTTAAATTGCTCGCTACAAATTGTGGCAGGTTACCGAAACCGTTAATAGGCAAACCAATTGAAGCATTGTTGTGACTCCAAACGTAGTAATTTGAACCGAAGCCGTTGAAGTTGTATAAAGGTACGGAATCATTGCTGCAATGTGTTTGATTGGGAATTGGATTTAAACTCGGAATTGGATTTACAATGATATCGAAAGTAATCGGTTGAGATGGACATGAAACACTGTTGTGGAAATAGGCACCAATGGCCGAAATAGTTGAAACATTGGGTGTCGCACTGAAGTTATTGGCGCTTGTAAAGCCGGGAACATTACCCAGTCCTGCGGTGAGGTTCAATCCGGTGGTTAGGTTGTTGTTGTTCCAAAGGAAAGTCGTAGTTCCGGTTGAATTGCTTGTTGTGAAAATGGAGGAAGGCACAGGCGTCCCGTGACACACCTCAATGTTCGGCATGAAGTTGATTTGACCGTTGGGGTTAACGGTGACCTCAAAATCATCTGAACTGCCCGAGCAAGACACGTTATTATGCGTAATTATTGGCGTGAAAACTATTGTGCTGCTGTGCGGGAAATTGTTGGTATTGTTTGCTGTAAAGCCCGCAAAATTCGGAACATTATTCGCAAAAGCTGCAATCCCGGTACCGGTGTTATTATTGGTCCAGTTTAAAGAGGTGTAATTGCCATCGGGAAGTACAGCCTGATTCTGAGACTGATGACAGACAGTAATATCTGTGGGTCCAACCACAGTCGGAGTAGGAATCACATCCACAACAATCTGGAAGTTTTGACTCGTACAGCCTTGATTCAAAGTCGTAATCACAACATTATAAGTCACCTGTTGAACGGTGGATGAGTTATTGAAGAGTTGGTCGTTGATGCTGTTACTGTTCTGAATTTGTGTGGTTTCGCCCGATACAGGCCCACTTTGGCTGGCGAACCAGGAAAAGGTTCCATTCGCGTTGGCAGTAAGGGGTATGTTTACCGTTTGATTGTTGCAAATCGTATGGGTTGGGGGAGAGGTGATCTGTAATTCCGGATTCACAAGAACGTTCACAATCAGCGGATCGCCCTGACAGTTTCCGGATATCGTGCTGGGTATGATGGTGTAAACAACCATCTGTGGTAGTGTTGTTGTGTTGATGAGAATGTCGTTGATTACATTCGTGCTGACAGAGAAGTTCGTCGAGCCCAACACATTTGGATTCGGCGTTGCAAACCAGTTGTAATTGGCCGGAATATTTGAGGTCAATACGGAGTTTACCGATGTTCCACTGCAAATCTCATAAACTGTCGGTGAGGTCATAAAAATCGTAGGCTCAACAATAACAATCATTTGACTGGTGTCACCGATGCAATTCGTTCCCGGAAGTATCGGTGCAACGTAATAATTGATAGGTTGCAAATCCGGGGAATTGTTTTCCAGCTGATCATCGATAACATTGCCCACTTGAGTGTTCGTCGATACGCCGTTCACATTCGGGTTGGGGTCGCCCTGCCAAACAAAGCTGCTGTTTATGTTGGTTATGGGCGTAACATTCACATTCTGGTAATTGCAAATGAACGTATCAGGCAAATAAACGATCTGGGGAATCGGATGAATGGCAATTTCAAAATTGTATAGGTCGCTCAAGCAGCTAACTCCCGAATTGACATAAGTAGCTTGGAAAGTCAGGGTACTAACATTTCCGGTCGTTCCAGTATTTACACCTAGGAAAGAGGGGATAGATACTCCCGAACCATTCAAACTCAGACCAATACTCGTGTTCGAGTTTTGCCACGAATAGGTCAATGATCCATCCAACAATGGACTGCTGAAGTTAATTTGAGGAACACTATCACCATTGCAAACCGCGATGTTGGGAAGGCTGTCTAAGATAACATTTGGGTTAATGATGTATGAGAATTGATTGGGTAACCCTTCGCAAATGTCGTTGTTGAGAACTACATAAGGTATTACCATAAAATCAACGGTAACTTGCGAAAAACTGTTGTTTTGAATAATGAATTCCGGAATGGTATCTGTGCCGGAGTTGCTCAAGCCGAGGTTGGAGCCGTTGTGCGACCAATTCAATTGAGTGGCTAAGCCGTCCAATACAATTTCGGGTACAACTTGACCATGACAAAAAATGCTGTCGCTTTCGGGATAGGCAATTGGTGTCGGGAAAACCGAAATGGTATAGCTTGACGGGAGTCCGGGACAGAAAAGAGGGTCTTCATTAAGCGCTTGAAGTGTAATAGTAATATCCTGAATTTGCGTGGAATTTGTGTTTTCTAGGTTGAAAGAAGGTATTGTGTTGATGCCATCTGTTACGGTGATTCCAAACACATCAGCTGGGACATTGTCTATATTCCAGACAACGCTTGAATTGGCTACATTACCTGAAAGTTCTACCTGTACACTGCTGCTGTTGTTGCAGATTACCTGGTTTGGCACACTCGGCAGGGCTACGAGTTGTGGGTTTACGACAAGTTGGAAAAGCGCAGGGGCGCCGGTGCAGTTAAGGGCAAACGGCGTAACAGCATAAATCAGCGTGTAAGCTGTATTTCCTAGATTTTGAATAGAGGTGGATTGAATATTTCCGGCGCCTGAGGGTTGGGGGTAACCACTGAGCGTTGCAGGGATGGTGGTATTGGCGAGATTCCATGTAAAGGTAGAACCCACAACTGATGCTGAAAATTCAGTTTCTTCAAAACTCGCTCCACTACAAATTTCTTGCGCCGGAATCGGATTCATTATCGGACCGGGATTTACTGTGAAAGTATAGTCGAAGGGTTCCCCAAAACAGTTTTCATAATGCATCTGAACATTGTAAACCGCCGTTTCAGTCAGGTTGTTGGCGTTTACAACATTCATCGCAGGTAAATTTCCGTTGCCTGAATTCAACAATCCGCTGAGGTTTGTACTGGATGAAATGAGCTCCCAGGAAAATTCAGCAGCCAAGGGTGAAGCTAAGTCAGAATTCCAAACCACTGAACTCGTTGCGCCAGGACAAATAATTTGCTCAAAATCACCCGTATAATTTGGGATTGGATTGACGGAAATGGTAAAAGTGGTCGCTGGCCCTGAACAATTGTCTGCTTCAGGAATTACGATGAATGTCGAGGAAATGATTGAGTTCGATGCGTTGATCGTCGTGAATGAAGGTATGCTGTCCAATCCTGAAAAATCCGATAAACCAATAGCCCCCGATGTTCTCGTCCAGCTATAGCTGGTATTCGGAATGGAACTTTCGAAGTTGATGGTAACGCTTGTTTCCTGAGGACAGAAAATCAAATCATTTAGCGGAGTAATTATTGGCGCAGGAATTACTTCAACCAGAATATTATTTGTATTTGAACAGCCGTAGGTGTCTGTTCCTTCAACTGTATAGACAGTTGTGACTATCGGAGCAATAACATGACTCTGTCCGAAGCCTAAATTTTGATCCCAGTTGTATGAGGAAGCTCCTCCGGCCTCAACTACAAGACTTTGACCTTCACAAATTACCGTATCACTGGTGACAGTAATAACCGGTAAGGGAACGAAGGTAAGAGTCACGGTATCAGCCGCCGCTACGCAGTCACCGCTTGGAGTGTTTGTGGTAAGAATGATTGTTATATCTCCAACAAAATCCATAGGAGGAGTGAATGTGGTAAGAGGATCATTAGGATCAGCAAAAACACCGCCATTTAAGCTGCTCCAAGTGGCAGAAGTCGCCACCCCACCGAATTCACCCAATAAATTGACAACGGTGTTGAGGCATAAGGTATCGTAGTTTCCTGCGTCGGCATAAATCGTGTTGTTGATTGAAACCACAAAACTCTCCACCGCTGGAGGACAGCCATTGGCCGAGCTATCTGACATCAAAGTAAAGGTGATATCGCCAATAAAACCATTGGTAAAGAAGAAGTTAGGGTTCAAATTGGTGTTGCTTGGACTGAATGTTCCACCCGGTAAATCCGAGAACCAAGTCCCGGTCGTAACGGCTCCGGTAATAGTCCCATTGAGTGTAATTGGACTGTTTAAACAATCTGCCGTAGGGCCAGAGGCTTGAATCACAATTCCGTCTGCGACATTCACTGTGGATGAGGCGCTCATTGAACCACACTCGTTGGAAGCGGTCAAGCTGTAGGCGTAATCACCCATGGCATCGTAGGAAATAGACGGGTTAGCCAAACTTGAAGTTGCAATCGAGGCGGATGACGGTGCAAAATTCCAATTGTATATCAATCCGTTGTCAGCATAACATTCAAAATAATTGGGTGCCAGCACGTATTCGCTACCGGAGCAAATGGCGAGGGGATCGAGGGTAAAAAATGGTTTGTCTTTAATAATCAATGTTTTAACAATGGTGTCTCCGTCGCAGTCTATTCCTGGGACTTCAAATTCCAGCTTGTTGATCAGTTGGATTTGATATATCCCGGGTGCTGTGAAATTGATTGTTGGATTCACGGAAGATGCATTTGTCCCGCCGGAAAATGCGTAACCGGGATTCGAACCATAAGGACAAGCCTGTGGATTGGTTCGCGTGACTGTCCATTCAAAAATATTCCCGTTGTCGCATTGGACGAAATTTGACAAATTGGTGGGTTGAAAGGTGTAGGGCACGCAAGCTGAGCTGTCCGGGAGTGAAAAGTCAGCCACCAAAGCCGGGATGACGCAAATTGTTTTCGTAATGCTGTCTTCGCCGCATTGGGGTTTGTTGCGCACTTTCATGGTAATCGAATACACGCCGGGTTGGGTGAACATCAATTCAATCATTTCTGTTCCGGGAAACCATTGATTCCCAATTGGGGTAGAAAACAAGGTTCCCAGTTCTCCGGAGATGAGTTCAACATTTGCAAAGGGATTGTACGACCAAATCACATCAGCCAAGGAGTCGCAGCCGGCCATTCCGCCAACAATTCCACCGGTCACGTTTGAACCGTTGAATGAGGCATTAGTGAATGATACAATTGTGTTTACGCATACCACCGTATCAGACATTTCAAAATCTGCCATGGGGCTTTCACTGATTATGATAGGAGCAATGCCCGAGGTGGATTGTCCGCAGGCATTGGAGGTGGTCATGGTTACACTGAATGCGTTGAGGTAGGAAACACCATTGAATGTCGAGGTTACTCCACAAGAATTCATCGGGAAGTTGTGTGCAATAAAGGGTGGCGGTGGATGTGTAAAGTTGTACGTTGATCCGACACCATCGTTGAATTGAATGGAGTAGTCTGTTCCCAAACC